>JAFOOX010000002.1 GCA_017425245.1 Gammaproteobacteria bacterium
GACCCCGGAAACCGGCAGAACACCAAGTCAGCGGCTAAGTTGACGATCTCGGGGGCCTGCTGGAGGTGCAGGAGGAGGGTCAGGCCACCCTCCTCCTGCCCGTCGCGCGGGGGCGGCACCCCGCATCCGGGCGCCGTAGGCGCAATCTGCCTGCGCAGCTGGCAAGCATGGCCGCAGCGCAGCCGCAATCCGGCGCCGCAGACCCAGCGGCCACGCATGGCCTCATCCATGCGCCCGCAGGGCTATCTTATGGGGCTGGCCCTTTTCTTCCGATCTTGGTTCATCGGTTTCTGCGACGACCGCTGGCCTTCATTTTCAACTTGTTCTGATAGCCTTACCATTAATGCGCGCCAAATATTCTCAGCCTCCTGAGAATAACACTGCAGCCTTCCTGCAGTTTAAGAACAGGTGTCAGTGTTTAGGTGGGCATTAAGGTCAGCGCACTATGTAGATGTCGTACTGAACGAACGAGTTTTCACCAACTTTTACGCCAACGACTTTGCCAACACATTGCACGTGATTAAGCCAGGCATATTTCGGCGATGAGGTCTGCATTGTTGGCGCGATTACAAGATAAAAGTCTTTTGCGCTCAAGGTTTCGCCCTTCATGAAACGCTCAAAGCTATGTTTAGTGTGGCTCATGATGCCGTTGTAACTGAGGAAGATGAACTGGCCGTCGTCTGTTTTCAGCGTACTACGCACATCGAGACGCCCATTGCCGCCTGGCATAGAACGAAACCAATCTCCACCTGGCGCCAGTAGCTCACCCTGGATTTTAGGTCCTTTCGCCCAACCACCGGGGCGAACGTTATAAACAAAGCTAGTCTCGTCTATCTGCTGTGGCGGATCCAGCGGGATATGCAGGGTCATCAGATATTCGGTTGCAATCTGCGTTGTGGGTGTTTGCGCTTGGCTCGCCAAGGGCAGCAGGAGGGCGGACAGAATCAGCCCGCGCAGCATGTTCTTTATATTCATTTCAATTCTCCAGTCGGTAAGCCGCACGCAACATGCGGCGGGCGCGGGTGCAGGGCTTGTTGCTACATGAGAGTGAGCGCTATCAGGACATTTCAGTGATGAAGTTCTCGCGAGAGCGGCGGACCTTCTTCAAGTTCACCAGCCAGTCGCCTTCGGTAGCCCGGTAGCCCAGCGGCAGCAGGATGACCGAGCGCAGGCCACGTTCACGCAGCTTGAGGATTTCATCGACCTTCTCTGGGTCGAAGCCTTCCATCGGCGTGCTGTCCACGCCTTCTTCAGCGGCGGCGATCAGTGCGGTGCCCAAACCGATATAGGCCTGGCGTGCGGCGTGCTGGTAATTGACTTCCGGGTCGCGCGGCACATAACCCGCCAGCACTTGTTGACGATAGTTTTCCCAGCCTTCGTTGCGGATGCCGCGCACGTCGTTCACCAAGTCGAACATCATGTTGATGCGATCAGCGGTGTAGTTGTCCCACGCGGCAAACACGAGCAGATGGGAGGCATCGGTGATCTGTGCTTGATTCCAAGCATGCGGCACGATCTGCGCACGCAGCTCAGGATTGGTGACCACGATCACTTCGTAGGGCTGCATGCCGCTAGAGCTGGCGGTGAGGCGGATGGCTTCCAGAATGCGCTCGACCTTCTCTTGCGGTACGGCGCGGCTAGGGTCCATTTTCTTGGCGGCGTAGCGCCACTGGAGCTTGCTGATCAGATCAGACATGGATTGACTCACTTTCTGGGATGGGCGGTAAATTGTGGGGATGCTCACTGCATTGCAGCGAGCATCTTCTCTGCAACCAGGCTCGAGGAGGCTGGGTTCTGGCCAGTGATCAGGTTACCGTCGACAACGGCGTAGGGGTGCCAGTCCGGACCCTTGCTGTAGTCACCACCATGCCCTTTGAGCATGTCTTCAACGAGGAAGGGGACGATGGCCGAGAGCTGCACCGCGTCTTCTTCGGTGTTGGTGAAGCCGGTCACTTGGCGGCCCTTGACCAGCGGCGAACCATCCGCATTCTTGGTGTGGCGGAAGATGCCCGGTGCGTGGCAAACCGCGCCCAGCGGCTTGCCTGCCGCCACGGTGGCCTCGATCAGGGCGATTGAGCGTGCATCTTCGGCGAGATCCCACAGCGGGCCGTGACCGCCTGGGTAAAACACCGCATCGAAATCGCCCACATTCACTTCGGCCAAGGGAAGCGTGGCGCCGAGCTGCGCCACGGCTGCGGCATCGGCGCGGAAGCGGTGGGTGGCTTCGGTCTGGAAATCCGGCTCGTCGCTCTTGGGGTCTAAGGGAGGCTGGCCACCCTTGGGCGAGGCAAGGGTTATCTCCAGGCCGGCATCCTTGAACACGTAGTAAGGCGCGGCGAACTCTTCCAGCCAAAAGCCGGTTTTGAGGCCGGTATTGCCGAGCTGGTCATGCGAGGTTAGTACCATCAAGACTTTTTTCATGAGTAGGCTCCGAGAGGGTTAGGCCACAGTCAGATGCAGGCGCACGTCGACATTGCCATGCAAGGCATTGGAGTAGGGGCACACTGCATGCCCCTTGGCAAGCAAGGCTTCGGCAGAGGCTTGATCAAGACCGCCGAGGGTGACGTAAAGATCGACATCGAGCTTGAAGCCCCCCTCAGGTGTCATGCCCATGCCTACTTCTGCACTGGTCTGACTGCTCGCGAGCGGCAGTTTCATACGTTCGGCCACATGCTTGAGGGCGTTGTCAAAGCAAGCGGCATAGCCCAAAGCAAAAAGCTGCTCGGGGTTGGCGCCTGCCTTGCCGGTGCCGGGCATGGCCAAATCGAGGGAGAGGCTGCCATCGTCAAGCATGGTGTTGCCACTACGACCACCAATAGCTGTTGCACGGGTCTTATAGAGAATTTTCATAAAAGCTCATTTTATTGAAATGTTGTGCCGACAATTGCGCCACCAAAGATGAAGGGACACGTTCGTTGACTAGCACCTCGAGTCAATCATGACGAACGCGAGCAATTCAATATAGACAGCCTTATTGACATGCTCATCTGCCCTTTCATCGAAGCCAGAGCTAGCGTAGGTCTTACGGTAGTCTTCGGGTTCTCGACCAGCCAATAGTGTTAGCCCGATCATGTTTGGCCACTTCACCGTGCTTCAGCACACCCCTGAGATCCTCAGCAGGACATGCGAGTCTGTCGATCGAGCTGAGCATCAGGTTAAAGGGTCACGCATCGACCGGCTCCCGATTTCCGGCCCACGCCAGAGCTCTCAGAAGTACAAATGGCCATCGAAAATCCCCGAAACGGACACCAAATCACATAGTTTTACCCATGGGTGGCCATTACATAATTCCCCTTTGGCCCTACCACCAACAACGAGGGCACCGCTGTGGGTGCCCTCGTTGGTATGCGTGGTGCGCGGATCAGCCGCTCACGGCGGCCAGCAGCTTGTCGACCATCGCCTTGGCGTCGCCGAACAGCATCTTGGTGTTCTCTTTAAAGAACAGCGGATTCTGCACGCCGGCATAGCCGGTGGCCATGGAGCGTTTAAACACGATCACCTGCTGGGCATGCCAGACCTCAAGCACCGGCATACCCGCAATCGGGCTGCCTGGCTCTTTGGCGGCCGGGTTGACGGTGTCGTTGGCACCGATCACCAGCACCACATCGGTCTCTTCGAAATCTTCGTTGATCTCGTCCATTTCGAGCACGATGTCGTAGGGCACCTTGGCTTCGGCCAGCAGCACGTTCATGTGGCCCGGCAGACGGCCCGCCACCGGGTGGATGGCGAAGCGTACCTTGATCCCCTTGGCGCGCAGCTTGCGGGTGATATCAGCCACCGGATACTGGGCCTGAGCCACCGCCATGCCGTAACCCGGGGCGATGATGACGCTGCGCGCGCTTTTGAGCATCTGCGCCACTTCATCCACCGTTGCTTCCTGATGCTCGCCCTGCTCCCCTTCCACCACGGTGCCGCCGGCGGTACCAAAGCCGCCGAGGATGACGCTGATAAACGAGCGGTTCATCGCCTTGCACATGATGTACGAGAGGATGGCACCCGAACTGCCCACCAGCGCGCCGGTGATGATCAGCAGATCATTGCCGAGCATAAAACCGGCAGCCGCCGCGGCCCAGCCCGAGTAGGAGTTGAGCATCGACACCACCACCGGCATGTCGGCACCACCGATGGCCGAGACCAGGTGGTAGCCGAAGACGAAAGCGATCAGGGTCATGATCACCAGCGGCCACATGGCACCGTTACCCAAGTAGATAGCACCGAGCACCAGCGATGCCGTGACCATAGCCAGATTCAGCCAGTGTTTGCCCGGCAGCGACAGAGGCGCGCTGCTGATAATGCCGCGCAGCTTGCCAAAGGCGACCACTGAGCCGGTGAAGGTGACGGCACCGATAAAAATGCCGAGGCACACCTCCACCATGTGGATCACATGCTTGGTTTCACCCAAGGCGGCGACGTAGCACTGGTTGCTGAGATCGGTGGTGGTGCCGAGCGCGGCGGCGACGCTGTCCAGCGCTTTGGCCGAGCCACAAGCATGGCTGATTTCACCCAGCATCTGCAGGCCGGAGGCAAAGCCCACCAGCACCGCAGCCATGCCGACAAAACTGTGAAGCATGGCCACCAGCTCTGGCATTTCGGTCATTCCGACGCGACGGGCCAGAAACACACCGATAGCACCACCGATGACAATGGCGACGATCAGCAGGGCCAACCAGTTGATATCGTTGACACTGGCGATGGTGGCGATAACGGCAATGGCCATACCGGCGATGCCGTAGAAGTTACCGAAGCGCGCCGATTCCTGTTTGGACAGGCCAGCCAGCGACAGGATGAACAGCACGCCCGAGATGATATAGGCGGCAGTGAGTAGTCCTTGAGACATCAGGTTCACCCCTTACTGATCTTTGCGGAACATCTTCAACATGCGGTGGGTGACAGTAAAACCGCCCACGATGTTGATGGTGGCGATAAGGATGGCGATGAGCGACAGCACCAGGATCGCCGTGCTGTGCGACCCCATCTGCACCAGACCACCAACCACGATGATGCCGGAGATGGCGTTGGTAACGCTCATCAGCGGTGTATGCAGGGCGTGGGTGACGTTCCACACCACGTAGTAGCCGACCACACAGGCCAGTACAAACACGGTGAAATGGGCAAGGAAATCGCTGGGCGCGGCGTTAGCAATCCAAGCGAAGGCGCCCACGCCAGCAGCCAGCAGCAGCGGCTTGAGCCACGGCTTGGCCGGTTTTTCTTCGACCACGGCAGCAGCCTGGGCCGCCACCGGGGCAGCGCTGACCTTGATCGGCGGCGCCGGCCAGGTCAATTCACCGGCCTTGATGACGGTGACGCCACGCAGCACTTCGTCGTTGAAGTCGATGTTCAGCTGGCCATCTTTGCCCGGGGTCAGCAGCTTGAGCAGGTTGACCTGGTTAGTGGAGTAAAGCTGGCTCGACTGAGTCGGCAGGCGGCTCTGCAGATCGGTGTAGCCGATGATGGTGACGCCATGCTTGACCACCGCCACATCTTTCTCGGTTAGTTCGCAGTTGCCACCGGTGGCCGCAGCCAAGTCGACAATCACCGAGCCCGGCTTCATCGCCTGCACCATCTCGGCAGTGATCAGCTTGGGTGCCGGTTTGCCGGGGATGGCGGCGGTGGTGATGATCACATCCACCTCTTTGGCCTGCTGCAGGAACAGGTCCATTTCCGCCTTGATGAAGGCGGGGGACATCTCCTTGGCGTAGCCATCGCCGCTGCCCGCTTCCTCTTCATACTCGAGTTCGAGGAACTGAGCGCCCATAGAGGCGATCTGCTCTTTCACTTCCGGGCGGGTGTCAAAGGCCCGTACTTCGGCCCCCAAGCTGCCCGCCGCACCAATGGCGGCAAGGCCCGCAACACCCGCGCCAATCACCAGCACCCGCGCTGGCGGCACTTTGCCAGCGGCGGTGATCTGGCCCGCGAAAAAGCGGCCAAAATGGTGAGCGGCTTCGATCACGGCACGATAGCCGCCGATATTGGCCATCGAGCTGAGCGCATCCATCGACTGGGCGCGCGAAATGCGCGGCACGCAATCCATGGCCAGCAGGTTGACGTTACGGCCGGCAAAGGTCTGCACCAGTTCTTGGTTCAGCCCCGGCCAGACAAAGCTGAGCAGGGTGGCACCATCCTTGAGCAGCGCCGATTCAGCGCTGGTCGGCGGGTTCACTTTCAACACCAGGTCGGCACAGGCCCACAGGCTGGCTGCATCAACCTTGATCTCAACGCCAACGGCACTATAGGCCTCATCCGAGAAGTTGGCGCCGTCGCCGGCACCGGCTTCAATGGCAACGGTATAACCGAGCTTTTTTAGCTTGTCGGCAGTATCCGGCGTCAACGCCACGCGCCGTTCACCAGCCAGGAGTTCGCGGGGAACCCCAATCATCATCGGCATGAAATCCTCCTCAGCTTGCAACGCTACTTTGCTCAAGCCGTCGTCGTTCAGGAAACAACAACGCGCCCCAAATCAAGGCGCGCGGATTATGCAGTATTCCTGCATTCTAAGTTAGTCGGGCTCTGCTGGCGCCCCCACTAAAGGCGGCCGCAGGCGGCACTGTAACGAGTATTGGATGGCCAGCAGAGTCTACCAGTGACTGCAACAGCCACCGGTTGCAGCACAATTACAGGCAGAAACCGTAGTCTGCTGCTTCCGGCTTGACGCAGATACGGCCATCACCACAGTCAGCATCGACAGCACAGGTCTTTTTGCCCGCTGGTGCAGCAGGTGCAGCAGCAGGGGCTTCAGCAGTCTCTGTGGTGGTGCAGCCGGTAAGCAGAGCGGCAGTCAGGGTGAGGATGGCAAGCAGTGAACGCATGTCAGGTCTCCTAGGAGTGAATACCGGGGGCCGCCAGCCCCACGAAATGGCACGAGAGTGTATCCGAAAACTGCCGCCGTGCCTTGCGCCAGCTCAGGCTGGACGCACACAAACCGCAATCATCCGTGCCCCCTGCGAGCCAGCAACGCCGTAGTGAGCCTGGCCGATACGGATCAGGTGGGCATCGCCGGGGAACAGGTCGAAACTATGGTGTTCGCCACACGCGGTGACTACAGTCATCCGCATCTCGCCTTCCAGCAGGTAATAGATCTCCTCTTTGTCGTCGTGGCGGTGCAAACCGATAGCGCTATGCGGCTCCACCACAAAATCGACCATGAGGTTAAAGGGAGTCTGGCTGATCCCATCAGCAGTGTTGCCATCCTCGGAAAATACCCAGGTGGTCAGCGTCTCGCCATGACCGGCGGCGTCGCCCTGTGCTCCGGCGTTTGGATGGCAGGGTGCATAGCGTACCGTGGTCATCTGGCTGGCACGTTTGATCACCACTTCGCCCAGCTCACCGTTGTAGATCGATGCCCGCGGTTGGCGATGGAATTCGTCACCATCCACGACCCTTATTGCGTTGCGATTCATGACGCCTCCCCGGCGACTGCTGCTGGCCAGACAAAACCCTCATCATCAAGTTGACCCACCACAAGGGTTGGCCGCCAATGTAATACGCCATCGTCGTCGGCTTCGGCCACTTCGAGGGCGGTGGCTCCGACACGCAATGCCACCCCTGGCAGCGGCTGGCCCAAGCTGCCCGGCCGATGACCAAGCTGCACAAACCAGTAGCGGGGATCCAACACATCGGCCAGATTAAGGCAAAGCCAGCCATCACGGCCATCCAGCCAACCGGCCAGCAATTCGCCCCCAAAGCGCAGGCGCCAGCGTTCAGCCAACGTCTGACTGACCTCACCCGCCACCACCACCTGCCGCAATGGCTGCAGGTGGAGGCGGGTCACCCGCTCGTCATCCACCAACTCCTGCAGTACCTGAACATCGCCAAACAGCTGGCTGACACCGTGGCGGGCAATGGCGCGGGCCAACATCAGCGGATCTTGGCGGCCAGGCGCCAACACTGCCGACACGGGCTCAAGCAACGGCAACAACAGATTCATCCGTACCGCCAGTGGCGACAGTGGCGGCGCCGCCGTGAGTACTGCCGCATCGGGTGCCAGCTGCAACAGATCGGCAATCTGCCGGCTCTGGCGCGCCAGTTCGGCATGGGTCAAGGCATGATATTCAGCCCCTTGCTGCAGCCACAGTGCGATCTGCTCCCCTGCTGCAGATTGCCAATGAGCCTGGCATCGCGCCCACCACGAAGCCCGCTGGCGGGGAGAGGGTAACACCAGCGGTTGCAAGCCAGCCGGCCCAGGCAGCTCAGCCGGCCCCAACCACAAGCTGGCTTCCGCCGTGGCCAACAGGTCGCCACTAACACCTGGCGCACAGGGCAAGGCCGCTCGTCCCGCCAGCCAACAGCCGAGCAGGGCAATTTGGGCCTCAATGCCGTGCAACGCGACAGCGACACCTCCAGGCGGCTGCTGACGCAGGAGTTCAGCCAGCACCACCGCCCGCCGCCACAGTTGGCGCCGGGTCAACACCGCGCCACCGTATGGGACAGCCACCGGCTGGCGCGGCCACTGGCGGCAACGACGACGCACCAGCGGCAGCAGCCCCGGCACGCTCTCCGGCACCCGAGCAAAACAGCTCACTGCCAGTTCGCGTACCGCCTGCTTGATCATCCGGTTGCTGCTGTCGGCGGCCATTGGCTCGCCAAAGGCCACCATCAAATCACGACGGATTCGGCGCTGGCCAATAGAGACGTGACGCGCCCGCGACAATCGGCTGCCCCACATGCCATGCAGATAAAAAGGGACCACCACGCAATCACCGCCTGCACGCTTCAGCGCCATCTCATAACCGCGCTTGAACTCCGCCAGATGGCCGGTGCGACTGATGGTGCCTTCAGGAAACAGGCACACCAGGTCACCAGCGGCCAGCGCCTCACCCACCGCCCGCAGCGCATCGCGTGAGCGGTCGGCCGAGATCGGGATGGCATCAAACAGGCGGAAGAACCAGTGCATCAACCGGTGCTGATAGATGTCGCGCTCCAGTACAAAGCGGATCGGCCGTGGGCAGGCGGCCTGCAACAGCACCCAGTCGATCCAGCTGATATGGTTGCCGAGCAGCAGCACCCCACCTTCACGCGGAATGCGGTCAAAACCGGTGGTATGCAGCCGGTAGCCACGGCGAACCAACCCCACCAGCAGCATCCGCAACAGGCTGGCCGGATAGACCCGCACACAGCCCCAAGCACCGACCACAGCAACGGCCGCCAGCACCCAGATGATCTCGCCGGAACCCAACCCCAACATGGAAAGGGCGATGGTGGCAGCCAGAAACAGCACCATGACGATGTTCTGGATAAAATTGTTACCCGCCAGAATGCGGCCCGCTTCATGTACTGGCGCGTGATACTGCATCAACGCATTGAGGGGAATGATAAACAGGCCGCCACAGAGACCAAACAGGGCAAAATTGAGCGCATGGCCCCAGGCGCTGTCGAGCAGCGGCGTCAATACCAAGCCGATGGCGATGCCTAACGCCCCCAGCGGAATAGTCCCGGTCTCAATATGGTGCCGCGACATCTGCCCGGCCACCAGCGACCCGAGCATGATGCCGATGATGCTGGTGGCCAGCAGACCCTGCACCACCAGAGTGCTATCGATGTTCAGGCTACGCTCGGCAAACTCCGGGAACGTGGCGATCAGCACCTGAGAGATCGCCCAAAAGCCCGAGAGTCCTAGGATAGTCCACCAGATCATTGGCCGCTGACGCAAGCCAGCCAGATTGGCGCGCAGCATGCGGCCTCGGCCGTAGGCCGCCCAGTCAAAACGCAACGCGGCATCACCCGCCACCGGCGTTGGCACGCGCCGGGCCAGTAGCGCTTCGATAGTTGAGAACAGCACCAGTCCCAACCCCAGCGGCCACATATGAGAGAGTATTTCAGCCGCAGACGTTGAGGGATGGCCGTCCAATCGCCACTCAAAGGCCGCCGAATAGACCAGCATGCCGCTGAGAATGGCGATGGTGGTGGCCGCCTGCACCACCGCGTTGCCCCGAGCCAACCGGTCAGTGCCGAGTAACTCCTTGATATAACCATATTTGGCGGGACTGTAGATGGCGCTTTGGGTCGCCAGCAAAAACGTCATGGCAAAGGCCGGCCAGAACCAGCCCAACCAATAGAAAACGGTAATGGCAACACAGAGCACCACTGCCAGCCAAGCCGCAAAACGCATCACCGCCGGCTTGGCAAAACGATCAGCAATGAACCCGGATGGCGAGAACATCAGAATGAACGGCAACAGGATCAGGGCGTTGACAATCGCGGTCAGTACCACTTGGAGGTCACCATCAAACACCTTGAACACGGTGTTCTGAATCACGATCTTGTGGCCGAGATCGACGAAGGCGTTGAGGAACAACATCGCCACATAAGGCAGATAACCAAGAGTGCGCTGAGCCTTCATGGCTGAGATTTCCGAAACAGCAGAAGAGGCCAGCCTAACCGAGCAGTGCTGGCACAACAACTGTTGGCCGGCACGGTAAGGCCAGCAACTACCGCCGCAGCGTGATCCACCCCGCAAAGCAGCACCGCCGCGATGGCGAGCCGAAGCAAGAGCCGGGATGCTGGCGAGGTAAACAACTAAAATATCAGGGACTGTGGCCGATATCAGTTAAGTGAAGAGGCCAAACAGCGACACGCGCAGGCGGGGAGATCTTTGTTCCATGCTTGAACTGAGTGCCGACAAGCGCACCCTTGAATTTGTCATCACCGATCGCGATCTGCCGTCACCGCCAGATCTGGCACGGTTGCGCGATCTGTTCCGCCAATCGGCGGTCAGCCATTATCTGTTCCGCGATGATCTCGCCGAACAGCTGGTGCTGGTGATGGCCAGCGCCCGCGACCCGTCATCCCCCTCCCCTCTCGGTCAGCGCTATGTGATCGCCGAAGCGCGTGATGCCACCGTTGATGTCACGGTCAGCGATGATCGGATGGAGGCGCGCATGCGCGTCGCCGGCCCCCGTGGTGGTGGTCCGGTCACCCTCGACCTGATTCGCGTCGAACTGCGCCGTGCGGGCGTAATTGCCGGCCTCGATTCCAGTGCCATCGCCACCCTGCTGCGCGATGGTGCCCAACTGCCTGCTGGTGCCAGCCGAGAAGGTGTTGTCGCCCGCGGCCGCCCGCCCCAGCGCGGCCAGGATGCACGGCTGGAACGGCTGACGCCAACTGCCGCCGAGCGCATGCTCAAGCCCCAGCAACGTGAAGACGGCACCGTCGACATGCGCGATCTGGGGTCAATGGTCACGGTCGGCAAGGGCGAACCGCTAATGCGCAAACATCCGGCGACCAACGGGGTTGCCGGATTTGATGTAACAGGCGCTCCGATTCCAGCAGAAGCGGGCAGCGACCTCAGTCTGATCCCCGGCGAAGGCACCGAACTATCCCCCCAGGATCCTCTGGTGTTGTTGGCCGCGCGCGAGGGCGCGCCGGTTCAAGTGGGCGACAGCATGAAAGTTGACGATGTAGTGGTGTTCAAAAAGGTGGATGTCACCACCGGCCATGTACGCTTCAAGGGCTCGGTAATCATCGAAGGTGACGTCAGGGAAGGGATGGTAGTGGAGAGCGACGGTGACGTCACCATCGCCGGCTGTATCGACTCGGCCACCGTCATCGCCCGTGGCACCGTTGCCGTCAAGCAGGGGATCATCGGTCATCTGCGTGACAACAACGACACCAGCGAACGCCCCGCCCTGTCGGCCAGCGTTCAGGCCGGGCGCGAGATCAGTTGTGCTTTCGCCCAGTACGCTGAGCTGCGCGCCGATTTGGCGGTCAAAATCGAGCGGCTCTGCACCCATTGTCAAATTGAAGTCGGCGAGGAGCTGTTTGTCGGTAACCCCGAAAAACCTGCCGGCCGCTTGTTCGGTGGTTTCGTCGTCGCTGGTCAGCGCGTGGTGGCTGGTGAGGTCGGTACCGCCGCCGGCGCCCGCACCATCATCGATTTCAGCTCGCGGGTTACCCGTCTGCGTGACCTGATGGGCCGGCAGGTGCAAGAGATGAAAGAAAAGAAGGCGATGTATGATCTGCTGCGCCGCAAGATCGAGGCGATGCATCAGCAGAATCAAGGCAACCTTGATACCGACACCATGATCGCTTACGAGGAGTTTCAGGAACTCGGGCTCCTGCTGCGTCAACAAAAAGACCTTCTTAAAAGCAGTCGGGATCAGCATGACGCGACCATCGGCCAGCTACGGCTGGAATGTCACCGCTCGCTACACGCGGGCGCTGCCGTCCGCTTTCTCGGCAAAACCATGATGGTCGACCACGACCATGGCCCGACGGTCGTGCATCTGGTAGAAGGGGAGATGACCATCGAGCCGCTCAAGCGTTGACCCTGTACCATGACCGATCAGTTTCTCTACCAGCCCCCCACCAGCCCCTGGTTGGAGCTGGTCCACGCCGATGACCACCTGCTGATCCTGAACAAACCTGCCGGGCTGCTGAGCGTACCCGGCCGTCTGGCCTGCCACCGCGATAGCCTGGCGATCCGGGTGCAGCGGGTCTACCCCGAAGCACGAGCAGTCCACCGCCTCGACATGGACACCTCGGGGTTGTTGCTGTTTGCTCTGGGGGCCGTCAATCAGAAGCCGCTGGGCCGCCAGTTTGAAAAACGGATCGTGGAAAAGGGCTACGATGCCATCGTCTGGGGTCGGCCGCAGCCCGTCCGCCAGCAGATCAACCTGCCGCTGCGCTGTGACTGGCCCAACCGCCCGCGCCAGATGGTGGATCATGAACTGGGCAAGGCAGCGCTGACCGACATGCAACTGATGGCCAGCAACGGCGAGCTGAGCCAGGTGGCGCTGACCCCTCACACCGGTCGCTCGCATCAACTGCGGGTGCACATGGCCAGCCTCGGCCATCCGATCTGTGGCGATCGTCTCTATGCTGGTGAACGCTGGCAACAACACCCGCGACTGATGCTGCATGCCCGCTATCTGCGCCTGCGCCACCCCGAAGATGGCCGCTGGTGCGAATGGCAGGCGCCGATGCCTGCCGCCATGGTGGCACTGGCCGCGCAACTGACGCCGGAGGCCCAGTGAAACTATTGCTGTCACTGCTGATGTTGATGGTGAGTGCTGTTGCCCTGGCGGCTGACCGCGCCCCGCTGTTCGCTGAACGCCAGCGCTATGCCAAGGAGTTAGTGCAACTACCACTGGCCAGCGGTGAGCTGACAGTGCTGCAACGCAGCCCCACCGTCACCGCCCGCAAGGGCAGCGCCCTGCTCTTTGCCGACATCGGCAGCGACCCCGAGAAATCACCGCGCATCCGCGCGCTACGGTTGGCTCTCAATGACAGCGGCTGGCACAGCTGGGCAGTAATCCCGCCGCCGACGCCCCCTCGCCCGGCACACGTGTCACCCGCCGGCCCCGGCAGCGCGCCAGCGCCAGCCGTTAACCCGGAAAAAGTGGACGAATGGCTGCCCGGTAACAGTGCCAACGAAGCCCTGGCCGAATTGCGCACGGCGCTGGCGGCGCAACTGGCTCGAGTGCGCGAAGAGCTGCCCAAGCAGGGCTTTCAGATCATCATTGCCGAGGGGATGAGCGGGCCACTGCTGGCGGAAGCGCTGGCCGCCGGTGACGTACCCAGTGTGGACGCGCTGATTGTAATGGGCCCCTACCTGCCGCTGACCAGCATGAATGGTGCCGTGGGCGACACTCTGGCCGCCACCCAGTCACCGCTACTCGATCTGGTGATGGTCGAAGACCATCCGCTGGCCATCGAGGGAGCACCGCAGCGGGCCATTGCCGCTCGTCTCAACTACCTGGCCCATTATCGCCAGCGCCAGCTCCTGGTCAGCGCGGCAGCCGACAGCGCCACGCTGGTGACTGAGGTCAACGCCTTTCTACGCTATCTCGGCTGGTAAGCTCACGCTCCAGCCAATCTAGCCGGGCCGGGGTGCCGACATCGCACCACAGGCCCGCATGGTGTTGACCACTAACCCGCCCCTCGGCCATCGCCCGCCGCAGCAGCGGCGCCAGGGCAAAAGCCCCGCTCGGCGCCCCGGCAAACAGTTCGGCGCGATAGACGCCGATACCGGCGAAGGTGAGGCTGGGCTCACCAGCTTGGCGATCACTGACCCGACCATCGACCAGCCGGAAATCGCCGGCCGGATGATGCTCAGGATTGTCGACCAGCAGCAGATGGGCGAGATCGTCAGGCGCTAACGCCCCAACCAGCAGAGCGGGGTCAAAATCACACCAGATATCGCCATTGACCACCGCAAAGGGGCCGTCACCCAGCAGCGGCAGAGCGCGGACAATACCGCCGCCGGTTTCCAGCGCCTCGCCTTCGGCGCTGTAGGCGATGCTGACGCCATAACGCGAACCAGCACCGAGATAGTCCTCAATCTGCTGGCCCAACCAGGCGTGGTTGATCACCAGCTGGGTGAGCCCGGCAGCCGCCAGCCGCTCGATGTGATGCACCAGCAACGGCTTGCCGGCCACCGCCAGTAATGGCTTGGGGGTATGGTCAGTCAGCGGCCGCATCCGCTCGCCACGGCCAGCCGCCAGCACCATCACCTTCATGGTTTCAGCGCCCACATTTGGCTTCGATCAACGGCCAGATGTCGGCCTTGAGCCAGTCCATAACCGGCTGCAATTCCGGGTAATGGCTGCCGACACTGAGGATATAACCGACGGTACGGGGGATGTCGGCGATATAACCCGGTTTGCCATCGCGATGGAGCAGGCGGGCGAAAATGCCGCTGGCCTTGAGATGGCGCTGCATGCCCATCAGATCAAACCAGCGGCGGAACTGGGCGGCATCACCCACATCGCTGCGACCGGCGGCCAGCAGCCGTTGGCGGAACCCTTCCAGCTCGGCATAGACCAGCTCATCCGGCCAGGCCACATAACAATCGCGCAGCAACGACACGGCGTCATAGGTGATGGGGCCGACCACCGCATCCTGAAAATCGATCACACCGATGGCGCCGTCGGTCAGCAGCATCAGGTTGCGTGAGTGGAAGTCGCGGTGTACCCCCACCTGCGGTTGCTCCAGCGCGTTGGCCACCAGCAGATCACACAGCTGCTGCCACCGGGCATGACCGTCGGCATCCAGCTGATACCCCAGCTGACGCGGCAACAGCCAGTCGGCAAACAGCGCCATCTCGCGCCGCAACATCGCTTCGTCATAGTGCGGCAGTTCGCCATCAGCAGTAGCCGTCACCTGCTGGATCGCCGGCACCACGGCCAGCGCCCGGCGGTAGAAGTTGCGGGCCTGGCCGACATCTGACAACAGTGGCAGCAACAACTGGTCACCAAAATCCCGCAACCACAAAAAACCCTGCTCCAGGTCGCGGGCGTGGATCGCCGGCACCTGCACTCCCACCGCCTGATAGGCATCGGCCAAGGCAGCAAAGGGGTGGCAATCTTCATGGCTGGGCGGCGCATCCATGGCCACATGGCTGCGGCCATCGTGGTGAAAGCGGAAATAACGGCGAAAGCTGGCATCACCAGACACCGGGTGCACACGGATGGCGGCACCGCTCTGGCCACTCAGCCAGACCGTGAGTGCCTGTTGGCGTTCGGCAAGTTGGGTAGCAGTCAGGGGGATCAGGGTCATTGCAGGATTACGGCAACCAAGAGTTTCGCTAATATACCACCGCGTTTTGATTGCTGGTCAGCGGTGACCGATCTGGGATAAGGAGGCTGCGTGCGGAGATCGGTCTGGATAGTGGTGCTGACTGCCATCGGGCTGCTACCTGTCATGGCGAAGGCGGCGGACGACGGTCTGACGCAGTGCGCATTTCCGGCCAACCCACTGCCGCCTGACACCCACAGCGATGAAACCCTGACGATCAATGCCGATCGCAGCCAGTTCTGGCAGGATGGCAGTGCCAGCTTCAGCGGCGATGTCTCTGTTGCCCGCGGCAACTACCGCCTGAGCGCCGATGACCTGACCCTGAGCAGCGACCGCCAGCGCTTTAATGCCCACGGTGGTATCCAGCTCGACAGTAGCCAGTTGCATGTAAAAAGCGACGAACTGCTGGCCAACAGTGACGACGGCAGCGCCACTCTGCTTAACAGCCGCTACCACTTCTATGGCCGCCAGGGTCATGGTGAAGCGCAGGCCCTGACCCTCTACCGTAGTCAGGACGTGACCATGGAAGAGGGTAGCTTTACCACCTGCCCGCCGGGTAACGAGAGCTGGCGGGTAAGCGCCAAGGAGATCCGCATCAACGGCGCCAGCCAGATGGCCGAGCTGGAATCAGGTTGGTTCTATGTCCAAGACATGCCGGTGATCTACCTGCCCTACTTCACCATGCCGGTCGGCAATCAGCGCAAAAGCGGTCTGCTCTACCCCAGCATCACCTCCAGCTCCAAGCGCGGTCTTGATATCGAACAGCCAATCTACTTGAACATCGCCCCCGACATGGATGCCACCATCAGCCCGCGCTACATGAGCAAAAAAGGGGCTCAGCTGCTGACCGAGTTTCGCTACCTGACCGAGAGCCACAAGGGCCGGTCAGTCATCGAATACCTCCATCGCGACCGAGAGCAAGACTCTGGCGATGCCCGCTACCTTATTCATTACGACCATCAAGCCCAGTGGAACGACCATCTCCGCGGCGGCATCGATTACAGTCAGGTCAGCGATGACAACTATCTCAACGATATCGGCTCCGATGTTGCTTCATCCACCAGCAACCGCCTTGAACGCAATGCCTTTGTCAGTTACCTCGACCACGACTGGCGCAGCAGCCTGACCATCAGCGACTATCAGGTGTTTGGCTCCGGGGCCCTGCCCTACCGTGAACTGCCACGTATCGATTTCAGCTATGCGCCGCAGCAGCGCTGGTATGGGCTGGCCCCAGATATTGATCTCCAGCTGATACAGTTTGCCGGCAACGATGCCGAACAGGACTCGGCCAGCCGCTTGCATTTGGAACCCGGCGTCACCCTGCCGTGGGCCGCTCCCGCCGGCCATCTGGAGCTTGAAGCGCGGCTCTATCAAACCTTCTACCACCAGACCAGCAACGACCCGGAGCTGGCCGCGTCGGTCAGCCGCACCCTGCCATTTTTCCGCGCCGAAGGGCAGCTCAACTTCGATCGTGAAGGCAGTTACAACAACCGCCCCTACACCCACACCCTGGAACCTAGAGTGCAGTACCTCTATGTCCCTTATGAAAACCAGGACGAGATTGGCCTGTACGACACTAACCCCCTGCCCACCACTTACGACGGCCTGTTCCGCACTCGCCGCTTCGCCGGCTGGGACCGCATCAGTAACGCCGATCAGCTGACGGCTGGCGTCACCTCACGGTTGCTTGACCGAGGCAGCGAAGAGCGCGCCAACATTAGTGTCGGCCAGATTTTTTTCTTCGGTACGCCACGGGTGACGCTCGACCCTGACGACCAGCTCCGTGATGAAGGCCAAAGCGATGTCGCCAGCGATCTCAACCTGTGGCTGGGCGATCACTGGTATTTCCAGAATCGGCTGCAATTTGACGATTGGAACGGCGGTCTACTTTACAACGGCACGGTCCTCGATTACCGCACAGCGGATGGCAAGGGGCTGCAGCTCAGCTACCGCGATCTGCCCAAGATCACCCCAACCGACGCCGTCGAACAGGCGGGGATCACAGGGCTGTGGCCGCTCAACCAAAACTGGCGCGCTGTGGTCAGCCTACAGCGCGATCTGGTGATCGACCGCAGTATTGAAGTGTTTACCGCCTTGCAGTACGAGAACTGCTGTTATGCCTTGCAGTTTGGCTATCAACGCAACATCACCACCCGCTTTGCCGATGACGACAGCAGCGAGGACGTTGCCGAATTTGATGGTGGCATCTTCTTTCAGATCACCCTGCGCGGTTTTGGCAACAACGATGGTGCCGATCAGCTGCTGCGCGACACCCTGTTTGGCCGTTACGATCCCTACTCGCTCACTGATTAATGGTAGTCGGCGCCAATGCGGCTGGCCTCAACAGGCCTCCCACGCTGTGATAGAGTGCGGTCCAGATCTGCTTCGGAGAGTTTGCCCGTCATGAGATTCCTGCTCCCTGCGCTGTGCCTTGGCGCCTTGTTGCTGCCGCTGTCAGCCCATGCCGAACCCCAGTTGCTGGACAAGGTTGTCGCCATCGTCGATCAGGGGGTGGTGCTGGAAAGTGAAATCACCGAGATGACGGCCAACATCGAGCGCAATGCCCGCGCCGCCAACCAGTCACTGCCACCGTTGTCCGTGCTGCGTGAGCAGGTGATAGAGCAATTGATCGAGCGCCAGTTGCAGCTGCAGATTGCCAACCGCATGGGGCTGCAGGTCAGCGATGCCCAGCTCGACCAAACCCTCAGAGGCATGGCAGAAGACAAGCAGATGACAATGGCCCAAATGCAGCAGCAGATTGAGGCAGAAGGCGGTAGCTGGGAGCAGTTCCGCGAGCAGATGCGCGACGAGATCATGCTCGGCGATGCCCGCCGTATTAACGTTCAGCGGCGGGTAACGGTGTCGCCACAAGAGGTGGAGGGGCTGGCGCAACAGTTGCGCAGCCAGGAGAATGCCAACCTCGAATACCACATCGGCCATATCCGTATCGAGATCCCAGAGAACGCCAGTAATGAGCAGGTGGCAGAGGGGCGCAAGCGGGCAGAGCAAGTGCTGGTCGACCTCAAAGCTGGAGCGGACTTCCGCCAGACCGCCATCGCCGTATCCAGTGGCGCCAAAGCCCTTGAGGGTGGCGACTGGGGCTGGATGAACATCAACGAGATGCCCACCCTGTTTGCCGAAACCGTCGCCAACGCCAGTGGTGGCCAGCTGTTCGGCCCGATCCGCAGTGGCAACGGATTCCACCTGATCAAGGTGTTCGGCGTGCGTGGTGGCAAGCAGGTAGAGGTGACCGAATTCCGCGTTCGTCACATCCTGCTTAAGCCTAGCGTTATCCTCAGCGAAGCCCGCGCCGAAGAGCTGTTGGCAGGTTGGGCAGCGGAAGCCCGTAACGACAAAAGCAAGTTCGGCGAGCTGGCACGCAAGCACTCGGAAGACCCAGGATCCGGCGCCAACGCTGGCGAGCTCAACTGGGCCACGGCCGACACCTATGTGCCGGAGTTCCAGAAAATGGTCCTTAGCCTGCCGCCAGGACAAGTGAGCGATCCATTCCGCACCGAATTCGGCTGGCACATCCTCGAAGTGCTGGACCAGCGTACCCGCGATGTGGCTGAGAGCCACCTCAAGGACCGCGCCTACCGTCTGCTGTTCAACCGCAAATTTATGGAACAGCAGCAGCTGTGGCTGCAGGAGATGCGCAGCCAAGCCTATATCGAAGTGGTCAAAGACCCCAATGCAGGCTAAGCCATGATCCCACGCATTGCCATCACCGCCGGCGAACCCGCCAGTATCGGCCCGGATCTGGTGGTTTCCATCGCCCAACAAGATTGGCCGGTCGAACTAGTAGTGGTCGGTGATGGCCCTCATCTATTGGCTCGCGCCGCGCTGCTCGGCCTACCGCTAACGCTGCACCATTACGACCCCACTCAGCCGCCACTACCACAGACGGCGGGCAGCCTGACCTTGCTGCCCATCAGTGCTCCTGAGCCCGTAGTCGCCGGCCAGCTCAACGAAGGCAACAGCGGCTATGTGGTGGAGACCCTGCGCCAAGCCTGCCACGGCTGCCTCAACGGCCAATTCGCGGCACTGGTCACCGGCCCGGTACATAAAGGCATCATCAATCAGGCCGGTATCGCATTCAGCGGCCACACCGAATTCTTTGCTCAAGAGTCCAACACCGCCCAAGTGGTGATGATGCTGGCCACCACCGGCCTGCGTGTTGCCTTGACCACTACTCACCTGCCGCTGTCCCAAGTTGCCCGGGTCATCACGCCGGAACGTTTGATCCGGGTGATTGAGGTGCTGCATCAGGATCTGGTAACCAAGTTCGCCCTGCCCCGGCCGCGGATCTATGTCTGTGGCCTTAACCCCCATGCTGGCGAAAGCGGGCATCTTGGGCGCGAAGAGATGGACGTGATTGAACCGACGCTGGAGCGGCTGCGCCAGCGCGGTATGGATCTGATCGGGCCACTGCCAGCCGACACCCTGTTTCAGCCCAAATATCTGGATCAGGCCGATGCGGTGCTGACTATGTATCACGATCAGGGGCTGCCGGTACTCAAGCACATCGGTTTCGGTCGCTCGGTCAACATTACCCTGGGGCTCCCATTTATCCGTACGTCGGTCGACCATGGCACCGCCCTTGATCTGGCTGGCCTCGGTGGTGCTGATACCGGCTCCTTCCGTGTCGCCTTGCAGCAGGCGATTGACCTAGCGAAACTGACATGAGCAATCGCAGCCATCAGGGCCATACCGCCCGCAAGCGTTTTGGCCAGAACTTTCTGGTCGATGACGATGTGATCGACCGCATCGTGCGTGCCATCCGCCCCCTGCCCGGTCAGGCAGTGGTAGAGATCGGCCCGGGGCTGGCAGCCTTGACCAAGCCGCTGAGCGACGAAGCCGGCCACCTGCATGTGGTCGAGCTGGACCGCGATCTGGCGGCTCGCCTGCGCGCCGACGAGCAGCTGGGGCCGCGGCTGACGGTGCATGAAGCCGATGCCCTGCGCTTCGATTTTGCCGCCCTGGCCCACGAACTGGGTCAACCACTGCGCGTCTGCGGCAACCTGCCCTACAACATCTCAACACCGCTGATCTTTCAGTTGCTGGCCCAAAGTGGCGCCATCAGCGACATGCACTTTATGCTGCAAAAAGAGGTGGTCGAGCGACTGGCAGCGGCACCCGGCTGTGCCGACTATGGCCGCTTGACCATCATGGTGCAGTACCACTGCTACGTGGAACCTGTATTGATGGTGCCACCCGGCGCCTTCCTGCCGCCGCCCAAGGTGGAATCGGCGGTGGTACGGCTGATCCCCCACCCGGTCAAGCCGGTCGTGGCCGTCGATGAAACGCTGATGTCGCGCATCTGCGCCGAGGCCTTCACCCAGCGCCGCAAGACCCTGCGCAACGCGCTGCGCAACTGGCTGGACGATGACGGCTTTGCTGCCCTTGGCCTCGACCCGCAGCTGCGCCCGGAAAACCTGAGCGTGGCTCAGTATGTGGCCATCGCCAACTACCTAACCGATCGTGGTAGCCCATGACCATACCGCCAGCCACCCCCAAAATTCGCATTCACGCCGAGCCGGAGTTCCTGCCCGACCATTCGGATGCCGAGGCTGGCCGCTACACCTTTGCCTATACCATCACCATCAGCAACGAAGGTGACATTCCGCTGCAACTGCTGGAGCGCTACTGGCTGATCACCAACGGCGACGGCGAGCACAGTGAGGTTAAGGGGTCCGGGGTGGTTGGCCAGCAGCCGCGGATTGAACCGGGGCGCAGTTTCAAGTACAGCTCCAGCGCCAGTTTCGTCACCCCGGTCGGCTTCATGGAAGGCTTCTACCTGATGGCCGATGACGATGGTCGCAAATACCAGGTCAGCATTCCCCCGTTTCGCCTTGCCTTGCCGGGCCAACTGCACTGATGGCGACCTACCTCGTCGGCGACATTCAGGGCTGCTACGACGAGCTGTTGCAGCTGCTGACCCTGGCCGGCTTTGATGAAAACCGCGACGAACTCTGGCTGACTGGCGATCTGGTCGCCCGTGGCCCCCAGTCGCTGCAGATGTTGCGCTTCGCCTGTGGCCTCGGCCAACGCGCCACCACCGTGCTCGGCAACCATGATCTGCACCTGCTGGCAGTGGCCGCCGGCATCCGCAAGGCCAAAGCCAAGGATCGCCTTGACGAGCTACTGGCGGCACCGGATCGTGAGGCCCTGCTCGAGTGGCTGGTGCAGCAACCGCTGCTGGCCCGCCACCCGCGCCATGGTTTTGTCATGACCCACGCCGGCATCCATCCGGCCTGGGCCATTGCTGATGCCGAACGCTATGCCCATGAGGTGGAACAGATCCTGCGCGGCCCCCAGCGGCTGCAGCTGCTGCGTGACATGTATGGCGACGGCCCGGCCTACTGGGATGAACAACTGCAGGGGCCGGCGCGCTGGCGCTTTATCATCAACGCCTTTACCCGTATGCGCCTGTGTGAGCGCAAGACGCTGGTGATGGACTTGAGCTACAAGGGGCCACTGACCAAGGCACCAGTGGGTATGTTGCCCTGGTTCAGCCTGCGTCATACCCAAGGCGAACCGCCGCTGATCTTTGGCCATTGGGCCTCACTGCTCGGCGAGACCGGCAACCCGCGCGTTATCGGCCTCGACACCGGCTGCGTGTGGGGCAACCAGCTCACCCTGCTGCGCTGGGATGACGCCAGACGTTTCGCTCACAGCTGCAAAAAATGGGGCGATGACTAAGCCCCGCCCCATTCACGGCATGACGCCCGTCAGGCCGTTACTCCTCCAGCGTCGACAGATCCCCTTCCGGCAGCCCCAGCGCCCGGGCGCGCAGTACCCGACGCATGATCTTGCCGGAGCGGGTCTTGGGCAGTGAATCGACGAAGTGCACCGTCTCCGGGGTAGCGATCCGTCCCAACTCGTGGGCCACATGCTCCTTGAGTTCACTCTCCAGTGCCTTGTCGCCAACCAGGCCGGTCGTCAGGATCACGTAGGTGTGAATGCCGTTGCCCTTGACCTCATGGGGCAGGCCGATGGCCGCCGCTTCCGACACCGCACGGTGACTGACCAAGGCACTCTCGATCTCGGCGGTACCGAGTCGATAACCGGAGACCTTGAGCACCTCATCCATGCGGCCGATCACCCAGATGTAGCCGTCGCTGTCGATCTTGGCGCTGTCACCCGCCTTGTAGTACCCCTTGCTCTGGTAGTCACCCCAATACAGCTCGGCGTAACGCGCATCATCCTTGAAGATGGTGCGCGCCATGCCCGGCCAGGGGTTCTTGATCACCAGTTTGCCCTCTTCACCCACTGGCACTTCATTGCCGGCGTCATCCACCACCCCGACTTCGTTGCCGAAGAACGGCTTGGTGGCCGAGCCCGGTTTGAGCGGGGTGATCGGCAGCGGACAGATCATGAAGCCACCAGTCTCGGTCTGCCACCAGGTATCGATGATCGGGCAACGGCTGCCGCCGATCACCTCATAGAACCAGCGCCAGGCCTCGGGGTTGATCGGCTCGCCGACCGAACCGAGAAGACGCAGACTGGTCAGGTCGTGGCGGCTGGGCCAACGGTCGCCATAGCGCATCAGGCCGCGGATAGCGGTGGGCGAGGTGTAGAGAATGTTGACCCCATATTTCTCAACCATCTGCCACCAGCGGTTGGGGTAGGGATAGTTGGGTGCCCCCTCATACATCACCAGGGTGGCGGCGTTGATCAGTGGGCCATAGACCATGTAACTGTGGCCGGTGATCCAGCCCGGATCGGCAGCGCACCACCAGCGGTCGTCAGGCTTGATGTCAAAGGCCATACGGTGGGTGGTACTGGTATAGACCGAATAGCCACCATGGGTGTGGATCAGCCCCTTGGGTTTGCCAGTAGTGCCGGAGGTGTAGAGGATGAACAGCATATCTTCGCTGTCCATCATCTCGGTGTCACACTTGGGCGAGGCGATCGGCAGCGCCTGCAGGTCGTGGTACCAGAAGTCGCGCTCGCTCTCCATCACCACATCCATGCCATTGTTGCGCACACAGATGCACACCTCGATGGTCGGGCTGCGCTGCATCGCCTCGTTGGCAATGGTCTTGAGATCGGTCGGTTTGCCACGGCGAAAGCCTCCGTCGGCGGTCACCAGCACCCGGCTATTGGCATCCTCGATACGGGCGGCCAGCGCCTCGGTGGAGAAACCACCGTAAACCACGCTATGGGCGGCACCGATCTTGGCGCAGGCCAGCATGGCAAACACCAGCTCGGGGATCTGCGGCATATACAGGGTGACGATGTCGCCCTTGCGCACCCCCATGCTTTTGAGCACGTTGGCAAACTGGCACACCTCGCGGTTGAGGGCATGGTAAGAGAAGGTGCGTACCGCCCCGCGCTCACTCTCCCAGATGATCGCCAGCTTATTGCGGGTTGCACTCTTGAGGTGACGGTCGATGGCGTTGTGGACAATGTTGCACTTGGCGCCGACGAACCATTTGTAAAACGGCGGCTTACTATCATCCAGCACTTGGGTCCAGGGCTGATACCAACCGAGTTCGTTCGCCTGTTCGGCCCAGAACCCCTCGCGATCACAGATCGAGCGCTGATAAAGGCTGTCATAATCCTTGATGCTCGCTTGGGTCACCACCTCATCGCTCGGGTAATAAAACTTGTCGGTCATCTGCTGCTCCCCTGGCTCAGATCCGCTTTCCGTGGTCGGACTTTTTTTATGCAACAGCAGCCAAGAATAGACCCTTGTGGCCCTGATGAGCACCTCAGCCGTATAGGCGAAATGAGAGCCGGTTAACATGCCGGCATTAAAACCGCGCCACCACCGTGGCCGCCTACTCTGGAGTTTGGTCAATGCCGCTGATTATTCATGGCCTGTGGCAGCAGCAGATGGAGGGGCAGCTGTTGCGCTTGACCCTGACCGGCGCCTTCAATAGCGCTGGCGTTGAAGCTCTGCATGCCGAGGCCGCAACCCTGCTGCGAGAGTGCGTCGGCCAAGGGCTACGGCCACCGCTGGCTGCGCTGGTTGATCTCAACCAGTGGCAACTGACCACCCCCGACAGCCAGTGGGCCCTGCAACGGATGTTCGAACGCATCGCCGCCACTGGCTTTACCCACGTCGCTTATTGCGGAGCCAGCCGCTTACGTCAGCATCTACTGGAGAGCTGCTGGCAAGGAGTAAGCGGCGTCAGCCGCCATTACGCCAACAGTATTGAGGATGCCTGCCGCTGGTTGCAGGAAGCCGGATTCAGCGATGCGGTAATTGCCAGCGACTAGGCGCGATTGCCGACTGCCGTTATTCTTGCGGCCAAATTTGCAGCAGGAGTAACCCATGTCTGTCGTTGCCCGTCGTCTGTTGCTGGCCCTTGGCCTGGCATTCACCCTTGGCGTCCTCCTGTGGGTGCTGTGGCCCACCATTGACGACGCCGAACCCAGCGCCGAAGAGGAGTTCAGTGCGCTGGTGGCTGCCGCTGCCATGCAAGCGGTCGGTGAAGAAGCCAGTGACGAAGATGTGGCCAAGCGCTCCAGCGAGATCCCGGTGTTCACCGGCCGCCTCAAGTCGCCGGCCGCCGGTGACTGGCCACAGATCATGGAGCGGCGCGTCATACGCGTGGTGGTGCCCTATAGCCGCACCTTCTTCTACAACGACAATGGCTGGACCCGCGGCATCAGCGCCGATCTGCTGGCGGAGCTGGAGCGTTACCTCAACAAGACATTCAAGACCAAACGCAAGCCGATCACGGTGATCGCCATTCCGGTCAACCGCGATCACCTGATTCCAGCTGTCGCCGCAGGTATTGGCGACATCGCCGTCGGCAACCTGACAGTCACCGATGAGCGGCTGACTGATGTCGATTTTGTGGCCTACACCGGGATGACGGTCAATGAGATGGTCATCAGCAACAGCAGCCTGCCAGCACTCACCAGCGAACTGGATCTGGCCGGCATGGAGGTGGCCGTGCGCCGCTCTAGCAGTTACTACGCCAGCCTGGTCACCCTCAATGAGCGACTGAAAAGCGCCGGCAAAAAGCCCGTTGAGATCGTTACCGTTCCGGAAGAGCTGGAAGATGAAGATCTGCTGGAGATGGTCGACGCCGGACTGCTCAATCTGACCGTGGTCGATGACTGGAAATATCGACTCTGGCATCAGGTCTATGCCGGTATCGCCAGCCACGACGCCGTAGTGCTGCGCCGTGATGCCCAGATCGGTTGGGCGATCCGCAAGGAGAGCCCGGAGCTGGCCAAGGTTCTGGGTGAATTCATGGCCAAAGCCGAGAAGCAGGGGCTGCGCCAGCTCAAGTTCGCCGAATACCAGAAGCGCTTCACCCGCCTGGGCAAAGCGGCAGGCCAGGATGAATGGCAAAAAGTGGATCAAACATTGGCGCTGTTCGAGAAATTTGGCGGCCAGTATGATTTCGACCATCTGCTGCTGATGGCCCAGGGCTATCAGGAGTCGCGCCTTAACCAGAAAGCCCGCTCGACAGCGGGCGCTATCGGCATCATGCAGCTGCTGCCGGCCACCGGTAAGTCGATGCAGGTTGGGGATATTGGCCAGGTGGAAAACAACATCCACGCCGGCGCCAAGTATCTGCGCCATCTGAGTGACGACTACTTCAACGATCCAGCGATTGATGCCACTAACCGCGCCCTGTTTGCCCTGGCCGGTTACAACGCCGGCCCCAACGCCATCAACCGCATGCGCCGCATTGCCGCCAAGCAGGGGCTAGATCCCAACCGCTGGTTTGGTCAGGTGGAAGTGGTCACCGGGCAGAAGATCGGCATTGAGCCGGTGCATTATGTCCGCAACATCATCAAATACTATGTGGCTTACCGCCAGATGCTCGACCGCCAGCAGGCCAAGAACAAGGCGCTAGAGCAGCTGAAGCAGTGATGGTCGGCGGCTGAATATGACAACGGCGGGATCATACCCGCCGTTGTTGTTAATGCCAGCCCGCGCTCA
>JAFOOX010000012.1 GCA_017425245.1 Gammaproteobacteria bacterium
AGACTAGGCCCGCCAGCAATCCGGCCTCATCCAGAATGGCCTGTGATTTGTAGCGCCCCTCCCAGAACCTGCCTTTGCAGCCATCTTCGCTGTTGGCCAAGCGAGCCAGATGCTCGTTCAGGCAGCGCATGTACCACGACAGGTCACACAGCCGCTGCCGCCACATGTTAACGATCGCTTGGGCCGCAGCCACTTCAGCCTCGCCGCTCAACACTCCGGCTTGATAACGGCTGACCAGCAACGGTGAGGCAAATAGCCGGTTCCAGCGGGTGATCACCTCATCATCACTCAGTGCGGCGGCGCGCTCGGTGTCTAATCGCACCACCAGATGGTAGTGGTTGGCCATCACCGCATAGGCGCCCAGATCGATGGTGAAAATCTCCGCCAGCAGCGCCAGCCGTTCCAACACCCAGGCCTTGCGGTGGCTGTAGTCGTTGCCGGTCAGGCGGTCTTCACCGCACAGAAACGCCCGCCGCACGCAGCGACAAACGCAGTGATACCAAGGGGTGGCGGCTGGGCGGACCAGTTCAGAACGAGGGCGGGTCATGAGCTTCCTCCATGAAGCGCAATCAGGGCTCGTTCAGCTTAGCCATTGGTCACAATTTGGCCAGCCGAAGATGGCTGTCCTACTTACTGCAGAGGGGCGTGGCGATACGCCCCTCTGCCCCAGCGCGAGGCGGGTAGCCTCGCATTCTGCTGCCACGCAGTGGCGTCCAAGATGCGAGATGCGAGATGCGAGATGCGAGATGCGATATGCGATATGCGATATGCGATATGCGATATGCGATATGCGATATGCGATATGCAGCCTGCCACGCAGTGGCTACAACCAACCGCATTCAGCGCTGCGGCGGCGCATCTCGCTCAGCGGCTGGCTGCGATTGCGGGTCCGCGCCAATGGGAGCAACCACAGGCGTGGCAGGCGGCGTCAGGGTGGAATAGCTACCAAGCCGCAACAGCGGGTCCGATGTTGCGGGCGTTACTGGGGGCGGGGTGACGACCGGCGGCCGCGCGCCGCTGGTCGCCCGTTGATCGTTCGCCACCGGTGCCACGTCGGCCGGGCGCTCAAAATTGGGCGGCACCTGCCAGTCCCGATCGAGCATGCGCTGGCGCAGGCTCTGCCATAACCCCAGCTTGTCGCTGCCCCCTACCCGCTGCCCCGTCCCTTGAGCGCGGGCCAACCACAGCGAGCCACCGTTGAAGCTGTAGATCGGTTTGAGATCGGTGCGTTTGCTGGCACGGCGGATGTCGTTGATCAGGTTATCAAGGATCAGCGGTTCGCCATCAGGCGTGGGGTAATAGGCCAGCACCATATGGAATTGGTTGAGCTTGAGCGCCTTGACGTAGGTGATGCGCAGCTTGTTCTCATCCACCCCCATCTCCAGCAGGGTGAAGAACTTGGAGATGGCGAAGTCTTCACAGTCGCCGCCACCGGCCCCCAGAAACTCCGGCACCGTCGCCCAGTAGTCCTGCTGCTGCCACAAAATCGGGTCGTCGATGAAGGCCTGTTGGCTGTTGAAAAAGCTGTTGGCCGCTTCCAGCCGTTCCTGCTCATCTGCCGGCGGCTGGGTAACCAGTTGCCGCCACTGGCGAAAACGTTCACCCGCGGCCTGGCCATAGAGACTCTCCACCTGGGTGGTCAGCTGGTTGGATTCATCTACCGTTAGCCCGCGGTGAGGTTCGCGCGCCGCCATGACCAGCGCGGCCAGCAGGCCAAGGGGAATCAGCAGGCGCCAACCGGCCCGGTGCTGCATCCCCCCTCCTGCTCTCTGGCCTGTCTGCGAAGATGCTAGCGGCCCGGGGTATAGATGGTCCAGCGCATCACATCAGCAGTGTGCGCCAGACCATCTGCCACCCCTTCTACGCGACGATTGGCGCTATGACTACGTTCATCGTCACCCGCCAACAGTGGCTGGCCGGAACCATGGCCACTGATCTCGATCCGCTCCGGTGCAATACCATGCTGCTTGACCAGCTGATCGCGCACTGCTTGGGCCCGGCGCAACGCCAACTGGTTGTTGCGACCATCGGGGCCAATGGCGCTGGCGTGGCCATCCAGCCGGGCGCGGGCAGTCGGCTGACGTCGCAGATAGACAGCCAATGCAGCCACCGATTCGATATCGGCAGCCGGGATTTGCGCAGAATCATTGGCAAAATTGATGAGCATCTCGACCACCAGCTCAGCGGTACGGGTATCACTGCAACCATAGTTGTCGACTTTGGCGCCACTTGGCGTTTGCTGGCAGCGCTCGCGGGCATCGATCACGCCGTCACCATCGGCATCAGCAAGGGCGTTGGGCTGGGTGAACGGCCCCGGCATGGCCACCTCACCGGCGCAACCGGCGAGCAGCAGCAACAGGGCTCCAGTCAGCGACAGCCGCATCATTGTTGCGCCTTATAATCAGCCGGCAGCTCAACCCGCAGCGATGCCAGCAACTGGCCGGTGGCGTTGAGCAGCCGATATTGGGCAAGCAGCAGATCGCGCTCGCCGCTGACGTAGGCGCGACGCGCTTCGAACAGTTCGTTTTCGGCATCGAGCAGATCCAGCAGGCCGCGCTTACCCAGCTCGAACTGTTTCTGGTAAGCATTGCGGGTGGCCACGGCCGAAGACACGTGGTCGCGCAGGAAGGCGATCTGCTCACCGATCAGCTCGTAAGCGCTCCACGCCAGACGCGTACCTTCATCCAGCTGGCGATGAGCGCGGGCATTAATCTCTTGGGCTTCGGTAACGCGCCAGGCCGCCGCTTCGGTACGGGCACGATCGGCTCCACCGGCAAACAGGTTGTAACGCAGACGCAGCATCGCCTGAACGTCATCGTTCAGCCCTTCGATGCCGCCGACGTTGTTATCCCAGTTGCTACCCACTTCCAGCGCCAGTTCCGGGTAGTTACTGGCCTTGGCCCGTTCACGCTGCGCTTGGGCCGCGTCAATATCGCGGGCCGCCGACTTGATTATCGGGTTGTTGGCGCGCGCCTTTTCCAGTGCGGATGGCAGATCCTTGGGCAACATGTCGGCATCGGGCACCGGCAGCACCAGTGCGTCAGGCGCAGCATTCACCTCGCGCATAAAAAGGGCTTCAACATCCACCCGGTTATTGACTGCAGCGATCAGATTGCTGCGAGCCAATGCCAGACGTGAGTTGATCTGGCTGAGATCGGAGGCGGAGCCAACACCCGACTCGGTGCGCTGACGGATCTGGCCGTGAATCGTAAGGTGAGACTCGAGATTCTCTTTAGCCAGCTGTTCCAGCTGTTGCACGGCCAGCAGCTTGAGGTAGACATCGCTGACCCCCAGCGCCATATCCTCGGCACTGGCCAGCAGTGCCAGCTGATCTGCATCACGTTCAGCCTTGGTGCGGTTCACTTCGCTGCTGGTGGCAAAGCCATCAAACAGCATCTGGCGCAGGCTGATCCCCAGCTCACGCCGATCCAGTTCGGTACGGCTGCTGGCATCCTCACCTTCGGTGCGCTCGTAGCCGTAACCGGCGGTGGCATTGAGGCTCGGCAGGTAGCCAGCCTTGGCCACATCGACCTCGGCAGCGCGAGCCTTGAAGCGGCTAAATGCTGCACGTACCTCAGGGTGAGTGTCGAGGGCAGTGGCCACCGCCTGCTCAAGAGACTGCGACAAACTGGCCGGGGACAGAACCATCATCAAGGCGGCCGTCACAGGCGCCCACTTGAACTTCTTGATCACTGCTCTCTCCATTGTCATTTCAGCGTTCACGCAGGGCCTGATCACGGGCCCGCAGTATGGGTTTCAACAAGTAATCGAGAACTGACTTTTTACCGGTGATCACATCCACCTGGACCAGCATGCCGGGAATGATTGGCAGCGGCTTGCTGACATCCCCCAGATGACTGCTCTCAGTACGGACCCGCACCAGATAAAAGGGTTTCTTCTCTTCGTCTTCGATGGTGTCGGCACTGATATGCTCAAGCGTGCCGCGCAGGCCACCGTAAATGGCAAAATCGTAAGCGGTGAACTTGACCACCGCCGGCAGACCGGGCCGCAGAAAGGCAATGTCCTTGGGCTGAACCCGCGCTTCCACCAGCAGGCTCTCCTCCTGAGGGACGATTTCCAAGATCGGCATACCTGGCTGGATCACCCCGCCGACCGTGTTGATGTGTATCTTTTTGATAGTTCCGCGTACTGGCGAGGCTACCAGCGTACGCTCGACCCGGTCTTGAATGCCGACTTGGGATTCGCTCAGCTTGGATAACTCCGACTCGCGGGCGTTGAGGGTTTCACGGGTTTCAGCCAGGAATTTGGAAATCAGCTCATCGCGTTTGGACAGCGCTTCAGCAACCGCCGAACGGATTTTAGGCAGGTTGAGCTGGGCGGCGGAGAGTTCGCTCTTCAGATCATTGACCTGGCGCTCCAGCTTGATCAGTTCGACCCTTGATACCACGCCGTCAGCAGCCAGCGGCTTGGTCAGAGCCAACTCCTCTTTACCCAGCTCATAGCCCTTGCCCAGATGGCTGATGCGCGATTCCAGTTCACGCTGCTCCTGCTGACGTTGGGTGATCTGCTGGTTGGCACCATCGAGCTGGCTGCGCAGGCTGTTGAGCTGGGCACTCAGTGCCGCCTGCTCACGCGCCAGCAGCTCGCCGAAGCGTTCGCCAAAGCCGGCCGGCAGGGTCAATGGCCGGGCATCAATACTGACTTTGAGCGCCGCACCTTCACCACTGCTGCTGATGCTGGCCAGCTGGGCTTGCAGCCGTGCCACCAGCCCCTGCAAGCTGGCGCGCTCCTCTTCGGTACCACGCAGATCGGATCGAAAGCGTGTGTCATCCAAGCGCAGCAACGGCTGATCTCGCTCCACCTGCTGCCCTTCGTTGACAAACAGTTCTTTTAGAATCCCCCCCTCCAGATTCTGGATCACCTGGGTATGCTGCGACGGGATCACCCGCCCCAGGCCGATGGTTACCTCATCGACCTTGGCCCATGCGGCCCACAGCAGAAAGGTCAGTACAACCGCAGCCAGCAGGTAGAGCAAACGGCGGGTATGGCCCGGGGTGCGCAGCAGCATGGCGGCGCTGATCTCATCGACATAGGCCAGCTCGGCTTCGCTGGGCTGAGGTTTAACGGGGGCCACGGATCTGTCCCTCCCGCAGTGCGGTGACGATCTGCTCGCGCGGACCATCGGCAACCACTCGCCCCCGCTCGATCACCACTACCCGATCCACCAGATCCAGCAGCGGCAATTTATGGGTAATGAGCAGTAAGGTCTTGTCGGCCACCAGTGTCCGCAACTGCTCGCGCACCTGCAGTTCAGCCAGGTTGTCCATATGGCTGGTCGGCTCGTCCAGAATCAGAATCGGCGGATTAAACAGCAGCGCCCGCGCCAATGCCACTGCCTGACGCTGACCGCCAGACAGGTATTGGCCGCGCTCCCCGACCTGACGGTCAAGGCCATCCGCATCGCTGTCGGTAAACTGGCTGACCCCGGCCAGCCGCGCCGCACGCAGGATCCGTTCATCCTCTACATGGGGCACGCCGAGGGCGATGTTGTCGCGAATCGAACCAAAGAACAGCTGAATGTCCTGCGGCAGGCAGCCGATCTTCTGGCGCAGGTCAGCCGGCGAGATCTGCTGGATATCAATGCCATCGACCCGGATCGACCCCTGCTGTGGCTTGTACAGGCCGAGCAGCAGCTTTTCCAGCGAGGTCTTGCCGGCGCCGATGCGGCCGATGATGCCGACCTTTTCGCCCGGCTGCAGGGTCAGCGACAGCTCGGTGAGCACCGCCCGCTCACTGCCCGGATAGGCAAAAGAGACCTTGTCGAAATCGATGCGGCCAGCCACATAGGGGCGGTGGAGGTAACGATCCATCCGCTCTTCGGGTAGGGCCATCACCTGATCCAGCGCCTTGAGCGCCGCTTCAGCCTGATTGTGACGGGTGAGCAGCAGGGCAATCTGGGAAAACGGCGCCAGCGCCCGACCAGACAGCATCACTGCGGCGATCAGCGCGCCCATGCTGACCAGCGCATCGCCGATCAGATAAGTGCCCACCACAATCAGCACTACCGTGGTTAACTGCACCAGTGCGTTACTGACGTTGCTGACCGAGGTGCTGAGATCGCGCAAGCGAATATTCCACTCCGCCAGATGGCCGTTCAGCTCCTCCCAGCGCGCCTGAAACTGGCTCTCCGCGCCGGCGATCTTGATGCTCTCCAGCCCGCTCAGGGTCTCGATCAGATGGGCATTCTTGAGGCTGCCGTAGCGCGCCCCCTCCTCAATTTCATGCCGCAGCCGGCGGCGGATCCACCAACCATGGCCCACCATCAGCACGATGGCCACCAGCGGTACCAAGGCCAGTGGCCCGCCAACGATAGCGATCACCAGCAAAAACAGCAGCGAGAACGGCAGATCCACCAGCGCCGTCAGACAGGCGGAGGTGATGAAATCGCGGATCGAATCAAAGTCCTGGATGTTGCGGGCAAAACCGCCCACCGACGGTGGCCGCGCCTCCATCCGCATCGACAGCAGTTTTTCAAACAAGCGGGCATTGAGCAGCACATCTGACTTTTTGGCGGCCAAGTCGATCAACTGGCCGCGCATCTGGCGGCAAACCAGATCAAAGGCGATCACCAAGGTCACACCAATGGCCAGCACCCACAGGGTGTCGTAAGCCTGATTGGGCACCACCCGGTCGTAGACGTTCATGACAAACAACGGCGAGGCCAAGGCAAACAGGTTAATCAGCACCGATGCCAGCAGGCTGTCGCGATAGATGGGCGCCGACAGCCGCAGCGTCTGCCAGAACCAGTGGCCCTCGCCATGTTGCAGCTGGCGCGGCGCACGGGCATCAAAACGGTAGCGCTTGCGTACATAGACCAGATAGCCGCTGGCCTGCTGCTGCAGCGCCTCAATTGCCACCCGCTCACAACCATCGGTGGTCTGCGGCCACACCACCTCGGCCTGGCCCGCGTCGCGATCCAGCCCCAACACCACGCAGGCACCGCCGTCAGCCAGCAACAAGACGCAGGGAAACAGCAGATCGGAGACAGCGCTCAACGGTTGACGCACCACCCGGGCACTCAGGCCACCGCGTTCCGCCGCGCGCCGATACTGCTCAAGTGGCAGACGCCCGTCATGCAGCGGCAAGCCCGCCGCCAAGGCTTGGGCCGAAAACGGCTGGCCATGGTAGCGGGTCAGAAACACCAGGGTGTTGAGCAGCGGATCAGGCGGTGCCGTCCCAATCAGGGGAGGCACCACTGGGGCAACAGCAGCATCACGCATTCAGTCATCCATCATCAGTCTGGTTCAGGTCGGCGCTCCTCAGCTGATCTGTAGCTTGCCGTCATCAATCAGCTTCTGCACCAGATTACCGGCATCGAGCGAGGCATCGCCATAGGCGCTCTGCCAGTCACTTTGGCTCCAGCCCTCAAGGGTGATGGTCTGGGTGACACTGCCACCGGCCGTGGTACTGACCGACAGCACTGTATCCTCGCCATCGCCACTAAAGGCCACGCTCAGGAACTGGTCGATGGTGCCAAGGCTTTCTCCCTGCAGCAGATCCGACAGATCCAAGCGATCACCGTCGGTCACCGAGAAATCGCCAACCCGATCAGCGGCCGGCTTGGCCGCCGTGCCTTCATCACCTTCTTTCCAGATAAAGGTGTCGGCACCAGCGCCACCGAGCAGCGAATCGTTGCCAACCCCTCCATAGATCTGATCATGGCCGTCAGTGCCGACAATGCTGTCTTCGGTTTGCTGCAGCATCAACCCACCTAGCGGTTGATAGGTACCATCCACCGGGCGGATCTCTGGCTGCAGTACAGCGTTACCGCCCTGATCCCAGTAAATGATCTCAATGGTGTGGGTGCCACTTTCATTGATGGGGAACGACGGGAAGGTGGTGGTGGTTGGCGACTGGTTAGCGTTGACCTCGGCCACTACCACGCCATCGATGCGAATGGAGAAACCATCGTCGGCGCGTACCCGGAACTCGTACTGTCCGGCCGCCAGATCGATCTGGCCAGTCAAGCGGATCATCGCATCGGAACTATTGACTGGGTCAACGGACAGCGAGTCCGCATCAGCCCCCAGGAATTCCCGCAACTTATCCTCTGCCCCCAGGTTACCACCCACCTGTCCGTAATTGACTGTGGTCGCCACAAAGGTAGCGCTGGCCGCCCGGTTAGCCATAAAGGCCTCTACCTGGGCCACATTGGTCAGGTTAGGACCATCCTTGGGGGTCATGCCGGTCGTCTGTTCATAGGCCCAGTATTCGCCTTTAAGGCCGGCGCCATCATTGCGATCCAGCTCCTGCAGGGTCACGTCAACCGTCGAAGACCAACCACCATCGCTGTCGCCGGCCTGCAGGCCATAAATATGGCTGTTGCTGCCACTTTCAAAATCATTGGCAGCAGAGGCGGCACCGGCAGCGGTCAGGGTGATCACACCGCTGTTGCTGATCTGGAACCAGCCATCAGCGCTCAGGTTGGTACCTGTATCAGCAAAGCGGAAAGCAGTGACACTGCTATCCACATCACTGGCCGCAACCTGGGCAATGACAGCACCTGCCGCCATGTTCTCGGTATAGCCAAACAGCTGGCCGGCGGCGATCTGCGGCGCATCGTTCACCGGCGTCACACCAATGGTGACAGTGCTGGTAACGACGCCGCCCTGGCCGTCGCTAACCGTCACGGTAAAGCTGTCGCTGCCGTTGTAGTTAGCGTTCGGGGTGTAGGTGAAAGTGCCGTCCGTGTTCAGTACCACCGAGCCATTGGCCGGGCTGGTGCCGAGCACATAGCTCAGGGCATCGCCATCCACATCACTGGCC
>JAFOOX010000013.1 GCA_017425245.1 Gammaproteobacteria bacterium
AACCGAGGAAGTCGCATCAGCGCTTCGTCGTGAGGCGCGCATTCTACTGTCGCTAACCTCGTTGTCAAGCGGCCTTTTCGCCTCTCACAACCCTTCTTCTAAGCGCCTCTCGGCTAGCCCGTCGAAGTGGGGCGCATTCTACAAAACAAACTGGGGGGCGCAAGCCCCCCGGCTGACTTTTTTTACGGCCGCTCAAGACTTGAGCGATTGTCCCTTAGCGCTAGCCCAACCGCCATCTAAGGACACCTTGCCATGCAGTGAAGGTTCGCCAGCGGCGTAACTACGGTTGCCGGGCATGGTGAAATAAATGCGGCTGAGCATCTCCGCTACCACCCCGGTGGTGACCAGTTGCACCGACGCCAATAGCAGCAAGATGGCAACCATCAGCATCGGCCGATCGCCGATGTCTTGGCCCATGACGAATTTGGCAATCGCCAGCCATCCCATCATGACGCCGCCAATGCCGCCGAGGGTAAGGCCAATGGCACCGAAGAAATGGCCGGGCCTCGCCCGGAAGCGCATAAAAAAGGTGACTGATAGCAGATCAAGCAACACCCGGTAGACGCGACTGATTCCGTACTTGGACCGCCCGGCACTACGTGCGTGATGGTTGACGATCATCTCGCCGATGCGCTGACGCGGTACCTGGCATGCCACCCACGCCGGTATGAAACGGTGCATTTCACCGAAGAGCTTGACCTGGCGGATCACCGGCCCGCGATACGCCTTCAGGCTGCAACCATAATCATGCAGCCGGACGCCAGTGACCCCGGCGATCAAGCGATTAGCAATCTTCGACGGCAGCTTGCGCATCAGCGTATTATCCTGTCGCTGTTGACGCCAACCAACCAGCAGGTCCAGATCGCGCCGGATCAGCTCATCAACCATACGAGGGATATCGGCGGGATCATTCTGCAGGTCACCGTCCATGGTGATAATAATGCCACCGCGCGCGTACTCGATTCCTGCTTGCATAGCCGCTGTTTGCCCGAAGTTGCGTTGCAGGGCGATGACCCGGATATGCGAACCAAGACGCTCCGCCTCGTCCAGCGCACATGTCAGCGTGGCATCGCTGGAGCCATCATTAACCAATATCAACTCCCAGTGAAAGTTGACCTCGGACAAGGCATCGCAAACCTGGGCGACCACGGTCGCCACGTTTTCCTCTTCGTTGTAGAGCGGAACCACAACCGAAACGTAGTGATCATCTTCCCGAGTGTTGTCCAGCGCAACATCGCCACTGTTCTGCGCTTGCATCTGCTATTCGTCCCCTGCAATAGTCTGCACAATTCTAGGCCATCAGCATGCCTCGCCAATCCACCATGCCTCCCTTTTTGCAATCTTCACTGGTAGCCCTGCTAACCGTGCTGCTGTTCGCGCTGGCGATCGAGTGGCTAGTTGGCTGGTTGGCAGTGATCTCGGCCTGGCAACAACTTCCCCCCCATCTGCAGCTGGTCGCACTGCCGCTGCTGCTTGGCAGCTACCTGCTGCGCGCCTGGCGCAACTATGACTATTTCAGCGATAAGCTCAATAACCAATGGTGGCGCTGTGTTCATGTCACCATGTTGCACAACGCACTCAATAACCTGCTGCCGTTGCGCAGTGGCGAACTTAGCTTTCCGTTACTGATGCGTCGCCATCTTGGGTTAGGTTATAGCCGCACGATACCCGCGCTACTGCTGATGCGGCTGATGGATATCGTTGTCCTGGCCCTGCTCGCCCTGTTTGTCAGCCTGCATGCCACTCAGCATCGCTGGTGGCTTTTGCTATTGCTGCCACTGCCCTTGGCCGGATTACCCTTGCAAGGAGCGGTGCTGCGCCAACTCCTCATGTACCGCAGGCGCACGCCGGTCCGTTTGGCCGTCAAAGCCATGGCCGGCTTGCCTCGCCACTTTGCTGCCTACTGTCGCTGTTATCTGATGACCTGGCTCAACTGGGTGGTCAAACTGGGCATGCTTGCCTGGCTGTTAGCTGTCATGAGTCGCGTGCCCCTGCCGCACGCCTTTTGGGGTGCACTTGGCGGAGAGTTGACTAGCATTCTGCCTATCAATCCGCCGGCAGGGCTGGGCAGTTACGAAGCTGGGATTGTCGCCGGCGTAGCCCTGTGGCAGCCACCATCAGTGACGCTGCTAGCAGCCGCGGTCAATGTCCACCTGTTGCTGCTTGGCTCATCGTTGCTGGCAGCGATGAGCGCCATGCTCATCGATATCGGAGTATCGCGTGCGCGCAGGCTCTGAATACTCCGTAGCAAAACGCTATCTGCTGTGGGTCCTGGCATTGAGCCTGATGCGGATTCTGGTCGTGACGGCCAGTCCTTATGGGCTCTATCTAGAGGAGCCGTACTACTGGGCGTGGGCCCAGCAACCTGACTGGGGCTATTACTCCAAGCCGCCACTCGTGGCATGGCTGATTGCTATAACTACCACCTGGAGTGACGAGCCGCTGGCCGTGAAAGCATCGGCCATTGCACTCTATCCGCTGGCTGGCTGGTTTGTGCTGCAAACGACCCGACTGTTTGCGGACGAGCGAGTAGCCTTGCGCACCGCCCTGTTATTCCAGCTGTTACCCGGCGTCAGCTTCTCGGCCATCATTATCTCTACCGATGTCCCCCTCATTCTGTGCTGGTCCGCCACCCTGTGGCTGGCGTTCACCGTCTTGAGGCAACCGCGGCCTTGGCATTGGCCGGCCCTGGGCGCCACCATCGGCCTTGGCCTGCTGGCCAAGTACAACATGCTCCTGCTACTGCCCGGGCTGCTGCTGTGGGGCTGGCGATACCAGCGCCCGCAGTTACTGCAGCAGTGGCGCGGAATGATGCTCGCCATAGCCATTGCCATGCTCCTCATTACCCCTACCCTGCTATGGAATCTGAATCACCAACTCACCAGTGTTCACCATACGATCGCCATCACCGGCGCCCGTGACTCTAGCTGGCAGTGGTCCGCGCTGGGTCAATTCATGCTGGATCAGCTTGCCCTGCTAGGCCCAGTGGCTGGCCTGGTGACCGCTTGGTTACTCCTGACCCGGCCATCATCTATCCGTCCGTTACTCTGGACACTGGCCCCGGCCCTGCTGGCAACCGCCTGGATCGCAGGGTTTGGCGAGGCCAATGCCAATTGGGGCGCCCCGCTGGTGGCCACCCTTGTGATTGGCTGCGGTCTGTGGGCGGCCAACTCCGTGAGACGTTGGTATTGGCTGTTCATCCCCAACATCATTATCGTCAGCCTTTTCTACGGGCTACACGGCAGTGGCGCCGTTGATCGGCTCAGTGAGCTCTATCAGTTTCGCCACCCCTATCAGCGGATACTCGGCTGGCCAGCGGTGACCAAGCAGATCCTTGACGCTCAAGCCAGACTACCCGAGCCATGCCTGATCAGCCCCTCACGAGAACTACTCGCGTGGTCCGGATATCTGGGCAGACATATGCTGCCACCTCAGGCCTTGATCAGCCTACCGCCAGCAGATGGCAGCGTCGCACATCAGTTTGACCTAGTGAATCCGTTGCGCCAGGGTATGCCGCAAACGCGCTGCGTGCTGGTTGTCGGCACCCAGCAGCGCCATCTTGCGGATGCTTTTGGCAGCCGCCAGCAGCGAGACGAAGTGACACGCCAGGGGCAAGGTCAAAACTATGAACACTATCTGCTTTTCGAAGTCAGCGACTGGCAAGGTGGTGGTCGATGACCTTGGCCAGCCGCACCATTCTGTTCTGGGTTTCGCTGGCGACAGTCCTTATTACCCTGCTCTGCTGGATATTCCCGCTGGACCTGTGGTTGAGCGGATTATTTTATGCAGGCCCCGGAGCCCCGGAGCGCTTCCCGTTGGGCCATGCAGTTCCCGTCCAGCTGATCTATCACCTAATCCCAGTGCTGACCGCGGTCACTGCTGGCCTGCTGGGGCTGATGTTGATAGGCCCGTGTATGCCCATGCGCTGGCGGCACTGCTGGATATTGCTGGCTTTCACCTTGGCATTAGGTCCTGGACTGATCGTCAACGCGGTGATGAAACCTTGGTGGGGACACCCCCGGCCGGTAGCAGTAGTGGAGTTTGGCGGCACACAAGATTACGTACCACCGCCCCTACCTGGCGCCGCCGTACGCGCCCGCGGCTTCCCGTCCGGCCACGCCGCCTCTGCCGCCGCCAGTCTTGCGCTCCTGTTTGTGTGGCGCCGACAGCGCTGGCTCTGGTTACTCAGCCTTGGCCTGATTGGCCTGACCGCCGCCGGACGACTGGTAGCAGGTGGCCACTTTTTCAGTGACCTGTGGTGGGGAGTTTATCTCACCTATCTGTGCGCATGGCTCGCCAGCCACGGTAACCGCCGCTGGCGCTGGCAACGGTTGCTGAACAGCCCTCAGCACCATTGGCGACAAAGGACGGTTGGCCTGTTACTGGTGCTCGCCACCATCGCCAACCTGCCACTCGACCATCTGCTCGGCGCAACCGCTGCGGCCAACCAGTTGCTGCGAGAAGAGTCCGCGATAGTCATTCCCTTTACGGTGACAACGCCGCGACAGGAACGCACAAAAAACGACGGACACATCGCCACAACAGCGCAGCCCGTCACGCCTTGAAGACGCGATCTCGGCTATCGTATTCATTAACTGCGTCCGTGAGGAGCCTGTCGCACCACCATGGCTGAGTTGAAAGTCCCTACCCGACGCCTGCAACCGGGCATGTTCATCCGTCTGCCGCTAGGCTGGCGAGATCATCCCTTCGTACTCAGTAGCTTCCGCATCAAGGATGAGGGACAGGTGTTGTTGATTCGGCAATTGGCCACCGACTGGGTCTGGTTTGACCCAGAAAAAAGTAGTGCCGGACCGCTGGCCGAAGCCAGCGTCGCTCCACTGGAGGAAACCTCGGGGGCAGACAACATCCGCCAACAGCTGCAAGCGGAAAAGAGTGCACGTATTGAAGAACTGCAAAACTACCGCCGTTCGCTTCAGAAATGCGAAAAGCAGTTCGAGCAGTCCCTGCGCCAGGTGCGCAGCGTTGTCTCAAAATTGGGCAGCCGGCCGCTGCAGGCGGTCACCGAAGCACAAGACCTGATCAAAGGCATGGTCGATTCGTTGCTGACCCAAGACGAACTGGTCTTGCACCTGATGGGCGAAGGTAAAGAGGGGGAGCAGCTCTTTTATCACTCCCTCAACGTGTCGGTACTGGCGATGCTGATCGGCAAGGCCAAGGGGCTGGAGCGCAACCAGATTGAGGCTTTGGGGCTGGCCGGTTTGTTCCACGACATCGGTAAAGTGAAGATCCCAAGCGCCATCCTTAACAAAAATCCGACTCAGCTAAGCGCGCCCGAGCGCAACCTGCTCGCCCTGCATCCACGCTACGGAGTGGATCTTTTGGCCAACGCCGAGGGCTTCCCTGCAGATGTCAAACGCATCATCCTCGAACATCACGAGGCAGCAGACGGTAGCGGCACTCCCAAAGGACTAAGGGGGGACGAGCTAGGTGACTGCTCACTGCTGTTTGCCCTGATCAATGCTTACGACAGCCTGTGCCACCCGTCTGATATCCGCATGGCGAGACCGCCATACGTCGTACTCTCCCACCTCTATCGAAACGCCCGCGATAAGTATGTTGCCAGCGATATCGAATTGATGATCCGGCAAATGGGGGTATACCCGCCCGGCACAGTGGTCGAACTCTCCGGAGGCCAGATTGGCATGGTGATGTCCATCAACCCGGCAAAGCTGCTCGCCCCCAATGTCCTTCTCTACGATCCGCAGATCCCGCGTCAGGAAGCACCAATCATCGCGCTGGATGAAAGCAATCTGACCATCAGTAAGGCGCTAGTGCCCGGCAGGCTCCCTGAAGCCGTGCGGGAGTATCTCAATCCACGTACCCGCATCAGCTATTTCTACGAACAGAAGCCCTGAGTACAGGAGACACTTCCGTCACCGGCCCATAAAAAAACCGGGAGCAGTTGCTCCCGGTTTCTGTTTTGGCGGTCAGCCGTGCTTATTCAGCGGCGGTTTCTACGGCCGGAACCTCGGTAGAGGCGCGGTCAACCAGCTCGATGTAAGCCATGGGAGCGTTGTCGCCCTGACGGAAACCGCACTTGAGGATGCGGGTGTAACCGCCGGGACGCGCGTTAAAACGCGGACCCAGATCAGCAAACAGCTTGGCCACGACTTCTTTGTCGCGGGTGCGGGCAAAGGCCAGACGGCGGTTTGCCACGCTATCGCTCTTGGCGAGCGTGATGAGCGGCTCGATCACTCGGCGCAGCTCTTTCGCCTTCGGCAGCGTCGTCTTGATGACCTCATGGCGAACGAGGGCGCTCGCCATGTTACGGAACATCGCCTGACGGTGGCTGCTGTTGCGATTTAGCTGACGACCACTCTTACGATGGCGCATGAACTATTCCTTCTAACTAAATCGTGTTGCCGGTGACCATCAATCACGGTCGAGCAGGCTAGCCGGCGGCCAGTTCTCCAGGCGCATGCCCAGAGAGAGGCCACGGGACGCCAGCACGTCCTTGATTTCGGTGAGCGACTTCTTGCCGAGGTTCGGCGTCTTGAGCAGCTCGACCTCGGTGCGCTGCACCAGGTCACCGATATAGTGAATTGCCTCTGCCTTCAGACAGTTGGCAGAACGAACGGTCAGTTCCAAGTCATCAACCGGACGGAGCAGAATCGGATCAAACTCCGGCTTCTCTTCCTTCTTCTCCGGCTCGCGAACATCACGCAGCTCAACAAAGGCTTCCAGCTGCTCGGCGAGGATAGTCGCAGAACGACGAATCGCCTCTTCCGGCTCGATGGTGCCGTTGGTTTCGATGTCGATGACCAACTTGTCGAGGTCGGTGCGCTGTTCAACACGCGCCGCCTCAACATTGTAGGCCACCCGAACCACCGGGCTGAACGAGGCGTCGAGCAGCAGGCGCCCAATTGGACGCTCCTCTTCTTCGGCGCTTTCGCGGGCAGCAGCAGGCACATAACCACGACCACGAGCGACTTTCAAACGCATGCTGATCGACGCATTATCGCCGGTCAGATGGCAGATCACGTGACCCGGGTTGACGATGGTCACATCGCCGTCATGACTGATATCGCCGGCGGTCACTGCACCACGGCCGCTTTTCGACAGGGTCAGAGACGCTTCGTTCTTGCCGTCCAGACGGATGGCCAGCTGTTTCAGGTTGAGCAGGATTTCAATGATGTCTTCCTGCACCCCTTCCTTGCTGCTGAACTCGTGTTGAACCCCTTCGATCTCAACCTCGGTGACGGCACAGCCGGGCATCGAGGAGAGCAGAATGCGGCGCAGCGCGTTGCCCAGGGTGTGACCGAAGCCACGCTCAAGCGGCTCCAGTGTCACCTTGGCGCGGGTAGCGCTTGCGGCTTCAATACCGACCAAACGCGGCTTGAGAAATTCAGTCACAGACCCCTGCATTGTGTCCTCTCTTTGACTTGGCGTTCAGGCTTTACTTGGAGTAAAGCTCGACGATCAGCTGTTCGTTGATGTCGGCGGCAAGGTCGCTGCGCTCCGGCAGACGCTTGTACACGCCTTCCATCTTGTCAGCGTCAACTTCAAGCCAGGTCGGCTTTTCGCGCTGACCAGCAAGCTGCAGGGCCGCTTTGATACGATCCTGCTTCTTGGCCTTCTCACGAACGGTGATCACATCGTTCTGCGACACGTTGAACGACGGGATGTTCACTACCTGGCCATTGACCAGGATGCTGCGATGGCTGACCAGCTGACGGGCTTCAGCGCGGGTCGAAGCAAAACCACAGCGGTAAACCACGTTGTCCAGACGCCCTTCAAGCAGCTGGAGCAGGTTTTCGCCGGTGTTACCCTTGCGACGGGCGGCTTCACCGTAGTAGTTGCGGAACTGGCGCTCAAGCACACCGTAGATACGACGTACTTTCTGCTTTTCGCGCAGCTGCACACCGTAATCAGAGAGGCGACCCTTGCGGGCACCATGCTGACCCGGAGCGGTGTCGAGTTTGCATTTGCTATCAATGGCGCGCACACCGCTCTTCAGGAAGAGGTCGGTGCCTTCACGCCGGCTGAGTTTGAGCTTTGGACCCAAATATCTAGCCATGTGTATTCTCCATTATGACCGCTGAGTTACACGCGACGCTTTTTAGGCGGACGGCAACCGTTGTGCGGAATCGGCGTGACGTCGGTGATGTTGGTGATGCGGAAGCCCGACGCATGGAGCGCACGGATTGCCGACTCACGGCCCGGACCCGGACCATTGACGAACACTTCCAGATTCTTCAGCCCATATTCCTGGGCTGCAGCACCAGCTCGCTCAGCAGCGACCTGGGCAGCAAACGGGGTAGACTTGCGCGAACCGCGAAAGCCCGAACCACCGGAAGTTGCCCAGCACAGGGCATTACCCTGGCGGTCGGTGATGGTCACAATGGTGTTGTTGAAGGAGGCATGGATATGCGCCATACCGTCCGAAACCTGCTTTTTGACGCGCTTGCGAGCTGCGCCACGGACAGGAGTTTTAGACATCGCTGCCTCCCTTATTTCTTGATCGCTTTACGCGGACCCTTACGGGTACGAGCATTGGTCTTGGTGCGCTGACCACGGACCGGGAGGTTGCGGCGATGGCGCAGACCACGGAAAGTACCAAGGTCCATCAGACGCTTGATGCTCAGGGTGATCTCACGACGCAGGTCACCTTCAACGGTAAACTTGCCAACTTCTTCGCGCAGCTTGTCCAGCTGTGCTTCGCTCAGTTCACTGATCTTGAGGCTTTCGGCAATACCGGTAGCCGCGCAAATAGACTTGGCGCGGGTCGGGCCGACACCGTAGATCGACTGAAGTGCGATCACAGTGTGCTTCTGATCAGGAATGTTAATGCCAGCGATACGGGCCACTAGTACACTCCTATGGTTAGGGGCCGGGTGAGGAAAAGCCCGTTAGGATACTCTACACCCGACCAGTTTGCAATTCGGGGCGATTCGCATCGCCCCGAACCGATTTCGTTACACTCTACCAATCAGCCTTGACGCTGTTTGTGCTTCGGCTCGCTGCAGATCACACGCACCACACCGGCGCGCTTGACCACTTTGCAGTCGCGGCAGAGTTTCTTGACGGAAGCGCGAACTTTCATTTTTCACTCCGTTAAACCAGGGCTCAACGCCCGTAGGCCTTGAGGTTGGCTTTCTTCAGGATCGACTCGTACTGACTCGACATCAGGTGAGTCTGAACCTGGGCCATGAAGTCCATGATGACCACGACGATGATTAACAACGACGTACCGCCGAAGTAGAACTGTACGTTCCACAGGCTCATCATGAACTGAGGGACCAGACAGATGAAGGTGATGTACAGGGCACCGACCAAGGTCAACCGCGTCATGATGCGGTCAATGTAGCGAGCAGTCTGCTCGCCCGGGCGGATACCAGGTACAAAGGCGCCGGACTTCTTCAGGTTCTCTGCTGTATCGCGCGGATTGTACACCATCGCGGTATAGAAGAATGCAAAGAAGATGATCGCCACAGCTTCAAGAATCAGATAGGCCGGCTGACCAGGCTGCAGGAACAGCGACAGCTGCTGCAGACCTTCGGCGAACCAACCCTCACCCTGACCGAACCAGCTGGCAGCTGTAGCCGGGAAGAGAATGATGCTCGAAGCAAAAATCGGCGGGATCACCCCGGCCATGTTCACCTTGAGAGGCAGATGCGTGCTCTGCGCGGCAAGCACCTGACGCCCCTGCTGGCGCTTGGCATATTGAACCACGATACGGCGCTGGCCGCGTTCGACGAACACCACGAAGTAGGTGATGGCGGCAACCACTGCAGCAATCAGCAGCAGCACCAACAGGTGAAGGTCACCCTGGCGCGCCTGTTCCGCAGTGTTGCCAATAGCCGACGGCAAGCCGGCCACAATCCCGATGCAGATCAGAATGGAGATACCGTTACCGATACCACGCTCGGTGATCTGCTCGCCCAGCCACATCAGGAACATGGTTCCGGTGACCAGCGAGATAACCGCCGTGAAGTAGAACCCGAACGACGGATCCAGCACCAGCCCCGGCATCATGCGAGGCAGACCGGTAGCGATACCGACCGCCTGCACAAAACCGATGGCCAAGGTGAGGTAGCGGGTGTACTGACTGATCTTGCGACGGCCAGCTTCCCCTTCCTTCTTCAACTCGGCGAGCGCCGGAAAAATAGCCGAACAGAGCTGCACAATAATGGATGCAGAGATGTAAGGCATGATCCCGAGCGCCAGGATCGAGGCACGTTCCAGAGCGCCACCGCTGAACATGTTAAACAGTCCAACGACGGTGCCCTGCTGCTTGCTGATCAACTCGGCCAGTACCGCGGCATTGACCCCCGGGATCGGCACAAAGCTGCCGATCCGGAATACGATGATGGCGCCGAGCACGAACAACAGACGCTGCCGCAGCTCTGCCCAGCCACCGCCACTAGAGCGGTTTTCCAACCCTGGTTTTGCCATAACGGTACCGATTCCCGTACTTGTGATTACTCTTCGACCTTGCCGCCAGCCGCTTCAAGAGCAGCTTTGGCGCCGGCAGTAATGCCGATGCCTTTGACGGTCAACGCGCGTTCGATCTTGCCGGAAGCGACGATCTTGGCGGTCTTGACGCCCTTCTTGACCACACCAGCGGCCTTCAGGGTATCGAGAGTCACCAGTTCGCCTTCAACCTGGGCCAGTTCCTGCAGACGCACTTCAGCGTGCTCCAGGCTCTTGCGTGAGGTGAAACCGAACTTCGGAAGACGCTGCTTGAGCGGCATCTGACCGCCTTCGAAACCGGGGCGGATAGTGCCACCGGAGCGGGCAGTCTGACCTTTGTGGCCGTAACCTGAAGTTTTACCCAGGCCCGAACCGATACCACGGCCGACGCGCTGAGCTTTTTTCTTCGAGCCAGGGGCCGGAACCAATGTATTCAGACGCATTGGCTTAACCCTCCACTTTGACCATGTAGGAAACCGCGTTGATCATGCCGCGAACGCAAGGGGTGTCCTCGAGTTCAACGGTATGACCGATGCGGCGCAGACCCAGACCACGCAAGGTGGCCTTGTGCTTCGGCAGACGGCCGATGCTGCTGCGGGTCTGAGTCACTTTGACAGTTTTGTTTGCCATGACGTCTTACCCCAGAATCTGTTCGACGGTCAGACCACGCTTGGCAGCGATCTGTTCCGGCGATTTGACGGCAGTCAGCGCTTCGATGGTGGCACGCACCACGTTGGCCGCATTGGTCGAACCATAGGTTTTGGCCAATACGTTCTGAACGCCGGCGACTTCGAGAACAGCGCGCATGGCGCCGCCCGCGATGATACCGGTACCTTCAGAGGCCGGCTGCATGTACACGGTCGAACCGGTGTGGCTGGCCTTGACCGCATGGTGCAGGGTGTTGCCGTGAAGCGACACGCTGAACATGTTACGGCGGGCTTTTTCCATCGCTTTCTGGATGGCAGCCGGCACTTCACGCGCCTTGCCATAACCGAAACCGACGCGGCCATTACCATCACCTACCACGGTCAACGCCGTGAAGCTGAAAATACGACCACCCTTGACCACTTTAGCTACGCGATTGACCGCGACCAGCTTCTCGAGCATTTCGCCCGGTTGAGTCTCAACTTTTGCCATGTTCTGCGCTCCTTAGAATTTAAGGCCGGCTTCGCGGGCGGCATCCGCCAGCGCAGCGACACGACCGTGGTACTTGAAGCCACTGCGGTCAAAGGCCACTTCGGTAACACCTTTCTCTGCAGCGCGCTCGGCAATCAGCTTGCCCACCGCTTTTGCAGCATCGATGTTGCCGGTATAGCCCAGGCCGTCACGCAGGGTCTTTTCGACCGTGGAGGCGGCAACCAGCACTTCAGCACCGCCGGCGGCGATGACCTGAGCGTAGATATGGCGCGGAGTGCGGTACACGACCAGACGGGTCGCGCCCAACTCCTGAATCTTCTTGCGTGCGCGAGTGGCGCGACGCAGACGAGCAGTTTTCTTGTCCATCGCCCTACCTTACTTTTTCTTGGCTTCTTTCTGACGCACGACTTCACCGGCGTAGCGCACACCTTTGCCCTTGTAAGGCTCCGGCTGACGATAGCGGCGAATTTCGGCGGCGACCTGGCCCAGCAGTTCCTTGTCGATCCCTTTCAGGAGGATTTCGGTCTGCGTCGGGCATTCGGCGCTGACACCAGCCGGCAACGGGTGCTCGACCGGATGGGAGAAGCCGAGGCTGAGGGCGACTGCGTTGCCTTTGATGGCAGCACGATAACCCACGCCGATCAGTTCGAGTTTGCGTTCGAAGCCCTTGCTGACACCAGTGACCATGTTATTGATCACGGCGCGGGCGGTACCGGCCTGAACCCAACCATCAGCAGCGCCTTGCTGCGGACCGAAGGTCAGTACGTTACCGTCCTGGTTGATAGCAACGGACTTGTTCAGCTCGCGGCTGAGGGTACCTTTGCTGCCCTTGACAGTGATCACCTGGCCGTTGAAAGAGATTTCAACACCAGCCGGCACTTCGATAGGTTTTTTGGCTACACGTGACATCGTTGCCTCCGTTAGGACACAAGGCCGATGACTTCGCCGCCCAGACCCGCTTTGCGAGCTGCACGATCAGTCATGATGCCTTTGGAGGTGGAAACGATGGCCACACCGAGGCCGCCCAGCACTTTCGGCAGTTCGCCTTTGCGCTTGTAAACGCGCAGGCCCGGACGGCTGACGCGCTGGATGCTCTCGACCACAGCCTGGCCCTGGTAATACTTGAGAGTAATTTCCAGTTCCGGCTTGGTGTCGCCATTGACGCTATAGTCGGCAATGTAGCCTTCGTCTTTCAGCAGCTGGGTGATCGCCACCTTCAGCTTCGACGACGGCATGGTGACCGACACTTTGTTTGCGCTCTGACCGTTACGAATACGGGTAAACAGGTCAGCGATAGGATCTTGCATGCTCATTCTGCTAACTCCGTAGTGGCTTACCAGCTGGCCTTTTTGAGGCCAGGGACTTCGCCACGCATCATCGCTTCACGCAGCTTGTTGCGGCACAGGCCGAACTTGCGCAGGAAACCGTGCGGACGACCGGTGACGCGGCAGCGGTTACGCTGGCGAGACTGGCTGGAGTCACGTGGCAGGCTCTGCAGTTTCAGAGCAGCGGCAAAACGCTCTTCATCGCTGAGGGTGACGTTGCTGACAGCAGCCTTAAGCACAGCGCGCTTGGAGGCATACTGGGTAGCGAGCTTGGCGCGCTTTTCTTCGCGCATCTTCATGGATGTCTTGGCCATGGGCTCTACTCCTTACTTACGGAAGGGGAAGTTGAAGGCAGTCAGCAGAGCACGACCCTCATCATCGGTTGCGGCAGTGGTAGTGATGGTGATGTCGAGACCACGCACACGATCCACTTTGTCGTAATCGATTTCAGGGAAGATTGACTGCTCACGTACGCCCATGGAGTAGTTACCACGACCGTCAAATGACTTGCCATTGACACCACGGAAGTCGCGAATACGCGGCATCGCGATGCAGACCAAGCGCTCAAGAAACTCCCACATCCGCTCGCCACGCAGGGTGACTTTGCAGCCGATTGGGTAGTCTTGACGGATTTTGAAGCCCGCTACGGATTTGCGTGCACGAGTAATGATCGGTTTCTGACCGGAAATGGCTGCCAGGTCGGCAGCAGCATTGTCGAGCAGTTTCTTATCAATAGTCGCTTCGCCAACACCCATGTTCAGGGTGATTTTGGTAATCCGAGGGACTTGCATGACGCTGGAGTAGCCGAACTGCTGTTGCAGTGCGGGTACTACCGTCTCTTTGTAAAGATCATGCAGTTTCGCCATCGTTAACTCCGATTAAGCAATTACTTCGTTATTGGACTTGAAGAAACGGACTTTCTTGCCGTCTTCAATCCGGAAGCCGACGCGGTCGGCCTTGCCGGTCTTGGGGTTGTAAACCGCCACGTTGGAGGCATCGATCGCTGCTTCCTGGTCCACAATGCCACCTTCGATCTGAAGGTAAGGATTGGGCTTCTGGTGCTTCTTGACGATATTGATACCTTCGACGATCACCTTGCCGCTCTCGAGCACCTGGGTCACTTTGCCCCGTTTGCCCTTGTCACGGCCGGTGAGGACGATCACTTCATCTTCACGGCGAATTTTCGCTGCCATTGATTGCTCCTTAAAGCACTTCAGGTGCCAGCGAGATGATCTTCATGAACTGCTCAGAGCGCAGTTCGCGAGTCACCGGCCCGAAGATACGGGTGCCGATCGGCTGCAGCTGGTTGTTAAGCAACACCGCAGCGTTGCTATCAAAGCGGATGATCGAACCGTCGGGACGACGCACACCCTTGCGAGTGCGGACGACGACAGCGTTGTAGACATCACCTTTTTTCACCTTGCCGCGAGGAATTGCTTCCTTCACGGAGACTTTGATGATGTCGCCGACGCCGGCGTAACGACGATGCGAGCCACCCAGGACCTTAATGCACTGGACGTTGCGGGCGCCGCTGTTGTCGGCGACGTCCATACGAGTACGCATCTGGATCATGTCAGTGCTCCACTAACGTTCTTGGTTGCCCCAACAGGGACAACACTGCCTACCCCCATAAAAGGGCGCAGCATTATATCACCCGATCCCAGGGATGGGTAGCCAAAAAGAGCGGGGGCCGGAAGGCCCCCGCTCATCCTTTGTACGCCCTTATCAGGCGTTGCCGACGACGATGACGTCGACCAGCGTCCAGGCTTTGGTTTTGGAGATCGGCGCGCATTCACGAATGGTGACGACGTCCCCTACCTTGCACTGGTTGTTTTCATCATGCACGTGCAGCTTGGTGGTGCGCTTGATGAACTTCCCGTAGATCGGGTGTTTCACCTTACGCTCGACAGCAACGACGATGGACTTGTCCATCTTGTCACTGACCACGCGGCCCTGCAGCGTGCGGATGTTCTGCTCAGTCATTACGCACCTGCCTTTTCAGTCAGGAGAGTCTTCACGCGCGCGATGTCGCGGCGTACCTGTTGGATCTGATGAGTCTGGGACAGCTGACCAGTCGACTTCTGCATGCGCAGTTTGAATTGCTCACGCAGTAGTTCGAGCAGCTGGTTGTTCAGCTCTTCCACACTCTTTTGACGCAGTTCGCTCGCTTTCATCACAGCACCGTCCGAATCACAAAAGTGGTTTTCAGCGGCAGCTTGGCGGCAGCCAGAGCGAAGGCCTCACGGGCCAGCTCTTCGGTCACCCCATCTACCTCATAAAGCACTTTGCCTGGCTGGATCTCAGCGACCCAGTACTCCACGTTACCCTTACCGCTACCCATACGAACCTCAAGAGGCTTCTGGGTGATCGGCTTGTCCGGGAAAATGCGGATCCAGATTTTACCCACACGCTTCATCTGACGGCTCATCGCACGACGAGCTGCTTCGATCTGGCGAGCGGTCAGACGGCCACGACCTACGGATTTGAGGCCGAAGGTGCCAAAGCTGACTTTGTCACCGCTGGTAGCCACGCCGGTGTTACGACCTTTGTGGACTTTGCGGAATTTTGTACGTTTCGGTTGCAACATGTGCCTTCCCCTTACTTAGCGGCCTTGCCTTTAGCACGCTTAGGCGCTGCGGGTGCTGGTTGCTGCGGTTGGGCAGGGCTGAAGTCGCCCAGCACCTCGCCCTTGAAGATCCACACCTTGACGCCAATGACGCCGTAGGTGGTGTGAGCTTCGCTGGTCGAATAGTCGATGTCGGCACGCAGAGTGTGCAGCGGCACGCGACCTTCGCGGTACCATTCGGTACGGGCGATTTCCGCACCACCAAGACGACCGCCTACCTGCACCTTGATGCCCTTGGCACCCAGACGCATGGCGTTCTGTACCGCGCGCTTCATGGCACGACGGAACATGACGCGACGTTCGAGCTGGCCGGAGATGCTGTCTGCCACCAGCTGGGCATCCAGCTCGGGCTTGCGCACTTCGGTGATGTTGATCTGCGCCGGTACGCCAGCAATCTGGGAAACCTGCTTGCGCAGCTTCTCAACGTCTTCGCCTTTTTTGCCAATCACCACACCCGGACGGGCGGTGTGAATGGTCACGCGGATGCTCTTGGCCGGGCGCTCGATGACAATCTTCGAGATCGACGCATTCTTCAGCTCTTCGCCGAGGAACTTGCGAACCTTAAAGTCACCATTGAGGTTGTCGGCAAAGTCCTTGGTGCTCGCAAACCAAGTGGAGTTCCAGGACTTGACGATGCCAAGGCGAATCCCGTTCGGATGAACTTTCTGACCCATTTCCTATCTCCTACCCGTTAGCGCTTCTGCGACACAACCACAGTGATGTGGCTGGTGCGCTTGAGGATGCGGTCAGCGCGGCCTTTGGCACGCGGCTTGATTCGCTTCAGCGACGGACCCTCATCAACAAAGACGCTGGCGACCTTGAGCTCGTCAATGTCCGCGCCCTGGTTGTGCTCGGCATTGGCAATTGCCGATTCGAGCACAGCCTTCATCAGGGCAGCAGTCTTTTTCGGGCTGAACGCCAGGATGTTGAGCGCCTGAGCAACCGACTTGCCGCGGATCAGATCCGCAACCAGGCGAGCTTTCTGGGCCGAGGTACGGGCAAAACGGTGTTTAGCGATAGCTTCCATTTTTTAACCCCTTACTTCTTGGCTTTTTTGTCCGCCGCGTGGCCCTTAAAGGTACGCGTCGGAGCAAATTCGCCCAGCTTATGGCCCACCATCTCATCGGCTACAAACACCGGGACATGTTGACGACCATTATGGACAGCGATGGTCAACCCGATCATCTGCGGGATGATCATTGAACGACGGGACCAAGTCTTAATTGGCTTCTTGTCCCCGCTTTCCACCGCTTTCTCTACCTTCTTCAGCAAGTGCAGGTCAATAAATGGACCTTTCTTGAGAGAACGTGGCATGGTGAATCCTCTACTTACTTGTCACGACGGCGCACAATAAACTTCTGCGTCCGCTTGTTTTTACGAGTGCGATAACCCTTGGTCGGGACGCCCCACGGAGTAACCGGGTGCTTACCGAAGTTACGACCCTCACCACCACCATGCGGGTGGTCTACCGGGTTCATGGCCGTACCGCGAACGGTCGGGCGAACACCGCGCCAACGCTTCGCACCGGCTTTACCGAGCTGACGCAGCATGTGTTCGTTGTTGCCCACTTCACCGATGGTGGCGCGGCAATCAGCCAAAACCTTACGCACTTCACCAGAGCGCAGACGAACGGTCACATAAGCGCCGTCACGAGCGATGATCTGGACGAAGGCACCGGCAGAACGAGCCAGCTGGCCGCCCTTGCCCGGATTCATTTCAACGTTGTGCACCACGGAACCGACCGGGATGTAGCGCAGCGGCAGGGCGTTACCTGCCTTGATCGGTGCATCAGCACCGCTCTGCACCTGATCACCCACCTGCAGGCCTTTCGGCGCCAGGATGTAGCGGCGCTCGCCATCGGCGAACAGCACCAGGGCAATGTGGGCGCTACGGTTCGGGTCGTACTCCAGACGCTCAACTTTGGCAACGATGCCATCTTTGTTGCGCTTGAAGTCCACCAGACGATAACGCTGTTTGTGACCGCCACCGATGTGACGGGTGGTGATGTGACCGTTGTTGTTACGGCCACCGGTCTTCACCTTGCGCTCGACCAGGGGTGCGTAGGGCTCGCCTTTGTGGAGGCCCGGAGTCACAACCTTGAGGGCGTGACGCTGGCCTGGAGTAATCGGCTTACACTTTACGAGTGCCATTGTTTCCTACCTCCGTTACTCGGCGTTGCCGACGAAGTCCAGCTGAGTGCCTTCTTTCAAGGTCACATAAGCTTTCTTCCAGTCGCTGCGACGACCAATGCGCTGGCCGGTCCGCTTGGACTTGCCTTTGACATTGAGGGTGCGCACGCCGGTGACTTCCACTTCGAAAAGCTGTTCTACAGCAGCCTTGATCTCCACCTTGGTGGAATTCGGGCAAACCTTGAACACGACGGTGTGGTGTTTTTCGCTGGCCAGAGTGCCTTTTTCAGACACGTGCGGGGCCACGATCACCTTGAGCAAACGTTCTTCGCGGATCATGCCAGTCTCTCCTCCAGTTGCTTCACAGCGCCTGCAGTGATCAGAACCTTGTCAAAGGCGACCAGACTGACCGGATCGATGCCGGCGACGTCACGCACATCAACCTTGTACAGGTTGCGTGCAGCCAGGAACAGATTCTCGTCCACTTCTTCAGCGACGATCAGCACATCCTGAAGCTCGAGAGCTTTCAGTTTGGTCAGCAGTTCCTTGGTCTTCGGCGTTTCCACACCGAACTTCTCGACGACGACCAGACGGTCCTGACGGATCAATTCCGACAGAATGCTGCGCAGCGCGCCGCGGTACATCTTCTTGTTTACTTTCTGGCTGTGATCCTGCGGCTTGGCCGCAAAGGTCACGCCACCGCCGCGCCAAATCGGGCTGCGGATTGAGCCAGCACGGGCACGACCGGTGCCTTTCTGGCGCCACGGCTTCTTGCCACCACCGCTCACTTCCGAACGGGTCTTCTGGGCACGAGTCCCCTGGCGGGCAGCAGCAGCAAACGCCACCACAACCTGATGTACCAGGGCTTCGTTGAATTCACGCCCGAAGATCGTCGGATTGACTTCAAGAGCGCTCTTGGCGTCTTTCAATACCAGTTCCATCACTGTCTCCTCGAACGTTAGCCTTTGACAGCCGGCTTGACGATAACGTCACCGCCAGTTGCCCCAGGCACAGCGCCCTTGACCAGCAGCAGGTTGCGCTCGGCGTCGACACGTACCACTTCCAGCGACTGGACAGTTACGCGCTCGTCACCCATGTGGCCTGCCATTTTCTTGCCCTTGAACACACGGCCCGGCGACTGGCGCTGACCGATAGAACCCGGGGAACGGTGGCTCAACGAGTTACCGTGGGTGGCATCACCCATGGCGAAGTTCCAGCGCTTGATGGTGCCGGCAAAGCCTTTACCCTTCGACTGACCAGTTACGTCAACCATTTTGACGTCGCTGAACAGTTCGACTTTCAGTTCGGCGCCAACAGCGATTTCGCTGCCTTCGCCGTCTGCCAGACGGAATTCCCACAGACCGCGGCCGGCTTCGACGCCAGCTTTGGCAAAGTGGCCTGCTTCCGGCTTGACCAGGCGGCTAGCCTTCTTGGTGCCGGTAGTCACCTGAATCGCGCGGTAGCCGTCGGTTTCCAAGGTTTTCACCTGGGTAACACGGTTGGCATCCACTTCGATTACAGTCACCGGAATCGACACGCCTTCCGGCGTGAAGATGCGGGTCATCCCGACTTTGCGACCGATTAATCCGATAGCCATTGCTTTAACCCCTTATCTCAGCTCTTCGCTCAGCCCAGACTGATCTGGACGTCAACGCCGGCCGCGAGGTCCAAGCGCATCAGAGCGTCCACGGTCTTGTCGGTCGGCTCGATGATGTCGACCAGACGCTTGTGGGTGCGGATTTCATACTGATCACGCGCGCTTTTGTTGGCGTGCGGGGAGATCAGAATGGTGTAACGCTCCTTGCGGGTCGGCAGCGGGATCGGGCCGCGGACCTGAGCGCCAGTGCGCTTGGCGGTTTCCACGATCTCGGCGGTCGACTGGTCGATCAGACGGTGGTCGAACGCTTTGAGGCGGATACGAATACGTTGATTCTGCATGGAGATTCTCCGAAAGAACAAAAACACGCACTCAACCGCGAGTCTCCCCGGGCGAGTGGGTTACCAATCCGTTCAACCCCCTATCGGGGTTGCTGAGGATAACCAGTCACCGCACGCAGGCGGCACACTGGGCACTTGCCGCCAAACAGGCAGACAAGTGGACGCGAATTATACAGAGCAGCGAAGCCAATGCAACCGTTTGAGCAAAACAAAACGGGGGCCGAAGCCCCCGTTGTCATCTGGCAAGCCGCAGCTTACTTGATGATCTTGGCAACCACGCCGGCGCCGACGGTACGACCGCCTTCGCGGATGGCGAAGCGCAGACCTTCGTCCATGGCGATCGGAGCGATCAGCGACACCACCATCTTGATGTTGTCACCCGGCATTACCATCTCCACACCTTCCGGCAGCTCGACCGAACCGGTCACGTCGGTGGTACGGAAATAGAACTGCGGACGGTAGCCTTTGAAGAACGGCGTATGACGACCGCCTTCTTCTTTGCTCAGCACGTATACTTCCGATTCGAACTCGGTGTGCGGGGTGATGGTGTTCGGCTTGGCCAGTACCTGACCACGCTCCACGTCTTCACGCTTGGTGCCACGCAGCAGCGCGCCGACGTTTTCACCAGCACGGCCTTCGTCCAGCAGCTTGCGG
>JAFOOX010000014.1 GCA_017425245.1 Gammaproteobacteria bacterium
GGTTCGACAGGCTCACCACGAACGGGTGAAGTAGACTCGGCATGAGCGGGTTCGACAGGCTCACCACGAACGGGTGAAGCAGACTCGGCATGAGCGGGTTCGACAGGCTCACCACGAACGGGTGACGATGAATCTCCCAGATTCCGGTCACCCTGAGCTTGTCGAAGGGTGTCTTGCTCAAGGGCAGAAAGTCGAAGTGTGTTTTGTGCCAAGCGTGAAACCTCAGCCCAGTCGCCTTGAATCATCGCCTCCTTCTTTTTCCGCCCCCATCCCTTGATCTGTCTCTCGGCCATCAAGGCTTCTTCTCGGGTTGCAAACGTTTGAGAGTAAACCAGCTCAACAGGCAAGCGTGTGGCTGTATAACACGACGGAAATGAGCGGCTTTGATGCTGTGAAATGCGTTGCGCAAGGTCATCGGTATGACCTGTGTAATAGCTGCTGTCATTACATTTCAGGAGGTATACCCAGAAGCTCATTCATTTCTCTCTAAGGCTGGCCCTTCGACAAGCTCAGGGCGAACGCTGGTGCTGTGCTGCCCTTCGACAAGCTCAGGGCGAACGCTGGTGTTGTGGTGTCCTTTGACCGGCTCAGAGGTAAGGGCGTGGCTCGACATCATGGTTTCGCCGCCAGCGCCGACGACAGGATCGCTTTCAGCTGGTCGCGCAGGGTCTGGATCTGCTGCTGCTGGCTTTGGAATTGGGCCAGCAGTTGCTCCGGGTCGTGGCTGATCTGTTCGCCCACATGGGGGTTTTTGATGTCGAGGTTGTAGTTGCGGGCCTTGATCTCATCAATGCTCACCTGCCACGCCTGCGGCGTTTCCTCGCGGCTGGCAAAGCCATTGGCCTCGCTGCCCCACCAGACGCATTCGCTGGCGAACTCCTCAAACTGCATCGGCCGGGTTTTGTTGTAGCTGGTGACCCCCTCCGGGTAGGGGTGTTCGTAGAACCAGACATGCGGGGTGGCCGGCCATTCGCTTTCCGGCTTTTTGGTAAAGAACAGGATGTTGGTATTGATGCCGGTGTAGGGGTTAAACACCCCTTTGGGCAGGCGCACGATGGTGTGCAGATAGCACTGCTCCAGCAGCATCTCTTTAAGACGGGTTTTCATCCCTTCGCCAAACAGAAAGCCATCGGGCAGCACCACGGCGGCGCGGCCGTGGCTTTTCAGCAGTTTGACCACCAGTGCCATAAACAGGTCGGCGGTTTCGCGGGTGCGCAGGTGGGCGGGGAACTGGTTTTCCACGCCATCTTCTTCCATGCCGCCAAAAGGCGGGTTGGTGATGATCACGTTCACCCGGTCGGCTTCGCCGTAGTCGCGATAGGCGCGGCGGCTGAGCATGTTGTCGTGCTCGATCTGGGTGGGGGTGTCGATGCCGTGCAGGATCATGTTGGTGGTGCACAGCAGGTGGGGCAGGGCTTTTTTCTCCACGCCGTGGATGCTGGCCACCAGCTGGGCTTCGTCGTCGGCGCTTTTCACATAGCGGCTGCGCTTGTGGTCGATGGCGCAGGCGAGAAAGCCGCCGGTGCCGCAGGCCGGGTCAAGCACGCTCTCATCCAGCTGCGGGTCTACCCGGTCGACGATGAACTTGGTGACGGCGCGCGGGGTGTAGAACTCGCCCGCATTGCCGGCGCTTTGCAGATCTTTGAGGATCTGTTCGTAGATGCTGCCGAAGGTGTGGCGGTCGGTGGTGTTGTTGAAGTTGATCTCGCAGATCTTGTTGATCACCTGCCGCATCAGGGTGCCCGACTTCATGTAGTTGTAGGCATCTTCAAATACGTTGCGGATCACCAGTGCCCGCTTGCCATGCTCACCGCTGAGGGTGAGGCCGGTTTTCAGGGTGGGGAACAGGTGCAGGTTTACAAAATCGCTGAGTTCATCGCCGGTGCGCCCTTCGGCATCTGCGGCCCAGTTGCGCCAGCGCAGGTATTCGGGCAGTGGCGATTTGTAGTTGTCTTCCAGCAGTTCGATTTCGGCTTCGCGGTCGTCGTAGATTTTGAGAAAAAACATCCACACCAGCTGGCTGATGCGCTGGGCGTCGCCATCGACGCCCACATCCTTGCGCATGATGTCCTGAATGGATTTGATGATACCGCTGACATTGCTCATGACGATTCCAGGTTCAGTTAACTTGCGTTCTGCTTAAAGAGTTCGGTTTCAAGCGCTTGCAGCGCCTGTTCGTAGTTGGCCTTGCCGCCAAAGACACCGTTGATGATCTCCACCGGGGTGCCGAGCTGGGTGAACGGGTCGAGCTTCAAGACGTTGTTGTTCTCGATGCTGGTGATCCCTTCGTCGGCGTATTTGTCGAGCAGGGCCTCAAGCACGGCGCGGGCCTTGTCGCCGTATTGGGTGAAGTAGTTGCGCTTCTTGACGTTGTTGGCGCGCTCGCGGCGGGTGAGCGGTGGCTGGTCGAAGGCGATGTGGCAGATCAGGTCGAAGTCGCCGTAGTCTTTGCCCACTTCCTGCGCCAGCTTGGGCAGCTCAATGCCATGTTCGGCCAGGGCTTCGATGATGGCGGCTTTCTTCTTGGCGCTGTGCCATTTGCTGAGGAAGTCGTCGAGCGAGGTGAACTCGCTGCGGATCCCTTTGCGGCTGTAGTCGCGATAGCTCTCGGTGACCATCTGGCCATCTTCGCCAAGGTACTCCACCCGTTCAGAGAGAATGCGCACCTCTACACCGCTGACGCGAAACTTGTAGACGCCCGGTGGCTCGTTGATCTCGCCGGGCGTTTCTTCGCCCTCATCGGGCGTTGGGTCTGGCGGCACCGGGTCGTCATTGCTGTCCGGTTCGTAGATCACCACCGGCTCGCCATCGAAATCCGGGTCTTTGAACAGTTCGGTGGCGCGCTTGAAGTCCATGATGGTGAAGAAATACTTGTTCTGTGTTTCCTCAATGCGGGTGCCGCGCCCGACGATCTGCTTGAAGGTGGTCATCGAGTTGATGTTCTTGTCGAGCACGATCAGCTTGCAGGTTTTGGCATCGACGCCCGTCGTCAGCAGCTCTGAGGTGGTGGCGATCACCGGGTAGCGGCTTTCCGGATCGATAAAATTATCCAGCTCGGCTTTGCCTTCGACGCTGTCGCCGGTAATGCGCATCACGTAGCGGCTGTCTTTGGCCAGCTCGCCAGCGGCGTTGACGATCGCCTTGCGCATCCGTTCGGCGTGGTCGATGTCTTCGCAGAAGATGATGGTTTTCTGGTAGGGGTCGGTCGCCTTGAGCAGCGTCATCACCCGCTCGGCCACCAGCTTGGTGCGCTTGTTCAGCACCAGAATGCGGTCCATGTCAGCCTGGTTGTATTCACGCTGCTCCAGCGGGTTGCCCAGGTCGTCTGTCATGCCGGGCGGCGGTGTCCAACCGTGGATATCTTTGTCGATGTCGATACGCACCACTTTGTAGGGGGCCAGAAAGCCATCCTGAATCCCCTGTTTGAGCGAGTAGGTGTACACCGGTTCGCCGAAGTAAGTGATGTTGGAGGCGTACTTGGTCTCTTTCGGGGTGGCGGTGAGGCCCAGCTGAATGGCGCCGTCGAAATACTCCAGAATCTCCTTCCAGGCGGAATCGTCGTTGGCGCTGCCGCGATGGCACTCGTCGATCACGATCAGGTCGAAGAAATCGCGCGACACCGATTTGAAGATCTTGTCTGCTTCATCCGGGCCGGTCAGCGCCTGATACAGGCCGAGATAGACCTCGTAGGCGGGGTCGATCTTGCGGTTTTTGATTTTGGTCATCACCGAGCCAAACGGCTTGAAGTCATTCCTCAGGGTCTGATCGGCGAGGTTATTGCGGTCAACCAGAAACAGAATGCGCCGGGCTTTTTTGGCCTTCCACAGGCGGTAGATGATCTGGAAGGTGGTGTAGGTTTTGCCGGTGCCGGTGGCCATGACCAACAGCAGCCGCTTTTGCCCTTGCGCCACTTTTTCCATCACCCGGTTGATGGCGTCGGCCTGATAGTAGCGGGGCTCTTTGCCGCTGCCGTCGTCGTAGTAGGGTTCCGTTACCAGCGCCTCTTCGCTGTCGGCGATGCCGCGAAACTGCTTGTAGCGCTGCCACAGCTCAGCGGGCGAGGGGAAGGCGTCGAGGCCAAATTCCGTTTCGATATCGCTGCTAGCTGGGGCCACTTTGTTGTGGCAGGCAAAGCCATCGCCGTTAGAACTAAAGGCGCAGGGCAGATCCAGAATGGCGGCATAGCCCAACGCCTGCTGCAGGCCATGGCTGATGGTGGAGTTGTTGTCTTTGGCTTCCACCACCGCCAGCGCCACGCCTTTCTCTTTTTGCAGCACGTAATCGGCGAACTTCTTTTTCTTCTTGTTGCGCGATGACAGGTTGCCGCGCACCACCACTGGCCCAGGGGTGAGGGTGACTTCACGGCGGATCTGGGTTAGCTCGTCCCAGCCTGCTTTGACGATCGCAGGGGTGATGAACTTGGCCTTGATGTCGGATTCGCTCAGCTGCTTCTTTTCCTTGCTGTCCATCTCTACCCCTGCTGCCCCTGCAACTGCCCTAACGGCGAGATGTTACCGCAGCAAAGGCGACTGGGTAGCTACTGTGCGTCAAACTGCGACTTGGCAAACCCGTGTGTTGCGCCCCTGCGTGACGAGCAGGCGCCAGGCCACCGCTGCGCGGCAGCAAGACAAATCGCGTAGCGATTTGAGTAAGAGCGCCGACCGGCCGGCGCTGGCCGGGCAAGGGCCGGTCCCGCCCGGCCCTTACCAATCCCGGCGGCCCGGTAGAGCAGCGCTGTTGATATCAATGGCCTGTTCCGGTGCCGCTGCCAGGCCGCTCGACGGCACTTCCCTGTGCCGGGCTCGCTCTCGGCGCCAATCCTGTCGCCTCGACCTGCCAGTCGCACCGAGGTTGGTGTTGGCTGTGCGGTGATCTCGGCGCTGCTCAAACGGGGTTGGGCAGCGTCGTGCCGCCGTGGTGGTAAGGCGGATTTCCCTGCGGGCTCACACAGTACCAAGCAAAGCGACGAGTCTGGCTTGCGCCAACGCCAACGGCGGGTGCAGCATAGCCATCAGTAACACCGCATTTTGGGCCTACGGGTTGATAAGCGCGGTAGCCGATTGCACGGAACGATGTTGCGCGCCATGAATCCTGATGTAGTGCCTTATCTCTGCTGGCGTGTCATAGGGCTGCTGTTGCTGGCTCTGGGGCTTGCGGTGCTGTTACTTGGGTTTTACTGCGGTTATGGCTTCTTGGCAGAGGTCTTTAACGCTGCCGACGTTGGCGTGGTCAACCTAGCAACCTTCTTTGCCATTCTGAGCGGGCTTGGCATTGTCACTGCCAGTGCTGGCTACAGCCTACTGCTGATTGATCGTCCCCCATCCAGGCTAGAACTGGTCCCTTGGCCGCTGTTAACTACATCTGGTCTGCTACTCATAGCCGGGCTGCTCGCGATTGCGTTCTGTGTACTTTATTGGCAACCGCCCCACGCCGCCGATGCGATAAAGGGGCTAGGCATCATCGGCGGCCTTGCACTGGGTTTTGTCTGGTCTGGAATGAACAAAAGAAAAATGCGTACTAGGCGGTTTTTCCGCTGACGTATCGATGGGGGATGTTTGGGACTCTGGCCCTGTACATTCATTCAAACTCCCACGTTAGCCTTCTCCTACCACCCCCGTTTTGAGCAGCGCCGCAATCAGGCAGCAACCAACCAAGTCTTCGGTGCCGATCGAGCGGTCGGCTAGCAGCACTGGAACAGGCCACGGAGATCAGAGGCGCCGGACATCCACCTCAGCGGCAGCGCAGTATTCCAACCCCGTTTGAGCGCCAGCGCCATCACCTTGCCATAAGCACGGCTGCGCGCTGGGTGACGTGCGAGCGACCTGGACGGTCGCGAGAGCTACTAAGGCACAGGGAGGTGACTTTGTAGCGACCGTCAGCCGGTGCGGATTAACCAATCACGCCAGATATTGGCGCTCTACCGGGCCGCCGGAGAGTGCAGGGAGGCCGTGCGGAAACGGCCTCCTTGCCCGTCGTGGAGGGGGCGGCACCCCTCCATCTGCTGCCACGCAGTGGCATTCTCGCCGCGCAGCGGCGTTCAAAATCTGGCCAGCGCCGGCCAATCGGCGCTCTACTCAAATCGCGACGCGATTTGTCTTATTGCCTGCGGCGCAGCCGCATTCCATTGCCGAAATCCCCCCAGCCCCCCTTTGCCAAAGTGGGGTAAAGACCCCGCCGCTGCTCTGCGGTGGCTACGCCTGCGCCGCAGGCGCATCAAAACTCCCTGGGCAACCCCTTTTCCACCACCCGTACCAACCGTGCCTGCTTGTTGCGGGCCTCGGCTTCGCCGGGGGCTGCTGTGCCGCTGCGCTGGCGGGCCAGGGCCCAGTGGATATGGTCGGCAACCAGCGGGCTGGCGCTGGCTAAGCGGGCTTCAAGGGCGCTGATGATCGCCGGGTCGGTCGGGGCGTTGCCGAGGGCGACGGCCAAGTTGCGCTGCCAGCGCTCAAAGCCAATGCGGCGGATGGCGCTGCCCTCAAAGCGGGCGAGAAAGGTGGCTTCATCCCACTGCCAGAGATCGAGCAGGGCTGCGCGGTCGAGGCTGTGGCGCGGCTGGAAGTCGGCCTCTTGGCCGAGCTGGGCATAGCGGTTCCACGGGCAGACCAGCTGGCAGTCGTCGCAGCCGTAGATGCGGTTGCCGAGCAGCGGGCGCAGCTCCTCGGGGATGGCTCCCTGGTGTTCGATGGTCAGGTAGCTGATGCAGCGGCGGGCGTCGAGCTGATAGGGGGCGATGATGGCGCCGGTTGGGCAGATGGTGATACAGGCTACGCAGTTGCCGCAGCGTGGCGTCAGCGGCTGATCGACGGGCAGCGGCAGGTTGATCAGCAGCTCGCCCAAGAAGAACCAGCTGCCTGCTTGGTCATCCAGCAGCAGGGTATGTTTGCCGATCCAGCCGAGGCCGGCGTCGGCCGCCAGTGGTCGCTCCAACACCGGGGCTGAGTCGCTGAACGGCCGGCAGATGGTCTCGGGGGCGACGGCGGCGATCTGCTCGCCCAGCTGTTTCAGGCGGTTACGCATCAGCTTGTGATAGTCGCGGCCGAGGGCGTAACGGCTGATGTAGGCGCGGTTGGGGTCGGCCAGGGTCTGGCCACAGCCGGCGTTGGTGGGCAGATAGTCGAGGCGTACGCTGATGACGCGCATTGTGCCGGGCAGCAGCTTGGCCGGGTCGAGGCGCAGTTCGAGGTTGTCGGCCAGCCACTGCATGTCGCCGTGGTGGCCGGCGGCCAGCCAGTCGCGCAGCAGCGGTTCATGGTGAGCCAGATCAGGCTTGCTGATACCGACGCCGGTGAAGCCTAGCGCCGCTGCCCAGCCCCTGATAAGTTCAGCCAAAGCCGCCATGCGGGCCTCGTCACTCATGCTCAATCAATCCCTGCCGCTCGATGCCGAGACCATAGCACAACCCCTCTACTGGCCGACCCAGATCCGCGACCATGAAGCGGCTGCGGCCCAGCTGGCCGGCACCGATCTGCCGACGCTGATGGAGCGGGCGGGGGCGGCGATCTTTGGCCTGGCCCGCCAGCGCTGGCCTGAGGCGCGCTGCTGGCTGGTGCTCTGTGGCGGCGGCAACAACGGTGGCGATGGCTATGTGGTGGCGCGGCTGGCGCGGGCCATCGGCCTGCAGGTGCGGCTGGTGGCGGCCACCCCGGTGGTCGACCTCAAGGGGGATGCGGCGGCCGCCGCTGCGGCCTTTATGGCGGCCGGTGGCGAGCCGCTGGCCTGGGATGAATCGCTGCTCGATGGCTGCCAGCTGGTGATCGATGCCCTGCTCGGCAGCGGCGCCAATGGCCCGCTGCGCCCGCCATTGGCCGCCTTGTGTCGGGCCGTCAACCAGCGCGGCCTGCCGCTGTTGGCCGCCGATCTGCCCACTGGCCTCAATGGCGGCACGGGCGCCGCCGATGAGGACGCGCTGGTGGCGGCGCTGACCGTCACCCTGATCGGCGCCAAGCCGGGGCTCTATAACGGTCGTGGGCCGGCTGTGGCGGGCGAGGTGGTGGTGGCCGGGTTGGGGGTGGCCGACGAGCTGGCCACTCTGACCACGCCGGCTGGCGCCCTGCTGGCCCCAAGCAACCCGCCGCTGCCGCCGCGTTTGGCGGTGGCCCACAAAGGGCTGGGCGGGCGCCTGCTGGTGATCGGCGGAGGTCATGGTATGGCTGGTGCCGCGCGGCTGGCGGGCGAGGCGGCGCTGCGGGTGGGCGCTGGTTTGGTGGCGGTGGGCTGCGCGCCGGAGAATCTGCCGGCCATAGTCGCCACCCGGCCGGAGCTGATGGTGTCGGCCATCGCCGACGAGGGCGCGCTGCAGCCGCTGCTCGATTGGGCCAGCCAGATTGCCGTGGGCCCCGGTTTGGGCCGCGACCGCTGGGGCGAGGCGCGCTGGCAGCAGGCGCTGGCCAGCGGCAAGCCGCTGGTGGTGGATGGCGATGCCCTGTGGTGGCTGGCGGCGGCGCCAGTCAAGCGCCACGACTGGGTGCTCACCCCCCACCCCGGCGAGGCGGCGCGCTTGCTCGGCTGCCCGCTGGCCGAGGTCGAGGCCGATCGCATTGCCGCCGTGCAGCAGCTGGTGGCCCGTTACGGTGGGGTGGCGGTGCTCAAGGGCGCCGGCAGTCTGATTGGCGATGAGTGCGGCTGGGCGTTGTCGCCCTGGGCGATCCCGGCGATGGCGACCGCTGGCATGGGCGATCTGCTCACCGGCATCATTGCCGCACTGCGCGCTCAGGGGCTGTCAGCCGTTGACGCGGCGCGCACGGGCGTTATCCTGCACGCGCGCGCGGCGGCATTTGCTGCCGGTGGTGATAGGCGCGGCCTGCTCGCCTCCGATCTCATGCCCTGGTTGAGGACCTTCAGCAATGGTTGAATCCCGTCTCCATCTTGCTGACGAAGCGGCCACTTTGGCCTGCGGTGCGGCGCTGGCTGCGGTGGTGCGGCCGGGCATGGTGCTGTTTTTGGAGGGCGGGCTGGGTGCTGGCAAGACCACGTTGACCCGTGGCCTGCTGCGGGCGCTGGGTTGGGGCGGCAATGTTAAAAGCCCGACCTACACTTTGGTAGAGCCCTATGATCTGGCCAGCGGCCCCTTCTACCATTTCGATCTTTACCGGCTGCTGGACCCGGAAGAGCTTGAATTGATCGGTGGGCGTGATTATTTTTCGAGCGACGCCATCTGTGTGGTTGAATGGCCGGACAAGGGCGCAGGGTTTTTACCCCCTGCTGACCTGCTGATCCGCCTGATAACCGCTGGGGGCGGGCGTGACATCGTGGTCTGCAGTGGCTCGGCTGCCGGCAAGACCGCGCTGGTTGAATGGCAGCCATTGATTCAAGGGCAGTTTTCCGAGTGAGCGTTAATCTGGTGGCGACCGGCCGTTGGCTGACGCATGTGAATCTGGTGCGGGGGCTGGTGTTGCTGCTCCTTGGGGTAGTGTCGCTGTCTGCCGTGGCCACCGAGGTCAAAGGGGTGCGGGTGTGGCCGTCGCCCGATTCCACCCGCGTGGTGCTCGATTTGAGCGGCCCGCCCGATTACAGCCATTTCACCCTGTCTGGCCCTAACCGGCTGGTGATCGATCTCAAGAGCGCCCGCAACAAGGTGGCGCTCGAAGCCCTCGATAGTAAAGGGCTGGTGACGCGCATCCGCAGCAGCGCGGCGCCGAGTGCCGGTGGCCTGCGGCTGGTGCTGGATCTCAAGGGCGAGGTGCGGCCGGTGCTGTTTCCGCTACGCCCGGCGGAGCCCTACGGTGACCGGCTGGTGATCGACCTTTTTCCCAAAGCCGAAGCGCCTGCCGCCAGCAGCAGTTCCGCCAGCGGTGCGGGCGTGATCAAAAGCGTGGCCACCACCGCCGGCCAGCGCGATGTGGTGATCGCCATCGATGCCGGCCACGGTGGTGAAGATCCGGGCGCCATCGGCCCGAAAAAGACCAAAGAGAAAAAAGTCACCCTTTCTATCGCCAGGAAAGTAGCCGCCCAGCTGGATGCCGAGCCGGGGATCAAGGCGGTGCTGATCCGCACTGGCGACTATTACGTCAATCTCAACCGCCGCACCGAGCTGGCCCGTCAGCATGGCGCCGACCTGCTGGTCTCCATCCATGCCGATGCAGTCGCTTCGCGCACTCCGCACGGCGCCTCGGCCTGGGTGCTGTCGTCGCGCCGGGCCCAGAGTGAACTGGGCCGCTGGTTGGAACAGCATGAGAAGCAATCGGAACTGTTGGGTGGCGCTGGCGATCTGCTGCAGGGCAGCAGCGAGCGCTACCTGACCCAGGCGCTGCTCGATATGTCGATGGACCATTCGCGCGAGATCGGCTTTTCGGTCAGCCGTCGGGTATTGCAGGAGATGGGCAAGGTCACCCACCTGCACAAGCGCCACCCCGAGTCGGCCAGTCTGGCGGTGCTTAAGGCCCCGGATATTCCGTCGCTGCTGATCGAAACCGGCTTTATCTCCAACCCGGCGGAAGAGAAAAAGCTGGCGACCGATGCCCACCAGACCAAGCTGGCGCGCGCCATTGTGCGCGGTATCAAGAGTCACTTTGTCGAGTTGCCGCCAGAGGGCACCCTGCTGGCGGCGGCCAAAGCCAGCGGTAAGCCGCTGCGCGCCAGTCAGCAATCGACGCTAACCACCGCCGCCGCTGGCAGCCGTAAGCACAAAGTTACCCGTGGCGAATCGCTGTCGGTGCTGGCGCGGCGCTACAACACCTCGGTGGCGGCGCTGGTGCGCGCCAACGACCTGAGTGACGAGAACATCCGCATCGGTCAGGTGCTGACCATCCCCGGCAGCTAAGCATGCCGATCCGCGTTTTGCCGCCGCAGCTCGCCAACCAGATCGCGGCCGGCGAGGTGGTCGAGCGGCCGGCCTCGGTGGTCAAAGAGCTGTTGGAAAATGCCATTGATGCCGGCGCCCGCCGCATCAGCATCGATATCGAACAGGGTGGCCAGCGGCTGATCCGCATTCGGGATGATGGCGGCGGCATCGCCCGCGATCAGCTGGCTCTGGCCTTGGCCCGCCACGCCACCAGCAAGATCAGCGAGCTAGATGACCTTGAAGCCATTGTCAGCTTTGGCTTTCGCGGCGAGGCGCTGGCCAGTATCAGTTCGGTGGCCCGCCTCACCCTCACCTCGCGCCCGGCCGACCAGAGCGAAGCCTGGGCCGCCCGCGCCGAGGGGCGCGACATGGGGGTGGTGGTGGAACCGGCGGCCCACCCACCCGGCACCACCGTCGAGGTGCGCGATCTCTTCTTTAACACGCCGGCTCGCCGCCGTTTTCTGCGCAGCGACAAGACCGAGTTCGACCATATCGATGAGGTCTGCCGTCGGCTGGGGCTGGCCCATGACCAGCTGGATCTGCAGTGGCACCACAATGGCAAGCTGATCCGCCAGCTGCGCCCGGCCAGCGATGAGCGCAGCCTGCTGCGTCGGCTGGGGGCGGTGGTGGGTGATGGCCTGATGCAGCGGGCGCTGCAGTTGCAGCTGAGTCATCAGGGGTTGAGCCTGCGTGGCTGGCTGTGGCCGGCCGCCGATTGCCAGCCCGGTGCCCCGCAATATGCCTATATCAACGGCCGCGCCGTGCGCGACCGGCTGCTCAGCCATGCGCTGCGCCAGGCCTATGGCGAGCGGCTGGGTGAGGGGCAGAGCCCGGCTTATCTGCTGTTTCTGGAACTGGACCCGCGCGAGGTGGACGTGAATGTTCACCCGGCCAAGCATGAGGTGCGCTTTCATCAGGCGCGGCTGGTCCATGACTTTGTGGTGAGCGCGGTTGCCGATGCTCTGGCGCGTATCCCGGATATACCCCCTGTGGAAACGGTGGCGCAGCCGCCGCTTGCTGCGATTTATCCCGGCCCAGAGTCAACGCTGCCGCCGGCCGTGGGTGAACAGCGGCCGCCCGCCGCTTTCCGCCCCCAGAGTGGGGCGGCGCCGGCGCCGCTGGCCAGTAGTCGGGGCCGCGTGTCAGCGGCCGGCTGGCGTGAGCCGGCGCCCAGTGCAGCCGCCCACAGCGGCTATCTGGCGCTCTTAGCCTCGGCACCGCAGCCAGTAACCAGTGCCGGTGAGGCCGAATCGCTGCCGCTGCTGATCCGCGATGGCCAGTTGTTGCTGCTGGCTGGCGGTGAGATCTATGCCGTGGCGCTGGCGTCGCTGTGGCAGCACTGGCTGCAGGCGGGTGGCCATAGCGGCAGCCAGCCACTGCTGATGCCGCTGCGTCTGGTGCTGAGCGCGCCACTGGCGGACGGTCTGGTTGCGCAGCTGGCCAGTGCCGGCATTCATGTGGAGGTTGATGGTCGCCATGCGCTGCTGCGGGCGGTGCCGCCTTTGCTGCGCCATGTCGACTGGAGTGGGCTGCTGGCGGCCATGACCGAGCAGCCGCAGCAGTGGCCACAGCTGGCCGCCGCCGCCGTGCCGGCAGCCGCCTGGACCAAATTACCAGCGGCTGAACCCGCCCACTGGCTGGCGGGTACCAACTGGCGCGCATTGGCCCGCCAGCTGCCGCTGGCGGCCTGGCTGAACGCGGCTGCTAAGGAGGGCAGTCACCATGACTGAGCCGCCGCTGCTCTGTCTGATGGGGCCAACCGCTGCTGGCAAGAGTGCGCTGGCGCTGGCGCTGGCCGAGCAGCTGCCGGTGGAGCTGGTCACCGTCGATTCCGCCCAGGTCTATCGCACCATGGATATCGGCACCGCCAAGCCCAGTGCAGCCGAGCGCGCGCTGGTTGCCCACCATCTGCTCGATCTGGTCGACCCGCTGGAGGCCTATTCGGCTGCCCGTTTTGTTAATGATGCGCTGGCGGCCATTGCCGATATTCGCCGCCGTGGCAAACATCCCGTGCTGGTGGGCGGCACCATGCTCTATTACCGCGCCCTGCTGCACGGGTTGTCGCAGTTGCCGGAGTCTGATCCGCTGGTGCGTGCCGAATTGGAGGCGCGGGCGGCGCGCGAAGGCTGGGTGGCGTTGCATGCTGAGCTGGCAGTTGTCGATGGGCCGGCGGCGGCCCGCATTCACCCCAATGATCCGCAGCGTCTGCTGCGCGCATTGGAGGTCTACCAACTCAGCGGCCGGCCACTGTCCAGCTTGCAGAACGGCGGACAGCCGGCCTATGCCGGCCCGGTACATGCGGTGGCGGTGGCCCTGGCCGATCGCGCCCTGCTCCATCAGCGCATCGACCAGCGTTTTCGCGCCATGCTCGATGATGGGCTGATCGATGAGGTGGAGACGTTGCGCGCCCGTGGCGACCTGCATCTTGGCCTGCCGTCGATGCGCTGTGTCGGTTACCGTCAGGTGTGGGAGTACCTCGAGGGCCACTATGAGCGCGCAGCGTTGATTGAGCGCGGCGTGGCCGCCACCCGCCAACTGGCCAAACGCCAGCTCACCTGGTTACGCAGCTGGCCGGCCATTGACTGGGTGGAAGCAGGCGACAGCAGCCAGATCGCCCGGCTGGTGGCGTTATTACGCTAGATCAGCGGTCGGCCGCTGGACAGCGTTGGCCGCTTTATATAGTGTTTCACCGTTCCTGTTTTGCGGATTGGGCGCGCGGCTGGTTGCCGAACTATTTTCACTTTGTCCTCCGCCCGTTGAGGCGCCCGGTGTGGGCGCAACACTCAACCGCAACAGGGTCGATGTTTTATCAATAACAACAAGAAGGAACTGCACTATGGCCAAGGGGCAAACCTTGCAAGACCCGTTTTTGAACGCGCTGCGCAAAGAGCGGGTGCCAGTCTCCATCTATCTGGTCAACGGCATCAAACTGCAGGGACATATCGAGTCCTTTGATCAGTTCGTCATCCTGCTCAAGAACACCGTCAGCCAGATGGTCTACAAGCACGCCATCTCCACGGTGGTGCCGGCCCGTCCGGTTGCTCATACCCATCACAGCGCGCCGGCTGCTGGCGGCCATCGCCCGTCGGACAGCGGCAGCGACGAGAGCGAATGAGCGCTGAGAGGTTGATGCTTGTTTGATCGTCACCAAGGGGGCGAACAGGCACTTCTGGTTCACGTCGAGTTCGCCAGCGACAGCACCCGCGAAGAACTGCAGGAGCTGGAGATGCTGGTGGCCTCGGCGGGGGTTACCCAGGTTGGTCTGGTCACGGCGCGGCGGCAGAGCCCCAGCGCCAAATATTTCGTGGGCGAAGGCAAAGCCGAAGAGATCGCGCTGGCAGTGACCAGCTGCGGCGCAGATGTGGTGATCGTTAACCACAGCCTGTCGCCTTCGCAGGAACGTAACCTTGAAAAGCTGTGCCGCTGCCGGGTGGTCGACCGCACCGGGCTGATCCTCGATATCTTTGCCCAGCGTGCCCGTACTCACGAGGGCAAGTTACAGGTAGAGCTTGCCCAGCTACGCCACATCGCCACCCGGCTGGTACGCGGCTGGACCCACCTGGAGCGCCAGCGTGGCGGTATCGGTATGCGCGGCCCGGGTGAAACCCAGCTGGAAACTGACCGCCGTCTGCTACGAGGGCGCATCGCCAACATCGAGCGGCGGCTGGAAAAGGTCGAAAAACAGCGCGAACAGGGGCGACGTGCCCGCCAGCGCGCCGAGGTGCCGACGGTGGCCTTGGTCGGTTACACCAATGCCGGCAAATCAACCCTGTTCAACCGCCTGACCACGGCCGGCGTCTACGCTGCCGACCAGTTGTTCGCCACCCTCGACCCCACCATGCGCCGTCTTGAACTGCCAGAGATCGGGCCGTTGGTGGTCGCTGACACCGTTGGTTTCATACGCCATCTGCCTCATGATCTGGTGGCCGCATTCAAGGCGACCCTGACGGAGACCCGCGAGGCCGATATTCTGCTGCATGTGGTGGATGGCAGCGACGAGCGACTGAGTGAAAACATGGCAGCGGTGACCGAGGTACTGACCGAGATCGACGCCATGGAGGTGCCGCAGCTGGTGGTCTTTAACAAGATCGATCAGATTGACGGTGGCAATGCGCGTATCGATCTGGATGATGAGGGGCTGCCGGCGGCGGTGTGGCTGAGCGCCCGCGACGGCGATGGTACCGATCTGCTGCTTGAAGCGTTACGTAAGCGCTTGGGTCAGACCCTGGTACGCCAGCAGTTGCTGGTGTCACCAGCCGATGGTCGCTTGCGCAGTTCCCTGTACAGTCTTGGTGCGGTGATGACCGATAGTTTCAGTGACGACGGTGGCTGGCTGCTCGAGATCAGCCTGCCGCTGGCGGATTATCAGCGTTTACGCAAACAATTCGGTGAGCGGCTGCCTGCGTTGGCAGAGCCCGCCGACGATTCAACCATGGAGTAGCTCATGGCGTGGAATGAACCTGGACGCGGCAAGGACCGCGACCCTTGGCGCGGTAATCGCGGCAGTGGTAACGATGTGGACGATGCACTGCGCGATCTGATGCGCCGTGTCGGTGGTCTGTTTGGCGGTGGTCGCAGCGGCGGCGAAAGCAGCGGCGGCAGCAACAAGCTGCTGGTGGTGGTGGTGGCCATCGCGGTGGTGGCCTGGGGCATCAGCGGCTTTTACACCATCAAGGAAGCTGAGCAGGGGATAGTGCTGCGTTTCGGTCAGTTTGACCGGGTCGTCAACCCTGGTCTGTCTTGGCGCCCGACCTTCATCGAGAACCACCGCGTGGTCGACGTCAACAACGTCAAATCGACCCAGACCCGCGGTTCGATGCTGACCAAGGACGAGAATCTGGTTGAGGTGGATCTGACCGTTCAGTACCGCATCCAGGATCCGCGCGCTTACCTGTTCGCTGCCACCAGCCCCGAGGACAGCCTGAGTCAGGCGCTCGACTCGGCGCTGCGTTATGTAGTCGGCCATTCGACCATGGATGACGTGCTCACCAGCGGTCGCGCCAAGATGCGCATGGAAGTGTGGAACGAACTGGATCGCATCATCGAGCCTTACGGTATCGGGCTGGAGATCCGCGAAGTGGCCATTCAGGATGTACGCCCGCCGACGCAGGTTCGTTCCGCATTCGATGACGCGGTGGCCGCTCGCGAAGATGAAGAACGGCTGATCAAGGAAGCCGAGGCCTACGCCGCCGAGCGTGAGCCGCGTGCCCGTGGTGAGGCCAAACGAATTCTTGAAGATGCCGAAGCCTATCGTCAGCAGGTGACGCTGGAAGCCACCGGTGAAGTGGCCCGCTTTGACAAGCTGCTGCCGGAGTATCTGGCCGCACCGCAGATCACCCGCGATCGTCTTTATCTGGAAGCGATGGAGCAGGTGGTGACCGGCTCGCGGTCGGTGGTGGTTGATCAGAGCGGCGGCAATCAGGGGCTGTTCGTGCTGCCGCTGGACAAGCTGGCTGGCGAGCAGCGGCTAGTGGCGCCACCGCGCGATCTCAACAGCAGCACCGCCGTCGAGCAGCGGTCCAGCGGGGTCGAGCCGGCGACTAACTGGTCGCGTGATGGCAGCCGCAGCGATGGTCGCAGTAGCTCGCGTCAGGGGAGGGGGGAATAATGCAGCGTTTTATCATAGTGCTGGCACTGGTCCTGTTCGGGCTGGTGGTGGTCAACCCCTTCTTTGTGGTCAAAGAAGGTGAGCGGGTGATCGTGCAGCAGTTCGGTAAGGTCAAACGTGACGGCGACGTGCCGCGCGTATACCCGCCCGGCCTGCATCTCAAGGTGCCCTTTATCGATGACGTGTTGGTGTTGGACGCACGCCTGCAGACGCTGTCGAGCGAGGCCAACCGCTTTATCACTGGCGAGAAAAAAGACCTGTTGGTCGATTTCTATGCCAAATGGAAGATCGAGGATTTCTCGCGCTTCTATCTGGCCACCCGCGGTGATCGCGGTCAGGCCGATGCCCTGCTCAACCGCATCATCAACAACGGCCTGCGTACCGAGTTTGGTAGCCGCACCGTGACTGCCATTGTCTCCGGTGGTCGTGATGAGCTGATGGCCCAGGCGTTGGATCAGGCGGCCAAGAGTGCTTCCGAATTGGGGGTCAAGGTGCTGGATGTGCGGGTCAAGACCATTAACCTGCCGGAAGAGGTCAAGTCCAACATCTTCGACCGCATGCGCTCCGAGCGTAATGTGGTGGCCAAGGGCCATCGCGCCCGTGGTGGTGAAATGGCCGAAGGGATCCGTGCCGAAGCTGACCGGCGGGTAACGGTGCTGCTGGCCGACGCTCAGCGCCAGTCGTTGACCCTGCGTGGCTCAGGTGATGCCGAGGCGGCGAAGATCTTTGCCGATGCTTACAGCAAAGACACCGAGTTCTTCCGCTTCTTGCGCAGTATGGATGCCTACAAGCGCAGCCTTGGCCGCCCGGATAACCTTATGGTGATCCAGCCGGAAGGCGATTTCTTCCAGTATTTCAAGAACAAGCAGGGGTAGCCGGAAGGCTTATCGTGATGGACAGCACCACCTGGTGGCTGGCTCTGGCCTTGTTGCTGATAGCGGAGGGGGTTGGCCCCCTCCTCTTTCCGGAGCGTTGGCGGCAGATGATGCGGCTGCTGCAAGCGCAGCCGGATCAGCTGCTGCGCCAGATTGGCGTCGCTCTGGTTTCCGTCGGCCTGTTACTGCTGTGGTTGTTACTGCAACAAAACGGGTGAATTCGCCCCGTCATCTGCTAGACTTTCCGCCCTTATGCGGCAACCCTCCTTTACGAAACAACATGGCTAACAACGTGGTGATCCTCGGTACCCAGTGGGGCGACGAGGGCAAAGGCAAGGTCGTGGATCTGCTGACCGACAAGGCCAGCTTGGTGGTGCGTTATCAGGGCGGCCATAACGCTGGCCATACCCTGGTGATCGGCGGTGTTAAAACCGTGCTTCACCTCATCCCCTCAGGCATTCTTCATGATGGCGTGCGTTGCATCATCGGCAACGGCGTGGTGCTGTCGCCGGAGGCGCTGCTCAAAGAGATCACCATGCTGGAAGGCAAGGGTGTGCCGGCGCGTGAGCGCCTGGTGGTGTCGGCGGCCTGTCCGCTGATCCTGCCGTTCCACGTCGCCCTCGACAAGGCGCGCGAAGCCGCCCTCGGTAGCAAGGCGATCGGTACTACCGGTCGCGGCATCGGCCCGGCCTATGAGGACAAGATCGCCCGTCGCGCCATCCGCGTCGGCGACCTGTTCGACAGCGCCCGTCTGGCTGACAAGCTGGCCAACGTGGTCAGCTTTTACAACTTCCAGCTGGCCCAGCTCTATCAGGCTGAGACCATCGATCTGGACGCGGTCAAAGCCGAGTGCGTGCGCTGGGCGGAGCTGCTCAAGCCGATGGTGGCCGATGTGCCGGATCTGCTCGATCAGGCGCGCAAGCGTGGTGACAAGATCATGTTTGAAGGGGCCCAGGGCACCCTGCTCGACATCGATCACGGCACCTATCCGTTTGTCACCAGCTCCAACACCACCGCCGGCGGCGTCGCCACCGGTGCCGGTTTTGGCCCGCTGCACCTCGACTATGTGCTGGGTATCGTTAAGGCCTACACCACTCGCGTGGGTGGTGGCCCCTTCCCGACTGAGCTGACCTGTGATGTTGGCGCTTGGCTAGGCGACAAAGGCAACGAGTTTGGTGCCACCACCGGCCGCCGCCGCCGCTGCGGCTGGTTCGATGCCGTGGTGATGCGCCGCAGCGTCCAGATCAACTCCATCTCCGGCCTCTGTCTGACCAAGCTGGATGTGCTGGATGGCCTCAAAGAGGTGAAAATCTGTACCGGTTACCGTCAGCCTGATGGCTCGGTCAGCCATGTGCCGCCGTTCGCCGCTGAAGACTACGCCACTGTTGAGCCGGTATACGAAAGCATGCCCGGCTGGAGTGGCAGCACCTTCGGTGTCACCCGCTTTGCCGATCTGCCGGTGGAGGCTCAGACCTATATCAAGCGTATCGAGCAGCTGCTGGAAGTACCGGTCGACATCATCTCTACCGGCCCTGACCGGCTGGAGACGATCATTGTCCGCGATCCTTTCGCCATCTGACGGCTGATGCACGCTGACAACGCCCGCCGCTGTGCGGGCGTTGTTGTCTCTGCCCTGGCGCTTTGGCGGTTGAGGAACAATTCTTGCTGTAACCGCCCGTTGTCAAATCACCGTCGGAGCTGAACGTGCGCCTCACGCCGCTTGCCCTGTTGCTTGCCACCCTGCCTGTGCTGGCAGAAGAACCAGAGACGGCGCCACCGCTGGTGGCGGTGCAGGCCTATACCCAGGATGAGCTGGCCGAGCTGATTCGGGCCAAGCGTCACCTGACCCAGGTGAAGGCGGATCAGTGCCAGCTGGTTGACGACATTGAGGCACGGGCGGTCAAGCTCAAGGAGCCGACCTACCAGTTCCTGTATGGCGACATGCTGGCTTGGGGGGTGTGCTACCCGGCTGATGGCGCACTTGGCCTGCACTACATCAAGGAGGCGGCCGGCCAGGGGTTCCCCGAAGCGCTGGAGCAGCTCGGTCGCTATTACCGTGATGGCACGCTGGTTCAGGCCGATGAGACCCGCGCCATCCTCTACACCCGTGAGGCTGCCTCGTTGGGCAATCTCGATGCTCAGCTGGCACTGGTGGAGATGCTGCTGGCCGGCAAGGGGTCGCCTTATGATTACAGCGATGGCTATCGCTGGCTACATAACGCCGTGATCACCGACCCCAAGGTCCACGCCAAGGCCAAAAAGCTGCTCAAGCGGCTGGCCGCCGAGATGCCAGCGGCAGAAGTGGAACGCGCCAAGCGTCCCGCTGAATTGCAGTAATTGTCATTTGGCGGAGGTTGCGCCAGCTCACAAAAACGGCCAGAGTAGCGCCATTGCTGTGAGGGGGTCGTTACCGGGTGTTGAGGCTGTCTGCGCAGCGCCATCTCTGGCTGCTGCTGGTTGCACTGATGATGCTGCAAGGGCTGATGCTCTGGCACCACCATGAGCATCCTTTTCACAGCCACGCCGAGCCCCCCTGCGTCATTCACCAGCTCAGCCAGATGGCGACTGGTCCCCTGCTTCTGCTCCTCGCCGTTCCTCGCCTGTGGCGCCGGCTGGCAGTGGTCAATGTTGCCGCATTGCTGCTGTCGTTCATGCCGGGCCGTCATGGCCATAGCCGTGCGCCCCCCGCCTGCTGCTGATCCGCCCATTTAATCTTCACTTTTCGTTCGTCTTGTTTCGCGGAGATGCATCATGCGTTTTGCTCTGGCTGTGCTGCCGTTGGCGGTAGCCTCCTCTTTGGCTCAGGCCAATCCGGTTTCCAATCTCAATATCAGCGGCATTCTCAACGGCGGTTACACGGTGCGCGACAGCGAGCCGGAGTCGATTGGTGGTTATCCACTGTCCGGTCATGGTGGCGCCCTGCCTGAAGGGTTTTGGCTTGACCATACCGAGCTGGCCCTGAGCGCCAATGTCGATGATCTGTTTTACGGCAAGTTGACAACGGTGCTGGAGAGCCACGACGGCGAAACCGAGGTCGAACTTGAAGAAGCTTTTATTCAAACCCTGTCGTTGCCGGGTGGTCTTGGCGTGCGGGCGGGGCGTTTTCTGGCCGAAGTCGGCTACCTCAATAGCAAGCATGCCCATACCGACTACTTTGCTGACCGACCGCTGCCGGCGCAGGCGTTTCTCGGTGGCCACTACTTCGATGACGGCGTGCGCCTGAACTGGGTGGCACCGACCGATCTCTATCTGGAACTGGGGGCTGAAGCCTTTGCCGGCACCCATTTCCCGGCTGCCTCGGGCGAGCGGGTTGGCGCCACCAACCTGTTTGCCAATCTCGGTGGCGATATCGGTGACAGTCAGAGCTGGCAGACCAGCCTCTCCTGGCTGCAGGCCGATGCTGATCCTGACCATTGCACCGCCGATGCGCATGATCATGGTCATGAGGAGGAGCACGAGGGCGATTACGAGGGTGAGGAGGGGCACGACGAGGCACATGAGCACGGTGTCGACATCTGCGGCTTCAAAGGTGATCGCGACCTGCTGGTGGCGGCAGCGGTGTGGAAATGGGCCCCGGGCGGCAACTTCAAGTACCAGTCACTGACCCTGCAGGGCGAGTTTTACCGTCAGGAAGAAAGCGGTGAGATGGCCCATGATGACCACTTTCATCCGTGGCAGCAGACCTCTTACGGCGGTTATCTGAGTGCGGCCTGGCAGTTCAGCCCGCAGTGGACTGTGGGTGCGCGCGGCAGCTATGTCGAGCCGGGCGATGGCTATGGTGACGATAAGGCCACCGCCTATGACGCCATGATCCAGTACAACCACAGCCATTTCAGTACCGTGCGTCTGCAGTACACCCGCGAAGAGCGCGACATCGGCCTGACTGACGATGTGCTGACCCTGCAGTATGTGATGAGTCTGGGGGACCACAGTGCGCACCAGTTCTAACCTGTGGTGGCTGCTGCTGGCGGCTATTGTTGCCGGCCCGGCTCAGGCCTCGCTGCGCATCTTTGCCTGCGAGCCGGAATGGGCGGCACTGGCCCGTGAGCTGATGCCGGAGGCGACCATCGATGTGGCCACCACCGCCCGTCAGGATCCGCACTTTGTGCAGGCCCGCCCCAGTCTGATCGCCAAGGTGCGACAGGCGGATCTGGCGGTCTGCACCGGCGCTGAGCTGGAGATCGGCTGGCTACCGGCGTTGCTGATCAAGGCCAACAACAGTGCCCTGACCCCGGCCGGTCAGGGGCTGTTCTACGCCGCCGATCAGGTGGAGAAGCTGGATGTGATGGCCCATGTCGATCGCTCCATGGGCGATGTTCATGCCGGCGGTAACCCGCATATTCACCTGTCACCGGAGCGGGTCCTGCTGGTGGCCGATGCGCTGGCGCTGCGCCTGCAGCAACTGGCGCCCGCTGAGAGTGCTGCCATCGCCAGTCGGCTGGCCGATTTCCGCCAGCGCTGGCTGGCGGCGATGCAGCGCTGGCAGCAGCAGGGGCAACCCCTCCAGGGGATGCGGCTGGTGGCCTATCACAGCAGTTATCGCTACCTGTTTGACTGGCTGAAGATTGAGCAGGTGGGGGATCTGGAGCCCAAGCCGGGGTTGCCGCCCACCAGTGGCCATCTGGCCAGCCTGCTGGCTCAGCTCAAGAGTCAGCCGCCGCAGGCGATTGTCCACACCCCCTATCAGGAGGCCCAGGCCGCCGAGTGGTTGAGCGAGCAGTTGCAGGTGCCAGCGCTGATGCTCCCCTACACCGTTGATGAGGACAAGGTGGTGGACCTGTTTGCGCTCTATGACCAGCTGCTGACCGCACTGGGGCCGTTGGCGGCGAACCATGCAGCTGGCTGATCTGCTGATCCTGGCACCGGGGCTGGCCGCGGGCGCGGCCATCCTCGCCAGCCATGTGCAGCTCGGGCAACAGGTGCTCAAGCGCGGCATCATCTTCATCGATCTGGCGGTGGCCCAATGGGCCGCCATCGGCGCGCTGCTGGCCGGGTTGTGGTTTGGTGACGAAGTATCGCCATGGCTCAGCGGCGCTGTTGCGGCGGCCTTTGCCTTGGCTGGCGCTTTTGGTCTGGCCTGGCTGGAGGGGCGGGTGGCGCAGCTGGAGGCGATCATCGGTGTGCTCTATGTGCTGGCCGCCACCGGTGCCCTGCTGTTGCTGGCGCAGGATCCTCATGGTGGTGAGACCCTCAAGCGCTCGCTGTCGGGCGAACTACTGTGGCTGACCTGGCCCAGCCTGTGGCCGTGGTTGCTGCTCCATCTGGCACTGGCGCTGCTGCTGTGGTGGCGGCCCCAGCTACTGGCGGGTTGGCATTTCTATCCGCTGTTTGCCCTGGCCATCACCGCAGCGGTGCCGCTCGTCGGTGTCTATCTGGTGTTTACCTCGCTGGTGGTGCCGGCGCTGGCGGTGCGCGCGCTGAGCCGCGGCCGGGCACTACTGGTTGCCTGGCTGGTTGGGTTGCTTGGCTACCTGACGGGGCTGGCCCTGTCGTTGCTGCTCGATTGGCCAACCGGGGCGACTGTGGTGTGGACCATGGCGGCGGCCGCCCTGCTGCTGGTGGTGGCTCGCCATTACTGGCGCGCTATTCGCGCAGGATAAAGAACAGGGCGCCGAGGATGCACAGGCAGGCCCACAGGTAGTTGAGCTTGAACGGCTCTTTCAGATAGAAGATGGCGAAGGGCACAAAGACACCGAGGGCCACCACCTCCTGCATGATCTTGAGCTGGGCGCCGCTGAAGTGGGCATAGCCATAGCGGTTGGTTGGCACCTGAATCAGGTACTCGAAAAAGGCGATGCCCCAGCTGACCAGCGCCGCCAGCAGTCAGGTACGGGTGTTCACGCTCTTCAAATGGCCATACCAGGCGAAGGTCATAAACAGGTTGGAGAGGGTCAGTCCGCCAAAGACGATGATAAAGTGGGTCCTCTGCTACCTCATGTTGTCCGCGCCGCCACTATGTCGGCGCCAGCGGGCCCATGACAAGAGGTGACCCCTTGTCCTTGTCCCCCGTTGTCCGCCTGCAGCAGCTGGCGGCCCTGCTGCTGGCCCATCAGCCGCTGTGGCGTTTTCATCCCTTTCACTGCCAGCAGTTGCCATGGGCTGAGACCTACCCGGCATTGGCTGAACTGGTAACGCGTCTGGATGAGTCCGACTGCGAGCGGCTGGAGCGCGATCCAGATCAGCTGACAGCACTGTTGGGGCCGCTGGTGGATACGGATTGTGACTGGTTGACACTGCTGGCGGTGGCCGGGTTGGAGAAGACTGTCGCGCCGTCGCCGCCGGCATGGCTGGCTAACGGTATCGGTGGTCGCAAATGGGGCCAGATCAGCGCCTTTGCCGCCGCAGTCGACAATCATCAGCAGCCACTGCTTGAGTGGTGTGCCGGCAAGGGCCATCTCGGCCGGCTGCTGGCATGGCAAGGTAAGGGGCCGGTGCAGTCACTGGAGTGGCAGCCGCAACTGTGCGCACAGGGCCAGCAGTTGGCCGTGGCGGCCGAGGTGGCCCAGCAGTTTGTCTGTGGCGATGTGCTGGCGGCCGATAGCGACGGCCATCTGGCTGGCGTGGGTGGGGTGGTGGCCTTGCATGCGTGTGGCGACCTGCATGGTCGCTTGCTGCAGCACGCGGTCAACCAGCGGCTGCCAGAGCTGTGGCTGGCCCCCTGCTGTTACCACTTGACCGCCGCCAGCCATTACCAGCCGTTCTCCGACTACTGGCCCTCCGCCCTCCGCCTGAGCCGCGATGAGCTGCAGCTGGCGGTGCAGGAGAGCGCCACCGGCGGAGCCCGCATTGACCGTCTGCGCTGGCGCGAGCGCCAGTTCCGGCTGGCCTTTGATGCCCTGCAGCGCCAGCTGCGCGGGGTGGATGCATACCTCGCGGTACCCAGTGTGGCCAAGAGCCTGATCAGTGGCTCTTTTGCCGACTTCGCCCGGTGGGCCGCCGAGCGCAAAGGTCTAACCCTGCCGACCGTGGTTGATGACTGCCACTGGCTGGCCGAAGGCGAGCGACGCCTGCTGCTGGTGGCCCGGTTGGAACTGGTGCGTCATCTGTTTCGCCGGCCACTGGAGCTGTTGCTGGTGCTTGACCGACTCCTTTACCTGCAGCAAGCGGGTTATCAGGTCAGCCTCAATACCTTCTGCCAACGCCAGCTGTCGCCGCGCAATCTGCTACTGCACGCTCGGCCTAGCACATAATTCCACCGCGATCCCGTTTGCCGGTGGTTTTAGTTGCGCTGGATGAGTGCATTGTTACCATGAGGCCCGGTCTGTTCCGCCAACGCCGGTATCGGACCTTGCCGTGCATGGAGTGGCTATGGACAAACTGATCAAAGGGCTTGGAGCTGGGCTGGTGCTGTTGGCGCTGACTTGGTTTGGCGCTCAATTCTATACCCAATATCGCGTCGACCAGCTGTTGGCGCAGATCCCCACCAGTATTGCCAAAATTGGCTACAAGCGGGTCACCGCCTTGCCATGGGGTGAACTGCGGTTTCGCGATCTGACCCTGAATGCGGGTCGTCATCAGTTCAGCGCCGCTGAGGCCAGTGTGCCGCTGGTGTTGTTTGACTGGTGGCCGCGTGAGTTGACGCTCAAGGCCGACAACATTATCTGGCGCGATAGCTACGAAAGTGGCGAAGTAGCGTCCGCTCTTGCTCGGATCAACATTCTCGGCGATCGTGATCGTCCGACCATCAGCGGTGAGCTGACAGCAACCGGCATCCGGCTGCCGGCCGAAGCCTGGGGTCTGGATGAGGATCAGACCCGCTTGGTCAACTGGGCCGCAGGCTGGACCGGTATCCCCGGCACTAATCAGGTCACTTTTCAGCTGGCCCCGAGCCAGAGCCGGTTTGAGGCGATAACCGAGCTGGACGGGCTCTATCGCACCGAGCAGCGGTTGGTCGCTAGCGGCTGGCAGGAGTTGTTTGGCCCAGACTTCAACAGCGTCAATCCACTGCTGGCTATCAATGCGGCGGACCGCGTGTTCATGATTGATCTGCTGATCCGCTGGCAGGACTTGGGATTGCTGCAACGTTTAGAAACCCTGCGTCATCAACAGGACGAAGTGGCCGAGATCCTCCGCCGCGACGAAAAGCGCATTGCCTTTGCGGCCAAGGTAATGCGTGCTCAGCGAATTGATAATGCCGAGGCCCTGGCTTTGGCAGTGGCCGATACGGCCAAGGCTATCAAACGTCAAGAGCTGCGCATGCGGCCATTGGCGCCCGTGCCCTTGGCGCAACCGCTACACGCGCTGGCGATGTGGAATGAGGGCAAACCCGAATTGTTGGCCACCCAGGCGGTGCTCTTTGGCCTGGAGATGGAAACTGAACTGGCCGCTGAAACAGCGTCAGGGGCCGCAGCTGATGGCCAGGCCCCACCGCGCTGAGCAACGAGTTTCGCGCTGTCGCTACCGGCGCCCTTCCAGCCTCAAGCCAGAAGGAATGAGTGGCATAACTAAATCCATGAGCTGATGAGGACGGTAGAATGAGTAATGGCGTGAAGTACGCGGTAGCAACGCTGGCCGTGGTGGTAGCGGTGGCGGCTGGCGGTGGTTATTTCTACTTGCAGCACAGGGTGGACCTGAAGGTCGCCGAGCTGAAAGAGCAAGGCATTGAGGTAGCTTACAACAGCCTGGGTGTGACGCCGAGCGGCTACGCTACGCTGAGCGACGTCACTGCCGATGTGAACGGCCAAGCGCTCAAAGCTGAGAAGGTCAGCTTCTCGCTGCTGCCCGGCGCCCAAGCGTGGACGGCAGACAATCTTGAGCTGGTTGGCGAAGCCAATTCTGTGCGCGTGACCCACATCGAAGGCATGACTACTGCGCTCAGTGAGTCTAGCACTAGCGGTGAGATGAGTGTGTCGGCTGCTGGTATCCAGATCCCGCTGGGCGCGATTGCCGATAGCGAGGAAGAAGCCGCCAATATGCGCGAGATCTTTGGCGCTGACAGCGTCAACGCCGACTTGGCGCTCAAGGCCACCTACGATCAGGAAAAGTTGGCCCTGAGCTACAACTTCGGGTCTGAGCTGTTTAAGGTTGATCTCAACGGTGCCTTCGGCGGCCTCAACTTTGTCGCCCTGGCACGTAAGGTCGAGCAGCAGCCGGAAAACAGCGAAGTGCTGGGTATGGAACTGATGCAGCTGCAGCTGAGCAGCTTTGCCATCAATCTGGCCGATTCGGGTTTAGTCGACAAGTTGGTAGCGGCTGAAGCTAAAGAGCAGTCGGTTGCGGCTGATGAAGTCCGTGCCCAGTGGGCGTCTGGTCTGGGTGAGATGACAGCTCAGCTGCGTGACGCCGGCATTGATGGCAGCGACGAGTGGGCAGCGGAACTCGACAAACTGGGCCAGAGCTGGAAAGGGGTCAACTTCAGCCTTAACCCGGCAGAGCCGGTACCGCTGATGAGCCTGATGATGATGGCGCAGATGGATCCGAACGAAGCGGTCAAACTGCTGCAACCCCAGCTGCAGGCGCTGTAATCGTCAGCGCTGCAGGTTGAACGCAAACGCCCGGCAATTGCCGGGCGTTTTACTTATGCGGGCTATTACCCGTTACGGAATATCCAGCTCTTTCAACTTGCGGGTCAGGGTGTTGCGGCCCCAGCCTAAACGTCGGGCCGCCTCCTGTTTGTGGCCATGGGTATGACGTAGTGCGGTGTTGAGCATTACCCGTTCAAACTCGGCCATAGCCACGGTCAGGATGTCGCTATTGCCCGCAGTCAGCTGTTGTTCGGCCCAGCGCTGCAGCAGCTCTTGCCAGCTTTGGCCGCCGCCAAATGTTGGCATCACCATCACCGCCTGCTCGCCGTCGCGTACCGGGGGAGCCATGGTCTGGTGCAGTTCTGGTGGTAGATCGCCGATCAGAATCTCTTGCCCAGATGCCATGACTGTCAGCCAACGGCAGGTGTTCTCCAACTGGCGCACGTTGCCAGGCCAAGTGAGCTGACCCAGATACTGTTCGGTCTCTGGGTGAAGCACCTTGCTATCTACCCCCAGTTCCTTGGCCGCAACTTTCAGGAAATGGCGGGCCAGCCGTGGCACATCTTCGCGCCGTTCACGCAGGGGGGGCAGGTGGACGCGGATGACATTGAGACGATGGAACAGATCCTCACGGAAGCGGTTGTCCTGAACCAGTTTTTCAAGGTTCTGGTGAGTCGCGGCGATAATGCGTACATCGACGGCGATGGGGGAGTGACCGCCGACGCGGTAGAACTGCCCGTCCGATAGCACTCGTAGCAGCCGGGTCTGGATCTCCAGCGGCATATCGCCGATCTCATCGAGAAACAGGGTTCCGCCATTGGCCTGTTCAAAGCGCCCTTGGCGGGGCGTGTTAGCGCCGGTAAAGGCCCCTTTTTCATGGCCAAACAGCTCGGACTCGATCAGATCGCGCGGGATGGCCGCCATGTTGAGGGCGATAAACGGCTTGTCGGCGCGGGGAGAGTGCTTGTGCAGGGCGCGGGCCACCAGCTCTTTGCCGGTACCGGACTGGCCGTTGATCAATACGCTGATGGAGGAGCGGGAGAGCCGGCCAATGGCGCGGAACACCTCCTGCATCGCCGGCGCTTCACCGATGATTTCCGGCAGCAGCTCCTCCTGCTCATGGCCCCGTTTCTGAGCGCGCACTTCGCGGCTGTGGGTCAAGGCGCGCTGAACCAAGGTGACTGCTTCATCGATATCAAATGGTTTGGGCAGATAGTCAAAGGCACCGCGCTGGTAGGAGGAAACTGCGGTATCCAGATCAGAATGCGCGGTCATGATGATTACCGGCAGCTCGGTACTGATGCGCCGTACCTCTTCCAGCAGTTGCAAACCATCCTGCCCGGGCATACGCACATCGGATACCAGCACCTCTGGCTGCTCTCGGCTCAGCGCCACCAGCACCTCTTCGGCACTGCCAAAACTACGCACTGACAGTTGGGCGGCGCTTAGCGCACGCTCCAAAACCCACCGGATTGAGCTGTCATCATCAACGATCCATACCTGAGTCTCGGGCATCGGCTACCTGCCTTACTTGCGAATCGGAAGAAGAAGGGTGAACTCGGTGTGGCCGGGCCAACTGATACAGTCGATGCGGCCGCCGTGTTGATTCACCAAGGTCTGTGCAATAGACAGGCCAAGACCTGTGCCGTTGGCCTTGGTGGTCACCATTGGGTAGAACAGGGTGTCGCGCAGCTCCGGGGGAATACCAGGGCCTGAATCGCTGATACGGACTTCCGCGACCAGCCGGTGGCGCTCGCCATGCAAGGTGAACTGATTGCTGGAGCGGGTAATGATGCGAATCTCGCCGCTACCAGCGAGCGCCTCCACCCCGTTTTTGACGATATTGAGTACGGCCTGTTCGATCTGTTCCGGATCCATCGGCAGGTCAGGAATACTGGGGTCGTAATCGCGGTTAATGGTGACCCCGGGCGGCAGGTCGAGCATCATCAGCTGGCGCACTTTCTCCAGTACCATATGGATGTTGTGGGGCGCGCGATGGGTCGGTTTTTGCGGCCCCAGCAGGCGGTCTACCAGCTTACGCAAGCGGTCTGCCTGTTCGATGATGATGCGGGTGAACTCGCGCAGCTGCGGGTCTGGCAGTTCCTTCTCCAGTAACTGTGCAGCGCCGCGCAGGCCACCCAGTGGGTTTTTGATCTCATGGGCTAGTGAACGTACCAGATCGCGTGCGGCTTGCTGCTGGGCAACCTGCTGCATCTCTTTGCTGATCTTTTTCTGCTGATCAATCTGTTTGAGTTCAAGCAGGGCAAACTGACTGCCATGGAGATCCAGCGGGGTGGCGGTAACGTCCACCGTGAGGTGGTGGCCGTCATGCACGACGATGGTCACATCGTTATCGGTGAAGCTGTGGCCGTTGTTGAGGGTGTCGTACAGCAGGTCGAGATTGAGCGAGATGTGGACGAAAGCAGAACCCAAGGCGCTGCCGACCAAGCGCCTTGTGCTTTGGCCTAGCAGTTGTTCGGAAGCCGGATTGGCGTAGCACACGCTAAGCTGGCGATCTACGAGCACAACGGCGGTAGACAGGCTGTCAAGCAGGGGTGGGGCGCTAGTGGTTAGGGCGTCCGGGCGGGGGGCCTGTACTGGCACGGTGCAATCATCCTCGCTGAGCACCAAAAGGGTGCTTTCGCACCCTCTTTTAGCAGCTCTTGCGGACTAATGCACCAAAATGATGCTCAGCGTCCGCCGGAGGCTTGCGTAGAACGGTGCAGGTAAATGGTCGTCGTTGGCGACGATGCAATTACCTTGCCTAGTGGGTCGAGGAGTTCGAGTCTGAGTTTATGTTCGCCACGGTTGACGTTAATTAGCTCAAATACCGGCTCGGCAGTTGGCTCGCTTACCACCTGGCCATCCATGCGCAGACGGAAGGTAAAGCCCTGAGGCACTTCCTGAGGAACGGCGCCACCGGCAACGCTGACGCGGCCGAGATTGTCACGGATGGTTTGCTGATTGTTCGGTGTGCGGATAGCCAATTTGAAGCCTTGCGGCTTGATGCCTTGAGACGCCGAACTGGGTAGTACGCCATCGTTGAGGCGCGGCACCACGTTTGCTGATTGCGGTTGAACCTGCTGCGATGCGCCGCGCACCGGCTTATCCGAATAGTGAACAACGCCGTTCTCATCGGTCCATGTGTACAGTTGACTGGCCGACACCGCGAGTGCCGACAGCGACAACAGAACCAACAGGGCCAGCTTCCTTACAGCCATGGCTATCACCTTCTACAGACTATGATGGGACTATGCCTAACTATACGTTGGGGCGTCTGGTCTGTCACCGCTAATGGTGGAAAACGAAACAAAAGCCCACGTTTCCGTGGGCTTTTGTGATCGATCGCACCGGTTGGGCGAAACGACTTACACCGAGTAGTAGAGGTCGTACTCAAGCGGGTGAACAGCCATGTTGACCATCGTCCATTCCTGACGCTTCAGTTCGATATAGGCATCGATCGCTTCCTTCGACATTACGCCACCAGTAGTGAGGAAGTCGTTATCAGCGGCCAAACAATTCAATGCCATTTCCAGCGAGTGGGCAACGGTCGGGATGTCTTTGGCTTCTTCTGGAGGCAGATCGTAGAGATCCTTGTCCATCGGAGCACCCGGATCGATCTTGTTCTTGATACCGTCGATACCGGCCATCAGCATGGCGGTAAAGGCCAGATACGGGTTGCAACCCGGATCCGGAAAGCGCACTTCGATACGGGCAGCCTTCGGCGAAGCCACGTAGGGGATGCGGATCGAAGCAGAACGGTTACGGGCGGAGTAAGCCAGCATCACCGGAGCTTCGAAGTGAGGTACCAGACGCTTGTAGCTGTTGGTCAGCGGGTTGGTCAGGGCATTGATGGCACGAGCGTGCTTGATGATGCCGCCGATGTACCACAGAGCCTCCTGGCTCAGGCCGGCATACTTATCACCGGAGAACAGGTTTTTGCCGTCCTTGGACAACGACTGATGGCAGTGCATGCCAGAGCCGTTGTCACCGACCAGCGGCTTCGGCATGAAGGTGGCGGTTTTGCCATAGGCGTGAGCAACGTTGTGGACAACGTACTTGTACACCTGAACTTCGTCAGCCTTGCGCACCATGGTGTTGAATTTACAGGCCAGCTCGTTCTGGCCGGCAGTCGCCACTTCGTGGTGGTGAGCTTCAACAACCAGACCCATGTCTTCCATGGTCAGAGCCATGGCGTGACGGATGTTGTAACCAGCGTCAACCGGCGGTACCGGGAAGTAACCACCTTTCACGCCCGGACGGTGACCGAGGTTACCGCCTTCGATCTTCTCGCCAGACATCCATTTGGCTTCTTCGGAGTTCACCTTGTAGAAGCTGCCGGAGATGTCGGTGTGGAAGCGTACGTCGTCGAAGATGAAGAACTCAGGCTCTGGCCCAAACAGTACTTCGTCAGCGATGCCGGTAGAGCGGAGGTACTCGACCGCACGTTTGGCGATAGAGCGCGGGCAGCGGGCATAGCCCTTGCCAGTCGCCGGCTCAAGGACGTCACAGGTCAGGATAAGGCAAGGCTCGTCCGAGAACGGATCCATGACTGCGGTTTCCGGGTCCGGCATCAGGATCATGTCGGAGTCGTTGATTGCTTTCCAGCCGGCGATCGACGAACCGTCGAACATTTTGCCGTCCTGGAAGAAATCTTCGTCGACGATCTTGGCCGGGATGGTGACGTGCTGCTCTTTACCCTTGGTGTCGGTAAAGCGCAGGTCAACGAACTTGACTTCCTTCTCTTTGAGAAGCTTCAGCACGTTTGCAGCGGACATCTATGTAAACCTCCGGTGTCGCAGGGTTTTTGAATAAGACAGAACTGGTGCAGCTATAGCGAATTCTATGCCAAGGCTCTAACTGGTTGTTCTTCAACAGGGCTTTGGCAGCTGGCATGGGCCGCCGTGGCGGAATGGCACTTTACTGGTGCGCGTTGCACCAATTCGATGCCCCAAAGTGAGGCCGGCCTCACGGCCACCGGTCAGGCGGCGTTAGCCTAGCGACTTTAGCATGGAGGAAATGTGATCGTCGCAGCACTATTTTGTGGGCAGCGGTCAAGCTACAATGCGCGCCGATTTTATAACCGCCAAAGGCGCCTCGTTCATGCTGGACAAGATCCGTAATATCGCCATCATCGCTCACGTCGATCATGGCAAAACCACCCTCGTCGACAAGCTGCTGCAACAGTCAGGCACTCTGGCGCAGCGTGGCGAAGCCACTGAACGGGTCATGGATTCCAACGCGTTGGAGAAAGAGCGTGGTATCACTATCCTGGCCAAAAATACCGCTATTATCTGGCGTGATTACCGCATCAACATCATCGACACCCCTGGTCACGCTGACTTCGGTGGGGAAGTGGAGCGCGTGATGTCGATGGCGGACTCGGTGCTGCTGCTGGTGGATGCCGTTGACGGCCCGATGCCGCAGACCCGTTTCGTCACTCAGAAAGCCTTTGCCCGTGGCCTCAAGCCGATTGTGGTGATCAACAAGATTGACCGTCCCGGCGCGCGCCCTGATTGGGTCATCGATCAGGTATTTGACCTATTCGATAACCTCGGTGCCAGCGATGAGCAGCTCGATTTTCCGATCGTCTACACCTCAGCACTGATGGGCTTTGCCACCCTCGATTGGAAAAATCCGGGCGAAGACATGTCCGTGCTGTTTGAAACCGTGATCGAGAAGGTGGCGCCGCCGGCAGCTAATCCGGAAGGCACCTTCCAGATGCAGATCTCCCAGCTGGACTACAACAGCTATGTGGGCGTTATCGGTATCGGCCGTATCAACCGCGGCAAGATCAAGGTCAATCAGCCGGTGGTGGTGATTGGCGCTGATGGCAAAAGTCGTCAGGGTCGAGTCGGTCAGGTGCTGACTTACCTTGGTCTGGAGCGCACCCTCGCAGAAGAGGCCGAAGCAGGCGATATCATTGCCGTTTCTGGTCTGGGCGACCTGTTCATCTCCGACACCATCTGTGATCTCAGCACCCCGGAGGCGATGACGCCGCTGGCTGTGGATGAGCCGACGGTAACCATGACCTTCCAAGTCAATACCTCGCCGTTCTGTGGCCGCGAAGGCAAGTACGTCACTTCGCGCCAGATCCATGAGCGCCTGCAGCAGGAACTCAAGCACAACGTGGCGCTGCGCGTTGAGGAAGGGGACGATCCGGACAAGTTCCGCGTGTCGGGCCGTGGTGAACTGCACCTGGGCATCCTCATTGAGAACATGCGCCGTGAAGGGTACGAACTGGCCGTGTCGCGCCCTGAGGTGATCACCAAGGTGGTCGATGGGGTCAAGCAGGAGCCATACGAGACCGTCACCGTCGATGTTGAAGAACAACATCAGGGGGCAGCCATGGAAGCCATGGGGCTGCGTCGTGGCGATTTGCAGAACATGGTGCCGGATGGCAAAGGACGCGTGCGTCTCGACTACATCATCCCCAGCCGTGGCCTGATCGGTTTCCAGACCGACTTTATGAGCCTGACCTCGGGCACCGGCCTGCTCTACCACACCTTCAGCCATTACGGTGTTGCCAAGGAAGGACGCATCGGCCAGCGCAAGAACGGTGTGCTGATCTCCAACGCCACCGGCAAGGCGCTGGGCTATGCCCTGTTCAACCTGCAGGAGCGTGGCCGCATGCTGATTCCGGCCAACGTCGAAGTTTACGAGGGCCAGGTGATCGGTATTCACAATCGTGACAACGACCTGACCGTGAACTGTCTCAAGGGCAAGCAGCTGACCAACATCCGTGCCGCCGGTACCGATGAAAACATTCTGCTCACGCCGCCCATCCGTCTGTCGCTGGAACAGGCGATGGAATTCATCGATGATGATGAATTGGTTGAGATCACGCCGCAGAGCATCCGGGTGCGCAAGAAACTGCTGACCGAATCCGACCGTCGTCGGGCCGGTCGTCAGTCGGACAGCGAATAACCCCCCGAGGTTGCAGCGCGGTGCAATGGAGGCCCGCAGTGGAGAGATTGGTCGCGCTGCTCCAGTTACGGATAACGCCCGCCAGGGCGTTTCTGGCCGAGCTGCTGCCACAGATGTGGCAGCGCTGGCATCAGGACAAGGTCACGGTAACCGCCGGTTACCTGGCCTACATCACCTTGCTGTCGCTGGTGCCACTGGTGGCTGTGGCCTTTGGGCTGCTGTCCGCGTTCCCGGTGTTTGCCGAAGGCAAGGCGCTGCTTGAACAGTTCATCTTTGCCAATCTGGTGCCGACCGCCGGTGATACCGTGCGTCTGCATCTGTTGGGATTCGTGGGTAATGCCAGCCGCATGACCACCGTCGGTGTGGTGTCGCTGATCGTGGTGGCCCTGCTGCTCATCTCCAATATCGATGTCACCCTCAACCATCTGTGGCGCGTGCCCAAACGCCGCCGCTTTCTCGCCTCTTTTCCAGTCTATTGGATGGTGCTGACCCTGGGGCCGCTGCTCACTGGTTCCAGCCTGGTGCTGACCAGCTACCTGCTGTCGCAGGGGGCGTTTGGCGTGGAGATGCTGTCATCGCTGTCGCTGCAACTGCTGCGAGGCTTGCCATTCCTGTTGTCGGTGGCCGCTTTTTTCATTCTCTATACGGTGGTACCCAACGTTCGCGTGCGTTATCAGCATGCGCTGTGGGGGGCGCTACTGGCGGCTTTGCTGTTTGAAGCCAGCAAGAAGGGGTTTGCCTTCTACGTCACCCAGTTTCCCGCCTATGAGGCGATCTACGGGGCACTGGCCACCATCCCCATTTTGTTTGTCTGGATCTATCTGGCCTGGCTGATTGTGCTGATCGGCGCCCTGCTCACTGCCACTCTGGGTGAGATCCGGCCGCTGCCACCCGCTGACGTGGTGGCTGATGGCGATGAGGAGACCCAGCCGTGATCGCCCTGCTGCAGCGGGTGCGCAAGGCCCATGTGGAGGTCGCGGGGGAGACCGTTGGTGCCATCGACCAGGGGTTGTTGGTGCTGTTCGGGGTAGAGCGGGGCGATGATGACAGCAAGGTGCAACGGCTGGCCGAGCGAGTGGTCTGCTATCGCATCTTCAGCGACAGCGACGACAAGATGAACCTGTCGCTGCGCGACGTTGGCGGCAGTGTGCTGGTGGTGTCGCAGTTCACTCTGGCGGCCGATACCCGCAAGGGATTGCGGCCGAGTTTCTCGGATGCCGCCGATCCAGAGACCGGCGAGCGTCTCTATCTGGCTTTTGTTGCGGCGCTGGCTGTGCTTGGGGTGACAGTCGCAACGGGCCGCTTCCGGGCCGACATGCAGGTTCACCTGATCAACGACGGCCCGGTAACTCTGACCCTGCGGCAGTAAGCCTCAGGCTGAGACAGGCGGGCGCCAGCGCCAAGCGATGACAAAGGGGTAGCGCTGTGGCCGGCGGGCACGCCACCAGCCACGCAGCGTTAGCATCATCATCAGTTGCAGCAGTCCACCTGCTGCTAGCGGCCCTGCTGCGGGCACAAACCAGACGCCGATGGCGGCACACAGCATGGTCAACTGAAAGCTCAGCAACTGGAACGCTGGCCGTGATAGCCGCGGCCAGCGGCGGGCGCTGGCCAGCCACAGCAGCAGCGGTCCGGCCAGTGGCAGCAGTCCGCTGGCAAAGGCGAGGCGGCGCTGAGTGCGTGCAGTCAACGGCAATGGCTGGCGACGGCTGGTAACCTCAGGCGCTGTGGCCTCTGCTGGACTGGCGAGAATGGTACTGGCATTAATAGCGGTGGTGGTCATCTGCAGATCCCTCTTCACGGTGCGCGCAAGCTCCATTGCGCGCCGCTACTTTAACGCCAATGCCGGTAGGCCCCAAGGGGGCCAGGCCGGCGTTGGTGTAAGAGATCGCTGATTGTGGCTGTGCGTTGCTGCTAGCGGTTGACGCCGCGAATGATGGCGGCCAGCAGTTCATCGGCTTCGAACTTGGTCAGAGCCTCATTGGCGCCGATCTCCCGGGCCCGATCGAGGCTGATCTGGCTCGATAGTGAGGTGTGGAGAATGATATAGGCGCCACGCAGTTTGGGATCACGACGGACCGCTTCGGTCAGGTGGTAGCCATCCATGCGCGGCATCTCGATGTCACTGACGATGATGCCGATGGGTGATCCCTCGCTCGCCATCTGTTCGAGGAAATGCAACGCTTCCTCGCCGTCATTGGCCATGAAATAGGGCACCTTGTGGGCGTCGAGGGCAGCGGCAATCTGGTTGCGTGCCACTCGCGAGTCATCGACCAGCATCACCCCTTTACGCGCCAGAGACTCGCGCAACTCTTCATCCACCACCAGCTGGCCACGGCCTTTTTGCGGCTCGATCTCCTCTAGAACCCGCTCGATATCGATAATTTCGACCAGTTGATCATTAATACGTAGCACCCCGGTGATATAAGCGTTGCGGCCCAAGCTGCGCGGCGGCGGGGCGATCTCACGCCAGTCCACTTCATGGATGCGGTCAATGCTGCGCACCACAAAGCCGGTTTTGCGCCGGCTGAACTCGGTGATGATGATGTGGCACTGTTTGCGCTCTTCGGCGGTCGGCGCCGCATAGCCGATGGCCCGGGCCAGATCGACGACGGCCAAGGTTTCGCCTCGCAGGGTAGCGGCCCCAAGCACCGCACTATGGCTGTGGGGAAGTTGGGTCAGGTTCTGCATGGGGACGATTTCACGCACCTTGAGGGTGGCAATGGCAAAGCGTTGTGGCCCCAATAAGTGGAAGAGCAGCATCCCCTGATGGTTGTTGTCCTGTTGCATGTCTGAAGCACCCATAACTGCGATCATTCAGCGATGGTCAATAGCATAATCGACCAGCAGTCACTGTGGTTATGGGCCGCCGGGATCGGAGTTGCGGGTTGCGCTTAGGATCACGTTCGCGTAGCCCTTGACGCCATCAAGACGTGGGATCAGCCCGGTGCGCTGGTAGAACAGGTTGAGCAGCCGATCGAGTTCGCTCTGATCGGCGGGCAACAGGTTGGCCACCAGCCGCCCCCCTGGGCGCAGTCGGGCCATGGCGGTGGGCCACAGGTCGGGTTCACGCAACAGCGGCGGCAGGCCAAGATCGATACCGATGTCGATGATCAGCAGATCATGGTCCTGCGGCTGCAGCGGCAGCAGATCGGCGGCATCCCCCTCCACAATGTGGTGATGATGGTCGCGGGCGAAATGCTCCTCGAACAGGCGGATGACATTGGCGCTGCGCTCGATCAAGGTGTAGCGGCTGAGCAGGTGGTGCTGGCTGAGGTAGTTCAAGGTAGTGCCGCCGCCCAGCCCCAGTTCCAACACCCTTTCAATGCGCAGACCGCCGGCCTGGGCTGCACACAGCAGGCTGTGCTGATGGGGCAGCAATGGCCGCTGCGGATAACGGCGATCCACGGCGCTCTGCAGGATGCCGTTGCGCTCCAGCCAGCGATAGCGGCTGTTCTGCCACACCGCCAACCGTTCACCGTCGTCGCACAGCAGGGCCAACAGCTGGTTTTCCTCACCCTCGATGGCAATCGGTAGTTGACGGGTCACGTCAGATCCTCACACTGGTGACAGCCACGGCCTTGAAGGCCGCCTTGTGGTAGTGAATACATCATGTTTCGCATGTTGATCCCCAAGACCGACGCCGAATGGCAACAATACTACAGCTTTCGCTGGTCGATTCTGCGCAAGCCGCAAGGCCGCCCCGAAGGATCGGAGCGTGATGAGTTCGAGCCCTACGCCCATCACCGCATGTTGATCGACGAGAATGGCCGCACCTGCGCAGTGGGTCGGCTCTATCAGCTATCGGCCGATGAAGCCCAGATCCGCCATGTAGCAGTAGACCCGGATCGGCGTGGCGTAGGTCTGGGTACGCGCTTGATCGAGGCACTGGAGGCCCAGGCGCGAGAGTTGGGGGTTAAGCGTATTGTGATGAGCGCCCGTGCCCAATCTATCCCATTCTTTGCCAGCCTCGGCTACGAGCCTGTAGGTGATGAACCGACCCATTTCGGGCGTATTCAACATCAGCAGATGATCAAGATGTTGCCACCGCTGACCTCGATGGAGCGTCATCAGCAATGGTGTCAGGATCTCGAAGCCCATCTGCTGGAAACCAACCCGTTGGCCTCACCGCTCTGTCTGCGCGTTAACGGCTATACTGCTGGCCGGTTGGAACTGCGGGCGCCTGCGGTGGTGGGCGATAGCCACGGGCTATTTGCCGGGTCGGCTTTTACTTTGGCCACGCTAACCGGCTATGGATTGATCTGGCTATTGGCGCGTAGCGCCGACCTGCTGGTGGATATCCGTCTTGAGCAGGGCCAAATCTGGATGGAGGCGCCGCTGCTGGGCGAGCCGCTGGCTCGAGTGCAGCGTGGTGAAGTCGGGGTGCCACTGATCAAGGTGTTGCGTGCTGGTGGTGGGCGAGTGCCGGCGCAGGTGTCGATCGTCGGTAGCGATGGTGGCTTGTGGCTGTTTTCCGGCAATTACCAAGTGCGGGTGACCGGAACGGGCCAGCCAGACGGCGAACAAAAAACCCGGCCTTAGCCGGGTTGTTTGTGGGTGGGGCAGGGGCTCAGGCCACCTGCACCGGGATCGCCTTGCTGGTGCGCACGATGTTGTTGCTGGCATCGCAATAGACGAGGCTCGGCTTGAACACCTGGGCTTCAGCCGCCGACAGGCCGACGTAGGCACAGATGATCACGCGGTGGCCAACACCTGCCTTGTGGGCGGCGGCACCGTTGACGGAGATGATGTGGCTGCCACGTTCGCCAGCGATGGCGTAGGTGGTGAAGCGCTCACCATTGTCGATGTTGTAGATCTGGATCTGCTCGTATTCGAGGATCCCGGCCGCGTCCAGCAGATCCTGGTCAATGGCGCAGGAGCCTTCATATTCCAGCACCGCGTGGGTGACGCGGGCCTGGTGCAGTTTGCCCTTAAGCATGGTGATCTGCATGAGCACCTCGTTCATTCAGCCAGTAGCACAGCTAGCACATCGGCGCCAGCCAACGCAAAAGAGGGCGAATTCTAGCCCAATGTCAATGGCGAGACAACGCTACGACGGTGTTGTCAATCAGCCGGGCGGCGCCGAGCCATGCGGCCATCAGGATCACCGCCTCCCTGCTTTGACCAGAAAGTGGCTCCAGGGTTTCCGCATCGACGATATCTATGACATCCGTACGGAAGCCGTTGGCGTCCAGTTCAGCGCGGGCGGCCTCGCTGAGGGCGACAAGATCAGCGCCGGCTCTGGCGATTTCGGCTGCCAGCTGAGCCATCACCTTGGCCAGCAGTGGCGCCCTCTGGCGCTCGTCGGCGGTGAGATAGCCGTTGCGCGATGACAGCGCCAGGCCATCGCTGGCGCGCACCGTCGGTACGCCGATGATCTGGATCGGGTAGCCCAGATCGCTGGTCATGCGCCGCAGCAGCGCCAGTTGCTGGTAATCCTTCTGGCCGAAGCAGGCGACATCCGGCTGGACGAGATTAAACAGCTTGCTGACGATAGTGGCCACACCGCGAAAATGGCCGGGGCGGGCGGCACCTTCCAGGATGCTGCCGAGCTCAGGTACCTCGACAAAGGTGTGGCTGGCCATCGGCCGTGGGTAGATGGTCTCCACCGTTGGCAGGAACAGCAGATCGGCGCCGGCATCGCGCAGCAGCGCCGCATCCTGCTCCTCGGTGCGCGGGTAGCGGGCCAGATCCTCGGCACGGTCGAACTGCATGGGGTTAACGAAGATGCTGACCACCACCTTGTCGGCGTGACGGCGCGCTTCGCGCACCAGGGTCAGGTGGCCCTCATGCAGGTTGCCCATGGTCGGCACAAAGCCGATGGTGCGGCCTTCGCGGCGCCAGGCGCGCAGCAGGGCGCGCAGATCGGCAATGGCACTGATGGTTTGCATCGGCTGACCTCAGTTAAAGCTCTGTTCGGCGCCCGGGAAGGCGCCAGCCTGCACGTCCGCTACGTAGGCGGCCACTGCGGCGCGGACATCGCCATGGCTGGCCAGGAAATTCTTGGAGAACTTGGGTAGCCGTGGCGACAGCCCGAGCAGATCGTGCATCACCAGGATCTGGCCATCGGTGACTGCACCGGCGCCAATACCGATTACCGGTATGGCCAGTGCCTGGGTGATGCGCTCGGCCAGCGCCACCGGGATGCACTCCAGCACCAGCAGCTGGGCGCCGGCGTCTTCGAGACGGCGGGCATCGTCGAAGATGGTGTCGGCCGCTGCCTGATCACGCCCCTGCACCTTGTAGCCGCCGAAGATGTTGACCGACTGCGGTGTCAGGCCGAGATGGCCACAGACAGGAACCGCCCGCTCGGTAAGGGCGCGGATGGTGGTTTCCAGCCACTGGCCGCCTTCCAGCTTGACCATGTTGGCACCGGCCTGCATCACCGCCGCGCTGCTGGCAAAGGCCTGTTCCGGGGTGGCGTAGCTCATGAACGGCAGGTCGGCGATCAGCAGGCAGTTAGGGCTGCCGGCGCGGACACAACGGGTGTGATAGGCGATCTGCTCGACGGTCACCGGCAGGGTGTCCGGGTGGCCTTGTAGCACCATGCCAAGGGAGTCGCCGACCAGCATCACATCGATGCCGGCGGCCTCGAACAGGGTGGCGAAGGTGGCGTCATAGGCGGTGATGGTGGCGAACTTGCGCCCTTGCTGTTTGTACTGGCGCAAGGTGGCGGTGGTGGTGCGGCTCATGGTGATCCTCCATTGGTCTGCCGGTGGGCAGTGGCGGTGGTGGTGGCAGCATACCCGAAGGCAGCCCCCGGCCGGCAACTTAGCCGGACAGCCGGGTCAGCGCTTGGTGGTGGTGGTTGGCAACGATGGTTGCCAACGGCCGGCCATCGGCCAGCACCAGTGTCGGCGCCACATCCAGCAGCGGTACCAGCACAAAGGCGCGTTCCAGCAGGCCCGGATGAGGTACGGTCAGCCGCGGTTCGTTGATCAGCTGATCACCATAGAGCAGCAGATCCAGATCCAGAGTGCGCGCCCCCCAGCGTACCAGCCGTTGGCGGCCGTGGGCCTGCTCAATCGCCTGCAGTGCATCGAGCAACGCCAGTGGGCTCAGTGTCGTCGCTACGGCAGCCACCGCATTGACGTAATCGGGCTGGTCCTGCGGCCCCATCGGCGCGCTGGCGTAGCGCGGCGACAGCGCCAGCAGCTGGCAGTCAGTCAGGGCCGCCAGTTGCCGAGCCGCCCCCTCGACCTGGGCCAGCGGCTGGTCGAGGTTGGCGCCAAGGCCAATATAGGCGGTGATCACCCGTGTTACTCGCCGCTGCGCTTGGTGTTGCTGCGCTTGCCGCCACGGCGGCGGCGTGGCTTGCGGCTGGCCGGTGCCGGTGCGTCTGTCGCTTCGGCGGCCAGCTGTTCACGCTGCTCTGGCGGCGTCTGTTGGTAGTCGGTCCACCATTCGGCTAGGGCGGCGGTGTCGCCCCCCTCGACCAGCCCGCGCAGCAGCAGGAAGTCATAGGCAGCACGGAAGCGCGGGTCGATCAGCAGCTTGGCGGCACGCGCACCGCTGCGCTTGGGCAGCCGGTACTGCATCAGCCAGATCTCGCGCACGATGGCGCCAAAGCGACGGGGCAGAGCCACTGAGCGCTGCTGGTCATCGAGCAGATCGCTGCTGGCGACATTGAGGGCGTCACCGAAGGCCAGGCCCCCCTGACTGGTCAGCTCGCGGATGCGGCGCTGCAGCACCGGCCACAGCAGGGCTGCGAACAGGAAGGCCGGGGTGATGCGCTGATCGTTTTTGACCCGCGCATCGGTGTTGGCAAAGGCTGCCTCGATAAAGCGCTCATCGACGCTGTCGCCCTTGGGGGTGAGCACCGGGTTGAGCAGCGGGAACAGCTGCTGGAACAGGCCAAACTGGCGCAGCATGCGGTAGTTGCCTACGGCATGGCCGGCCATGAACAGCTTCTGGAACTCTTCAAACAGGCGCGCCGGCGGGATCTGGCCGAGCAGCGGGGCCAGCTGGCTGATGGGGGCGGCGGCCTCTTTGCTCAGGGTCATGTCGAGCTTGGTGGAGAAGCGCACCGCGCGCAGCATGCGCACTGGATCTTCGCGATAGCGGACCGCCGGATCGCCAATCAGGCGCAGGCGGCGGGCCTGCAGATCAGACAGGCCATCGGCAAATTCCCAGACGCTGAAATCGGCGATGTTGTAATAAAGGGCGTTGACCGTGAAGTCGCGGCGCTCCGCATCCTCTTCGATCGAGCCGTAGACGTTGTCGCGCAGGATCATCCCCGACTCATGGCGCTTGCTGGCTTTGCTCGGCGGGGCCTCATCCTCGTCATCGGCGCCGTCGCGCTCCTCCGGCGCATGATGGCCACGGAAGGTGGCCACTTCGACCACGTCGCGACCAAAGAGGATATGAGCCAGGCGGAAGCGGCGGCCGACCAGGCGGCAGTTGCGGAACAGGGCATAGACCTGCTCCGGGGTGGCATCGGTACAGATATCGAAATCCTTGGGTTTCAGCCCCAGCAGCAGATCGCGCACCCCGCCCCCCACCAGAAAGGCCTTGTAGCCCGCCTTGTTGAGGCGATAGAGCACCTTGAGGGCGTTATCGCTGATATCGGCCCGCGAGATGCTGTGGTCGGCGCGGGCGATCACCGTAGGTTCAAGACCACGACTGCGTACGGGAACACGCTGGCGACCGGCGACACGCTGCACCAGGCCGATAATGCGGGTGAAAATAGGACACCTCAGGAGGTTGCGACGGCAAATTGGTGCACATCTTAACCGAATAGCGGTGAGCCCCCCAAGTGGCCCGGGACCCGGTTATCGCTCGTCAACCGGCTATTTGCGCCGCAAATGGACCACAGGCGGTCGCTGATGGCTGGTCTAAGAGGCCGGGGTGTCGTCTCCGGGTGGGGTGGCGGGAGGGGACTGCAGGCTGGTGAGCAGGCCGGTCAGTGCCTGAATCAAGGTTGCGGCATCGACCATGGGGTGGGCGAAGGCGGCCGCCGGCGGTGGCGCAACCGCCGCCGGGGCAGCAGGGCGGCGCAGCTGATCCAGCAATACTCCCCCCGCTGCGGCCAGTAACAGGGTCAGGGGTGAGCCGAGCAGCTGGTCAAGGCCCTGATCGATCGCGGCCTGCTGCTCAGCGATCGCCTGACGGCGACCCGCGATGCGCGTCTGCACGGCGTCAATGCGCCGGCTCAGTCGCCGCTGACGGCCGATACCGAGGCTCATGGTGAGGTCCGTCCGCTGGTTGGGCGGCGTCGTTCGCGCGGACTGCCGACGGTGCTCCGCGGGGCCATGGCCAGCAGGCAGAGCACCACCGCCAGCAGCGACAGCGGCACCACCATCAACACCGCGCCGCTGGCGTTCATGCCGCGCTCCAGCAACCACAACACAGTGCCGATCAGCAGTGCCAGCCAGGCGCTGATCAGGGTGACCACCAGCATCACCCCATAGAGTACGCGCCGCACCATTCCCGCCAGGGTGTACTGTGCCTGCAGCCGCAGCAGTTGCAGCTGGTCGAGCAGCAGGGCAGCCAGCTCCTGGATCAGCGCCGAACTACTGGCAACCAGCGCCGGAGCGCTGGTTGCCAGAGGGTCAGTTCCACGAGTGGCCCCTTCGGGCTCCGCGTTAGCCATGGCGCGAACGCACCAGCCAGCTGAGCAGAAAGCCGGTGGCCACGGCAATGCCGATGGCTGCCAAGGGCTTTTCGCGGATCTGACAGCGGCAGCTTTCACTCAGGCGGCGTTGCACATCGTGCAGTTGTTCACCCTTGTGGCTCAGCAGCTGGGCCAGCTGGCTGGCGCCGTTGGCCAGGCTATCGACGGCACCATGGCTGGTAGCGGCCAGCTGATCGACGCCGTTGTGGACGCTGGTCAGCGTATCTGGGTTTTGTTGGTCCATCTCAGGTCTCTCCTTCATGTTAAGCAGGGCGCTCAGCGGTGGTTAACGACAAGCCGCCGCCGGCACCAAACCGGCGGGATGGCCGGTGGCGACAATAAATGCGGTTATTTCAATTGCATGTCGTTGGTCACGGCCTTGACCCCCTCGACGTCGCGGGTCAGTTTGACCGCCTTGTCGATGTCGGCCTGGGAGCTGACGAAACCCGTGAGCTGCACTTCGCCCTTGAAGGTTTCGACATTGATCTCGGCAGACTTAAGGCTAGGGTCGCCAAATACGGCTGCTTTGACCTTGGTGGTGATGACGGTGTCGTCAAGGTACTCACCCGTACCTTCGGTTTTCTTGTCGGAGGCACAGGCGGTCAGGGCCACGCTGCCTGCAAACAGGGCGGCGACGGCCAAACGGCTAAACAGTGAAGGGTTCATAATCGATTCCTCAGGTTGCTGCCAGGTGGCGGGCGAACCGGGATGGTTGCGTGGGTCACTCGGCACGGGCGCAGGGCAGACAGCTCACCTGACGCCTGATCAGGATGACGGTTGGTACCGCCGTTGTCGGTTGGCTGGGACACATAGGCGGTGGTTCAGATCCGGCGGCCACGAATAAAGCGGACCAGAATCACCACCACGGCCAATACCAGCAGCAGGTGGATGAAGCCGCCCATGGTGTATGACGACACCAGTCCCAGCGCCCAAAGCACCAGCAGCACGATGGCAATTGTTTCTAACATGAGTGTTCTCCGGTGGCGTCTGGCCACTCGCCAGCTTCAGCACTTTAGGCCCGCAACAGGCCCGTTGTCGGTGCGCCAGCGAACCAAAGACGTCAATTTTCCGGCTGTGGCTGCCGTTATGTGCGCTAGCGAACAGAAGGATTGCCCTAATCAACTAGGCTGCTGGAGAACACCAACACCAACACCCAGACACGGAGGTCGAGATGTCCGGTTCGCCCAATCCTCTGCAGAATCATCTGCTCGCCGCCCTGCCGCCGGAGAGCTATGCGCGCTTGGCGCCCCACCTGGAACTGGTGGCCATGCCACTGGGCAAAGTGCTGTGTGAATCAGGTGCCTTTCAGCGTTATGTCTACTTTCCGACCGACTGCATCATTTCGCTGCTCTATGTCATGAGCGATGGCGCCTCGGCTGAGATCTCGGTGGTCGGTAATGAGGGACTGGTGGGTGTCGCCGTGTTTATGGGCGGCGAGAGCACCACCAGCAAGGCGCTGGTGCAGAGTGCCGGCCATGCCTACCGGCTGCTCGGCCAGCGGCTGAAGGATGAGTTTAACCTTCATGGCGATCTGCTGGTGCTGATGCTGCGCTATTCGCAATCGCTGATCACCCAGATGGCGCAGACGGCAGTGTGTAACCGTCACCACAGCATCGACCAGCAGTTGTGCCGCTGGTTGCTGCTGTCGCTGGATCGTCTCAGTGGCAACCAGCTGGTGATGACTCAGGAGCTGATCGCCAACATGCTCGGGGTGCGCCGTGAAGGGGTGACCGAAGCTGCGGGCAAGTTGCACCGCGCCGGGGTGATTGAATATAGCCGCGGTCACATCACGGTGCTCGATCGTGCCCGGCTGGAAGAGCTGAGCTGCGAGTGCTATGCCGTGGTCAAAAAAGAGACCGACCGGCTGCTGCCGCATGTGGCAGCAGCCAATCAGTCCAAGGGGCCACCGTCGGATCCGTCCGACCGGCTGCTGAACTCGCTAGCCGCATCACGTGAATGATGCAGCCATAGCGCGGATCCCTAACGGGCCGCAGTCTGTGGGGCATTGACGATCACCACCTCGACCCGACGGTTCTGCTGACGGCCGCTTGAGGTGTCGTTACCGGCGACTGGCCAGCTCTCCCCTTTGCCCGTGGCCACCACTCGGTTGGCGGCAATGCCCTGACTGATCAGGAAATCGCGCACCGCCTCGGCTCGCCGTTGCGACAGGCTGATATTGGACGACTCGCTGCCGACGCTGTCGGTATGGCCCTCGATCATCACAGTCCGTTGCGGATACTGGTTGAGAAAGGCCGCCAGCTTGAGCAGATGGCTGGTGGCGCCACCGCGCAGCGCTGACTTGCCCGTGTCGAACAGCAGATCACCGAGGGTGACCACCAGCCCTCGTTCGGTTTCGCGGGCATTCAGCTCATCAATTTGTTGCTGCAGGTCGGCCGACTGCTGCTCGGCTGCATCGGTGGCAGCACGGGCGTTGTCATGAGCCTGATCGGCTTCGGCCGTGCGCGCGTCCAAACGCATGCTATCGCTCTCTTGGCTCAGTGCTTTACGCTGGTCCTCCAGCAGCCGCGCCTGGCCAAAAGCCGACGCGATGGCCACCTTGTGGTCCGCCATGTAGGTCAGGTGCTCCGCCAGCGCTGGATCCGTTTGCGGCTGTTCGGCCGCAACCACCGCCCGTTCCGCAGCGGCCATGGCCATCGGCACTCGGCTGGCCAGCGCATTGTCGGCTTGCAGTTGGCTGAGGGTCTGCCGGGCCGCCGTTGGCCCTTCGGGGGCGGGCGGCGGCATGGCGCAGCCACCCAGCCACAGAGCCAGCGCCAGCGCCGTCAGCGGCCGTCGTTGTTGAGTGAAGATGTTCATTGTTTGACCTCCGCATTACGTTGCAGCTCTTGGCGCAGCACATCCAGGCTTTGCTGCGTCTGCTGATTGATGACCCGGGCTTTGGCTTCGTCGGTTTTGGCCAGCGCCAACATGGCATCCACTTCGGCTTGCTGAGCCAGACGCTCGGCGCGCACCATCTCCTCTGCTACTACCGCTGCCCGTGCCTTCACCAGCTTGTCGCGGGCAGCCGCCAGATCCGCAGATGCATACTCGCCGGCCTTGTCGCGTTCGGCCGAGGTGATGGCCTGTTCCGCTGCCTGCAGGGCGCTGTCAGGTGGTGGTGGGGCGGCACAGGCCGCCAGGGTCAACATGGCCAAAGCGGCAGTCAGCTGGGCGTAGCCCTTCGGCCACAGCCGCAGACTCATGTGTGGTTTGCTATCAGTCATCGGGATCTCTCCTCGTCAGGCCGGCCACCGCTTGTGGTCTTGGCCAGTACACCGTCGGTTGTGCGAGGCACAGGGATGCAGACAAAACGACCTGCATCCCAACTGCTGCTGGACGGTAGTGAATGGTCAGGGAGGTACAGCCACCATCAGCACAGGCTGAGGCGAGATCCCCGGATGTGGGTCAACTGGGGCCGTTGTTTAGCAACAGTGGCTGGCGGTCAGCCAACGGGCCGCAGGTGACAGGGCCGGGACAAACGGCGAGTTAATCGCCGAACGAATCGAGAAAGCGCGATACCTGCCGATCCGCCTCGTCACGGCTGATGGCGTAACGCTCCTCAACCAGCCCGGACAACTTTTGGGCGTGGCCTTCACTCTGCAGCAACTCGTCGTCGGTCAGTTTGCCCCAGGCCACTTTGGCGGAGCCGACCCGTTGCTCCCATTTGCCACCAAGCTGGGTGGCTCTGCTGCTGCTCATGAGCGGCGGGCCGGTCGCTCACCGGTGCCGGGGGCGACGATCTTGTGATCCGAACCCGGTGCAACCTTGCTCGGCTGCGGCTGTTGTTGCGGTTTGGGCAGCGGCTTGCCGGCCGGGGCCTTGTCCTGGCCGATGTTGCCAGCCTGGATCGGGGTGATCTGGCTGTCGCGACGGTTTTGGGGATTGTTCATGATAAGCCTCATTGTGGCCGCCGGGCTGCGCAAGATTGCGGGTTACCGGCCAGCAAACAATGGCAGCTTGTAGCCATGGCGTCGGTGCGCTGGCCCGCTTAGCGGCAGATTGTGATAGCGGGCGGTTAAGGGGCGAGCTGCTGCTCGCGCACCGCCGGCAGGCGGTTGCGCTGGTAGTGGCTAACGGCCCAGGCCAGCAATTCGGCGGCAGGGGCGCCGGTCAGTGATATTGGCGGCGGCAGCCCGAGAAAGCGCAGTGCGGCGTTCAGATTGGCGCTGGCCCGATCGGCGTCGATGGCCGGCGCGTGGTTCTGTTTCGACAGCTTGTGGCCGGGGGCCACCACCGCCAGCGGCAGATGGCCGTATGCGGGCGGTGTCGCCCCGAGGGCGTGGATCAGGGCCAGCTGACTGGGGGTTGCCTCTACCAGATCGGCACCGCGCACCACATGGCTGATGCCCTGAGCCAGATCATCGGCGACCACCGCCAGCGGATAGCCCCACAGCCCATCACTACGTTTGACCACCATGTCGTCACTGGCCTGTGCTGGCGCAACGCGGATCGGCCCCAGCAGCAGATCATCAAACTGGTCAACGGGGTTGACATTGGCAAAGCGCAGGGCGCCCGGTAGCGGGCTAGCCAAGGCGCGGCAGGCAGCGCCCTGATGGCCGCCCTGAGCCTTGATCTGGCTGCGGCGGCAGTGGCAGACATAGAGCAAGCCCTGCTGCTGCAGCTGGTCGAGCAGCTGTTGATAGGCGTCGCTGCGCTGGCTCTGGTACAGCGGCTGGCGATCCCAGGTCAGGCCGTGGGCTTCCAGCTGCTGCAGGATCAGGCTATCGGCGCCCGGCTGCTGACGCGGCGGATCGATGTCTTCGATGCGCACCAGCCATTCACCGCCGTGGCTGCGTGCATCCAGCCAGCTGCCAAGGGCAGCGATCAGCGAACCAAAGTGGAGTGGCCCCGACGGACTGGGGGCAAAACGGCCGCGATAGGCGACAGGCGGGTACAGGAAGTGCGACCACAGCATGAGGTGGGCTCAAGGGGGTTAAAAGCAGCGCGGGAGGCCAAGCCTCCCGCGTCTGTGATGGTCAGCCGGCCAGCTGCTTTTCCTTGATCTCTGCCAGACTCTTGCAGTCGATGCAGAGGTCAGCGGTCGGGCGGGCTTCGAGGCGGCGAATGCCAATCTCAACACCACACTCGTCGCAGTAACCGAAATCACCCTCTTCCAGCTTCACTAGCGTCTTCTCGATCTTTTTGATCAGCTTACGCTCGCGATCACGGGCGCGCAGTTCGAGGCTGAACTCCTCCTCCTGTGCGGCGCGATCGACTGGATCAGGGAAGTTGGCGGCTTCGTCCTTCATGTGATCCATGGTCCGGTCCACCTCTTCACGCAGCTGGCTGCGCCAGGCTTCGAGGATTTTGCGGAAATGGATACGTTGAGGGGCACTCATGTACTCCTCATCCGGCTTTGCCGTGTAGGGCTCGACGCCAGCCAGCGCCAGAATACTCAATTGACCTACTTTGCCCTGCGGCATGGCGGTTCTCCCACTACCTGATGGCCCCGAAAAATCGGCCGCTAGCTATACCAGAATCAGCCCGCTGCCGCAAACAGTCAGGGCTGGTTTGCTGGCCCTTCTCCCGTTGCAGGGTGGCAGATCGTGACCGCTGCCTCAAGGCCAAGATTAGTGGGGGCAATGGCGGCACGCCAGCCAAGAAACTCGACGCCCGCCGTCTTTGCCCGTTGCCAGGCAGCGCCATAGGCCGGGTCGATGGCCACCGCCGGGGCAACGTGGGTGATGGCGCTGTGGCCGGCAAGCAGCAGCAGGATGGCGCGCCGGCCGCCGGCGGCCACCGCCGCCAGTTCGTCCAGATGTTTACGCGCCCGTTCGCTGCGGGTGTCGGGGAACAGGCCGAGGCCACCACCGACGTGCAGGGTGACGCTCTTTACCTCGATCAGGGTGTGGGGGGCGTGGCGTTCGCCCAGGGCAAAATCGAAGCGCGAGTCGCCTTCGCGGACCTCGCGCCAGAATGGCCCTTCCAGCCCCGGCAGCCGACCAGCACTGAGCGCTTCGGCCACCAGCTGGTTGGCGCGTTGGGTGTTGATGATGATCTGGGCGCCGCTGCTGTCGACCGCCAGCTCCCAACTACCCGGCAGTTTGCGCTTGGGGTTGGTTACCGGCTGATACCAGACTTCAAAGCCGGGTTCGGCACAGCCGGTCATGGCCCCGGTGTTGGCGCAGTGGAGGGTCAGCGGTCGGCCATCGGCGCACACCACATCGGCAAAAAATCGCTGATAGCGGCGCACTAGGGTGGCACGCTGCAGCGGTGGGTCAAAGTGCATGAGCTTGGCGCCGGCAGTGGTTACACTGGGGGCCGATTGTGCGCATGGAGTAACGTAGTGACCAGCCCTGACCTGATTGTTGCCCTGACTCTCGACGCTCCTGCCGCCCCCTGGCCGGCCAGTTCGCTGGTGACCATTGGCGATGATGGGGCGCGCATCCATCTGCCGGCAGCGGTCGCAGCGCAGCCGCGGCGGGTGCAGCAGGCGGCGCGCCGGCTGGCCGGCTTGGGCTACAGCCACGCCCGGCTCGATGGCGTGCTGTGGAGCGAGGCGCTGCAATGGGCCTTCGCCCAGGGCTTTGCCCGGCCTCAGCCAGCCGTCAGCCTGCAGTTCTGCAACGATGTGGCCCCGGCCCTGGAACAGCGCTGGCGCATGGCCGAATGGCTGCGGCGCATGACTCATCTGTCGCCCGCCCAATGCCCGCCGCTCTATCTGGCCGAGCAGGCGGAGCAGCTGATCCGCGAACTGGCCCCGGCCGGTAGTGTTACTGCCCAGCGTTGGGAGGGGGATGAGCTGGCCGACGCCGGCTTTGTCGGCATCCATCAGGTGGGGGTGGGTAGCGTCAACCCGCCGGTGCTGCTGCGGCTGGATATCAACCCCGGTGGCGATCCCCAAGCAATGGTGACCACGGTGCTGGTAGGTAAGGGCATCACCTTCGACTCTGGCGGTTACAGCATGAAGACCAGCCAGGGGATGCTGCACATGAAGGCCGACATGGGCGGTGCCGCCACCGTCACCGCCGCCCTTGGCCTGGCCCTGCTGCAGGGGCTGCAGCAGCGGGTGCAGCTGATCCTCTGCTGCGCCGAGAATCTGGTGTCGGAGCGCGCCTACAAGCTGGGCGATATCCTGCGCTACCGCAACGGGGTCAGTGTCGAGGTGGTCAACACCGATGCGGAAGGGCGGCTGGTGCTGGCCGATGGCCTGCTGCTGGCGGCCGAGGCCTGCCCCAAACGGATCATCGATGCCGCCACCCTGACCGGGGCAGCGGTGGTTGCCCTCGGCAATGACTACAACGCCCTGTTCGCCCTCGATGACAACGCCGCCGCTGCGGCCCTGGCCACCGCAGCCGCCGTGGGCGAGCCGTTGTGGCGCCTGCCGCTGGCCAGCTGGCACCGCGACCAGTGCCCGAGTGAATACGCCATCACCGCCAACAGCCGGCCAGTACCGGGCGGCGGCCCCGGTGGCGCCAGCAATGCGGCCGGCTTCCTGTCGCGTTTCGTGCCGACCGAAGGTTGCGGCTGGCTCCATTTCGATCTGGCCGCCAGTTACCGCGACAGCGGCAACGGCCTGTGGCCGACCGGAGCCACGGCGCTGGGCATGGCCACCATCGCGGCCCTGCTGGCCGTGAACTAAGGTTCTGAACATCACACACTTGGGAGTACTGCGGGTGGAACCACAACACTGGACCTTGGACGAGCTCTGTGACCACGCCTTCGACCTGTTTGAAGAGCTGGCCGCCGATAACCTGAAAGAGGCCGAATTGGCGCTCTATCAGCAGCAGTACGACGCCAACGGCTTTGTCGACATCAACGAGCCGGGCGCCGATTGGGCCGAGATCTGCAACCTCGATCCCGAGCTGCATGTTGAGGCGGTGGTGGGCATTGAGGAGATGGACGGCCAGCCGGAGCGACTGCTGTGCCGCATGTTGCTCAGCCGCGACAAGGAAGACACCGAAGTGCATGCACTGTGGGCCGGCGTCAGCAACTAAGGCCCCGCCGGGCAGCATAAACAGCAACAGCCGCAGTTGCGGCTGTTGGCGAAGGGGGTGGCGGTCGCTGTTATTGGGCGCTGCCGATCACCAGTCCTTCGGCGGCCCACTGCTGGCTGGTGCCATCGGCCAGTTTCTTCACGCTGTCAGCGATCTTGCGTGGGTTGGTGATCTCACCGTTGCCACTCCATACCAGTTTGTCGTCGGTCAGGCTGTAGAGCGACAGCTCAAAGGCGACCACTTCGCGCGTTTCCACGTCACTGGTACTGATCGCCCAGCCACTGCGCATGCCACCCCAGAAGCCGGCGCGGCCGAAGGTGGCCGACGGGGTGCTGACAATCTCCTGCTTGCTGCCCACCAGCCGCATCACCAGCGCGTGGCTGTAACCGGCATCGCGCACCTTGGCCTTGGCTGCTGGCAGATCCTTGAGCAGCGCGTCATCAAGCAGATCGTAGGAGGCACTGCCCTTGATCACCGGCAGGCTGGCTACCCACTGCTCTTCGGCAATGCGGCGGTCGGCCGGGGTGGCGAGGTTGGCCAGCACCAGGGTTTTGCTGAACTGAATCGGCTTGCTGCCCTTGGGATCGCTCCAGCTCTCGGTAATGGGGTTGATGGCACAGGCACTGAGCAGCAGGGCGGCACAGGCGAGCAGGCAGCGGCGAAACATGGCGGGCTCCAGAACAGCAGCGGGTTGACGCCTCAAGCCTACACCAGCGCTGGCGGGCCAGCATAGTCCGGCTGCGGGTTGGGCAGCCACAGGCTGACACAGAGGCCGCCGCCATCGCGGTTGGCGAGGCGGATGCGACCATCGTGGGCTTCGACAATGTCGCGGCAGAGGGCGAGGCCAAGACCGGTGCCATCGCGCTTGGTCGAGTAAAACGGCAGCAGCGCCTAGGCCAGTAGCAGGGCGGCAGCGGCCGGTCCTGGCCACTGGTATCGCGCAGCGGGGTGAAACGGGGTTCGCTGACCGGGGTCAGCTGGGGTAATGACGACATGCATGCCTCCAACAGCTGGGACAGCGCTACCAAGGTTCATGCCGCCTGCTAGTGTCTTTAAAAATGAATGGGTTAGTCGCAAGTTACGGTTGGCGAACTGTCCGTTCTGGCTGTCCGCTGCGCGTCGCGGACAGTGATGACCGGTGCAATCTGGTGTGGATCAACGGCAGCTGCCGTACCAGGGTTTATGCTTGATCAGGTCAGCCGTCAGGGCGCTGGGAGCCGCTGGTGATGAGGTGGATGCGATCTGTGGTGGTGGCTGGCGTCATCGCGCTGCTGCTGGCGGGTGGCGTGGCCGCCGAGCCTGTGCGGCTGCTGTTTATCGATACCCAAGCGGGGGCTCCCTATGACGATGCGCGTCAGGCCACCGTTAATGAGTTACGTCGGCTGCTATCAGCGGGTGGCAGAAGGCTTGAGGTCCAGCATTACTCGCTGCAGCACTATGACGGCATCGCCACCCGTATTTGGCACAGCCTGGGTGAGGCGGAAAGACACCATGATGCGGTAGTGGTTAACGGCACCATGGCCGCTCAGGCTTTTCGCGCCCTGGCCAAAGACCAGCCGCAGCAGCGTTTCTTTTTTCTGGCTGTGACTGATCCGGTAGGGCTGGGGTTGATCGATAGCTTTGACCATCCACCATCGGCCAACTTCACCGGTGTCTCCTACCCGGTACCGGTGCGCGAGCGGTTGCGCCTGCTGCGTGCGGTGATGCCCAAGGCGCGCACCATTGGCCTTATCTACGCCGACATGCCGCAGTCGCACAGCTACAGGCATTGGCTGGAAGCGGCGCTGGCCGAACCCGAGTTCCGCGATCTCAAGGTGATCTATCGTCAGATCCCCTTTGTGCCCAGCGACGGCGGTCAGCAGCGGATGGCGCGGCTGGCCGCAGCAGAGGCGCAGCAACTGGATGGTCTGGTAGATCTGTTTCTGGCGCCCAACGATCAGTTGGGGGTGCAGCCCTATTTCGCCCAGGCGCTGGCGACGGTGATTAGTAAACCCTTGATGGGGGTGGGCGAGCGCGATGTGCGCGAAGGCTGGGGGGCCGCCTTTACCATCTATGCCGATCAGGCCGAGGCCGGAAGGCAGCTGGCCGAGATGCTGTTTCGCTATGTCAGTGGCACTCCCTTTGCCGAGATTCGGCCGCAGCCACCACGTAAGTTTGGGGTGCTCTATGATCCGGTGCTCAGCCAGCGCTTCGGGCTGAAACAGCTTCAGCTGCCATTGGTGCCGGTTAAGGACGCTGCCGCAACGGCTGTGGATGAGTGATCGGCAGCTGACGGGTGATGGTTGCTGGTGGCATCTCTCACGCAGGTTTAATCTATGAAAACGTTTGAGCGGTCGAAAACCATAGTATGAGCCTATTGAATATCTCCCTACGTGACCTCGAGTACCTGCTCGCTCTCCATCAGCATGGCCATTTTGGCCGGGCCGCCGAGGCGTGCCATGTGTCGCAACCGACCCTCTCTGGCCAGCTGGCCAAGCTAGAGGAGCAGCTGGGTTTGCTGCTGGTCGATCGCAGCCGTCGCCAGATCCGCTTTACTGCGGCCGGTGAGGCGCTGATTGGCCGGGCCCATAAAATCGTGCGCGATGTGCAGGAGCTGGTGGATGAGGCTCGCCGCTGGCAGGACCCGCTGGCCGGCGAGCTGCGCCTGGGCATCATTCCGACCGTGGCCCCCTATCTGTTGCCACTGCTGCTGGCCGGTCAGGAGCGCGACCTGCCGCAGCTGACCCTGATCCTGCGTGAGGCCCAGACCGATGCATTGGTAGCGGCACTGGAGGCGGGTGAGCTGGATGCGCTGGTGGTGGCGGAGCTGCCACGGCTGGCGCCTTATGCCAAGGCGCCGCTCTACGACGAGCCAATGTTGCTGGCCACCGCACCCAGCCACCCGCTGGCAGGAGACGACGCGCTTGATCAGCAGGCACTGGAGGGACGCCAGCTACTGATGCTGGAGGATGGCCACTGCTTGCGCGATCAAGCCTTGGGGTATTGTGCTGGTGGCGGTGGCGCTGAAGACACCAGCTTTCGTGCGACCAGCCTGGAGACGCTGCGCCAGCTGGTGGCCAGCGGCCGCGGCATCACCCTGTTGCCGGCCCTTGCCGCCAAGGCCGAAGGAGGGGGGGCGGTCTGCTATCGCCGCTTCACTCTGCCTCAGCCCGCACGTCGTATCGTATTGCTGTGGCGGCGGGGAGCGGGGCTCGATCGCACCTGCCGGCCACTGGCGGCGATGATCAGCGACGTGGTCAAGCCGCAGTTGGCTGGTTATAGTTCAACCACTGTTGATTCGGAACCTGTCGTTTAAAGGGAGCAGGGCTATGCTGACTATTGAAGAGCGTCGCAATTTTTACCGCATGATGGTCGATGCTGCTGTCACCCTCAAAGTGGCCAACAGCGCTCCGATCAGCGGCAAGTGTCTGGATCTGTCGGCGACCGGTCTTGGTGTTCTCACCAGCGAGTCGCTGGAGATGGGGGCGGCCGTAGCGGTAGTGCTGGAGTCCTCCGATCGTCTGGTGCCGCCACTTCACGCTCAGGCGCGGGTGGTTAGGGTCAGTGCTCAAGGCGATGGCTCGTGGCAGCTCGGGCTGGAAATTCTGGAGATGCGTTAACCTAAGGGTTGAGGTGGTTGATGACACGTGGCTGGCTTGCGCTGCTATTGACGCTGCTTGTGTCGCCGGTGTTCGCCGAACCGGCGCCAGACGTGGCACTGGTGCTGATGGGGCAGACTCACAGCTACTGGAGTGCACTGAGGCGCGGCGTAGAGTTTGCCGCCAGCGAGCAGGGGCTCAAGGTTATTAACCTCGATCCTGAGTTCGAAAATCAGATCGATAGCCAGCGTGGCTTGGTGCGTCGGGCAGTGCGTCTCGGTGTACGCGGCATCATCATCGCCCCTAATGATCAGCATGGCCTGATGGACGAACTGCGCCTTGCCCGCGTCGCTGGAGTGCGGGTCGTGGTGGTTGATTCAGCGGCAGGTCAGTTACTTGACGGTTTTGTTGCCAGCGATAATCAGATCGCCGGTGCAGCGATGGGTCGTTATCTGCGTCAACAGCTCTCGGCCAGCAGCCGCTTGGTGGTGATGTGTGGGCCGCTGACCGTTGGCTCGCTGGCGGGGCGTTATGCCGGGGTGACGGCAGAGCTCGGAGTCGGTATGCGCCTTACCAGTATTAGCGAGAATTTGCTGCTGGTCAGTGAGTCCCAACGGTACCTGCAACCCTATACCCAGAGTTTGCTTGATGCTGATGCGGTGTTCGCCTGTAATGAGAGCGCCACCGAGGCGATGCTCGCGTTCTTTGAACGACAGCCCAAGGAGAGTTGGCCGGAGCTTTACGGCTACGATATGTCGCCATCGTTGCTGCAGCGGTTGGAGCGGCATGAATTGCAAGCGGTGATGATTCAGGATCCCTTTGTCATGGGTGCTACGGCCGTGGATCAGCTGCGTCAGGTATGGCAAGGGGGCAAAGCCGAAGTGCGTGCTGTACCCACCCATCTTGTCGATAGCGCCGCGCTCAATGATCCCCAAGTGCGGCGGATCATTGGTCGCCAGTTGTAGTTGGGGGCGTTGGTAACCTCGATCCCGGATCCTTATTTGTCGTAAGCCGTGGCGCTGATGTTATGTATCGCCAGATCAGCACCGCGATGTTCATCGTCCTCTGACAGTCTCAGGGCACTGATTGTACGCACGGCTCCGTAGACCAGCAGGCCGCCGACAAAGGCGATCCCGCCCCATACCCCGCACAGGCCTTGGAGCGGCCACAGCGCCGACAGCCAGCGCACCCAGCGGGTGCATCAGATCGGAGCCAGCACAGACCGCCACCAGACCGGCCAGCGGGCCATTGTGAATGAAACCAGGGTCATTGCGGCCGAGGACCATCGCTACCAGCGTGCCGCCCACCATTGCCATCAGCGAGTTCAGCGCCACCAGGCCGCTGATGCCGTTAATCTGCTGTGCCGACATGACGTTAAAGCCGAACCAGCCGACGGCGAGGATCCAGGCACCGAGGGCCAGCATCGGAATGTTGGACGGGGCAAAGCCGTGGGTTTGGCCATTCTTGATCCGGCCACGGCGCATGCCGAGCAGGATCACGGCGGCCAGTCCGATCCAGCCACCGACGGCAAGGACCACCACCGAACCGGCAAAGTCATGGGAGGGGGCGCCAAAGGTATCGGTCAGCCATTGCTGTGCACCATAGTTGCCGTTCCAGACCAGGCCTTCAAAAAAGGGATAGATAATGGCCACCACCAGAAATGAGCAGCACAGCATCGGGTAAAAGCGTGCGCGCTCGGCCACGCCGCCGCTGACAATGGCCGGAATGGCGACAGCGAAGGTGAGCAGGAAGAAAAACTTGACCAGCCCGTAGCTCTGCTGGCCGGTCAGCTCAGTGGCTGGAGCGAAGAAGTTGTGGTCATAAGCGATGGTGTAACCGATGAAGAAGTAAGCCAGGGTCGAGACCGCGAAATCGGTGAGGATCTTGACCAGCGCACTAACCTGGTTGTTCTCGCGCACCGTGCCCAGTTCGAGAAAGGCAAAGCCGGAGAGTGCATGGCCAGCACCATGATGTGGCCAGCACCATGATGGCGCCCCCCCAACACAAACAGGGTATTGGTGCTCTGCACCAGCTGTTCGACAGCACTGTTCACTTCAACCACAGCAAACCTCCAGGGTGGAGGCTGCCCTCGGGACAGCCAAGATCAGGCCGCATCCAAGGTCAGGGCGGACGCTGTATTGCGCCAAACAGGTGCAGCGGCGCGTGGGCCAATGTCGAACGCGGCAAGGGTGGTGCTCGGCGATGGCAGCACTGCTGTACTGAGGTGACGCGCCGTTGAGGGAAGTCAAAAGTACTTGGCAATATCGATGTTGTGAGTGCTGGGCTTTTCGCAGGTGGCGATCTTGTCGCCGCACTTGGGGTGGGCCAGATCCAGGAACTCGATATCGATGTGGCGTTTGTATTTGGTGTGGTAGAACACTTTGACCTTGGGTTTGGTCAGCTCTTTCTCGTTGGTTTCGATGACGATGCCGAGCTTGCCGCTTTCCAGTCGCACCAGAGTACCGACCGGGTAGATGCTCATGCAGCGGATAAATTCGAGCACCAGATCCGCATCCAGCTGATTCGGGGTGAGTCCCTGCAGAATGCCAAGGGCCGCATTGGGCACCATGCCACGCTTGTAACAACGATCGGCAGTAAGCGCATCGTAAATGTCGACGATCGAGATCATCCGTCCAAACGTGCTGATCTTGTCACTCGACAGGCCATGAGGGTATCCGGCCCCATTGAGCTTCTCATGGTGCTGGATCACCACTTCGACAGTACGCCTGGGAATGGTTGGAGCACTCTCAAGAAGAATGTCATGGCTAAAGGTGACGTGCTTTTTCATCAGCTCGAACTCATCGTCAGTGAGCTTGCCTGGTTTGTGCAGCACCTCTTCCGGAATACGGATCTTGCCCAGATCGTGCATCAGCGCGCCGAGACAGATCTCCTCCATCACTTTGCGCTCAATGCCCAGATGCTTGGCAAAAATGGCCATCAAAATTGACACATTTATTGAATGTTCAAGAAGATAGGCATCCTTTTCGCGGATGCGGGTGAGGCAGGCAAGGGCGTCCTGATTACGGAACACTGAATCGATGAAGGAGCCGGTGACCTTCTCGAAGTCCTTCATTTCGATCGGTTTGCCAGTCACCAGATCGTGCAGCGCTTTTTGCTGTAGGCCGCGCGCTTCACTGTAAAGGGCCTGGGCTCTGGCCATTTCTTCGACCAGTGGCACCTTGGCGGCTGAAGGCTTGACGGCCACCGATGCCTCGGGGGGCTGATAGTCACTGCTCTTGCCCTTGTCAGTATCGATGATCACTTCGATCACACCACGCGCGCGCAGCAGACGGACCAAATCATCGCTGGGCACCAAGCCCGCCTTCCTGATGGCGTCGTGATTGTCGGTGTTCTGACGTGCGATGGCATGTACGTACATGCCTGCCTTGAGTTCGCTGATCGGGATCTGCTTCAACATAGGCACGGATCTGCTGTGATCGGGGGAACATCCCCGCTATGTCATCGTTTATAGCGCTAAACGGTGGTGACTGCTGTCACCGCCTTCACGCTTTGTGACTAGAACAACTCATCGTCACTCTGATCGCCGAAGGGATCTGTCGCCGGGCGGTCATCGGCGAACTCGGTGGGTTCGGTGCCGCGGGCGAAATACTCGAACAGACTGCTGCCACTGCCAGCCAGTTTGCCGCTGGCCTGATCGATGCGCACCGACATGATGCCAGCAGGCATAGGCCAGCGTTTCTCTGGAATCTCCTTGAGCGCCTCGTCCATGAAACGGATCCAGGCAGGCATCGCTGACTTTGCACCAAACTCGTAGCCGGATATCTGTTGGGGCAGTCCAGGATGGGGGGCAGTAGTGCCCAAGGTGCGGCGGTGGTCATCGAAACCGACCCAGCTGCTGACGACAATGCCAGGGCCGAAACCGCTGAACCAGGCATCACGACTCTCATTGGTGGTGCCGGTCTTGCCGCCGATATCACGTCGCTTGAGGGCGCGTCCAGCACGCCAGCCTGTACCGTTCCAGCCGCTGCCATCGCGAAAGTTGCCGCCCCCATAGATGGCGCTGCTGAGTGCTTCCTGCATCAAAAATGCGGTAGTCGCTTTAATCACCCGCTGCGCCTGTTGTTCAGTGGGCAGCGGTGGATTGGGGTCAAGTACCCAGTCACCCTCAACAGCCTTGGTGCATTCCTCGCATGCAACTTTGGGGCTTGCCTCAAAGATAACATTGCCGTCGCCGTCCAGCGCCTTGGTCACCAGATAGGGCTCTACCCGGAAACCACCATTGGCGAAGGCGGCAAAGCCGCGCACCATGTCCATCGGCGTAAATTCGGCAGAACCCAGAGCGATCGATTGCACCCGCGGCAGATCGGCCAGGGCAAAGCCAAACTGTTCCATCTGTTTGCGGAAACGATCCAGGCCAACCATCTCCAAAATGCGCACCGATACCACGTTCTTGGATTTACCCAGAGCGACGCGCATGCGCATCGGCCCCTCATATTCAGGTGGCGAGTTACGCGGCCGCCAGGTGACGCCGATGGCCGGGTCATAGTGGCTGACCGGGGCATCATTAATGATGGTGGCCAGGCTCATGCCATCTTCCAACGCGGTGGCGTATAGAAACGGCTTGATGTTAGAACCTGCCTGACGCTTGGCCTGCAGGGCGCGGTTGAACTGACTCTGGTTAAAGCTGAAACCGCCGACAATCGCCTTGATGGCACCGTCGCGCGGGTCAAGGGCGGTTAGAGCGCCATTGACCGAGGGGATCTGGGCCAGACGCCAGCCATCTTCCACTGGCCGAATCCAGATCTGCTGGCCGACCTTGACCACATCTGCGGGCTTTTTGGGCGGATGCCCCTGGCGGATATCGCTGATAAACGGACGCGCCCACAACATCTGGGCAAAGGGCACGGAAAGTTCTTCACCCCGATCATTTAGTACCGTGATCGCTTTCTCTTCGACCGCCAGCACTGCCGCTGGCTGCAGATCGGCATAGCGTGCGATGTTGGACAATGCCGCCTGGATGCGCGGACGCTCGGGCAGCGGCGCCTCCGCCAGCCACAGTTCGCCAGAAGGGCCGCGATAGCCGTGGCGTTCATCATAGTCATAGAGGTTGGTTTCAACCGCGCGGTTGGCGGCGCGCTGCAAACGCGCATCAACCGTGGTATGAACCTGATAGCCGGCATTGTAGGCCTCTTCCTCACCCACCAGCTTTACCAGAAACTCGCGCGCCATTTCAGCTGCATAAGGTGCGTCAAAGGAGACCTGAGGACCGTGATAGCGGGTCTCGATGGGGCTGGCCTTGGCGTCATCATATTGCGCCTGGGTGATCAGACCGGTAGCGAGCATGCGCCCCAGCACCACCGCCCGCCGGGCCTTGGCCTTGGTGGGTGAGGCGATCGGATTGAGGGCAGAAGGCGCTTTGGGTAGGCCTGCGATTAAAGCAATCTCGGCCAACGTCAGTTGATCGACGGTTTTACCGTAGTACACCTCGGCGGCCGCTCCGACTCCGAACGAGCGGTAGCCCAAGGCGATCTTGTTGAGATAAAGCTCGAGGATCTGATCCTTGGTCAGCGCCTGCTCAATGTGCCAGGCGAGAAAGATCTCCTTTATTTTGCGGATGTAGGTTTTTTCGCGCCCCAGAAAGAAGTTGCGCGCCAGCTGCATAGTTATGGTGCTGGCGCCCTGGGTCTTTTCACCACTGGCTACCACTGCCAGCATGGCGCGGCCGACACCAATAGGGTCGATACCGGGATGCTCATAAAAGCGACTGTCTTCGGTGGCTAAAAAGGCCTGAATCAGCAGTGGCGGCATCTGCTCCAGGGTCAGCGGGATGCGTCGCTGTTCGCCGAACTGGCCGAGCAGCTGCCCATCTGCGCTGAACACCTGCATGGGCGTCTGCAGGCGTACGTCGCGCAGGGTGGCGGCATCCGGCAACTGGGGGGCGAAGTAGGCATAGACCACGGCAAGTGCGGCGATACCCAGAAGGGTGAGGCTCATCAACAGGGCCAACAGGTGACGCAACAGGCGCAGCAACATCTCCGCAAAATCCTCCGCAGACCGCCATTTGGCGTTCAGGAAGGGCTAGTATAGAGATCCTGTTCAAAAATAACGAATGGCTCTATCTGCTTGAGGTTGGAGCCAGAATTGACTTGTTCTATGCTAACCGGCGTAGAGGTAACAAAAGATTAACGCCGACTTTCAACGATAACGGAGTGCGAAAAGGAGCCATGCTGAAAAGCTTGTTGAAGCGTCAGGCTCCACCCATGGTTGGAATCGACATTGGCTCCAATGCCATCAAGGCGGTGCTGCTGACCAAAACGGACAGCGGATACCGGCTTGAAGGCGTTGCCCAGTTGCCGATTCCGAAAGGGGCGGTAGTTGACCACGAAATTCAGGATATCGAGACTGTGGGCAGTGTCCTCAAGACTCTGCGCAAGCGTTTCGCACGCAAGTTTCGCCATGCGGCGCTGGCTGTGTCCGGCTCCTCGGTGATGACCAAGGTTGTCTACATGGATGGCTCTTTGTCTGAGCAGGAGCTGGAAGATCAGATTCGCATCGAAGCTGACAACCTGATCCCCTATCCACTCGACGAAGTCAGCCTCGATTTTGAGGTGACGGGTCAAAACCGTACTGATCCAACCAAGGTTGATGTGCTGCTTTCGGCATCCCGCACGGAAAATGTTGAAGCACGGATCGGTGCTGCTCGCCAGGGTGGCTTTGAAGCGCAGGTGATTGATATCGAGGGCTATGCCCTTGGTCGAGCGGCGGAACTGGTCGCTAGTCAGTTGGCTCAGGGTGCCGCTAATAAGGTGGTGGCCTTTGTCGACATCGGTGCCAACATGACCACCTTTAGCTTTGTGGTGAATGGCGAGGTGGTTTACACCCGCGAGCAGGTGTTCGGTGGTGAGCAGTATACCCAAGCCATCTCTGCCTATTACGGTATGGAGCCGGGAGAAGCCGAGAGCGCCAAGCTCGCTGGTGAGTTGCCACGTAACTACAACTTCGAAGTGCTGGCACCCTTCCAAACCTCATTGCTGCAGCAATTGCGCCGTACTATTCAGATTTTCTGTACGTCCAGCGGCCATGACAAGGTTCACACCGTTGTGTTGTGTGGAGGTACTGCTCGTCTGGAGGGGGTCACCCAACTGCTCAATGAGGAGCTGGGTGTCCACACCCTGATTGCCAATCCGTTCCATGGCATGGAAGTCGCTGAGGGGATCGCCAGCGATGCTCTCAGTGGCGATGCTGCGCGCTACATGGTGGCTTGTGGCTTGGCGTTGAGGAGTTTCAGCCCATGGCATATATAAACCTGCTTCCATGGCGCGAGGAGCAGCGTCAGCGTCAGCAGAACGCCTATGTTGCCGTGCTCGGGTCGGTCGCTGCGGTTACATTTGTCGCTAGCTATCTGGTGTTTGCCGGTATTGGAACGGTGATTGATAGCCAAAGGCATCGCAATGATTTCCTGCAGCAGGAGATCCGCCAGCTTGACCGGCAGATTGCTGAGATCAAGACGCTTAAGGAAAAGCGGGACGCCCTTGCTCAGCGCATCTACCTGATCGCCGACCTGCAGAAAAACCGCAACATGGTGACGCGCATCTTCAACGATCTGGCTTCAAGTGTTCCCGGCGGTGTTTACTTGACCGAAGTGGACCGCAAGGGGGGCGAGATCCGAGTGGTTGGCAAGAGTGAGTCCAACAACCACCTCTCTAACCTGATGCGCCGTATCGACACCTCTTCTTGGCTGTCCGAACCGTCACTGCAGTCAATTGAGGCTGACGATCAGGAGAAGAAACTGAGCAAATTCTTGATGCGACTGTTCATTCGCGGTGAAACCGAGAGTTTGGCTACGGCCACTGCGCCGGCGACAGGCCCCAAAGGCGGCAAAAAAGGAGCGGCACGATGAACCTGTCGCAGCTAAACGAACTCGATTTCAAGACCATTGGCCAGTGGCCTCTGTCGATCAAGGCTTTTTTCGCTGCCCTGACCGCCGTTATCGTTGGCCTGCTGATGTACAACATGATGATCAGCGACCAGTGGGATACTTTGGATCGCGAAAAGAATCGTGAGAAAGAGCTGAAGGATGAGTATGGTCGCAAGTACCGGTTGGCGGCCAACGTCGATGCCTACCGTGACCAGATGAAGGTCATGGAAGAGACCTTCCAGAACTTGCTGCGTATCCTGCCAGCCAGCCATGAGACTCCCGGCCTGCTGGATGACATCACCTACACCGGGACTAACAGTGGTCTGCAGTTCAAGAAGATTAACTGGGAAGCGGAACAGCCCCAAGAGTTCTACATTGAACTGCCGATTGCCATTGTGGTTGAGGGCGACTATCACCAGTTTGGTGATTTTGTTGCCGACGTGTCGGCGTTGCCCCGAATCGTTACCCTTCATGATTTTGCTATCAAGCGGTTGGAGAGCGGCAAGCAGGAGATGAGCCTGAAAGCCAAGACCTACAGGTACAAGGAGGAGCGATGAGAGCGTTGTTGGTGCCGCTTGTCGCTGTGTCACTGTTGGCCGGCTGTGGTAATGATGTATCTGACTTGCAGCAGTTCATTACCGACACCAAGGCCAACTACAAAGGCAAAGTTGAACCAATGCCGGAGGTTAAGCCCTTCCAGCATGAAGCTTACGTGGCGAGTGAGCTGCGTAGCCCTTTTGTGGCCCCTCAGCCCGAGCTGATTGTCGACAATATCGACCCGGCTCGAGATTGTTTGACCCCGGATGCCAACCGGGTCAAGGAGCCACTTGAGGCCTATGCGCTCGATGATTTGCAGATGCGTGGAACCGTCGGTGATACCCAAGGCTTGTGGGCCTTGATCACAACCCAGGATGGCGCCCTCTATCGCGTTCGTGCCGGTTATCACATCGGCATGTACCATGGCTTGATTACCCAGGTGCGCCGCGATGGCCTGGACCTGATTGAGCTGGTTCCGGATGGTTCGGGGTGCTGGATCGAGCGCTACTCCGAATTGCCGCTACTTCAGAATTAAGACGGGAAGTCACTATGAGCATTCAATGGAGTGCCAAACGTTTTCTCGGTGTGGACGCCACACCAATGCAGGGAGAAAGGGGAGCCGTGAAGACCATTAAAGCTGCTTTACTGTTGGCATGCATGCTACTGGTCCCGAGTTGGGCTGGTGCCGCGCAGCTTAAGGATATCCGTTACAACACGGTAGTGAATGACCTGCTGGAGTTGGAGCTAGTGTTCGACGGTCCGATAGAGGACCCTGAAAGCCGCGTCAACAACCGTCCCACCGAGATCGAGTTTCGCTTCGATGGCGTTACCTCCGATCTTGAGACTCGCAGCTTGCCGATTGACCGCGCCGGGGTGCGCGGCATTAGCCTGCAGGAGGGGTTCAAAGGGTTGAAGATGGTGATCGGTCTGAAGACGCTACGCCCTTATCGCACCTCTCGCCGCGACAACGTGTTTGTCATCCGTATCGGTGACGACGTGGTGGCCGGCCCATCACCCGACAACGTCTTCCTCAACCGTATTAATGCCCTCGACTTTCGGCGTGGTGCTGAAGGCGAAGGTCAGTTCTTGGTCTATCTGGATGGTGCAACCGCTGCTGTGGATGTGAACCAGCGTGGCGAGAAGCTGGAGTTGCAGTTCAACAACACTGACATCATGAACGAACTGCTATATGTGATGGATGTGGTTGATTTCAACACCCCGGTCAAATCGATTGAGAGCTACAAAACGGCCAACAGCACCAAGTTCGTCATTGAACCGTTGACCGCCTACACCTACAACTACTATCAGCTCGACAACCTGTTCACGCTGACGGTTGCCCCGGTGGGTGAGTCGGAAGAAGACGTTAGTGATCAGTATGCCGGTCAGCCGATCTCCCTGAACTTCCAGGATATTCCGGTTCGTACCGTGCTCCAGATCATCGCTGACTACAACGGCTTCAACTTGGTCACCACTGATTCGGTGACCGGCAATATCACCCTTCGTCTGGATGGCGTGCCTTGGGATCAGGCGCTGGATATCATCCTTAAGGTCAAAGGCTTAGGTAAGCGCGTTGAGGGCCGTATCCTGATGATCGCCCCGGCCGAAGAGCTGGCGGTACGCGAAGCCAACGAACTTAAGGCCGAACAGCAAGTTGCCGATCTGGCGCCGCTATTTACCGAGTATGTTCAGGTTAACTACGCCAAGGCCTCAGAAGTCGAAAAGTTGCTCAAGAGTGGAGAGAGTGGCGGCAGCATGCTGTCGGCCCGCGGTTCGGTTTCGGTCGATGAGCGCACTAATACACTGCTGGTGCGCGATACCGCAGAACGTCTGGAAGATGTGCGGCGCTTGGTCGATGTGCTCGACATTCCGGTCAAGCAGGTGCAGATCGAAGCGCGCATGGTCACCATCCGCGACAACATCAAGGACGAGTTGGGGGTGCGCTGGGGTATCACCAACACCTTCAGTGCTGGAGGGGATGCAAGTGGTGCTATATCAGGAAAGCTTCCTGGGGCCGATAGTGCCAACAGCGGTACCAAGCCGGCTTTGACTGACCGTCTTGCGGTTAACTTGCCCGTCAAGGAGCCTGCAGGCAGCATTGCTTTCCAGGTGGCCAAGCTGGCCGATGGCCTGATCCTCGACCTTGAGCTGTCAGCGATGGAGTTGGAGAACAAGGGCGAAGTGATCGCCAGTCCCAAGATCACCACGGCCAACCAGAAGGCGGCCTACATCGAACAGGGTACCGAAATCCCGTTCGTCGAATCTGCCTCCTCCGGTGCCACCTCGGTGACCTTCAAGAAGGCGGTGCTGGGGCTACGGGTCACCCCGCAGATCACTCCGGATGAGCGGATCATTCTGGATCTGGTGGTGACCCAGAACACGCGTGGTGATACCGTGCCCACCGGCACCGGTCTCGCCACCGCCATCGATACTCAGGAAGTGGGTACGCAGGTGCTGGTTAACAACGGTGAAACCATCGTGTTGGGTGGTATCTACCAGCAGCAGTCTACTCAGACGGTGACCAAGGTAACCTTGCTTGGGGATATTCCTTGGGTGGGCGCCCTGTTCCGCAGCACCAGCGACTTCTTCGAGAAGCGTGAAGTGCTGGTGTTCGTGACGCCGCGCATCATTACCCAGGGTCTGTAACCCCTGTTTGCGGGAGCGGGGCTGGCGGCCGACGCCAGCCCCGCTCCGTTTGTTACTGCCGGGCTGCAGCCGAATTGCCAAATTTGGCTGCCAGCGGTGATAATGTCCGCCCCTTGCCAGCCAACCACGCGCGTTTGGTACAGGAGATCCTTTTCGGCTTCAGTCTTGAGAGAAGTGACGAGCAATGGCAGAAAAAAGAAACATCTTCCTGATCGGCCCCATGGGTGCTGGCAAAAGCACCATTGGCCGACATTTGGCTGACGAACTGCACATGGAGTTTTTTGACTCCGATCAGGAGATTGAGCGTCGTACTGGCGCCGATATCGCTTGGGTGTTCGACATCGAAGGCGAAGAGGGATTCCGCCGTCGCGAAGAGTCGGTAATCAATGAGCTGACCGAGTTGCAGGGCATCGTACTGGCTACTGGTGGTGGCTCGATCAAGAGCCGGGATAACCGCAACCGCCTGTCGGCGCGCGGTATTGTTGTCTACTTGAAGACCTCCATCGACAAGCAGTTCGCCCGTACCCAACGTGACAAGAAGCGCCCGCTGCTGCAGAACGATGATCCGCGCTCGACCCTCGAGTCGCTGGCAGAAGAGCGCAACCCCTTGTACGAGGAGATCGCTGATCTGGTGATCCAGACGGATGACCAAAGTGCTCGCGTTGTTGCCAACCAAATCATCAAGGCGCTGGAACTCTGATGAAAACCCTCAGCGTTGCCCTGGAGGGGAACCGTAGCTACCCCATCCACATCGGCAGTGGGGTGTTGGGTGATGCCCAACTGCTGCGCTCCGCCGTTTGTGGCAGCAAAGTGCTGATCGTTTCCAACGCTACAGTGGCTCGTCACTATCTGTCGTGGGTGCGCGAGGCGCTGACTGACCTAGTGGTGGATGAGCTACTGTTGCCAGACGGCGAAGCCTTCAAAACCTTGCAGACGTGGGAAGGGATTTTGTCACTGCTGCTGGAGCGCAACCATGGGAGGGATACCACTCTGATTGCGCTCGGTGGTGGGGTGATTGGTGACATGGTTGGTTTTGCTGCCGCCTGCTATCAGCGCGGTGTTGGTTTTGTTCAGATTCCGACCACTCTGCTTGCTCAGGTTGACTCTTCGGTAGGTGGCAAGACGGCGGTTAACCATCTGCTGGGCAAGAATATGATCGGCGCTTTCCACCAGCCACAGGCAGTGCTGATCGATACCCGCTGCCTGGCAACATTGCCGGCACGCGAGTTTGCCGCCGGCATGGCTGAGGTGATCAAGTACGGCATTATCGCCGATCGCTCTTTTTTTGAGTGGTTGGAAGGCGCCGCTGGCCAGTTGTTGGCTGGCGACAGTGAGGCGCTGACCTACGCCATTGAGCGTAGCTGCGCTATCAAGGCGCGCATTGTGGCCGAAGATGAAACCGAGCAAGGCGTTCGTGCCTTGCTAAATCTGGGTCACACCTATGGTCATGCCATCGAGGCAGAGCAAGGCTATGGTAACTGGCTGCACGGTGAGGCTGTAGCTGCAGGCATGGTGTTGGCCTGTCGCACTGCGGTGCTCCGCCAGCAGATGACCGAGGCGGAACTGGAGCGGGTTATTCAACTGTTATTGCGTTTTTCTTTGCCGGTAACCGGGCCTCGAACCATGGATGCAGATGCCTTTCTGCCCCACATGCGCCGTGATAAAAAGGTCAAGGCTGGGCGGATCCGTCTTGTCCTGCCTATTGGAATCGGCAATGCCGAGGTAGCCGACAGCGTCACCGAGGAGACCCTGCGTGAAGCGATCAACGACTGTGGCCGGTGTGCGTCGTGAGCCCTCGGTGGGTGGTAGCCAGCTGATGCTGACCCACAGTCAGCAGCGCTGGCTGGACCGCCTGCACTATCTGGCCTCCTGTGACAGCCCGCTACTGTGCATGAGTGGGGCGCCGGGCGCTGGCAAGACCACCCTCGCCTTGCAGTTTCTCGAAGGGGCAGACGGTGTCAATGCGGCACTGGTGACCTTGGCGGGCCCCATCAACGGTGATGATCTGCGTCGTCAACTGTTGTGGCAGCTGGTGGGTGAGCATGATCTGGCCCCGGGTGACACCCTGGTTGATCTCTTTGATGCCCGTGGTGGCGACGAGCAACGGCTGTTGCTGGTGATTGATGGCGCCCAGCATCTGAGTTCGGCCCAGTTTGACGAGATCGCCGATCTGGTGCGCAGCAGCGAGCTACATCCGGGGCGGCGGGTGGCATTGTTAGTGGTCGATCGCGATGGTGGTCCGGCGCCCGAATGGCTGGCCGATCCACTGATCACGCCGATGGTAGTCGAGGCCTTGCCGGTTGAAGAGCGCGGCGCCTTGTGGCGCAGCCGGGCCGGTGTGGCCGGTGAAGCGGTCGGTGACCGCGAACTATTGCCGTGGCTGGAACGGGTTGCGCCCACCATTAGCCACACCCTTCGCCTGGCTGAACAAGGGATGGTGCCGGGCAGTCGTCCAGCAGCGTTGCGTGAATCGCGCAGCCTGCCTATTCCTTTGCTGGCTGCGGCTGTTGCTGCTTTGTTGTTGACCTTGTGGTGGCTATGGCCGGCGCCATCGCAACCTGAGCCTCAAGTAATCGAAATCCCCGTGGCTGAGGTGGACGTGGCGTTGCCAGCGGATCTCGCAGCGGATGCGCCGCCACTGACCCAAGAGCCAGTTACGTTACCACCAGAGCAGTACACTGCTACCACGGCGGCGGAAGCGCGTATTCGCTCTGCGCTGCGCGTCGATATTCCGGGGGAGCAGGTCGATCGGGCGATGGCGGAGCAGGTCGATACAGTCGCCAATCAGGCCACTGCGGCTGTTGCCATCGCTGCTGAGCCGCTGATCACCAATGATGAGCCTTCCGCACCAACTGCGACCTCAGCAGTGGCTGATAACAATGCGGCCAAGGCTGATGCAGTTCCAGATCCTGCGCCTGTAGTCAGCCCTGCGTCGGTGGCTAAGCCAAAGACGACGGCTGCTGAGCCTTTCTATCGCAATCCGGGTAGCGCGTTCACTCTGCAGTTTGGGGCGGTGCGTAATCTGGAAGCGTTGCGCCGCTTCGCTGATACCCAGCTGGGTTCACAGCTCGTGCCATGGGCGATCTTGGAGATTCAGCGTGATGGTCAACCGCTCTATCTACTGATTCAGGGGCGCTACCCGACACTGGATGCGGCCAAAGCCGTGATCACCCGGCTGAACGCCGCTCAGCGTGCCAACCAGCCTTGGCCTAAAGCCCTGAAAGTGGTCAACCAAAGCAGCTATCGGGTGGTTGCCATCAGCCCATGACCCCTTGTCGTGCTTTTCTCAAGTGGGCTGGTGGTAAATTTGCCCTGACTGAAACCCTGCGCCAGCACCTGCCGCAGGGAGAGCTGTTGGTGGAGCCATTTGCTGGCGCTGCGTCACTGTTTCTGAACAGTGATTACCCGCGTTATCAGCTTAACGATATCAACGACGACCTGATCGCTCTCTATCAGCAGTTGCAGCATTCACCTGGACGGGTGATTGATGAGACCCGCTGTCTGTTCACGGCTGCCAACAACAACCGTGAGCGCTATCTGGCGCTGCGAGCTGAGTTCAATGCCGGTTGTACGCCACTACGGCGAGCAGCACTGTTCATCTATCTCAACCGCTTTGGTTACAACGGCCTGTGCCGCTATAACAAGCGTGGCCTGTATAACGTGCCGTTCGGTGCTTACGTGCGGCCTTATTTTCCTGAGCAGGAACTGCAGACGTTCGCGGCTAAAGCCCAGCGTTGTGAGTTCAGTTGCCTGCCCTTTGAGCAGTTGTTCGAGCAGTTGCCCCATGGTGCAGTGGTCTACTGCGACCCGCCTTATGCGCCCCTGTCTGTCACTGCCACCTTTACCAACTACAGTGGTCGTCAGTTCACCGCCGCTGATCAACGGCGACTAGCAGAGTGTGCGCTGTGGGCTGCACGTGAGCGCGGGGCGGTGGTGTTGATCAGCAACCATGATTTGCCATTCACTCGCGAAATCTACCAACAGGCGCAGCTATCGACCATTGCCGTTCGCCGTTCGATCAGCCGCAACGGCCACGGGCGCAAGGCGGTAGCCGAGTTGTTGGCACTTTATCGACCGTCATCAACCGGTTGACGAAGGTCGGATTTCAGCGCTTTCCGCCGCGGCTGCCGCTGTTGCGAGTCAGCAGTTCAAGCAGATCGAGAAAATGGGTGGAGACGCGGGTATCGCGGCCGCTCAGCCAGCTTGACCAACTTGGTGCTGCGGCCAACAGGCTGTTACAGCTGCTGGGATCAGTGCGATCACAGGTTTGTTCCAGCAGCTGCTGACTGCCGCCAAGTGCGAGCACTAGCATGGCGACGGCAACACGTTGGTTGGGTTGCGACATGGGCAACGTCCGGTAACGATAACGGCGATATTTTAACCCGGAAGCAGGGGCCGGATGCAACAACGCCCGAGCAGGTCGGGCGTTGTTTAGGCCAAAGTGACGACTTAGAGGTCGAAACCGGTGCTCCAGCTCACCACCACCTTGGGATCGTCTTCGTCGATATCGGTATCCGAGATCATGAAGGTGGCATCACCCAAGGCAAAGGTCTTGGTCAGGCTAACGTTGTAGTCGACGTAGTCTTTACCGCCATACTTCTGATCAAAATCTGATTGGCCAATGTGAAAGCCAAGCGCAAGGTCTTTGCCTACGTCAAAGCTCAGCGCTGCATAGTAGTAGTAGGCGCCTTTGAACAACTTTTGACCATCATCATTGCTGGCTGTGGCATTGGCGCCCAAAGTCAGCACGCTGTAGCTCACCGAACCGCCGACTTCGCTGAAGTCAAGCTTCTCTCCATCCGGGTACGCGAAGTAGGTGTAGTTGAGGTCGTAGCCGAAGTCACCGATGCTACCGCCGAAGCCGAAGTAGCCGTCAAGCTCGTAACTGGCGTCATCGCCAAAATCGACGTTGGATGTCCAAGTACCGACATAAAAGCCGCTGTCATGGGCATAGTCGAGACCACCGGAAAAGCCGACACTATCGCTGGTCTGGGTTTGGCCGCGCCAGATGTAGTTGCTGGTGGCACCGAGGTTACCGGATAAGGCGGCCTGGGCAGAGGCAATGGTCAGGCCGCTAATCAGTACGGCGATGGTCGTGGCAAGTGCTTTACGCATTTTTGTAGTCTCCCTGGGGGGGTTGTTTCACTGTCGCGTCGTCTTTACTACAAATCCTGTGCCAGCATTTTAACGTCTTGTATTTCTTGCGAATGACGCTGCGCACCATTGCGGGGCAGGCGCGATGCACCGCAATCACGCACCAGTGTAGTGCCAAATGGCTCCCCTTTCCCGGGATTTGATCTCTATTGGTGCATGGCTGGTGAAAGGCTGCGGCTGACAGTCGGACAGTGGTCGCTTAGACTGCCCGAGTCCATCCCCTCCAGGAGATTGCTCGTGGCTGAGTACGTGATTGCCCCCTCGATTCTGTCGGCTGATTTTGCCCGCTTGGGGCAGGAAGTGGAGGCGGTACTCGCCGCTGGTACCGACTGGGTGCACTTCGATGTGATGGACAATCACTATGTGCCTAATCTGACTTTCGGGGCGCCCATCTGCGCCGCCTTGCGCAATTACGGCATCACCGCACCTATTGATGTGCATTTGATGACCCGGCCGGTGGATTCGATGATCGACCAGTTTGCCGATGCCGGTGCCAGCCTGATCAGTTTCCACCCGGAAGCCAGCGACCATGTCGACCGCTCGCTGCAGCTAATCAAGAAGCGCGGCTGTCAGGCTGGGGTGGTGCTTAATCCCGCCACCCCACTCAGCGTGCTGGACTACATTTGGGACAAGCTCGACCTGATCTTGGTGATGTCGGTGAATCCTGGCTTCGGCGGCCAGTCCTTTATCCCTGCGGCGCTCGACAAGCTGCGCACCATTCGCCAGATCATCGATAGCAAGGGCTACCCGATCCGGTTGTCGGTCGACGGTGGGGTCAAGGTAGACAACATCGCCCTGATCGCTGAGGCCGGTGCTGATACCTTCGTCGCCGGCTCGGCCATCTTCGGTCAGCCCGATTACCGCACGGTGGTTGGTGCGATGCGCGAGCGCCTTGCAGGCACTTGCCCCCGTTAAGGAGCCTTGTATGACCATTCGCGCTCTGGCTTTCGATCTTGACGGCACCTTGGTCGATTCGGTGGCCGAACTAGCGCAAGCGGCCAATGCCATGCGCGCCGCCTTTGGCCTGCCGGCGGCAGGGTTGACTGAGGTTAGCCACTGGGTTGGCAACGGGATACCCGTGTTGATTGAGCGGGCGTTGGCCGAACTGTCGTCGCCACCGCTGGATGAGGCCAATGCGCTGTTTAGCGCCGCCTATCTTGACTGCCTTGGTCAGCCTGGCAGCCTCTACCCCGGGGTGGCCGAGACCCTGCCGCAACTGGCGGCCCGCTGGCCGCTGGCGGTGATCACCAACAAGAAGGCACTGTTCACCGAACCGCTGCTGCAGCGGTTGGGGATCCGCCACCATTTTGCGCTGGTGGTGAGTGGCGATACCACTGCCCGCAGCAAGCCCGATCCGCTGCCGCTTCGCTACGCGGCCGAGCAGTTGCAGGTGGCGGTGGGTGACTGGTTGATGATTGGCGATTCGCGTAATGACATCCAGGCGGCTCGAGCCGCTGGCATGGGCGCCGTTGGCTTGACCTACGGTTACAACTACGGGGAAGATATCCGCCTTTGCGCGCCCGATTACTGTTTCGACCACTTTGCCGATCTGATGCGGCTGGTCGTTGCGGGCGATTGATCAGCCTGACCGACCAGGAATGCGATGAACGCTCCCATTGTTCTCTCCGGTGCCCAGCCTTCGGGTGCCCTGACCATCGGCAACTACTTCGGCGCCATCCGTAACTGGGTGGCGATGCAGGAGGATCATGACTGTCTGTTCATGATCGTCAACCTGCACGCCATCACCGTGCGTCAGGACCCGGCGCTGCTGCGTCAGCGCACCTTTGATGCGATGGCGCTGTATATGGCCTGCGGCCTCGATCCCCAGCGCTCGACCCTGTTTGTCCAGTCGCAGGTGCCGGAACATGCCGAGCTTGGCTGGGTGCTCAACTGCTATGCGCAGATGGGCGAGCTGAACCGCATGACCCAGTTCAAGGACAAGTCGGCCAAGAACGAGAACAACATTAACGTTGGCCTGTTTGGCTATCCGGTGCTGATGGCCGCCGATGTGCTGCTCTATCAGGCGCAGAAGGTACCGGTCGGCAGCGACCAAAAGCAGCATCTGGAACTGGCCCGTGATATCGCCATCCGTTTCAACAATCTCTATGGCGACACCTTCCGCGTACCTGACCCCTATATCCCCGAAGTCGGGGCGCGGGTGATGTCACTGCAGGAACCGACCAAGAAGATGTCGAAGTCGGACGACAACCCCAACAACTTCGTGCTGATGCTCGAAGACCTCAAGACCCTGACCAAGAAGGTCAAGCGCGCGGTTACCGATTCCGACGAACAGGCACGCATCTACTACGACCTCGATGCCAAGCCGGGGGTGTCCAACCTGCTGTCACTGCTCTCCTGCGCCACCGGCAAGCCGGTGGCCGAACTGGTGCCGGCCTATGAGGGCAAGATGTACGGTCACCTCAAAGGTGATGTGGCCGATGCCATCGTTGCTGTGCTGCAGCCGATTCAGGAGCGTTACCAGGCACTGCGCGCCGATGAGGGGCAGCTGGCGGCACTGATGGCCGAAGGCGCGCTCAAGGCCCGTGAGCGGGCGGCCCGTACCCTGGCCGAGGTCTACCGCAAGGTCGGGCTGCTGGGCGCCATCTGACGCGGGGACCGGGCATGGTTCTGGTCATCGACAACTATGACTCCTTCACCTTTAACCTGGTGCAGTACCTGCAGATGCTGGGCGCTCAGGTTGAGGTGCGGCGCAACGATGAGGGCGATCTGGACGCCCTCATCGCTCTTAACCCCCGCCATCTGCTGATCAGTCCCGGCCCCGGCCGGCCCGAAGATGCCGCCCTCAGTCTGGCGGCGATCCGCCATTTCAGTGGCCGCATCCCGCTGCTCGGAGTCTGTCTCGGCCATCAGGCATTGGCCTATCTGGCTGGTGCTGCTATCGCTCACGCGCCGACGGTGATGCATGGCAAGACCAGCCTGATCGATCACCATGGTCAGGACCTCTTCGCTGCTCTGGCCAACCCGCTGACGGTGGCCCGCTACCACTCACTGGTAGTACTGGAGAGCAGCCTGCCTGCCGACTGGCAGGTCACCGCGCGCACCGCCGATGACGAGCAGGTGGTGATGGCGATGCGTCACCGCCACCACCCCAGCTTTGGCGTGCAGTTTCATCCCGAAGCGATCCTCAGTGAGGGCGGGCTGGCGCTGCTGGCCAATTTTCTGCGCCAGTGAGGGCAGGGTGAGCTGTCTCGCGAAGCGGCTATCGCGCCAAGCGTTGCCTCGGCTGCTCTGCCACACTGCGGGTTGCCCTTTAGCCGCAGCCAGTAATGAGGACGCTGCCGTATGATCCACCTGCCTGCTGTTGCCACGGTCTCCCCCAGCCTGGATGCCCTGCTGTTTAGCTATTGGGCCGGTCAGGAGCAGTTGCGGGCGCTGCTCGACGGGCAGCCGTTCAGCAGCTGCGATGACTGGGATGAACGGCTGACGGTGGTGGTCAGCCGCGCTGTACCGGCTCAGCTGGCTCATTGGGGTGATGGCGCTGCCGAACTACTCGGCTGGCCGCCTGAGCAGATGCGGGCGGTGGTGGAGCTGTTGCTGCAGCCCGGGGCTGACGCTCACCGTCAGGCCCTGCGCCAGCATGGCGTACAGGGCCGCACCCTGTTGGCGTTGCTGGCGGCACCGCCGATGAAGACCTTGGCTGGACGTACGGCATTGCCTGAGCAGCTTAGCGCCATTCCCGCCTTTGGCTGCGAGCGGCTGGCGGCGGGGGTGCTGGCGGCCCAACTCAATGCTCAGTTACTGCAGCTGGACCTGGCCCCTCTGACCGGGCGCAAGCTATGGCGCTATCTGGAATGGGGCTGGGTGATGGCTGAGCCGCTGGCCGCCAAGCGCAACCTTGACTCCTGGCGGCTGCGCCTGCTGCTGCTGTGGCTGTTGTGGGGCTGGGCCAGCCAGTTGGCTGCGGTTAAACGCCAGCTCAGCCAGATGCGCCAGTTTCATCAGGAGAAGGCACGACTGGCCGGTAATCGCGAGCTGGTGCGGCGGCTGGAGCAGCTCAGGGTGCCAGCGCCACCGCTAGTGACTTTGCTGGCGACGGGCAGCCAGCAGGCGCTGACCCAGCTGCGCTGCTGGGGAATGGGCGATGGTTGGTACGCTCAGCAACTGCGTGAGTGGCAAGCTCTCTTGCCACCGCGGTTGCGCAGCCCTTATGCCCGGGCGCTCTATCTGCTCCACCGGCTAGCTGCCGCGGCGCAGCTGGGTGAATCGCCCTACGCTGTGGATGAGCCGGTGAACCAAACTCTGCAGCCACTGATTGCGCCGGAAGAACTGCTGCAGCTGCTGGCGCTGCGCCCCAAAGGGCTGCAGTTATAAGGCGACCGAATTTAATAATTATTCGTTAATTTTGCATATCTATTGGTGTTATCCTCCCTTTACAGCAGTCGCCGCAAGGTTTTGGTCGGCTGTCCTGACACTGCGGGCTGGCTCTGCTATCTCTTCGTAACTTGGCCGCCGTCCGCGAGAAGAAGCGCTCTGGAGGATCCTGTCATGCTTGAAGCGGCCGTAGCCCCGGTCTCCTGCCGGGCCCAGTTTGATCAACTGATGGTGCCCTGTTTTGCCCCGCATCCGGTGGTGCCGGTGCGTGGCTCCGGGTCGCGCCTGTGGGATGAAGTCGGACGTGACTATGTGGATTTTATTGGCGGCATCGCCACCAACGCCCTCGGCCATTGCCACCCACGTTTACAGCAGGCGCTGATCACTCAAGCGTCCCAGCTGTGGCACTCCTCTAACTATTTCACCAACCAGCCAGCACTTCGTCTGGCTCGCCAGCTGGTAGATCTGACCTTTGCCGATCGGGTGTTTTTCGCCAACTCTGGCGCTGAGGCCAATGAGGCGGCGCTCAAACTGGCTCGCCGCTACGCTCAGGACCACCATGGTGGTGGCGACAAGGTGCAGATCATCGCCTGCCTGCAGGCATTCCATGGTCGCACTTTCTTTACCGTCAGCACGGGTGGCCAGCCTCAGTATGCCGATGGTTTCGGCCCCAAACCCGCAGCCATCGACCATGTGCCGTTAAACGATCTGGAGGCGCTGCGCGCCCAGATCTCCAGCCGCACCTGTGCCGTCATTGTCGAGCCCATTCAGGGCGAAGGCGGGGTCACCCCGGCCAGCCACGATTACCTCGAAGGGGTGCGGTCGCTGTGCGATCAGCATCAGGCGCTGCTGATTTTTGATGAGGTACAGACCGGCAACGGCCGCACCGGCGATCTCTTTGCCTACATGGGCTATGGCGTGGTGCCTGACATCCTGACTACCGCCAAGGGGTTGGGGGGCGGTTTCCCCATCGGTGCCATGTTGGCCTCCGCCCAGGTGGCGGCCAGCTTCAAACCCGGCACCCATGGCACCACCTTTGGTGGCAACCCATTGGCCTGTGCCGTAGCTTCGGCCCTGCTTGACGAAGTGAGCCAGCCGGAACTGCTGGCCGGGGTACGGCGGCGGGAGCAGCTGCTGCGTGAGCATTTGGGACGCATCAACAGCCGTTTTGGCCTGTTTGCCGAGGTGCGTGGCAAGGGCTGTCTGCTCGGTGCGGTGCTGGCGGATCGCTGGCAGGGGCGTGCCCGTGAGCTGCTCGAAGCCGCCGTTGGTGAGGGGGTGATGGTGCTGATGGCTGGCCCCAATGTGCTGCGGCTGGCGCCGGCACTCAATATCCCGCAGGACGATATCGACGACGGCATGACGCGATTGGAACGGGCGATCGCCCGGCTGGCGGGCTGACCATGCTGGTGGTCCGCCCCATCCGCGCCGGTGATTACGAGTCGCTGCTCGATATCGCCCGAGAGAGCGGGGTGGGCTTCACTTCGTTGCCGGTCAACGAGGCGATCCTGCGCCGACGCATTGAGCACTCACTGCATGCCTTTGCCGCCGACATTCAGCAGCCGGCAGGCGAGGGTTATCTGTGCGTGGTGGAGGATAGCGCCAGCGGTGCCATCGTTGGCACCACCGGCATTGAATCCGCTGTTGGCCTCAGTGCGCCTTTCTACCATTACCATCTGACCAAGGTGGTGCATGCCTCGCGAGCCTTGGGGGTGCACAACGTCATCGATCTGCTGACGTTGTGTAACGACTACACCGGCAGCTCCGAGATCTGCACCCTCTATCTGCGCCCGGCCTGGCGCGGCAGTGTCAACGGCCGGCTGGCCTCACGCAGCCGCTTTCTACTGATGGCCGAGCACCCGGCACGCTTCAGCCAGACGGTGATCGCCGAGATGCGCGGTGTCTCCGATGGCGATGGCCGCTCGCCATTCTGGCAGTGGCTGCAGGAGCATTTTTTTCGCATCGATTTTCCGACCGCCGATTACCTCACTGGCATTGGCCACAAAGGCTTTATCGCCGAGCTGATGCCCAAGTATCCAATCTACGTCAGCTTGCTCAGTGCTGCGGCCCAGGCGGTGATTGGCAACGTTCACCCGCATACGGTGCCGGCGCTCAAGCTGCTGGAGGCGGAGGGCTTTGTCAGCCGTGGTTATGTCGATATCTTCGATGCCGGGCCGACGGTTGAATGCCCGCTGCGCTTTATTCGAACCGTGCGCCGCAGCCGGCGGCTGGCATGGCAGCTGGGCGATGTCGCGGATGCGGAGCCGATGCTGCTGGCCAACACCCGCCTGCAGCAGTTCCGGTGTGTGGTGGCGCCAGCGCGGATTGAGGATGACCGGATAGTGCTGGCGGCGGATGCGGCCGGGCTGTTGTTGCTGGATGAAGGCGAGGCGGTGCGCTGTAGTCCACTGGTGCGTTAACGCGATGGATGAGTAACCAGGAGTGACCATGAGCGAGCAGACCCACCTGATTGACGGACAGTGGTGGCGTGGCCACGGTGAGCCTTTCGCGTCGCGCAACCCTGCTAGTGGTGAGGTGATCTGGCAGGGCTGCGCCGCCACTGCGGTGGATGTGGCGGAGGCTGTAGCTGCTGCCCGCGCCGCCAGTTACGACTGGGCCAACCGCGAGTTGGGCGAACGTATCGCCCTGTTGCGCCGCTTCGGTGAACAGGTGGCCGGCGCCAAAGAGACGCTGGCGCTGGTGATCGCCCGCGAAAGTGGCAAGCCATTGTGGGAGAGCCGCACCGAGGTGGCGGCCATCGTCGCCAAGATTGACATCTCAATTCGCGCCCAGCTGCAACGCAGCGGCCAGCATGAAAGTGACATTAGCGGTGGTCGGGTGGTGACCCGCCAGCGTCCGCACGGGGTGCTGGCGGTGATCGGGCCCTTCAATTTTCCGGGCCATCTGCCCCACAGCCATATCATCCCGGCAATGCTGGCCGGCAATACCCTGGTGTTCAAGCCCAGCCAGCACGGCGCCATGACTGGCGAGGAGATCGCCCGGCTGTGGCAGCAGGCTGGATTGCCCGATGGCGTCTTTAATCTGCTACAGGGTGGGCCGGAAACTGGCCAGGCGCTGGTGGCGGCCGACGTTGACGGAGTGCTCTTTACCGGCAGCACCGCTACCGGTGAGACGATTCATCGGCAGTTTGGTGGGCGCCCTGACAAGCTGCTGGTGCTTGAGATGAGCGGCAATAATCCGTTGATTGTTGAACGGCTGGCCGACCGCGAGGCACTGCTCCATGGCCTGCTGCTCTCAAGCTTTATCTCGGCCGGCCAGCGTTGCAACTGTGCCCGCCGTTTGCTGCTGCCCAGTGGCCGTTGGGGCGACGGGCTGGTGGCCGAACTGGTCAGTGCCAGCGCGCAGCTGCGCATTGGTGACGCCGAGGCGGAGCCGCAGCCGTTCATGGGGCCCTTGATCTCGGTGGCTGCGGTGGCGAGGCTGGCGGCCGCCCAGCAGCAGCTGGCTGACCTGGGAGGGCGGGTGCTGCTGCCACTGCGGCCGCTCGTCACCGGTACCGGTTTTGTGTCGCCTGGCATTATCGACATGAGCGGTCGTCAGGCGCCGGATGAGGAGTTCTTCGGACCGCTGCTGCAGGTCTATCGCTACGACAGTTTTGACGAGGCGCTGGCCTTGGCTAATGCCACTCGTTTTGGTTTGTCGGCCGGCCTCTACAGCGATAACTGCAACCATTACCAGCAGTTTTACCGCCAGGCGCGGGCTGGCATCATCAACTGGAACCGGCCGCTGACCGGGGCCAGCAGCAGCGCCCCTTTTGGCGGTGTCGGCGCCAGCGGCAACTTCCGCCCCAGCGCCTTCTACGCCACCGATTACTGCGGCTATCCGGTAGCATCGATGGAACGGCCGGTACCGATGCTGCCCTCCCAGCTGGAACCCGGTCTCTCCCTCAACCTGGAGTTGACGCCATGAACAGAGTCATTGAGGCGCTGTTTGCACCCTTGTGGCAGCAGTATTTGGCCATTACCCCGTCGGCTGGGGCAATCCATCGGCTGCTCGGCGGCGGTGCGCCGATCGTCAATGACCATATCGCCCTGCGCGGGCTAGCGGGTAGCGTGCTGGACCTTCAGGCGCTGGCTCGCCCTTTTTTGGCGGCTGGATACCGCTTTGCCGGCGACTATCAGTTTGTCGCCAAGAAGCTCGATGCGCGCCACCTGCAGCATCCGGATGTGGACGCCCCCAAGGTGTTTATCAGCGAACTCAAGCTGCACGAGTGCTCGCCGCAGTTGCAGACGATCTTTGCTCGGCTGCTGGCCCAGCTGCCGGCGGGCACCGAGCAGCGGCTGGATCTGCCGTGGGCTGGGCGGCTGTGGCAGTTGTGTCAGGCTGACTACCAAACGCTGGCCGACGAGAGTGAATATGCCGGCTGGGTGGCGGCCTGGGGGCTGCGCGCCAACCACTTCACGGTCAGCGTTAATGCTCTGGGGTTGAGTCTCGAAGCAGTCAATGAGCGGCTGCGGCAGGCCGGCTTTGCCTTGAACACCGCCGGTGGGCTGATCAAGGGCTCGCCGGCTGAGTTGCTGGAGCAGTCGTCGACCGTGGCCGATCTGGCCGAGCTCCAGTTTAGCGATGGGGTGCGCACCATTCCCGGCTGCTTCTATGAGTTTGCCCGTCGCTATCCACAGGCAGATGGCCAGCTTTACCCCGGCTTTATCGCCGCTTCGGCGGACAAGATCTTCAGCAGCACTGATCGTCGCTAGCTGGCGCCACAAACAGCAACGCCGGCAGCTGCCGGCGTTGAGAGGGTGAGACCACTCGCGGCGTTAGCGGGTGCCGAACACTACGATGGTTTTGCCGTGGGCATGGATCAGGTTCTGATCTTCCAGCATTTTGAGGATGCGGCCGACGGTTTCGCGGCTGCATCCGACGATCTGACCGATCTCCTGACGGGTGATCTTGATCTGCATGCCATCCGGGTGGGTCATGGCATCCGGCTGACGGGCCAGATGGAGCAGGGTCTGGGCGATGCGACCGGCAACGTCGAGGAAGGCGAGATCGCCCACCTTTTGGCTGGTGGTCTGCAGGCGCTTGGACATCTGGCCGGCAAGACGCATCAGGATCTCAGGGTTGACCTGCACCAGCTGCTTGAACTTCTTGTAGGAGATCTCGGCTACTTCGCACGGGCTCTTGGCGCGGACCCAAGCGGTACGCACCGACTCTTCCTCGAACAACCCCAGCTCGCCGATAAAGTCACCCTGATTGAGGTAGGAGAGGATCATCTCTTTGCCCTCGTCGTCCTTGATCAGCACGGCGACGGATCCACGCACGATGTAATAAAGGGTGTCGGCCTTTTCGCCAGCATGGATCAGCGTACTTTTCGCCGGATACTTGTGAATGTGACAATGGCTGAGAAACCATTCGAGGGTAGGGTCGGCTTGTGGCTTGCCAATCAGCGCCATTGCGTGCTCCTTGTGGCCGGCGAAACACCCGTAACACGGGACCGGAGATCATGAAATTGGCCAGAGTTTATGCTGTTTGCGCGTTGCCCGTAAAGCCTTGAAACAGTTGTGGCCAGACGCTGATCACAGGGGCAGTGACGACGGTCAAATATTGACCAGTACTATTACCTCATCAACAGCGCTGCGTAACGAATGCGCAACCTTCAATTGCCGCAGCAAGCGACCAATTTCCGCTTCCTCGCAAGAAGTGTTATAACCAGTTCTCCCGCAGTGTTTTGGTAAGACGTATGAGCGAGTCGACAATCGAGTCGGCAGGAGCTGAACGGCGCCGCGCGCCGCGACTGAGAGTAAGGACGGTCATTACCGCCCAGATCGCCAAGGCTGGCCTGGGCAGCATCTTTGCCAAACCGATTAACGCCATGGTGGTCAACGTCAGCCCCAAAGGGGTTGGCTTTCATGCCAAGGTGGAGCCGCCAGTGGTCGGTACCAAGGTGGTGGTTGAGATTCTGGCGCTGGGCCACACCCGCAAATTCAAAGGCAGCATCGCCCACATCAGCGTGATCCAGAGTGGTTACATCTTTGGCGTTGAGCTCAAGACCGAGCGTGAAGAGAGCCTGATCGCCTACCTCAAGAGCTGTGAAGCGGAGTTCGAGATCCGCTGAGCCGGTTCGCTGTCCGCTTGCTGCCAAGCGCGCGCTTCTTCAGGCGTGCGTTTTTGCATCAGCGGCAGGCGACTAGAACTCCATTGCCTTGCGGCGCCGTTCCAGCAGGTCGTCGATGAAAGGGGTGAGGATCAGCTCCATCACCAGACTGTGCTTGCTGCCGGGCACCACCAGGGTGTTAAGGCGCGACATTGAGGCGCCATCGATCATCTGCAGCAGATAGGGAAAGTCGACTTTGCGTGGCTCCTTGAAGCGGATCACCACGAAGGATTCGTCGAGGGTGGGGATCTCGCGGGCATCAAAGGGGTTGGAGGTGTCGACCGTGGGCACCCGCTGGAAGTTAACGTGGGTGCGCGAGAACTGCGGGGTGATGTAGTGCACGTAGTCATCCATCGAACGCAGGATCGAGGCGGTCACCGCTTCACGCGAATGGCCGCGTTCGGTGGTGTCACGCATGATCTTCTGAATCCACTCCAGATTGATGATCGGCACCATGCCGATCAGCAGGTCGACATACTGGGCAACGTTGTGCTCAGGGGTGACGACCCCCCCATGCAGCCCCTCGTAGAACAGCAGGTCGGTGCCCTCGGGCAGAGGCTCCCACGGGGTGAAGGTGCCGGGCATCTGGTTGTAGGGTACGGCTTCATCGAACGAGTGGAGATAGCGCCGGTAACGGCCGCTGCCATCGCGGGCATAGGTTTTGAAAAAGACTTCCAGCATGCCGAAATCATTGGCGTGTGGGCCGAAATAACTGATGTGCCGTCCCTGTTCGACCGCTTTGCGGACCGCCACATCCATTTCTGGACGGGTGAAGCGGTGAAAGGCGTCGCCCTGCACCAGCGCCGCACGCACCCCCTTGTGGCGGAAGATCTGCTCGAACACGCTGCTGGTGGTAGTGGTGCCGGCTCCAGAGGAACCGGTCACGGCGATGATGGGATGACGCGCTGACATGACAGATCCGGCCGTAACAGGGCCTTTTATCTTGGGCGGCGGCGTCCGCCCGGTCAATTGCCGTCGGCGATCCGTTCGACCAGTTTCTGGTTTTCGCTGCTGTAGCCCACTCCGCCGTAAAGCAGGTAGTTCCACAGGCTCTGGCGGGCCGAGGCGCCCTGGCGCGGATTGAGTTTCATGCTGGCCAGTTTTTCCAGCATCATCCGCTGTTCGATCCGTTCCATCGCAAGCTCGCTGTCGAGCAGCTTTTGGTAAAGGTTCTGGCGATGCGTCTCTTCCAGCCAATGGGCATTCTGGGCAGCGGACTTGAGTTGGCGGATAGTGCCCAGCTGTTGTTCATGCCAGTGGCGGACGGTCTCATCCAGAATGCGAAACTGATCCGGTTGCAGCTCATAGTCGTGGTTGGCCAGCCACCAAGCCAGCAGCAGCAGGTTGACGTTAAGGCCATGGCCATCCTGCAGCATCAGACAGGCGGCTTTGACCGTTTCCTGCTGATAGTGCATGCCGGCTTCGCACCAGAACATCTCGGCATCGGCGAGCAGGTTGTCACTCATCGCTTTCCATTTGCTCCAGCAATTCGGCTTGTTCCAGCCAGGCACTCTCGACCTCACCCAGCTGCTGGCGGACCTGTCCCTGCTGTTGCAACAGGGCGGTCAGATTGGCGCGTTGCGCCACTTCATAGAGTGTACTGTCCGTTAGTCGCTCGTCCAGCGCTGCCAGCTCGGTAGTGAGTCTTTCAACCTGATTTTCAAGCTTTTTGACCTTGTCGCGTAGGGGTTTGAGTGCCGTACGGCGATCAGCGGCTTGCCGTCGTTGCTCCTTGCGGTCCTGACGTTCGCTGGCACTTACCCCTGAGCTGCTGCTGGCGGCGGCATTGGCCATGGCCACCAGCAGCCGCCGGTAATCGTCGAGATCGCCGGAGAAGGGCTCGACGCGGCGGTCGGCGACCAGATAGAAATCATCGCAGCAGGCGCCGAGCAGGTGACGATCATGCGACACCAGCACCATTGCCCCCTCGAAGGCCTGCAACGCCATAGTCAGGCTGTGGCGCAGCTCCAGATCGAGGTGGTTGGTTGGTTCGTCGAGCAGCAGCAGGTTGGGGCGCTGCCAGATGATCATGGCCAGACAGAGGCGGGCCCGTTCGCCCCCCGAGAAGGGGCCCACCGGGGCGAAGGCGCGGTCGTTGCCAAAGCCGAAACGGCCAAGGTAATCACGCAGCTTCTGGTCGGTTTCGGTGGGGGCGATGCGGTTCATCAGCGCCATCGGCGTCGCCTGGCCGTCCAGCTCCTCGACCTGATGCTGGCTGAAGTAGCCGATCACCAGCCCGGGGCTGGCGGCACGGACGCCGGCCAGTGGCGGCAGGGTGCCGGCCAGGATCTGCATCAGCGTCGATTTGCCGGCGCCGTTGCGACCGAGCAGACCGATGCGGCTACCCGGCACCAGATTGAGTTTGACCTTCTCCAGCACCACCTTGCTGCCGTAGCCGCCCTGCAGCTCCTCCAGCGTTAGCAGCGGATGGGGCAGTGCGCGCGCTGGTTCAAAACTGAGGCTGTAGCTGGCATCGTCGTGGGCCGGCAGCGCGACTTCCAGCCGCGCCAGCATCTTCAACCGGCTCTGGGCCTGCTTGGCCTTGCTGGCCTTGGCGCGAAAGCGGTCGACGAAACGCTGCAGTTCTTCGCGGCGGGCCATGTTCTGGGCGGCGGTGGCCTGCTGTTGGGCGATGCGCGCGGCGCGCTGCACCTCGAAACTGCTGTAGTTGCCGCGATAGCTGACCAGCTGACGCTGATCGATATGGATGATGTCGGTGACCACCTGATCGAGGAATTCGCGGTCGTGTGAGACCAGCACCACGGTGCGATCACTCTGGCACAGCCACTCTTCCAGCCAGACCACGGCGTCGAGATCCAGGTGGTTGGTTGGTTCGTCGAGTAGCAGCAGGTCCGAGGGGGCGAGCAGCGCCTGGGCCAGATTAAGGCGCATCCGCCAGCCACCAGAGAAACTGGCCACCGGTCGTTGCTGCGCTTCTTCATCGAAGCCGAGACCGGCTAGCAGGCGGGCTGCCTCGCTGGGCAGACGCCAGGCACTGATGGTATCGAGGCCGGCGTGGGCATGGGCCATGGCGGTGCCGTCATGGGTCGCTTCGGCAGCTGCCAGTTCGGCCTGCAGTCGGCGCAACTGGTGGTGGCCATCGAGTACGTAGTCGATGGCGGGCTGAGGCAGCGCCGGTACATCCTGAAGGATATGCACCACCTGCCAGCGTGGCGGCAGCCGCAGTTCGCCACCATCCAGATGTAGCTGGCCGGAGAGCAGCTGCATCAGCGTCGACTTGCCGGAGCCGTTGGCGCCAATCAGGCCGATGCGGTGGCCGGGATAAAGGGTGGCGCTGCTGTTCTCGATCAGCGGACGTCCGCCGCGCAGCAGGCTGATATTGGCCAGTTCGATCATGGCGAGGGTGGTACTTCGGCGGTGGCTGGTGCAGGGGCGTCAGTTTAACCCTTGCCGGGGGATCGATGGCAGGCTTTAATCAGGCCCCATGTCAGGGGGAGAGCATCATGGCCGTGGTTCGTCGTTTTATTGCCGGGGCGCGTTGCCCCACCTGTGGTGCCGAGGATGCCATCGCCCTCAACATTGAGGGCGAGCATGAGTGGATCTGCTGTATTCAGTGCGACTTCCGTGAAGACAAACCCAAGTCGCCGCCGGCTACGGCAGCGGCGGGTGACGGCGCGGTACAGATTATCCAGCTCGATGGCTGAGCTGTTAGTAGTGGGGCGGTGGCGTTTCTTCGTGGGCGGCCGCGATCGGGTTGACCTGCACCGCCTGCAAACGCTGACCGAGCACCCGGATTTTTTCTTCCAGCTGGGCTAACAGCAGATCCTGATGGGTGATCACGCTGTTGAGCTGGTTGATCGCATCGTCACTGAAGGCCAGGCGGCTTTCCAGATCGTTGAGGCGTTGTTCAAGGGCGGCAAGGCTGGTCATGGTTGCTGGGCTCCGGTTGGGGCCGGCCAGTATTCCACATAACCGCTGCTGCTGGCGCTCCACAGCCGGCCGTCGGCGCCAAAAGCCACATCGAGCACGGCGGCGCCGTCAGGGCGCAGCTCGCGCCGGGTAGCCACCTGATGCTCGGCTAGCAGCTTGCCATCGGCCACCGACCACAGCCGCAGCTGACGGCCGGGGGATCCGGTCAGCAGCTGGCTACCATCGTCATTGAAACGGGCACTGGTGATGATCAGCTGGCGGCGCTTGAACTGCAGTTCGCTCACCGGGGTAGCCGTGCGCAGATCCCAGATGACGCCGTTATTACTGGTATCGGCGATAAAGGCATAACGGCCCATACGCTCAAGGGCGACCTTGATCACCCCACTGCGGTAACGAAAGGCATGGACAATCTGGCCGTTGCTGCTGTCCCACAAAAAGGCGTTGCCGTCGTAGCCGCCAGTCAGGCAGTAGCGGCCATTGGCCGACATGGCCACGGTGGTCACGGCCGATTCGATACTATCGGCCTTGTGCTGGTGAGCAACAAACTGCAGCCGCCGGCCACTGTCCAGATCGATATGGGTGGCGATGCCATTGCTCTGGCCAATCAGCACATGGCGGCCACCGTTGCTGATGGCAATATCGCGGATCGGGCTGCCTTCGGCGGTGTAGAAGCCGAGGTTCTCCCCTTGCTGCAGATCCCAGATCGCAAACCTGCTGGTCTCGGCAGTAACCGCCACGCTGCCATCTTCGGCCATGGCGGCCGTTAGCACCTGATTACCCGCATCCAGGGTCCAGCGATAGCGCGGCTCGCCGTTGGCCACCTGCCACAGCTGCAAACCCCAGGCGGTGCTGCTGAACAGTGCCTGGCTGCCGTCGTGGCTGAGCACGGCGGTTAGCGGCGCACCGCCACTGTCGAGTTGCAGATTGGTCGGTGGTTGCTCGCCGCAGCCAGTCAGCCACAGCGCCAAAAGCAGGATCACGGGAGCTCTCATCGGCACACCTTGTTTTCGTGCAAACCTGATAGTATGAGCCGGCCCGCGTGGCACAGTGGCCGCGCAGTGATGCCGCTGCGCCTGCGCAGTTGCTCTATATCATTGTAACCATTAAGGACGTTAACGCATGAATGTGGTGATGAAGCGGCTGGCTCTGGTCGCACTGACCCTTGGCGCGGTAGCCTGCCAGCAGAAAGAAGCCGAGACCAGCGCTCCGGCCACCCTCGACCAGCCGCAGCAGAAGCAGGCGTATGCCCTTGGCATGCAGGTCGGCAACTTTATTTCGCGCAACCTGAAGGACCAGCAGGCGCTCGGTATCTCTCTTGATGCCCAGCTGGTAGCCCGCGGTTTCACCGATGGCTTGGCCGGCAAGGCCCAGCTGAAGGACGACGAGGCGCAGACGGTGTTGCAGGAACTGGATGGCCAGATCAACGAACGTCGTCAGGCTAAGGCCGAGGCCGAGCAGGAAAAGAACACGGCTGCCGGCAAGGCCTATTTAGTCGAAAACGCCAAGCGTGAAGGGGTCAAGACCACTGCTTCCGGCCTGCAGTATGAAGTGGTGACCGAAGGCACCGGCGCCCAACCGAAAGCCTCAGACACTGTTACTGTGCACTACATCGGCACCCTGATCGACGGCACTCCGTTCGATAGCTCTGTTGATCGTGGTGAACCAGCTACTTTTGCTCTCAACCGCGTCATCCCGGGTTGGACCGAAGGTTTGCAGTTGATGAAGCAGGGTGCCAAGTACAAGTTCTTCATCCCGGCTGAGCTGGCCTATGGCCCGCGTGGCGCTGGCGCCATCCCGCCCAACTCGGTGCTGCTGTTCGACGTCGAACTGCTGAACATCGAAGCAGCTCCGGCTGAAGTTGAGTAAGCACCAAGCGCGCTGCAACAACACAGGGGCAAAGGGCCAATGCGATTCAGTTCAGCCTTGGCACTTCGCCCCTTGGTTGCAAACGGCGATTGAGGAGTGTTAATCACTCATGGGTATAGTCGCTGAGGTCTTCGCTCAAGAAGAATGAACGGTTTAAGCGGCATGCGCATCCGCTGGAATTTTCCCGGAATGCTTCCGGGCGATGCGACGGCACACCGCTGCCATTCCTCCTGGATGAACCATAGTGCGTGGATGAAGCTGATCCGGTATGGCGATACCTTGGCTTCTTCAGCCATGCGGGCCATCTCCAGTCGGATCCGGTTGTACATCAACAGGGTGTCCCACAACTCCTGTTCCATGCGATCTACGTGTTGGCTGCGCAACACGGCAGTATGCTGCGCTGTTCCGTTTTCAGCTCACCGTAGGCCAGTTCGATTTCCCATTGCTCTCGGTACAGATTGAAAATTTCATCTGCGGGCCATTGCTTGGTATCCGTCAGCGATGTCTGGGCTGTGCGCTGCTGGCCATTCGGTAAGGTCCGCCTGATCGCCCTGGCCTCTCAGTGATGCGGTGGCTCAGGTTTCTTTCGGCGCGCTTGCGGTGAGACCCGCATCAAGGCAATGGCCAACAGCAGCCAGACAACCTGTTCCATCGGTGACGGTGCGAAGATCGCGCCATGGTGATCCTCAACGCCAAGATAGACAAGACAAAAACTGAACTAGCGGCCTCAACTGAGCGGCATCGGCCTGCGGGCCGCCTTTTTGCTGTCGTTACCTGAACCTGAACGCCTCATGGTGGAAGGCGTCGGCGGGCAGGCCGGCGTGGATCAGGTCGTAGCGCAGTTGCTGGCCGAAGGGGGCCGGGCCGCAGAACCAGATCCCGGCCTGTTGCCAGCCCCTGACTGCGGCACAGAGCGCTGCCGCGTTCAGCTGCTGGCCATCAGCGGCGTCGTAGAGGTGAAGCCTGACCTTGGCGGCTTCGGCTAGCGGCTGTAAGCGGGCGAGAATGGCCGGCTCGGCGCGGCTGGTGCAGTAGAAGAGATCCACTGGTACCCCTTGTCCGCCCACGTCAGCGCGCTGCTGCAGTTTGGCGATGAAGGGGGTCATGCCAATGCCGCCACCGATCCAGATCTGGCGCGGCTTGTGGTCATCAAACAGGAAGTGGCCATATGGGCCCTCAACCCACAGTGGGTCGCCCACCTTGAGCCGGGTCGGCAATTCACGGGTGTAGTCGCCCAGCGCCTTGATGCCGAAGCGCAACTCACCATCACCCCGCCAGGCAGAGGCGATGGTAAAGGGGTGAGCCCCCTCGCGGCTGTCAAAGGTGACCAGAGCAAACTGGCCACTGGTGTGGCCGGGCCAGCCCGATTGCAGCCTGACCCGCACCCCAAGTACACCCAGGCCGAGTTCCTCGAGATGGGTGATGGTGGCGGCGTACTGGCGATGGTGGCCGACACGCCCGCTGAGCGACCAAACAGCCGCGCCGCTGCCAGCCAGCAGCAGTAGCGCTAGTGCCAGCCCGGTCGGCGACAGCCACAGCGGTGCTGGCATCAACACCAGACTATGAAAGGCCCACAGCAGATAGACCGCCGGCAGCAGGCGGTGGCTCTGGGCAAAACGGCGGTAGGGGATAATTCGCAGCAGGGCGATGGCGACTAGCAGCAAGCCAGCATAGAGTCCCCATTCCCCCAGGTCTTTGGCCAGGTGGCGTGCGCCGGAAAACAGTTCATTGCGCATGGCGCCAAAGCCACGGCCTTTCTCCAGCCAGCCCTGATCACGGGCAAAGCTTGCCGCCAGCTTGAGCAAATAGTGAAACAGCGCCAGACCGATACCCCATTCGGCGGCGCGGCGGTGCACTTGATAGGCCTGATCCAGCCCACCCAGCCACTGGCTGAGACGGGGCAGGCGTAACCCCAGCACCATGGCCAGCGACAGCAGAGCAATGGCGACATAGCCGCTACCGTTCAGTAGCTGCAGATAGAGCGGCCAGGGCTCCAGCCGGTGCATGGTGGCCGGCAGCAGCGGTAACGACAGCAGCCACAGCAGCAGCACCAGCAGCGAGAATAGAGTCAAGGGACGGGCCATGTGAGGGAGCATCCTTTAGCACGGAAGTGCCCCTGAGTTTAAAACGAGGCCGCCTTTCGCTGCCGCTGCGGTGGCCCCGGTTGTTGATCCAGCATGGCTATTGGGGGTGGTTGTTCAGTCGCTTTGCCCTCTGCCGCGCTCAGTCGGTACAACCCCTCGGCGCCCTCATCGACGGTAAACAGCAGGCTGCCGTCGGGGGCGAACAGCAACCCCACCGGTCGTGCCCAGCGTGAGCCATCGGCGGCCTGAAAACCGCTCAACAGGTCAGTGATCACCCCTTGGCCATCCACCTTTACCAGCTTGGGCGGGCGGCGGCTGCTGTTGTCCCATGGCTTGGCGGTCGCCCACGAGCCGCGCAGGGCGACGACCAGCTCCCCGGCCGCCACCCCCGGTAGGGCGTTGCTGCTGGCTACCGCCACCGCCATTGGCGCATTGCGGGCATCGACACTGGCAAAGGGCAACGCCACCTGAGTGAGCGGTTGCGGCGGACGGCTGCTGATGCAGCTGTCCGGTAACACCTGCCAGCCGCCGTTGTTGGTATGCAGATGGTAGAACCAGGGCGCGCCGTAGAAGGCAGGCCCCCGGGTTTTGATCAGGATCTCGCGCGGCAGCTCAAAGCCCAGATGGTCGGGGCCGTTGTTGCTGGCATAGAGGGTATCGCCATGCCAGATCACCCCCACCGGGTTGCGCAGACCGGTGACAAAGGTGGATAGCTGTGGCGTCGCCCCTGTTTCGTCGATCAGGGCGATGCCGCCGCGCTGTTCGTTAAAGCGGTAGCTGGGGTGCAGATACTGGTCGCTGCAGTTGCCGGTAATGCCGAGGGCAACATAGAGCTTCTTGGCGCTGTCGATGGCCAGCGTCCTCGAGGTATGGCCGCCACCGCCGGGCAGCGTTAGCCAGGGCTTGAGCTGCTCAAGGTTTAAAGGCTGATCACTGGCATAGGGGCCACGCAACACCGCAGCGGTGGTGGCGACATAGATCTGATCACCACGCACCAAGGCGTGATGAGGGTAGCCGGGCAGGGTGGCCAGCAGCTCGGCTCTGTTGTAGGGCGGTGGCAGGCGGTAGAGCTCACCGCCGCGTGAGCCGATCAGCAGCTCGCCCGCCGGCCCGAGGCTGATCAACCGGGGCTGGCGCAGGCTAGCCAGCTGCTCCAACTGCAGTGGCGCGGCGGCGGTCAGGCTGAGCTGTTGCTCGCCCAGGGTAAAGCGCAGCTCGGCGGCGAGACACAGCGGTGCAAGCAGGGCCAGCAGCAGTGGCCAGCGGCGGATGACAGTCATAGGGCAGCTCCTCGCGTTGACAGCACTAGATTGTGGCCGATGATGGCCCTCACTGTCTGCTGTGCGCCAGCGGGGCGGGCATCAGGCTCATTGAATACGGGGAGAGGTGAGATGTGGGATCAGCGCTACGACCAGCACGACTATTTCTATGGCACCGAGCCCAACGATTTTCTGCGCGCCATGGCGGACCGGCTGCCGAACGGTGGGCGGGTGCTATGTCTGGCCGAAGGCGAGGGGCGCAACGCCGTATGGCTGGCGGCTCAGGGCTTTGCCGTAACCGCAGTGGATCTATCGGCGGTGGGGCTGGCCAAAGGGCAACGTCTGGCGCATCACCGTGGGGTGAATGTGGTTTGGCAGCAGGCCGATCTGGCTGATTTCGACCCCGGCCAGCGGTGCTGGGACGGCATCGTCTCGATCTTTGCCCACCAGCCCAGTGCCATCCGTCGCCCGCTTCATCAACGCTGCGTGGCGGCACTGGCGCCCAGCGGGGTGATGCTGTTGGAGGCCTATTGTCCAGCCCAGTTGCAGTACCACAGCGGTGGACCGTGTGATGCCGACCTGCTGCCCACGGCAGCGCTGCTGCGGGCCGAGCTGGCCGGGCTGCAGTTTGACCATCTGCTGGAGCTGGAGCGAGAGGTGGTAGAAGGCCAAGGCCACACCGGCCATGCTGCCGTGGTTCAGTTGGTGGCACGCAAAGGCAGCTGACGCAGTCCCTATGCCTTCAGGAGAAGATCCGGGCCACCGCCATGTCATAGAGCTGGTCGATATTCTCTGAACTGCTGGCGACAAAGCCACTGTTCTGCAGCAGCCCCTCCTCCATGCCATAGATAACGCCGTGAACGGTGACATCCTGCCCCTGCTCCCAGGCAGCCTGCATGATGGTCGAGTTGGCGACGTTGTAGGCCTGCTCAATGACATTGAGCTCGCCCAAGCGGTCGACTTTTGCTGCGTGCGTCGGCAATCGGTCGATCGGCTTCTGGTAGCGGCGGTAGATGTCGCGGATATGCAGCAGCCAGTTGTTGATCAACCCCTGTTGCATGTTGAGCAGGGCGGCTTCAATCCCGCCGCAGCCATAGTGGCCGACCACCAGAATGTGTTTGACCTTAAGCACTTCCACTGCGTACTGCAGTACCGACAGGCAGTTGAGATCGGTATGGATCACCAGATTGGCGACATTACGATGGACAAACACCTCGCCGGGGCGCAGCCCGCACAGCCGTTCGGCCGGCACCCGGCTGTCTGCACAGCCGATCCACAGGTAATCAGGATTCTGGCCGCGCGCCATATTGGTGAAATAGTCGGGGTCGTCGATGGCGCGTCGTTCTGCCCAGGCGCGGTTGCGGGCGTAGAGTTCGTTGATATCGCTCATGATGGGCAAGTCATCCTGTCGGGGGCAGCGTCCGCGCTGCCGAGGGCTTGGAGATAAGGGGGCCAGCATAGGGATGGCGCTGTGCCGGGGCAACATCCGGGTTACACTCAAGCTCACTGGACTGATGAGGTTTGCCATGTCCGCTCTGCAGTTACGTGCCTTGCACAAGACCTACGCCAATGGTGTCAACGCCCTCAAGGGGATCGACCTGGACGTTGCCGAGGGGGACTTTTTTGCTCTGCTTGGCCCCAATGGCGCGGGTAAGTCCACCACTATTGGCATCATCAGTTCACTGGTGCTGGCCAGCGGCGGCAAGGTGAAGGTCTTTGGCCATGATCTGGCCCGCGATCCTGAAGCCGCCAAGCTGGAGGTCGGGCTGGTACCGCAGGAGTTCAACTTCAGCATGTTTGAGACGGTCATCCAGATCGTAGTCAATCAAGCCGGTTATTACGGCGTGCCGCGACCGCTGGCACTGGCGCGGGCCGAGAAATACCTGAGCCAGTTGGGGCTGTGGGACAAGCGCGATGCCCGCGCCCGCACCCTCTCTGGCGGCATGAAGCGGCGGTTGATGATCGCCCGGGCGCTGATGCATGAGCCGCGGCTACTGATCCTCGATGAGCCAACAGCGGGTGTCGATATCGAGCTGCGCCGCTCGATGTGGCAGTTCCTGCGCCAGATAAATGAAGAGGGGCGCACCATCATCCTCACCACCCATTATCTGGAAGAGGCAGAGATGCTCTGCCGCAATATCGCCATCATCGATCAGGGGCGGATCATCGAAAACACCTCGGTCAAGTCGCTGTTGGCCACCCTCCATGTCGAGACCTTTATTCTTGATCTGGCGCCGGGTGCGAGTGAGCTGACCATTGATGGTTTTGTCAGCCGGCGGCTGGATGATCATACGCTGGAGGTGGACGTGGCCAAGGATCAGGGGATCAACGCGGTGTTCAGCCAGCTGACGGCGCAGGGGGTACAGGTGCTGTCGCTGCGCAACAAGGCCAACCGGCTGGAGGAGCTGTTCGTCACACTGGTGGAAAACGGTAAGCAGGAGGTAGGCGCATGAACCAGCGGCAGTGGATTGCGCTCAAGACCATCTGGGGTAAAGAGGCGAGCCGCTTTCTGCGCATCTGGGTGCAGACGCTGGTGCCGCCGGTGATCACCATGGCCCTCTACTTCGTCATCTTTGGCAACCTGATTGGCCGCCAGATTGGCGACATGGGCGGCTTCCCCTACATCACCTACATCGTACCGGGGCTGATCATGATGTCGGTGATCACCAACAGTTATGCCAACGTCAGCTCATCCTTCTTCAGCGCCAAGTTTCAGAAAAGCATCGAGGAGATGCTGGTGGCGCCGGTACCTGATTGGGTGCTGGTGGCTGGTTTTGTCGGCGGTGGCGTGGCCCGCGGTCTGCTGGTGGGGATAATTGTCACCGGTATCGCCCTGTTCTTCACCGCCTTGCCCATTCACCACCTCGGGGTGCTGGTGCTGACGGTGCTGCTGACCGCCACCCTGTTCTCGCTTGGCGGCCTGATCAACGCCATCTTCGCCCGTACCTTTGATGACATCTCTATCGTGCCCACCTTCGTCCTCACTCCGCTCACCTATCTGGGCGGTGTTTTTTACTCCATCAGCCTGCTGCCGCCGCTGTGGCAGGGGGTGTCGCAGCTCAATCCGATCCTTTATATGGTCAACGCCTTCCGCTACGGTTTTCTGGGGGTGTCGGATATTGGCATCGGCACCGCCATGGCGGTGTTGGTGGGCACTAATCTGGTGTTGCTGGGCTGGTTGCTGCGCCTGCTTAAAAGCGGTCGCGGTCTGCGCAGCTGATGCTGTTGCCAGCAAGGAGAACCAATGTTCGTTGCCTTATATGAGTTTGTAGTGCTCGATGGTCAGGAGCAACAGTTCTGCGAGAATTGGACGCGGCTGACCGAAGGGCTTTATCTGCATGCTGGCAGCTTGGGATCGCGTCTGCATCGCTGCGCCGATGGCCGCTACATGGCCTATGCCCAGTGGCCGGATCGTGACTGTTGGGTGACGGCGCGTGGCCTGCCGCTGCCCGCGATCTATCAACAGGCGCGCGAAGCGATGCGCACCTCGCTATTGAGTGCGGCGACTGTTGAGCAACTGGAGGTGGTGGTGGATGGGCTGCACGCCGGCACAGTGCCAGCATCTTAGCGATTGAAGAGGAGGCGCCGATGAGGAGCTGGACTCTGATTGTCACCTTGCTGCTTTGGATGCAGCCGCTGGCGGCCAATGAGCTGCGGCTGTGGCACAGCCACCAGTCTCTGCATGCCAGCAACTTCATTGATCAACTGGTGGCGGAATACCGGGACGGCGGTGGCGAAGCAATCGCGGTGACAGTGCTCTCCCCCTCCGAGATCAAAGTCGAGTTATTGCTAGCGGCCGATGCGGGCCTGTTGCCGGATCTGATCCTGATGCCATCGGATTTTATTGGTCTTCATCAGCAGTTGGGGCTGATCCCGCTCGATAACCGCTGGAACCCGCCTGGGTTGATGGCCAGCACGTTGGAAACGGCGCGCATCGGCCATCAGCAGTGGGGCATTCCGCTGATTCAGGGCAACCAGTTGCTGCTCTATTACAACCGTAGCCTGATCAACGAGCCGGCCAGCACTTGGCAACAATTGCAGGCCCAGCAGGCGATGGTCGAGGCCAAAGGCAAAAAACTGATCGGCTGGAATTACGGTGAGATGTACTGGTTAACCGCCTTTTTGGGCGCTTTTGGTGGCTGGCCGATGACAGATGGCCAGATTACCCTGGATACCCCGGCGATGGTGGCGACGCTGGAGCATTATCGCGGTTTGAGCGGCAGTGGTCTGATCAGTGCCCGCTGCACCTATTACTGTGCCCATCAGGCGTTTATTGCGGGCGACTATGCCTATGCCATCAATGGTGATTGGGCGTTGGGCGATATGCGTCAAGCGCTGGGTGAGCAGCTGGGGATCGCCCTGTTGCCTGCCATCGGTGACCGGCCCATGAAACCGATGCGGGCCACCCATCTGCTGTCGATTCCCAAAAAGAGCCATGCAGGCCGCCCAGATGAGGCGCGGGTGAAGCGGATCAAGGCGCTGATCGCCTATCTGCTCAGTGATCAGGGGCAGCGGCGGTTGTTTGCCCTCTCGGGCCAGCTGCCGGTGGTGCAAAGCGCCTATAACCATGCGCTGGCCAGCGGTGATGACTACACCAGGGTGCTGCTGGCTCAGTTGGCGCAAAGCGCGCCCATGCCCAGTGATCCGAAGATGACCATCGCCTGGCAGGCGATGGCCAAGGGCTTCGCCCGCCTGATGCGCGGGGCTACTGCGGCAGAAGCGGCTGCCATCATGCAGCAGCAGGCGGATCGCGAACTGCAGCGCACACCCTAACCGCTCAAAGGAGGAGAGGTGACCATCAATACCGCAACCATGCTGGCTCTCATCGGGCTGCTGTCGCTGCTTTGTCAGTGGGGCGCCTGGAAGATCAAAATCCCGGCTATTCTGCCGCTGCTGCTGGTCGGTATCCTGCTCGGGCCGGTGAGCGGTGTACTCGACCCCGATGCCCTGTTTGGCGAGTTGCTGTTTCCCATGGTGCAGCTGGCGGTGGCGATCATCCTGTTTGAGGGGGCGCTGACTCTCGACAAGCGCGAGATCCGTGGCCACGGCAAGATGGTGCGTAACCTGATCAGCAGCGGCATGCTGGTGACCTGGGTGGTGATCACCTTGGCCGCGCGCTTCACCATTGGCCTCTCCTGGCCCATGGCCTTTCTGCTGGGCGCCCTGCTGGTGGTTACCGGTCCGACGGTGATCGCGCCGATGTTGCGTTCTATCCGCCCGTCGCCGCGGGTGGCCAGCATCCTGCGTTGGGAGGGGATCCTGATCGATCCGCTGGGCGCTTTGCTGGCTCTGCTGGTTTATGAGTTTCTGGTGGCAGCCCAGGGGCAGGAGCTGATCCATGCATTGCGCGCCTTTACCTTGACCCTGCTGGTTGGCTTCTCCTTTGGTTATGCCGCTGCCCGGTTGGCGGAACTTGCCTTGACCCGCAACTGGCTGCCCCACTACCTGCACAACTTTGGGGTAATGACCTTCATGCTGGCGGTTTACGCCCTGTCCAACGCCTTGGCCCATGAGGCGGGGCTGCTGACGGTGACGGTGATGGGGGTGGTGATGGCCAATCGCCGTCGGCTGGCCCTCGACAGCCTGCTGGAGTTCAAAGAAACCCTGTCGGTGCTGCTGATCTCGGCGCTGTTCATCATTCTGGCGGCACGCCTGGATGTTAGCGCTATGGCCGGGTTAGGCCCGGCGACTGTCCTGTTGGTGGCGGTAGTGTTGCTGGTGGCCCGGCCGCTATCGATCTGGGTGAGTGCCTGGGGTACCGACCTCAATTTTAAGGAGAAGCTGCTGCTCTCCTGGATTGCGCCGCGCGGCATTGTGGCGGCGGCGGTCACGGCGCTTTTTGCCATCCGGCTTGAGCAGCACGGCTGGGCCGAAGCATCGCTGTTGGTGCCTTTGGTGTTCATCATCATCATCACCACCGTGGTGCTGCAGGGGCTGACCGCCAAGATGCTGGCCCGCAAGCTGGGGCTGCGCCAGCGCAAGCCCGATGGCCTGCTGCTGTTTGGGGCCAATGCGCTGGCCCGTGAGCTGGCGCTGCAGCTGCAGCAGGCCGGGGTCAAGGTGCTGCTGGCCGACCCCAGCTGGGAGAATATTCGCGTCGCGCGCATGGCCGGGTTACCCACCTATTTTGGCAATCCCGCCTCCGAGCATGCGGCCAATGCCATTGAGATGGCCCACTTTGGCCGGTTGCTGGTGCTCTCGCCCTATCGTCAGCTCAACCCGCAGGTGCTGCTCCATTTCCGCGACTGGCTGGGCGAAGGTAATGTCTTCGGTCTGGCCGAGGGCGATCAGCAGACCCGCGCCAGCCACCGTGCGTCACGCGCTTATGCCCAGCGGTTGGTGCTGTTTGGCGATGGTCAGAGCTACGGCCGGCTGGCGACAGCGCTGGCTGAGGGAGCCAAGATCAAGTCCACCAGCCTGAGTGACAGTTTTACCTTTGACGCCTTTGTCGCCCGACATGGTGAGCGGGCGGTGCCCCTGTTGGCACTCAATGAGCGCGGCTACGCCGTTCCCTTTGTTGCCGACAGTGCTCTCAAGCCGGGCCCCGGCTGGACCATCATCAGTCTGTCGCTGCCGGGGCCGGTGATGGCAGCGGCGCAACCTGCACCGGCTTGACGCCGCTGTTTTACGGCCAAGGTTCAAACATCCCCAGCCGACACGGCTGGCCGTCGCGCACCAGCGGCTGGCCGCCGCCCCACAGGTGGCGCACGGCCAGGCTGGCGGCGTCGAGCAGCAGCAGATCGGCCCGTTTGCCCACTGCCAGCTGGCCACGGTCATTGAGCTTGAGGAGCTGCGCCGGGTTGCGGGTCACAGTCGCCAGCGCCAGCGGCAGGGCCACCCCGTGAGCGCGCACCGCGCTGACCAGCGCCTGATGCAGGCTGCTGACCTGACCCACATCCATGCCTACCAGTTCACCGGCTTCATCAAAGCGCGGCAGGCTGGCGTTGCCGTCAGAACTCATGGTGATCAGCGCCGGGTCAATGCCGGCGGCCAGAGCCTGGGCCAGTGCCGCGGCGCTGTCCAGTTCACCGCTGTTGAGCAGCTCAATGGTGGTGCTGGTGGTGAAGTCGATGTACCCACCGGCACGGGCGTGGCGCAGGCCCGCAGCAAACACCGCCGGGCTGCGGTTGACGTGGGTGGGGTAGAACTGGCTGAGCGGCAGATCGCTGGCGCTGACGGTGTCGCGCAGCCAGTCGAGGGCTTGCGCGTTCTCACCCAGATGGATGCTGACCATGCCGCACTTGCCCGACAGCATGCCACCGACCCGCGCTTCGCTGGCCAGCCGTAGCAGCTCGTGGGGCTGCAGCTGCGAGCCGCGATGGTCGCCGATGGCCAGCTCACCGACGCCGATGATCGGATCGATCAACATGATGTCGTCGGTCACCGAACCCAGCAGGGTACGCGGCGGATAGTGATAGGAGCCGGTATAGCAGAAGCAGCTTAGCCCCTCCTCCTGCAGCGCTTTGGCCTTGGCCAGCAGATTGGCCAGACTGCGGCTGGTGGCATCGGTGCCCAGCGCTGCGATCACCGTGGTCACGCCGCCACGGGTGGCGTCGCTCAGGTTCATCTCCGGGGTGCGGGTGGCAAAACCCCCCTCGCCACCGCCACCAGTAATGTGGACCAGCGTGTCGATGAGGCCGGGGGCGGCGATGCAGCCTTGGCCATCGATCACAGTGATGAACAGATTGGAGTCCAGCCGAATCTCGGCGGCCATGGCCACGATACGCTCGCCCGCGAGCAGAATGTCACGGCGGCCAATGGCCTCTGGCGTGTAGGTGTCGACATTGCGGATCAAGGTCAGCATGAGCGTCTCATTGGTAGCCGATCAGCACGGCGCTGATGGTGAACAGGGAGGCGAGGGCAAACAGCCACAGCTGGAAGCGCCAGATGAAGCGAAACCAGATGCCCCAGTCGAGTTTGACCACGCCGAGGCAGCCGATCAGGCTGGCGGAGGTGGGGATGATGATGTTGGTCAGGCCGTCACCCAGCTGAAAGGCCAGCACCGCTACCTGGCGGCCGACGCCGAGCAGATCGGCCAGTGGCGCCATCAGCGGCATGGTCAGTGCCGCCTGGCCAGAACCGGAGGAGACAAAGAAGTTGAAGATCGACTGCAGCAGCAGCATCAACCAGCCGGCCACCACCTCCGGCAGCCCGCCCAGGCTGCTGCCCATGGCGTGCAGCAGGGTGTTGAGCACCGACGGCTCGGCCGGGTTGTCGCCGCCGAGCAGCAGCACCAGCCCCTTGGCCAGCCCCACCACCAGCGCCGCCGGCAGCAGATCGGCCGCCCCCTGGCGGAAGGCCGCCGCCAGACTGTTGGCATCGCAGCCGGGCTGGCGGGCGAAACGGGCAATCAGGGCGCAGGCGAGACCAATGGCAAAGAACTGACTGGCAATCTCGGGGATGTAGTAGTGCCAGGCCAGCACCCCCCAGGTGACCCACACCATGCCGGCGGCCAGGGTCAGCAGGATCAGGCGATCCGCCAGTGTTAGCGGTTCGCCGCTGTGGTCGGCGCCATCCTCATGGCCAAAGTGGCGACGGTCTGAGCCCCAGGCGATGGAACGGCCGGGGTTGGCCTTGACCCAGCGCGCGTAGCGCATCAAGTAAAAGATGCCAAAGGCGGTGAACACCGCCCACATCAGCAGCCGCAGCCCGGCACCGGAGCCAACCTGAACGGCCGACAACCCTTGAGCAATGGCCACGCCAAAGGGGTTCATCCAGCTGGTGCCAAAGCCGATCTGGGTGGCGACATAGGTCACCATCACCGCACAGATGCTGTCATAGCCGAGCCGTACCAACAGCGGTGCCAGCAGAATGCAGAAAGCGATCGCCTCTTCACCCATGCCAAACACCGCCCCGCCTAACGAAAAGAGCAGGAACAGCAGGGGCAGCAGCAGATGCAGCCGCTGGCTGCCGCGCTGGATCAACAGGGTCAGGCTGCGGTGGATGGCGCCGGTGTGCATGATCATGCCGAAGGCGCCACCGATCACCAGAATGAAGGCGACGACACCGACGGCGCTGCCGTACTTGTCGCCGGTGACCAAGCCTTCAAACACGAAATTGAGCAGGCCGATCTGGTCGCCACTGCCGAACAGGGTCACCCCGGACCAGTCATCGACATAGCGGAAACTCTCCGGCAGCAGCCGGGTTTTACCGTCAACGCTGACCACCTCAAACACCCCGGCGGGGACCAGATGGCTGAGCAGCGCCAGGATCACCGCCAGTACCAGCAGGATGACAAAGGCATCCGGCATCGCCCAGGGACGAGGCTGATTCATAAGCACTCCTTGAAAGGCCGGGCGGGAGTCCCCGCCCGGCAACCGTACCGGTTAGAAGCGGTAGTTCAAGCCCAGGGTGTAGTAACGACCCATGGTGTCGTGGTTGAGCAGATCGACGTTGGCGCTGGAGCCATAGGCATAAGGCGCTTCTTTGTCGAACAGGTTATCCACGGCCAGGCTGACCGTCGCGTTCTTGGTCACATCGTACGCCATGTAGGCGGTGAAGATGGTCCAGGAGGGGACTTTGCGTCCTTCCGGGGTATCGCCCACTTCATCGTCATCGTTGTAGTCACCGGTGTAATCCATGCCCAGCGAGGCATAGAGATCATCCAGCTCCCAGCGCAGCTTGGCGTTGGCACGCCACTGCGGATAACGCCACTCGCCAGCCAGCTCTTCGGTGGTGGCGCTCTTCGACAGCTGCTTGTCGAAGCTGTTGAGGTAGCTGGCGTCAAACAGCAGGCTGAAATTGCCATAGCTGCCGGATTTGGGCAGATACCAGGTGGAGCTCAGGTCAAAGCCGTCGGTCTCCTGGGTGCCGAGGTTTTCCAGCTGGAGATGAATTTCGCACAGGGTTGACCCATCAAGGGCACCACTCTCGGTTTCAACGCCGATTGAACCTGAGCTGAGATCGTCGCAGGGACGTACCAAGGAGGGATCGGCTATGGCTTGACGCAAGAGTTCGTCAGCGTCTTGACCAACCAGATTGTCGTGGCGGTAGCGCCAGTAATCGAGGCTGATGGTGAAGTCCTCACTGGGGCTGAATACCACTCCGGCGTTGTAGCTTTTGGCCGTTTCTGCCTCCAGATCGTCGTTACCGTAGATCTCGCTGTCGTAATAGCCTTCGAAATCCGGATCGCCGCCGCAGACCGTGTCGAGGAATTCACCGCCGCACTGCACCGTGCCTGAGCCCAGGGTGGTACCGGCGCCCACCTGCGCCAGCGATGGCGCACGGAAGGATTCGGCATAGCTGGCGCGGAAGATAGTGCTTTCCAGCGGCTGGTAGCGCAGCCCCAGTTTGGGGCTGATATCGCCGCCGAATGACTCGTAGTCGTCATAACGGGCGGCGGCGCTCAGCTCCAGTTGTTCGGTGAGCGGAATCGCGAATTCGGCATAGGCGGCCCACACATCACGCTCGGCATGCGCTTCGGTGGAGCCGAAACCGTAGACCGGCACCTCGTTGTTGTTGTCCGGGTCGGCCTTGGCCAGTTCACTCGGCTCGTCGTCCACTTTTTCTTTGCGGAATTCGACGCCGAAGGCGCTGGCCACATCGCCAGCCGGCAGTTCAAACAGGGCGCCACTGATGCTGGCATCGGCAATCAGCAGGGTTGATTTGCCGTCGCGTGGCACCTGCTCACGAACCAGATCGAGCACTTGCTGACTGTTCAGGGCCTGGCCGTTGAAAGGGTCGTAGTAGAGGCCATCCACCCCCGGGGCGCAGCCGGTGGTGCCATCAGCACAGAGCTCACCAAACAGGGCGGCGCGCAGCTTTTCACGGTTGTAGATACCGGCGATAGCGTTCTGGGTGTTCTTGTTTTCACCGTAGCTAAGGGCACTCTGCCAGTCCCAGTCGGCCACCGAGCCCTGCAGGCCGCTGACCAGCCGGAAGTTGTCGCTTTCCACCTCGATGGTGCGGGCGTCGGGGAAGCGGCCGTAGGCGTAAAGGGTGCGGGTTGGATCCAGCCCTTCGGCCAGCAGTCGATCACGGAAGTCGTCGCTGATGCCGGGGTGGTCAAAGGGTAGCGCTTCGTCCCATGGGGCCGGCGAGCTATGAGCCTGCGAGGTTTTGCTGCTGTACATCAGTTCGTTCTTCCAGCGCAGGTCGCTGGCCAGATCGACATTCACCGTCACCAGCCCGCTGTAGCTCTCCAGCCCCGGATCGATGGCGCTGTAGGCGTTGCGATTGACCGCGCAGTATTCGCCGTAACTGCCGACATCAAGTTGCTCAGCCGGGCAGCCGGCTTCGACATAGTCGTCTGAGATTGGCCCTCGTGTTGCCGGAGGAACAGGCACTAGGCGACCACTGAAACTGGGCCAGATCCCCTGCTGGCTAGGGTTGCGCTCAACTGCCGTGATCTCACGGTCGCTGCGGTAGAGGGCGTTGCGCTTGAAGTAGTCGAACACCCCCATCACATGGGTTTTACCGATCTTGGTGCCGCCAGTGATATTGAAATTGACCTTGTCATCGGCGCTGCTGGCCTCAGATTCACCATAGCTGGTGCCGATCTCAACCCCTTCAAAATCCTCCTTGAGGATAAAGTTGACCACCCCGGCTACGGCATCGGCGCCGTAGATGGCCGAGGCGCCAGAGGTCAGCACTTCTACCCGCTTGATCGCCGCCAGCGGAATGGCGTTCACATCGACAAAGGATTCGTTGCCGTTGGCAAAAGAGCTAACCGACACCCGCCGGCCATTAACCAAGGTGAGGGTGGAGCTGGTGCCCAGGCCGCGCAGCGAGATGCCGGAGGAGCCGGCCGGAGAATCCGCTTGCAGCGCGCCAGAGGAGCTGGTGGAGAAGGTGCCTGCGCCGCCGCCCATCTGCGGCAGGGTTTTGAGCAGGTCGATCACCGACTTGGCGCCGGAGTCGGCGATATCGTCTTCGTCGAGGACGGTGATCGGCATGGCGCCTTCCATGTCCACCCCTTTCAGGCGTGAGCCGGTGACGGTGATGGTCTCCACCTCGTCGGCCTTGGCCGGCGCAGTTTCAGCGGCAATGGCAGCCGCCAGAGGGGTGAGGGTGAACAGCGCGCAGGCCGCCCACTTGAGCATCGGATAGGACATAGGATCGCTCCCGTTCAGTACTGGAATTGGAATAGTGTGGTCCCGGTCGTCGACAGGCAGGCGCAAGCCATCACCGCCGGAAGGCGCAGGGTCCGGATCTGTTTTGTAGTTATGTCGAAGGGGCGAGGCAGGCGTGGTTCAGACGCGCGCAACACCGCACCGACCGCTTGTCAGGGCAGCCGGTTGGACGGTGTGAGCGCTATTCGTTGAACCACTCGCTCAGATAGAAACTCTGGTAGTGGTACGACGACAGCGAGAAAGCCTTTTTCAGCATCGCTTGTCGAAGCTCCCGCTTTTCGGGTTAGATAACAGGCGCTGTTTGGGGCAGCGCACGTCAGAAATAATCCATGTCGGCGGGACTGTCAACGGACAAATTTCCACCGCAACCATGACTGTCAGGGTGCCCCATGCTGCGTTTCCCCCTCGTTGTACTGTTCCTTGCTGCTGTCCTCTACATACCCGCTCAGGCCGCGCCAGCGCTCGATTCGTACCGGTTGATGTTGGCCGGTGGCGGCATCCGCACCTGCTCCAGTATGGTCGCCAAACACTGTACTGAGGGTCACCAAATCGGTTCTGGTAGGACCAGTATTTTCATCTCTTTGACTGACCAGCAGTTGGCGCTGCTCGATGCCAGCAGCTGGCTGACGGGCGCGCAGCGCCAGCAGGCGCTCAAGCAATTGCGTCAGCTGGCCGCCCAGATTGGGGCGGGGCCCCACTCGTTGGCCGCACTGACCGCTGGCCTACGAGAGCAGGACCGCCAGTGGCTTAACAGCCTTGATGATCGCGCCTGGTTTGGCTTGGTCGATCTTCTGGAAATAGTGCCTGAAAGCAAAGCGGGCGCTCACGAACAGGTGGCTTTGACGGCCAGTAACAGTGGCGATGCCATCGCCATTTACCAGACCTTTGTGGCCATGGCCGCCAAACGGGCCGGGGGGCAGAAGCCGCGCATTCTGGTGATCACCGCCTCGGCTCGCGATCCGTTCGAGGCGGCCGATTTTTACCAGCAGGTGTTTGCCCAAGCGGGCGCCGACAGCCATTGGTTGCCGCTTGATGGGGTGCTGCATGCCGCCTGGCGTAGCGGCCGTTGTGACGCGCTGGCAGCGGTGCGCGCCGAGCGTCTGGGCAGTTTCCGCCGCGAGGCGATCTACGGCGAACCTGTGGCTTACCAGCAGCAATTGTGTCGCGATCCCGAGTTATTGAAGTCGCTTGTTGGCGGCGCTCATGGGGTGTTTTTGAACGGTGGCGATCAGAGCCTGACCCGCGCCGCCTTTATCGCAGATGATGGTCGTCCGGCCCCCTGGTTTGAACTGCTGCAGCAGCGCTTTGCTGCGGATCAGCTAGTGGTGGGCGGCACCAGTGCCGGCACGGCGGTGCAGGCGGGCGGCAGCGCTTTTGGCCATCCGGTGCCGATGATCAGCAATGGCGATAGCCGCGCGGCGCTGGCTCGTGGAGCCTTTGCCGCAGGCGCGCCCGGTGAAGGCTGTGAACGCAGTGGCGGCTGCGGCGGGCTCAAGCCTGATGATCTCACCTATCTGGCCGCAGGCGGGCTGGGGCTGTTTAATCTCGGCGTAGTGGATACTCACTTTTCGGAACGGGCCCGCCACCCAAGGCTGGCAGTGTTGCAGTTAATGACCGGCGTGCCCTTTGGCGTGGGGGTCGATGAGAACACCGCGCTACTGGTGGCGCCGGGCGATGGTCAGGCCGCGCTGGCGGTGGTGGGTGAAAATGGCGTCTGGCTTAACGACGTCACCGCCGCCCGGCGAGTGGACCATGGGGCCAGCGTTACTGTGGGGCCGCTGCGCAACCACTATCTGCAGCAGGGCGACAGGGCCCGCCTCGACCGCAATGGTTTTGCCGTCACCCTTGCGGCAGGCGAGACGCTGCCTCGGCTGGATGCCAGTGCCAAGGTTGAAGGGCTGCTGGCGGGCGACCGCTTGCGCCAGTGGCTCACCGGTGGCTGTTTTGCCGGAACCGAGGCCAAAGGGGAGGATGTCAGTGATGACGGCATCCTGACTGCGACCATGAGCCAAGGCGCGGATTATCAGCAGCGGCTGAGTGTCGATGCGCAGCGCGGGCCACGTTGTAGCTATAGCAATCTGGGGCTGACGCTGCGCTGGCAGCGGCGCTGATCCAGCCAATGGATAGTGAAACGGGGCCCGCAGGCCTAATGCCGATCAGTTAGAGCGTTATTGACGGATCGGCGTTATCAGAGACAATCCGGGATCCACTCCAGATCCCGGATTTTTTATGTTCCTTTGCCAAGCACTTGAGCGGCTTCAGTCCTTCACGCCCGAGCAGTTCA
>JAFOOX010000015.1 GCA_017425245.1 Gammaproteobacteria bacterium
GCCGCTGACGCTGGCCACGCGCAGCAGGCCGGTGAGCGGATCTTTGGTCAGGCTGACCTGACGGTTGGCGGCGGTGGTCACCTGTTGCAGGCCGGCACGGCTGTCGCTGACCAGCTGGTGGGCCTTGCCATTGCTGCTGACGGTTAGCGTTTGCATGCTGAAATCGGTGCCGTCGCTGCCGTAGCTTTTGTCCATGCGGGTGACGTTGGTCAGGCCGCTGGGCAGGCGGGTGGTGATCACATTGGGGATCGGCAGTTTGGTGAGCGGATCTGTCACCTTGTCGATGGTGGTCACCACCCCGGCATCGCTATCCTGCTGCTGCAGGTCATCTGCCCGGTTGACCACCAGCTGCCACAGCCGGCCGGCGGTACACCATTTATGAAAAGGATGAGAGCCAGGCTTACGCCCGGCTGCCATCGAATGGCCGAGTTGTTAAAGAACCGGATACCGGTACGGACCGGCGTTCCCCGCCAAGAAGAGATGGATCTCCTTATCGGGAATGGTCGCATTTTGACCAATTGAAGATGGGTGTCCCAGATCTATGTCCCCGACATCTACATTCTCTTCTTCGTCGTCGTCCTGCGCTTCACTGGCACCGCTGCGCAATGCACTGGGACCCGAAAACTGCTCACGGGAGTTTTCGATAATCTCTTTGGCAAAGGGGATGGCGTCCGTGGCGGGGATCAGCTGCTCAGAGAAAAAGTCGCTCATAAGCACGCCCTGAGTGTATTTAGCCAGCGCCGCAGCCACACTTATCATGCCAACGATCTCTTGGGCATTGGACCAGGTGTTAAAAAACACCAGCCGTTGAGGATGGCCAAGCACCGGCAGATCCGCATCATCCCACTGCCAATCATCAGCGCTGTAGTCATCCAGCATGTAATCAAAGCAGGACTCAAGCGTTTCAAAGTGGCCGTTGGCCACGCTCTCTTCGCGCTGCGTCAAGTCAAAATCAGTCGGCAGGCAATAGGCCAGACCTTCTTCATCCAGCACGCGTTGCAGCTGTTCACGCGTTGGGGGCTTTTCCTGAGTAAAAAACACAAAGGTCTGAATCGCCATTTTGCTCTCCTGTGCTGTTAGCTGCGGTTACTTAACAACTTGCGGCCATAACCTTTACCAAGCCGGAACCGGTAGCTGGGGTCGGTGGTTAGCGACGGCAGGGTAATGCCTACTTTGCGCCAGAACTCCGTAAACAGATGAGGGCTGCTTTTCTCCACTTCATCATCTGGGTAGGCTTTGGCGTTCAGCTCATCCATATCTATAGGTTCATCCACCACCTGCCAGCCTTCCTGCTCATCATCCATCGGTGGTTCTGGCTCGAAGTAGCGCTCGATGGCGCTGACGTCGATGCCAAATGCCTCGGCAATGACAGCAGGCTTGCCGCCCCACACGTCCAGCAGTTTGGCGGGCTTCCGTTCGTCGCCGTGGTAATCCGGCACGGAGCGATAGCGGTTTAGCTCCACCCCGTTGCGATAGAGCGCATGCTCCCACAGGTCATCGTCATAAAGATTGCAGCTGGAAACCAGTGCACCGCTCTTGGCCGACAGCGCTTCGGCCAGCCGCTGGTCGTGGGCGCACAGACCGTCTGGCCAGTAGATCAAGCTCCAGCCCGGCATCTCAAAGAGTTCCACATCGCCCTCGTCATCCACCACCAGGCTGACACCGCGCTCAGCCAGCACTGTGGTCAGGAGATCAGCCAGAACAGAGGCGCTTACCCCTTTACCGCAGTGATGGCGCCAAAGCGGCCCATCACCCGGCAGCGGCTGGCAACCCCTGTGGGCGCAGGGGGCTCCTCGCCAAGTAGCGCCAGGCGAACCACAGGATCATCCGCCCACAGCGGTGGCAGCAGCGCATGGAGTTGCTCAGGCGTTTGCACCTTTTCAATCCAGGGCAGCAGATGCTCCTTGATGGAACGTGGGAATAACCGCCAAAAAATCTCTAACTCGCTATCATTGCGAAGAAAAAAATCGCCGTAATCATGTATAAAACCATTTACAGACCAACTTCCCTCCTCAAATTCCTCAATAAATGAGTCACTAAGTCCACATTTGAGATAGCCAACCTCGCGCTTACCGATGTCATGAAGACTCTCGTCTATATCAACATTCCTTGCTAAAGCTAAATATTGTTTAGACTCAACAGCCAGAGCATAAGATACATCTAGGCGAAAAATCTCCCTGCCCTCTTTGTGTTCTACAAGATGCAATTCTAGAACATCCAGCAAGTCACCGCGACTGCGGTAGGCGAGCCAACACCCCTTTCCTTGAACAAAGCCTCCGTCTTGCATCCAGCCCCAAAGCTCGGAGGCGAAAAAGTGCTTAATAAAGTCTTTCTTTGAGATCATCTGGCTGCCTCATCACTTCTTGCGGGTGATCTTGGAGCTGGAAATTCCATATTCTGGGGCGCATGGAAACACGGCACGTTACAACCGCTCAGATGGTGGCACATGCTCTAGGCACCAGTCTCCGGCCATCTTCAAAACGCTCCATAGCGTCCCTTTATCAACCATTTTTGAGCCGGAGACTTTTCTCTCATCATCAAAAGCGACTATGTGATCTGCACTCTCGGCGGGAACACAGCCAAGTAGAATCCGATCAAAGGCATATGGCCAGCGAATGATAGTGGATTCCACAAAATCACCCCCTCCAATCTCAGGTATTCCCAGCATTGCCCCATCAAATTCGTCGTCATACGCCAAATCAACTAAACGCTTGTAGTCAGAACCAGAGACGTGCTTGGAAACATAAAAATGGGCGGTATTTCGCTCTACATCCTTCAGTGCTCTGTGGAAAAAATGGTCAAGCTCCTCGTCAAAGTCATCTTGGCCAAATCTTATGCCATCAATCCAAATGAAAACCCTACCCCAACCACGATAGGTCGCAGATAGTGAGATCTCCAGTGCCACACTTGAAGCATCCCCAAAAAGCATCTAAAGAGCTCCTTTTTTGGGCAACCCAAAAGCCTTAATGATTTCACTAGGAACAGACCCTCTTTCTAGGGGAACCATTAGGTCCTTGGTGCTACCACACCAATGAAAATGCCCCGTATTGCTATCACAATATCTATATAGAGCTCCCCCCTGTCCCTTCGCCCACCAATTTTTACCATCAAACAAAGCCGCGTTATTGAATGCCAACTGCCAATCCTCTGGCAATGTTCCTGCTTTTCTACTGTAGCCAGGACGTCCCGGGACGTGCTTCCCATTTATTTCCAAGTTTGGTCTGGGCTCTCCCCAAACTATGCCGTTGACCTTGCACTTATTGGCATTATGCGCCAGCACCTCGCTTTCGCCCACATAGTAGGTATGGTCATTAGCAACGGTCAGGTTATATACCTTGGTCTGTTCGCTCTGAGAGAGCAAACCAACCACAGCCAGAGGCTCACCGCTCAGGCGCAGCAGCAGATCATTGATCGCCAGTGCGCCAGCATCTTTCCACTCGCCATCCACATAGAAGGGATGACCCGTGGTGGCGTTGATCACCTCACCGCTGGCAAGGCTGATCTCCACGATCTCCTTGCTGCCTTCCCCTTCAATCAGGTGCACCACCGGCTGCAGACTGCGCTCGCCTGTTTCTTCGTTGTAGGCCCAAACCTTGTCGCCGATGCGGATGTTTTGAATGGCGACCAAGCCTTGCTCGGTGGCAACCATGGTTTCGCCTTCAAAACTGTTGGCGCTACAAACCTTACGAAACTTGCCTGAAAGCATGTTGAGCAATTTGAATGCACCGGGGCCGCCTATCGCCGCCAACCCCATCAACAGGTTTCCACCTGCGCTCGACGCCGCGCTGTCTGGATCCAAGGCAGCATCCAGGATGTTAAAGCCAACTTCGATCTGCATATTCGACAGGGTGGAGCGGATGTTCATCGCCACCCCCATACTGACCAAGCCAAAGTGACCAGACGGGTCTACTGTGTTTGCCGGGTCGCCGTTACCGTAGAGATATTTGTGCAGGGTCACCGGCTCGCCCTGACGCCCCATCCAACTATCCATCTGCACGAAGCGGCCGGATTGCGGGGCGTAGGTGCGGGCGCGCAGGTAGTACTGGTCTAGCGCGCTGTCGTACCACTCGCCGCTGTACAGATAGGGGTTGGCGCTGCTGCCGCTGCGATAGAGCTGGTTGCCCCAGGCGTCATAACGGTAGTCATCGACCACTGTGACCCCCTGGCTCAGGCCGCGTACCGAGCCCAGTCCATCAGCCAGATAGTCGCGCCGCACCCCGGCCCGGTGCTGGCTGAGCAGGTCCAGCCCGTGCACATATTCGCCTTCGGCGGTGCCGGTGGCGTCCACCTCGGCCACCACCTGGGCATAGTCGCGGTTGCTGTCGACCAGCAGTTGGGTGCTGACGCCATCAACGCTCTGACTGGTGCGGATGCCATCCGGGTTGTAGCGGTAGCCGGCCACCGACACGCCGGCTGCCGTATCTTTGATGACCTCGGCCAGCAGGTTGCGAGCGTTGTAGCTGTAGCTGGTTTCATCAGCCCCCTGCACTTCCTGGATCAGGCTGCCGTTGGCGTCATAGCTGTAGTGGGTCTCGCCCTCGCTCAGCAGGCGGTCGTTGGCATCCAGGCTGTAGCTGGTGTGCACACCATCGATGATGCTGTAAACACGGTTGCCAACGGCGTCGTACTGATAGCTGGCGCTGTAATTGCCCGCCACCGGATCGGTGATGGTTTCGCTGATCAGGCGATAGAGTTCGTCGTAGCCGTAGTCGCTGCGACGGCCGCTGACTTCGTCGATGCGCAGCCGGCGACCAGTGGCATCGAGGGTGTAGCTGAGGCGGTTGACCACATTGCTGGCCAGATAGCGGTAATCGAGCACCTGAACCAGACGATGCAGGGCATCATAGCTGTAGTCCGTGGTCAGCCCGCCAGCGCGGCTGATCCGGCGCAGGTTGCCCACTTTGTCGTAGCTGTAGGTAACGCTGCCGCCACGGCCGTCATTGAGGCTCGAGAGGCGGTTCAGGTTGTCGTAGCTTTGCGTCTGGTTGCGGCTGGTGCCGTTGGCATAGCTGATCAGCAAGCGGGTCTGGTTGCCTTCTGCGTCGTAGCTGTAGGCCAGCACAGCGCCGTCGGGCTGTTGCTCTTCCACCAGCCGGTTGAGGGCGTCGTAACCGTAGCTCCAGGTGCCTTCTGCGGTGGTGGCGGCCAGCCGGTTACCTTCAGCGTCGTAGCTGTAGCTCTCCTCGCTGCCGTCAGCGTAGGTGACCGCGATCAGGCGGTCGTTGAGGTCATACTCGTAGCTGGTGGTGTCGCCGTTGAAGTCGGTGTGGCTGATGCGGTTGCCCACTTCGTCATAGACAAAGGTTTCGCGCTGACCGAGAGGCAGCGTGCGGGCGATTTCACGGCCAAGGGCATCATATTCCCAGCGCGTTACCCGCCCTTCGGCATCGGTCTGGCTGATCTTGTTGCCCGCTTCGTCATAGGCGTACTGAGTGACGCCGCCTTTGGCATCAGTGACGGTGACAAGGCGGCCCATGGCGTCGTAACCAAAACTGGTGGCGCGTCCCGCCTGGTCGATGCGACGCACCACACGGCCCGCCGCGTCGTACTCATCCTGCACTTCTGTACCATCGGCAAAGATGGTCGCCGTACGTCGACCCAGTTCGTCATAGCGGTAAGCGGTGGCCCGCCCTTCCGCATCGGTCACCCGAATCAGTTCGCCGTTGGCGTTGTAATCCTGGCTGGTGATGCCCAAGGCAGCGTCGGTGATCCCGGTCTGGCGACCGGTGGCGTCGTACTCATAGCTGGTGGTCAGATAGCGGGCATCACGCTCGGTACGGACCCGACCGGCCTTGTCATAGGTGGTCTGCCTTCCATTCCCGGCCGCATCCTTCACCGTCGAGACGCGGTTAAGCACGTCATAGATATAGGTGGTCACCCGGCCCAGACGGTCGGTCTCGGTAAGCTTGTTGCCCTCTTTGTCATAGCTGGCACTGCTGCTGGTGCCATCGGGATAACGGGTCTCCAGCAGGTTGCCATAGACGTCGTAACGCATTTCGGTGCGCCGCCCCTTGGCGTCAACCCGCGCCGTTTCGCGCCCGCTGGCGTCATATTCGACCCGGCTGGTATTACCCAAAGCATCGGTGGTGGCGATGCGGCGGTTAACCGCGTCGTAGCTGTGGTGGGTGGTCTCCGCCACCACGGCGCCATCAGCACTGGTGCGCGTGCGTGTTTCGCTGACCAGATTGTTATTAGCGTCGTAGCCATAACTGAACTCGGCGCCATCTGCGGCCACTTCGGTCAGCTTGTTGCCGTTGGCATCGTAGCTGTAGCGGGTTTCATGGCCGAGGGCATCGGTGATCAGCGACACATTGCCTTTGCCATCGTAGCCGTTGCTGAAGCGGTTACCGGCCGCATCTTCTACCCATTCCAGGCGGCCATTGATGCCGTAGGCCATCTCGGTGATGTTGCCCATGGCATCAGTCACGGTCAGCGGCATACCGATGTCATTAACGCTGTAGCTGACGGTGTTGCCGAGCGGGTCCGTTTCGCTGAGACGTTCGCCGGCCGCGTTGTAGGTAAGGGTGGTGGTTTCCCCAAGAGGGTTGGTCTCAGTCAGCCGGTTACCACGCGCATCGTAGGTAAAGCTGCTGGTCTCATTGAGGGCGTTAACGGCACTGGTGACGTTACCGGCATCGTCGTAGTAGAAGAAACTGACGCGCCCCAAACGGTCGGTGACCTTGCTCTGACGGCCCGCCAGATTGTGGTCAAAGCGGGTTACATTGCCGTCGCTGTCGGTTTGTGACACCAGCCGGCCAGCACTGTCGTAGTTGTTGCGCACGATGCGCCGACCAAGGGCGTCGATCAGGTCACGCAGGCCATGATCACCGTAGTAGGTGTAGCTGCTGACGTTACCCAGTGCGTCACTGCTGGTACGCAGATCACCGGCACCGTCATAGCTGTAGCGGTAACTGTTGCCCGCCGGATCGGTGATGGTGGTGATGCGCCCGGCGCCATCACGGAGGAAACTGATCGCCTTGCCGGAGGAGTGGACAATGCCATCGCGGCTGTAGGTCAGGGTATTGCCTTCGCGATCTTTCACTTCACGGATACCGAAGCCCTGATCCAGCAGGAACACCGAACCAGAGCGGCTGGTCAGACGATAGCGCTGCGGGTTAAGCGGGCGAGAATACTCGCCGGCGTCATACAGAGTGTCGTCGATCAGGTAGCCATGAATGTCATCCAGCCCTTCAAGTTTCGAGGTGGTGTCCCCCGCAGCTTTGAAGGTCAGGCTGACATTGCGATTGGGTACCACATCACTGCAGGCCGGGCTGACCCCAACATCAAAGCGTTCAACCTCGCCGGTGGGCAGGGTGATACTGACCTGAGGCTTGCCAATGGGCTCAACACAGTACTTTTTGAGCAGCCCCTGAGGCCCGGTGGCATAGGTTTTAAGCTGCCAGTGGGTGCCGGGGACGCGTGATTCCTCGATCTTCACGCTCTGGTAGTCGACCGACCAGCCATAACCAAAATCGAGTGACTCGCTACGGCGCCGGCTGTCATAGGTGCGGTTAACCTGAATCGGCATACCGGCCATGGGCAGTTCAAGGTCGAGCAGGGTGATGGAGAAGGCGCCCACTTTCATGTCGCCATCGACCACCAGGGTACGCTCATCCACTGCCTCGATACCCTGTGCATCCACCGCACGCAGGCTCAGGCGGTACTGGCCGTTGACCATCATGGTCGGATCCAGGGTATGGATGGTGGCATTGGCGACCACAGCATTACCGCTGGCAAGGCGCTGGGCTGCCGAGGCCGCAGCGTTGACCGGACGCCACCACAGTTCCCACTGCGACAGATTGCTGTCGTCGACGCTGGCCAGAATGGTGGTTGGTGCGGTGATCCGCTGGCCATCCTGCAGGTCGTGAAGCGTAGCCACTGGCGGTGGGTTGCTGCTGGTGACGTCGATGGTGAAGTTGTACTTGCTGATATCGAAGCCATCGTTGGCGTGAATCTCAACCGGGTGCTTGCCCAGTTGGCCGGCCGTGGGGGTCCAGCTCAGGTGGCTGGCGCTCAGAGTCATGCCGGCTGGCGCCGAGATCAGGCTAAGGTTGACGGTATCGCCATCGGCGTCGGCGGTGGTGACCAAGAAGCTGTAAAGCATCTCAACCGTCACCTCGGTCGGGGCTGTCGCCGTGAACTCCGGTGCCGTATTGGGGCGCTTGGTGACCGTGACATTGAAGGCCACAGACGCGCTCATCCCCTCGCCATCGGTCACCACCACGGTCACGCCATGCTTGGCCACCTGATCCTTGGCCGGTGTCCAGCTGATCACACCGCTGGCGCTGTCGATCACCATGCCGGCGGGTGCCCGGCTGAGGCGGTAACTCAGGGGCTGCCCTTCCGGATCGGTGGCGCTGATGCTGTAGCTCCAGGGCTGGGTGCTCACCGCTGACTGGTCGGCCACGGCCGTGATCAGCGGCGGCTTGTTAGCCGCGATCACCTCAATGCTGTACTCCGCTTCAGCCGCCTCGCCGCCACTGGTGTAGGCCTTGACCCGCACCCGATGGCTACCGATGTCATCCACCGTTGGCCGCCAAGAGATGCCACCTGCGGAATGGACCAGCCCGGTCGGCGCCGTCACCAGCTGGTAACCAATAGAGGCCGAGGGGTGAACCGCAACAAAACGGGCACTGTGGTTATCGCCGACTTTGATGCTGGCAGCTGGCGGAACCTCGGCAAAGGCGAGGCTCGACACCACCTCCAGGTCAAAGGCGTGCTCGCTAGCGGCGCCAAACTGATCCACCGCCTGCAGCACCACGCGGTGGCTGCCGATCTGGGCGACTGTGGGTGTCCAGCGCAGGTAACCGCCGTTGTAGCTGTCGTTGGTCATGCCCGCAGGGCCACTGTAGAGCGCCCAGGTAACGCTATCCCCTTCCGGATCTGTGGCCTGATGGCGATAAGCGAGCGCCCGCCCGGCGGCAGCGGCCGTCGGCGGCACAGTGGTGATCTGCGGCGGGCGGTTAGCCTGGACGCTGATCACAAAGCTCTGCAACGCCTCACCACCGAGATAATCATCGGCCTTAATCACCACCGGGTGGTCACCCACCTGAGCGGCTGTCGGCGTCCAGCGCAGGGTCCAACCACTCAGGCTGAGGCCAGCGGGTGCGGTAACCAGGCTTATGCGCAGGCTGTCGCCATCGGGCTCGGTCGCCGTAACGCTGTAGGTGTAGCTGTGCAGGCTGGTGGCGTTGACCACCGGCACCGAGGTAAACCGCGGCACCGCGTTAGCCACGGCGTTGATGGTGAAGCTCTGCTCGGCGAAGGCGCCGGCACGATCAGTGACTCGCACGGTCACCGGGAATTCGCCCACCTGGGCGGCGGTCGGGGTCCAACCGAGATATGAGCTGTTGACAGACGCACCACTCGGGCCGCTGACCAGGCTCCAGGTCAAGGCGCCACCTTCCGGATCGACGGCGCTGTACCAATAGCGATAGCCATGGGCCACTTTGGCGCTGAGGACAGGTGCCGAGGTGATGCGAGGAGCGCTGTTGGCGCTCACCACTAGGGTGAAGGTTTGGGTCGCCTCGCCACCCGCGCCATCACTGACCTTGACCGCCAGTTCATGGCTGCCAACCTGGGCGATGGTAGGGGTCCAGTTGAGGGTGGCCCCAGACAGACTGACCCCTGCTGGCGCCTTGATCAGCGTCCAGGTCAAGGCGGCGCCCTCAGCATCGCTGGCAGTCATGCGGTACTGATAGGGGTTACCGCTAACAGCCGAACCACCGGGCGTCGAGGTAATGGTTGGGGCAGTGTTGGCCGCCACCGTCAGCACAAATTCCTGGATATCCTCGCCGTCAAAGGGATCAAAAGCGCGCACCCGAACCAGATGGGTCCCAGCCTGATAGCCCAATGGGCGCCATTGCAGGGTGCGGCCGGAGATGGTCATACCATCGGGCGCCGCCAGTAACTGGACGGTCACGCTGTCGCCATCGGCATCACTGACCGCTACGGCATAGTTGTAGTTGTGGTTGGTGAAGGCGGTAACGACCGGCGGTGAGGTGATCTCCGGAGCACGGTTAAAGGTCACCCATATGCCGAAGGTGTAGCGCCGGCTGGCACCTTGGGCGTCGACCACCTCGAGGATCAGGTCCGGGGTTTGGCCAGCCAGATCACTGCGTGCGGTCCAGACGATCTGGCCCGCAGACGACAATGTCAGCCCGGCAGGACCGGCGATCAGTCGGTAGCTGATGGCATCACCATCGGGATCAGATGCAGCCAGCGAGAACCGGTACTCACGGTCAACCACCGCGAAGTTACGCGGGCTGTTGGTCAAGGCCGGTGGCCGGTTGATGATCACCGTCTTGTCAGCGGTGTTGCCATAGCTATCCCGCGCCTGCAGGAAGATGAAGCGTTCATCACCCACAGTGGCACCAAAATCACAGCTAAGCTGGCGGGCGTCGACCATGCGGCACTGGTCAGGCCCCACCACCATGCTCACCACCACCTCGGTGCCGGCAGGAGCAACGAAAGGGTTATCCAGCGTCATCGTCGTATTGGCCTGGAACGGCACTGTGCCCACCGCTTGATCGAAGCGCAGGGGCAACGCCGCCGTACCTGTGACCTCCAGTTCAAAGCTGGTCGATGTCGCCAGTCCACCGAGATCCTCGACGGCAACCTCAACCTGATGCTTGCCCAACACCGAAGCATCTGGCTTGAAGGTCAAACGGCCACTGAACTCGCCGACATCCAGCCCTGAAGGCCCGGCCAGCAGGCGATAACGCAGGTTGTCGCCGCTGTTGGGGTCCTGAGCATTCAGGCGGTAGGTCAAGCGTTCACCAACGCCAACCTGCAGTGACGGGATCGCAGCAATCACCGGCGGCTGAGGCTGGGCCTGAACCCCCACAAAGTAATGCTGCTGGGCACTCAATCCGCCCAGATCGGTCGCCTTGACGCCAAAGCGGGCCAGGCGCTGCTGATCATTGCGGGTGTTGCACTGCGGACTGCTGCCATCTTCTACAAGCGCGACGGCAACCTCGGTCTGCATCGCCAATGGCAACACGACGGCAAAGGGATGGCGTTCTCCAGCCGCCAGCGCCGGAACCGGCAGGCGCAAGAGTTCAGCGCTAGCAGCGGTGACCACCAGTTGGCTAACCGCCGTGGCAGCCAGGCCGCGGTTGACTACCGTACCGGCCAGTCGCCATTCATCACCCACCTGCTGCAATGACAGATCCGCCAGGGCCAGATCCGCCAGCGGCTGGGATGGCAGGTCGCGAATGATCTCCTGCAGCTTGATGGTCTTGAGCGCATTGGAGAAGGAAACCGCATTCAACCCGCCACGACGCAGTACATTTAGATCCCAGGCTGCCCCGCCCAGCCCCAGCACCAGTTCGACATACTCGACATTGGTGCGATCAGCAGCATTGCGGACCTTGCCACCGCTGCAACGCAGAAAACTCCCCTTGCCGTCGGCAACCAGCCCCTCGCCATCGGCGGTCAGACCAAAGGCGGCGCGGCCGTCACCACACACCAGCGCGGTGTTAACCACCACATTAAGCGTGGCATTCGCCGCTTGCAGACGCTCTTTGATCACCGTTTTGGTGAGCGTGGCATCGACGACGTCGCGGGGTTCATCGGTGACCAGAATAATGTTGTGAGCCACATCAGGGCGCAGCGGATAGTTCGCCAGCACATGATTGATGCCGAGGTAACCATCCTCGGTGCCGCCACCAAAACGGAACTGCTTGGCCATCGCCAGAAAATCGCGATAACTCCCCATGGTGCGGCCAGCGACTTTGGCCTCCTCGATATAACTCGAATAGAACACCAGCCCGTACTGGTTAGCATCGATCAGACCAACACCGGCCCCCCGCAAGCCACCCTCAAGAGCTGGCACCAGATCGGCCACCCACTCAGTTTCATCGGACATCGAGCTGGAATGGTCGAGCACGACCACCACATCAGCGCTACTGGCGGCCGCCCGGCTGCTGCCCTCAAGCTGGCAATAAGCGTTGGCTTCTGCCGGACCATAGGCGAAAGCGGGATCGGCCTGCCAGCTGACGAGGCCGGTGGTGGTGTCGATGTGGGCCATGGCCGGGCCGGCCGTCAGGCCGTAGCTCAGCTGGTCGCCCGGATTGGGATCAACCGCCACCACCGGGTAGCGGTAGTCATTGCCTTCGGTGGCCAGTGTTAACGGCAACGAGGTGATCTGTGGTGGCTGGTTGTTGGCAATCTCGACCCGCACGACATAGCTTTGCAGTGCCGTTTCACCGCGGCGGTCGCTCACCTTGACTGTGACCGGATACTCTCCGATCGCCAGACTGCGCCAGGTAATAACCCCGCTGACGCTGTCGATGACCATCCCCGCAGGCGCCTGTTCGAGGCTGAAGGCGAGCAGGTCACCCAGATCCGGATCAACGGCGGCAACCGGGTACCGGTAATCCTGGCCGAGGCCAACCACCACCACAGGCTCAGAGACAATCACTGGCGGGCGATTACGTTCACGCACCGTGATCGCACCCACCTGTTCCGCCGTGGCTCCCGAAGGATCACGCATCAGAATGCGTACTAACGCCGCACGGGCCTGATTGTTCGCCTCATCGCATTCATGCTGCTGCTGCTGGCTGTCAGCAAATACCCGCCAGTCCGCAGAGGTCACCCGCGACCAGTCCAACGTCGTCTGCACTCGCTGCGTCTGGCCGGCCGCAAGCCCACCGAGTTGGGCCAACCCCAGCGAGGCGCCACTGCCCGGCAGGCCGTTAATGTTGGCCACGCTCAAGCCGTCCATGGAAGCCTTAACCCCACGGTTGATGACATCGGCCGTCAGCAGATGATGGCCAGCTTGCGTCATGAGTTGCAGGTTGAAGGGCACCAGATCGGGCATTTCGCCCACCGGGGCATAGCGGTTGATGAACTGCCAGTTGAGCAGATCGTGAACGTTGGCGGCGGCCCCGGTAGCGGCCGAGAAACCGATGTAGGCCATCTCCCGTTTGAGAATGGCAGGCAGGTCAATCTGGGTACTCAGCGCAGCGCTCAAGGGGCGCTGATTGGTGCGGGCCAGACGTACCTCAAGGCGCTGACTGGCTCCCTCATAGTCCACCCACACGAACCATGGGTTGCCATCATTAAAACGGCCATCAACTTTGACCCGCTGCTGCGAGGCCACCGAACCGTTAATGTTGAGCCCCAAGTGGTTACCGTCGTAGCCGTCCTGAGCGCCATTGTTCCAGCTGTCGAACTCGATACCGATGCTGGGGGCGATCCCCTGATAACCGATGCCGCCACCGACGGCACCAACCTCGTCATCCAAGGTCTGCACCACAAAAACAACCCCGTCGGCCCCTTGACCGTCGCTATCAGACATCCCTTGCGGAGCACTGGTCTGGAAGCTGAAAGCGGTACTGAACGAGGCACGGAAACCACCGCTGTCACGCAGCGTCACCGGGTCACGCAAAAAGGCCGAGGCGCTTTGCCACAGACTGTCGGTCAAGCGCAGCACGCCGGGCTGTACGGCCGGGTTCAACCGCTGGGCATCACCGTTAAGGGTAAAGGCGTTGAGATCGGCAAAATCTGCATAGCTGTGCTGCTCAACCACGTCATCTTCGCTGAGCTCGCAGACTGCCAGCTGGTCAACCGAAGGGTTCAGATAATCGGAACCCGGCGTCCAGCTCAGCTCGCCCGTATCCGCATTGATGGTCATACCTTCTGGACCGGTCAGCAGCTGATAACGGCTACCGCTGGCCGCTGGCATGGTCAGCTCAGGCTGATAAACATAAGGCTGGCCAGCATAGGCATCCACGGGCAGGGAGGAGCTGAACTGCGGGCCCTGCGGAGCACTGGTATGTTGATAGCTCTTCTGGCCGAAGGTAAAGACACTGATTCGGCCGCACTGGGCAAAGTGGTTTTCGTTGACGTACGGGCCATCGTTTTGGCCGATATAGGGCTCCCAACCAGCACCTTTTGCCCAGAATGCCTTGACCTCAAACCAGCCATCGCCGGTCCGGTCGCAGTCCATCTCGACATCAAGCATCCAGTAGTGGGAACCAAAGGTATTTAAGGGAGTGAGCCCGTAGCCATCTCGGGCCACCGTCTTTTCAGCGCCCATGTTGGAAGACCAACTGTTGGTGGTCCACACCAGTGGCGTGCCGATGCTGTTGCTTTGCCCCGACTCAGGCCCAAACCAGTCGAGCTGGCTATCATTGACGAAGTCTGCCTGGGTCGGACGACTGTGGTGGCGGATGGGAATGGCGCACAGCTGCGGGTCGGTTGAGCAGTTCAAACCAAAGCGGGCAGCGAAGGGATAACTCAATCCACCCTTCACGAAAAGATCCTGCCCCACCGTGGTGTTGGCGTTGATAAACACCACTGTTCGCTGCCAGTCCTCGGCAACGGCGGGCAGCGACAGCACTGCAGAAACAAACAGGCAGAGGGAGAGAGCAGAGGTAGAAGCGCGCATCGGTGACGTCCCTGACAACAGCGGGCGATGAGGTAATCCCATCCAAAGTGCTCAGGATACGGCCTGACAGGATTGCGTCAATATTCCGCCTTGATGCAAGTCAATTTTTCACCGACCCTCTTGAAACCCCCAAACAGATCAGGCGGCCCTAAGGCCGCCTGATGTTGCTCGTTTCAACTCGTCCGTGGTTTTTTAAAACGGAATGTCGTCGTCGAAGTCGAGGTTGGGTTCGGCGAAGTTGCCGGGCTGCTGGGCCGGGGCGTTGCTGGCCGGGCGACCGCCACCCTGGCCACCAGCGGGCGCAAAGCCGCCACCGCCCTGATTGCGAGCCGGCGGGGCCTCGTTCTGCCAGCCGCCACCGGCGTTGCCGCCAGCATTGCCACCGCCCTGCCAGTTGCCGCCACCCTGACGGGCAGAAGGGGCATCGCCGCCGGCACCGGGGCGACCGTCGAGCATCTGCATCTCGTCAGCGACGATCTCGGTGGTGTAGCGGTCCTGGCCGTCTTTATCCTGCCACTTGCGGGTCTGCAGTTTGCCTTCGATATAGAGCTTGGAGCCCTTTTTCACATACTCGCCGGCGATCTCGGCCAGACGGCGGTACATAACGATGCGGTGCCACTCGGTGCGCTCCTGCACCTGACCGTCCTGACCCTTCCAGCTTTCGCTGGTGGCCAGACGCAGGTTGGCAATGGCCACGCCGTTGGGGGTGTAACGAACCTCCGGGTCCTGCCCGAGGTTGCCGATCAAGATGACTTTATTAACGCCACGGGTGGCCATTTGCTCTCTCCACTCAACTCGGGGCGCGGCTGTAACGGTCAATCACCGCATGGGCCGCGCTGCTATCGAATTCATCCACATTAACCTTGAGATAGAGGGTGGCGGCAGCAACCAGGGCGCGCACTTCCACCACTCCATCCAGCTGTTGCAGCTCGCGGCAGAGCGCGGCTTCATCCTGCAAACTCGGCCCCAGATGGTAGTTGACCACCTTGAGCCCATCGACCGCGATCAATCTCCGGCTCAACCAGCTCCACACCAGCGCCAGCAGGGCCAGCACGATGAACAAAATTTGGCTGTTGCCGTGATGCAGTAGCAAACCGCCGCCCGCACCACCAATAAAAGCACCGGCAAACTGGGCGGTCGAATAGAGCCCCATGGCGCTGCCACGGGCACCGGCTGGCGCCATGCGCGACAGCAGGGCTGGCAATGAGGCCTCAAGATAATTGAAGGCGGTAAAGAATACTACGAGCAGCGTCACGGCCGCAGCCATGCCGGGGGCCACCAGCGCCAAGCCGAGGGCCACTGCCGCCAGCAACAGCTGACACAAACGCAGCAGCGGCAGAGTACCGTGGCGCTTGCCCAGTTTAAGCAGTGGCCACAGCAGCAGGAACGAAGCGACCAGCCCAATCAGGTAGAGCCAGCCCTGATCGCCTTTGGCCCAACCGGCGGCCAGCAGCCAGCCCGGCAGGGCGACAAAGGTGGCGGTCATCAGCAGATGCAGGATCAGCACCCCGGCGTTAAGCCGCAGCAACTGGCCATCACGCAGCAACTGCGGCAATCGCTGTGGTTCAGCCACCGCATCGGCTGCCTGCAGTGGCGGCACATCAGCCACCAGAAAACGCACCAGCAGCATGCCGCCCACGGCCATGGCAGCGGTCAGCCAGAACAGCCCGGCGAGGCCGATTTTGGGGGCCAGCATCGGCCCGATCACCATCGACAGGGTAAAGGAGAGGGCGATAACGCCACCGATAATGGCCATGGCGGTGGTGCGCCGTTGCGGCCGGGTCAGATCGGAGAGCAGAGCCAACAATACGCTGGAGATCGCCCCGGCCCCCTGAATGGCGCGGCCGACAATCACCCAGCCGATATGGTCGGCACTGGCAGCCACCATGCTCCCTGCGGCGAACAGCAGCAGGCCAATATAGATGAGGGGCTTGCGGCCGAAACGATCAGACCAGACGCCAAAGGGGATCTGCAGCAATGCCTGGCTGGCACCATAGGCGCCGATCGCCAGCCCGATCAGATCGGGGGTGGCACCCGCATAGTCGCCGGCATAAAGAGCAAAGACCGGCAACACCATGAACAGCCCGAGCATGCGGCTGGCAAACACCAGCGCCAGGGCAATGGCGGCGCGACGTTCAAGGCGATTAAGAGACATGCTCACCCCAAGGCAACACAAGGGTGGCATTCTAGCACCCTTGGCGGCAAGGCCCAGCCCTGCACTTAATGGGGTTTTGTGGTCAGCGGGCGGGGCGCAACAGGCGCTCGAAGCTACCATCCGCTTTCATCAATGCCAGCGCCTGATTGAACTCCTCCAGCAACCGCTCACTGTCGCGCCCGGAGCGCGGCGCGATCAGGTATAGCTCGGTTTTGGCCAGTGGCCGTGGCGCACGCACAAGCTGTAGTGGCAGCATTTCCGCAAGCAAATGGTCGGTCACCTCGGGTGACGAAAATACCGCATCCACCCGGCCATGGCGCAACATCTCAAAGCAGGTATCCAGCCCAATGGGCTGTTCCAGCCGGATATGGCCGCGCTTGATGGCGTACTCAAGATAGCCGTCAATGTCCACCGTCCAGCCCCAAGGCTGGCACAGGGTATGGTTACGCAACCCTTCCACCGTCAGCACCTCTGGCTGCTCCGGTAGGGCATACAGATAGACCTCGCCATGGAAGATCGGATCTGAATAGAGAAAATCCCGCTGCCGTTCAGCGGTACGGACGTAGGGGAAGGTGGCGGCGTAGTCGCCATTGAGCGTGGCTATATAGCCCCGGCGCCAGGGCAACCAGTCAACGGTGGGTTGCGCGCCCATGCGTTCGAAAGCGGCCACCACCACGCGGGTGGCAATGCCACCGCCGGGAAGTCGCTGATCAGCAAAGGGCGGATAACCGATACCGCTGACCAGCGGAACGGGCTGCCCCATCACCAGTGTTGGCATTAGTACCACGGCCAGTAACAACTGCCGCAAATGGGTCACCATAGTCGCCAACCCCACGACCTGTGATCAGTGCCAGTATGGTAAACCACCGGTGCTACAACCTTGCGTGAGCGCACAAAGTGGCCAACGAGCCACCCGCAGGCACCGCGCTAACCGGCTGGTCCGCCCCGCTGGCTGTTGCGTATCACAGCGCCTGTGCATCAATGCCGATGTTGTGCGATCCTGTCAGGCTTCGCTGTCGGCCGGGAGAGCTACATGGATCAGATCGATATTCGCGGTGCCCGCACCCATAACCTCAAGAACATCTCCCTCACCCTGCCCCGCGACAAACTGATCGTGATCACCGGTTTGTCGGGCTCGGGCAAATCATCACTGGCCTTCGACACCCTTTACGCCGAAGGGCAGCGCCGCTACGTCGAGTCGCTGTCAGCCTATGCCCGCCAGTTTCTGTCGCTGATGGAAAAGCCGGATGTGGACGCCATCGAGGGGCTGTCGCCGGCGATCTCCATCGAGCAGAAATCGACCAGCCATAACCCGCGCTCGACGGTCGGCACCATCACCGAAATTCACGACTATCTGCGCCTGCTGTTTGCCCGCGTTGGCGAGCCGCGCTGCCCGGAACATGGGGTGACGCTGGCGGCTCAGACCGTCAGCCAGATGGTGGACACGGTGCTGGCCCAGCCCGAGGGCAGCAAGCTGATGCTGCTGGCGCCCATCGTCGAAAACCGTAAGGGTGAGCACAGCAAGACGCTGGAGACCCTGGCCGCCCAGGGCTACATCCGCGCCCGCATCGACGGCGAGATCTGCGATCTGACCGATCCGCCCAAGCTGGAGCTGCAGAAAAAGCACAGCATCGAGGTGGTGATCGACCGCTTCAAGGTGCGCGACGACCTGCAGCTGCGGCTGGCCGAGTCCTTTGAAACCGCCCTCAAGCTGGCCAATGGCGTGGCCCGGGTGGCATGGATGGATGAGCCGGATAAACCGGAGCTGCTGTTCTCGGCCAACTACGCCTGCCCCCACTGCGGCTACTCGGTGGCGGAACTGGAACCGCGCATGTTCTCGTTCAACAACCCGGCGGGCGCCTGCCCGGCCTGCGACGGCCTCGGCAACCAGCAGTTTTTCGACCCGGAGCGCATTATCCACAACCCGCAGCTGACCCTGGCCGGCGGCGCCATTCGCGGCTGGGACAAGCGCAACTTCTACTACTACCAGATGCTCAGCTCGCTGGCCCGCCACTACAGTTTCGAGCTGGATATTCCCTTCACCGAGCTGACCGACCGCGCCAAACAGGTGGTGCTGTTTGGCACCGGCGAGGAGGAGATCGCCTTCACCTATGTCAACGATCGCGGTGACAAGGTGGTGCGCCGCCACCCCTTTGAAGGGGTGGTCAACAACTTTGCCCGCCGCTACAAAGAGACCGAATCCAGCTCGGTACGTGAGGAGCTGGCCAAGTACATCAGCAACAAGCCCTGCCCCAGCTGCCACGGCACCCGCCTGCGGCGCGAATCGCGCCATGTCTATATCGGCGACACCACCATCAGTCAGGTCAGCGATGGCGCCATCGGCGACACCCTCGACTTCTTTCACAACCTGCAGCTGGAGGGGCAGCGCGGGGCCATTGGCGCCAAGATCCTCAAAGAGGTGACCGACCGCCTGCAGTTTCTGGTCAATGTCGGCCTCAACTACCTGACCCTGTCGCGCTCGGCTGAGACCCTGTCGGGCGGTGAGGCCCAGCGCATCCGTCTGGCCAGCCAGATCGGCGCCGGTCTGGTCGGCGTCATGTATGTGCTCGATGAGCCCTCCATCGGCCTGCATCAGCGCGATAACGAGCGGCTGCTGGGCACCCTCGTCCACCTGCGCAACCTCGGCAACACGGTGATCGTGGTCGAGCATGATGAAGACGCCATTCGCGCCGCCGACCATGTAGTGGATATCGGCCCCGGTGCCGGTGTTCATGGCGGCCGGGTGATCGCCCAGGGCACCATGGCCGACATCATGGCCAGCGAGGAATCGCTCACCGGCCAGTACCTTTCCGGGCGCAAACAGATCGCCATTCCGGGTGAGCGTCATGCCCCCGGCGAGCGCTGGCTGACCCTCAAAGGGGCCAGCGGCAACAACCTGCAGAACGTCGATCTGGCGCTGCCGGTGGGGCTGATGACCTGCGTTACCGGCGTCTCCGGCTCGGGCAAATCGACGCTGATCAACGACACTCTGTTTCGCATCGCCCACCAGAAACTCAACGGCGGCGGCGGCGACGAGCCCGCCCCCTATCAGGCCATTGAGGGGCTGGAGCAGTTCGACAAATGCGTCGATATCGACCAGTCGCCCATCGGCCGCACCCCGCGCTCAAACCCCGCCACCTACACCGGCCTGTTCACCCCCATTCGCGAGCTGTTTGCCGGCACTCAGGAGGCCCGCTCACGCGGCTACGAGCCGGGGCGGTTCTCGTTCAACGTCAAAGGCGGGCGCTGCGAGGCCTGTCAGGGCGATGGCCTGATCAAGGTGGAGATGCACTTCCTGCCTGATGTCTATGTGCCCTGCGATCTGTGCAAGGGCAAGCGCTACAACCGCGAAACCCTGGATGTGCGCTACAAGGGCAAGAACATCTATGAGGTGCTGGAGATGACGGTGGAGGATGCCCGCGCCTTCTTCGACGCCGTGCCGGTGCTGGCGCGCAAGCTGCAAACGCTGATGGATGTCGGCCTCTCCTACATCCGCCTCGGCCAGTCGGCCACCACCCTGTCGGGCGGCGAGGCGCAGCGGGTCAAGCTGGCGCGGGAACTGTCCAAACGGGATACCGGCAGCACCCTCTATATCCTCGACGAACCCACCACCGGCCTGCACTTCCACGACATCCAGCAGCTGCTCGATGTACTGCACAAGCTGCGCGACCACGGCAACACGGTGGTGGTGATCGAGCACAATCTGGATGTGATCAAAACCGCCGACTGGCTGGTCGACCTCGGCCCCGAAGGGGGTTCCGGCGGTGGCCGTATCCTGATCGCCGGCACCCCGGAGCAGATCGCGGCGGAGCCGGCGTCGCATACCGGGCGGTTTTTGGCGCCGTTGTTAGGGGTTAGCCGCTAACCGGCCGCCACATTCTCAGGGCTTCGCCCCGCCCTGCCCGACAATGGCCGCCTTGTGCGGCCGTTGTGTTTTTTGGATGCCGCTGCGTGGCGGCAGAATGCGGCTGCGCCGCGGCAGAATGCGAGGCTGCCCACCTCGCGCTGGGGCAGAGGGGCGTATCGCCACGCCCCTCTGCACACCCGGGCGCCCCCGAGATCACCACTATCTATTACTGACGAAGGTTCTGCCGGGCTACGGGGTCGCAAATATGGGCTGTCCTGCCCAGATTTGCTTTCGCTGGCATCCCTGCCAGCTCAACCCCTAAGACCCGGCCAGCCGTGGGTTGGCTGGCGTGAGTGCGGGTGGTGATCAAGGGGGGAATAGAGCGCCGGCCGTGGCGGGCTGCGCGGTGATAGCTCTGGCGCTCAAACGAGTGACAGCAGAGCAAGCGGGCCACGCTCGGTGCTCACCCGCTACTCGTATCTCGTCACTCGCATCTGGGTAGGCCGTGGCGTGCCGCGCGGTGATCACGCTGGCCGGCTGGCAATCGACAGGTGGCAAACTGGTTGGCAGATTCGCCTAAGGCGCAGCTCTGCCTTTTTGATCGTAAAAGGCAGCGTAGCTATACCAGCGCGTGACTTCGGCGGCGACATCGGCCGAGCGCGTCGGCTTGCTCTGGCCGCTGGCAAAAAGGCCGGCCAACAGTCTGCAGCTATCACCATTAACCGTCGGCTTGGCAGTCAGCCACGGCGCCGGCTCATCCGTCAGGGCCTTGGTCTCCAACCGTTGAGCGGCCTGTTGTAATTCCTCGCTGCTATGCGGGCGCAGCCGCATCAGTTGCAGTGCCCGAAACGCCCCCAGCGCATCTGATGACTGACGATAGATGGCCTCGGCCTTAAGTAGATCTACGGGCACGCCAATGCCGTGCTCATAGATCCAGCCCCAATTGGAGCCCTCTGGCGTCGGCTGCCCTTGGCGTAACCACGGCAGCGCGTCAGCAGGCTGGCCGAACTGACGGTAAAGATGCAGCTCAGCCAGCAGCAGCGCCGCTGCACCATGGCCACCCTCAGCGGCCTGTTGCAGATGGCCCGCCGCCACTACCAGATCCGCTTCGGCCCCCGGGAACTTACCGTAGCTGTAGGCAACGCCCAGCCAGTAATGCCCTTCCGCATTGCCGTTATCGGCGGCTAGCTGCAGCCAGTGCAGGGCCTGATCACTGGGGGCAACAGTCTCCGCCATTTGCCCCAGCAGCAGTGCAGCCCCGAGATAACTGGCGGCATCGGCATTGCCCCCTTTGGCCAAGGCCAGGGCTTCAGGATAGAGCGGCCGATGGGTCTGCTTGATCCACTCCAGACTGAGCATGGCGCCAAAATCACCTTGAGCCGCCGCTTGCTCGCACAGAGGGCGCGCCTCAACCCAGCCACCTCTGCTCGTCAGCAGCTGGCACTGCTGACCAACCGACTTGCCAGCCAGTTGCTCTGCCTTCACCACAGGGCCGCCGATAGACCAAGCCGGCGCCAACAACAGCAGCACCGCGCTTAGCCTGAGACAGAGCTTGATACGCATAGAACACTCAGCGGGTCAGCGGACGGTTACGCTGGTCGTAAAAGGCGGCATACCGATACCACAGGGCCGCTTCACTGCTGCTATCGCTGTTACGCAGCGGGCTGATCACACCACTGGCAAACAAGCCCGCCAGCAACCGGCAGGCATCGCCGTGAGGCATAGGTGCTGCAGTCACCCAAGGTTCAGGGTGGTCAATCAACGCCAACTTCGCCAAGTGCTGTGCCGCCTGCTGCAACTCTTGCTGCTCATGAGCCCGAGCGCGTAACAATTGCAAGCCCCGAAAAGCCCCAAGCAGATCGCCAGCTTCCCAATACAACGCCTCCGCCTTGGCCGGATCACGAGCAGCACCAACGCCGTTCTCAAATACCCACCCCCAATCTGAGCCTCGCGGTACGGGCTCAACCTTGGTGAGCAACGATAGGGCCGCCTTAGGTGGTAGCAGCTGCTGATACAAGCCGAGCTGCGCGAGCAGCAGCGTTGCATCGCGATCACCCTTGGCGCTAGCTCGGCCTAAATGATCCATCGCCAAAGGCAGGTCGCGATTGGCCGACGGAAAGCGACCATAGGCATATGCAACACCTATCCAGTAGTCGGCTCTTGCCAGTCCCTGACTGGCTGCGTGGTTCAGCCAGTACAACGCCCGATCGTGCGCCTCCGCCACTGGGGGAACACGGCTGAGCAGCAGAGCCTCGCCCAGGTAAAGTGCTGCTGTCGTATCGCCCTTCTGAGCAGCGGCCAGTGCCGCGTTGTATCGCGGTGGGTGACCGTCGAGATTGCCAAGCAATAGCAAAGAGCCGAAGTCACCAGCGGCAGCCGCCCGGCGGCAGGGAAGCTCGGCTCCCAGCGTGTCGTGACGCCGCATTAGTTCCGCGCATTGCGCCCTATCTGACATCTGATCGACCGCTTCAAGGTCAATCGCCGGGCGAGCCTGACAGAGCCCGCCCACCAGCAGCGGTAGCATAAGCAGATGTTTCAGTCGCTTAGTCATGGCGACTTGACCTATGGCTGATAGCGCAACTGCGGCAAATGAAGCAGGTAGTCAGGATCCTTGAAGTTGTAGGGGCGCCGCACCAGAAATCGCTGCTGTGCCCGGCCACTACGGCGAGCATCCACCTCTACCTTGGTGTTTCCCTCAATACAGTCATTGACCGCCATACAGAAGGGGCTGCCGACCAACTCAACCAACAGCGGGTTTGCCCCTTGCAGGCCACCGCCCGCTTTGAGCAATAACTCCTTGAGCCCCACATGCTGATACAGCTCCCCCTGCCGTCGCTCAACGTAGTGTGAACCGTGCAGGATGTGGGTGTAGACCACCAGCTTTCCATCCGCTCTGGCCATTACCTGGCGCAGCGTATTCACCATGTGTTCATTACGCCGGCTATGTTCCCACGGGTCTTCGGTATGGATGTAATCGGCCAGCGGCAGATCCATGCCCCAGAGCATCATCCCCGCCTGGCGAGCGGCAGTTACCAAGTCGAAGTAGTGGCGCGGTGATTGCTCAACCCAACGCCAGTTAGCTTGCAAATGCGCCAGCAACTCCGTCTCACCGCTACCCGATGAGGAATAGCGGGCCAGAAGCGCGTTCATGTCGGTGGAGAACATCTCCATGACAAAGTGGCGATATCCCTTGTTACGCAGGGTGCGCAGCAGGGCTGCGATTTCATATTTGAAGCCACGAGTGGCGTGGGCGCTTTCGCCAAAGATCAGTACTTGGCTGTGGGCTCGGGTGATGGGGCTGAGATCAAGCGTGGTCATTAATTCCTCCTTGGTGACCAATCCCCTCGTCCTGAAGGGCTGACGGCAACTCTAGGCGGAACAGCACGTACAGGCAAGGTCAGAGCCTGCGATATGTCGTCTGCAGACACGCGGCCTGCTGATTGCGCCATAGGGCCAATCGGTTACATTGGCCCGTACCGTCATCCGCCAAAGCGACGCCATCACATGCGTGCAATCTCGCTACTGACAACCCTGCTGCTGGGTGCGTCTCCCCTGTTTGCTGCCACCAGTGAGCCAAGCGACATAGCGGAGCGACATAGCGGAGCGACCCAGCGCCTGCGCGGCTTATGCGCAGGGTGGTGTTGGCGTGGTGGTCGCCGCTGGCGATCCCAGTGATGGCGAGTGGTATGCCGATTGGTCAGCGGCCGTGAACCAGTTTGCAACGGAGCTACCCACCTCGGCAGGCGTGACTGTCTTGCCACTGACCAACGACCTGGCGCCACGTTACGCCGTCTACCTGTACCAGCAGGGCGTCAGCGGGCTGGTGATCGCGCAAGGAATAGAACCAGCCCAGTATCAGGCCGCCCTGCTGCAGATCAGTGGCCAACCCGCTAACCCTGAGCAGCCCACCTTTGAGTTTGCCGAGGCGGATCCAGCGCTGCTGGCCGAAAGTTGCCCAAACCAGAAGCTGAAAGCTGCGCGGTGATGCGACTGGTTGCGGCGCCGGAGTGGGCTGTCGCGCCCCCGCCCGACGAGCACAACTTTGGCTGCAACTGCATGGCCGGCGTTGAGACAAATCGCGTCGCGATTTGATCAGAGCGCCGACTGACCGGACTTAGATAGCCGCTGCGCGGCAGATGCGGCTGCGCCGCTGCAATTCGCGGGGTGTCGCCCCCGCCCGACGAGCCAAGGGAGGGTCGCCGAACCCTCCCTTGGCGAACCCTGTCGGCCCCCAAAGATCACCACCATCGGCAACTGTTGTGTGGTCCGCCGGGCTACGGGGTCGCAAATATGGGCTCTCCTGCCCAGATTTGCTTGCGCTGGCATCCCTGCCAGCGCAACCCCTTCGCCCAGCTGGCCGTGGCTTAGCCTGCGCCGTGCGGGTGGTGATCACGGGGGGAATAGAGCGCCGGCCGTGGCGGGCTGCGCGGTGATCGCGCTAGCGCTCAAACGGGTGACTGCAGAGCGAGTACGGGTGGTGATCGAGGGGTTGGAATACGGCACTACCGCTGTTGGCGAGTGGATGTCATCGGTTCTGCTCACGACCACACTGGGCGCAGGCTTGCCAAGAGATACCGCTATCGGCAAGCTGTGGCTCGCGCTGCTTTCAGGCAGCTGCCCTACAGGATGTAAACAGCGGCAGGTTTGAGCTTGCCAGCGTCAACAACAAGGAACGTTCCCGTGGCTTATGTCTACGCCCAGGTCGATGACCTGCAAAACAGCAACAAGGTTGGCAACAAGCAGTGCGTGGCACTGGTGCGCCACTACGCCAATCTACCCGCCACCAGTCAGTGGCAAGAGGGTGCCGCCGTCTGGGGCAACAGCACCATCGCCAAAGGCACCGCCATCGCCACCTTCGTCAACGGCCGCTATCAGAGCCTGCCCAACGGTAACCATGCGGCCTTTTTCATCAGTCAGGATGGCGGCGGTATCTGGGTAATGGATCAGTGGGCCAGTGACGCCAGCAAACCCAAGGTTTCCAAACGCTATATCCGGCGCAAGGGCAAACTGCCCGGCGGGGCCTTTATTGACCCCAGCAATAATGCCGAGGCCTACGCCATCATCGACTAACGAGGCCGTCATGAAATCCCTGCTATTGGCGCTTGCCGCCCTGCCCTTGCTGGCCTGCGCCGGCGAGACCTTCACCTGCCCCGATTATCTGGACCTAAACGCTAGCCCGCTGACCGGCGTCAGCCTGCCGGCCGACGCCCGCGCCCTCGTGGCACCGGGGCGGGTGTGGCTGTCGGGGGCAAGCCTGTTTGATGGCCCGCCGGAGGAGCAGGCGTCGCTGGTACCCGACAACGCCGACAGTGACGGCCCCTCCCTGTGGACCCTGGCCAGCAGTTCCCCCTCGGGATATTGGCTGAGCTGCGACTATGCCAACGGCCTGGTGCGCATCACCCGTCAGCTGGCCGCAAACAGCAGCCGCTGCACCGCCACCGCTAGCCCAGCGGGCAATCCGGCCGACAGCGTGAAAGTGCGGTTTGATTGCCAGTAGGCAGCTCGCCGCTCCGCGGCCATTGCGCCTGTGGCGAGGCCTTTAATGCCGCTACGCGGCGGCTGCGACTACGCCGCCTGGAGTGGGCTGTCGCGCCCACGCGACGGCAATCGGCTATCCTCGCCCTGCTGCAAAAGGACTTGTACCCATGAACCACGCAATGCTTCGCCTGAGAGCACTCACATCAGCCTTATTCATTGCCGCCGTTACAGCGGCAGCTGAAGCCACGCCGGAGGCGGCGGCAACCATCGGTTGTACGGTGTTGAATGAGGGCTATGTCAGCGGCCAGCCGCTGTGGATTCCGGTTAACCCGGCGCCCTTGCCAGCTCAGAGTGGCTATGAACGGACATTGCTCAACCACCCTCAACTCGCCCTGACGCTGGCGGCGGCTGAAGTGGTGACGCTGGCGAATGCTCGCCCGCAGTTACAGAGCTACCAGCTGCGCATCAGCCAGCCGGATCAAGCGGAAATCACCCTCCGCTCGGCACCACTGAGCGCCGGCGGCACGCTGTACCCGACTTTCCGCACCTGATTCTGGATTTTTTTCGGCGACGTTCACTACACGTTTGACGAAGTTTTCCAGGTTCCGCGACTCTCACCGTTTGGCTCCAGCCTGCGGTAGGTATGCCGATGATGGTTAAGACATCTGTGATCTGTTCATACCTTGGCAACTTAACCGA
>JAFOOX010000016.1 GCA_017425245.1 Gammaproteobacteria bacterium
TATCTCGACGACATTATATTCAGGTTGTACTTCACCTGGCGCCACTCCGCCTTGCGTGCGGCCAGCCATTCTTTATCCCGCGGATGCCAATACATGCTCGTTCAGTCCTGTTGATGAGTTGATTTTGTTGGCGACCTTGATCTAATCCCTGAGCGTGACCATGGGTTAGGCTCACGGGGCCAGACTATCCAAACGAGTCACGGCTTACCAAGCCCGGAGGGCAGTTTCTGTGGCCGCACTCTCACTGCGCCGCGGACATCGCAAACCGCTATGCACATAGCATTCACCGTTCGGTGTTTACCCCCTTGCTCACCACCCGCACGGCGCTGGCCTACTTACGGCCAGCCGGGTGTAGGGGTTGAGCTGGCAGGGAGGCCAGCGAAAGCAAATTTGGGCAGGACAGCCCATATTTGCGACCCCGTAGCCCGGCAGAACAACCGACAGATATTGATGGTGGTGAGCTTGGGGGGGATGGGGAATGCGGCGCTGCCCACGCTGGGGTTAAAGAACACGGCACGTCAAGGCTATCTACCCTGAAGCGAATTGTTACCCGCGTGTTCCCGAAGCGCATTGTGGAACAACTCATTTAGTTGGCCAACAACCTCTGGGGCACGAGATTTCCTTGGGACATCAACGGGTGCGCCCTCAAGTTCTGCCTCGATGAAGGCATTTAGAACCGGCACCGCTGGCGCGAGACCAAGCTCTGGGGTATTGCGCTTCAACTCAAGAAGTTTATGAACCTCTGCCAGCACCGCTGGCTCGCCGCTTAACAACGTTAGTAACTTTTCAAACTCAATGGGAGCAGCTTCGCCAGTTTGAGCGACCCACCGAGCCGCCAATAGCGGACGCAGGACATAGAAGTACTTCTTCAACCTAACCATTGGCTCACGGAGATAACCCCGGTAGTTTGTCTTAGCCATGCTTCGGTAGTGGTAGATGCCCTTTTCGGGAGTGTAAACACTCGGCAATACACTCAGAGCCTCGGCGCGAAACGAACTCTGCTCTAGGTAAGTAATGGGAGACTGGATCCACTCGACAAATGCGGGATTTGATTTCCAATACAGCCGCAGAGCCTTCCGAACATCCCAACCGTTTAAGTCAATATCATCGACGATTGGGTATTCAATGACGTCACGACGCTCTTCGAGGTCAACCGCTTGGTACCAATGCGGATCTCGCATGTAGATAAAGCGTACGTCGAAATCGCTGTTTGGAGAAGCAAAGCCCCACGCCCTGCTGCCTGATTCGATAGCAAAGAGAATGCGAACTCCGTGCTCCTCTTCAGAGAATTTCAGGCGGCGCAAAATTTCGGTTCGGACGTCTTCTGGAATCATGGCCTCAAGTCGCTAACAGTGGGATCAAGCGGCGCGTGCGTTTCCGCTAAACGGGAATCGGTGGCCAACATGAGTGGATGTGGCTGATTTCTATACCGCATCACGGCAGAAGTCCAGCAGGCCATGGGTAAAAAGCGAGCTGTGTCTTCTGCCCACCCCTTGCTCACCACCCGCACGGCGCAGGCCAACGCACGGCCAGCCTGCGTGGCGGCGGTTGCTGTTCGCGACTCGTATCTCGTCACTGAGCATGCGGCTGCGCCGCAGTAAATCTGCCGCTGCGTGGCGGCAGATTGCGAGGTTGCCCACCTCGCGCTGGGGCAGAGGGGCGTATCGCCACGCCCCTCTGCACACCCGGGCGCCCCCAAGATCACCACCATCAACAAGGGCTGTTGTTCTGCCGGGCTACGGGGTCGCAAATATGGGCTGTCCTGCCCAGATTTGCTTTCGCTGGCATCCCTGCCAGCTCAACCCCTACGCCCGACTGGCAGTGGGTTAGCTGGCGTGGGTACGGGTGGTGATCAAGGGGTGGGATGGGGAATGCGGCGCCGACTCAAATCGTCAGGCTGTATCACCGATCTCGGCGGCCTAACGTTCGACGTAAGGGGCTGACCGCTTGCGGGCGGTCCAGCGGAGGCCGAAGGCCGCAGCCGCCTTGACCAGAATGTTAGATGTCTTTAGGGGCAACGCGCTCACCAGGAATAATTGGTTTCACAAATGAGATTTCACCGAACTTTGGTGGAGATGGCCAGGGTTCGTCATACGTGTAGACCTCAAGGAAAGATAGTCTTCCACCCTCAACATATAGGACGCACCCTGCATTGTTTGTGACCCCAGTGACTTGGATGTTTGCATCGCCACCACAGAAATTGAGGGGTTCAACAATGGGCAGCTCTTGTGGCACCTGAAATGTTGCGAAGAAGCCCCAGTTTGTTTCTGCACGGAACGAAACTGATGAGGCCTCGTATTGCGCACGCAATGCGGAGAGGCGCGAATCTTCCCCTGCCAGTAGTAGCGGAACAATTTGCTGCGTGAGCGCCTCTATCGATTCCATAATGACATCTAACAGTGTTATTAACCGCCCGGCTCGTTTTCACACAGTGGTGTTCGACGGCAATTGTGTTCCATGTGGCTGATTTCTATACCGTGTCGGCGCAGAAGTCCAGCAGGCTGTGGGTGAAAAGCGAGCTGTGTCTTCTGCCTACCCCTCGCTCACCACCCGCACGGCGATGGCCAACGCACGGCCAGCCGGGCGGAGGGGTTGAGCTGGCAGGGATGCCAGCTCAAGCAAATCTGGGCAGGACAGCCCATATTTGCGACCCCGGAGGCCGGCAGAACATCAGCCAAATACAGATGGTGGTGAGCTTGGGGGCGCCCGGGTGTGCAGAGGGGCGTGGCGATACGCCCCTCTGCCCCAGCGCGAGGCGGGGAGCCTCGCATTCTGCCGCCACGCAGTGGCAGATCTGCTGCGGCGCAGCCGCAATCCAGCGCCGCAGGCGCATCTGCCGCCACGCAGCGGCGGATCTGGCCGCGTAGCGGCAACAACCAGCCAGCGCCGCAGGCGCAACCACATCGCCACCGCTGGTTGCACAACCACCACCAGCGGACTAGCATCTGGGATATTCACTCCGCACATCCCAAATGAGGTGCCCGATGGAATCCACCGTATTTATGGCCAGCCGTACCCAAGCGGTGCGCCTGCCCAAAGCTGTGGCGCTACCAGATGACGTTAAACGGGTGGAGGTAGTGGTCGTGGGCCGCGCCCGGTTGATCACCCCGGTGGGCGAATCCTGGGACAGCTGGTTTGATGGCCCGGCCGTGTCTGCCGATTTTGCCAGCGACCGCGACCAGCCGGCGGAGCAGCAGCGCGAGGCGCTGTGATGCTCAAGTACCTGCTCGATACCAACATCTGCATCTACACCATCAAGCACAGGCCAGAGCAGGTGCGCGCCGCCTTCAACCGCCACCACGGATTGATGGCAATCAGCGCCATTACCCTGATGGAGCTGATCTATGGCGCCGAGAAATCTGCCTCCCCAGAGCGCAACCTGGCGGTGATCGACGGCTTCGCCGCCCGCCTTGAGGTGCTGCCCTACGACCGCCCCGCCGCCATCCACAGCGGCCAGATCCGCGCCGAACTGGCCCAGCTGGGACAACCCATTGGCCCCTATGACCAGATGATCGCCGGCCACGCCCGCAGCCAAGGGCTGATTCTGGTCACCAACAACAGCCGCGAATTCGCCCGCGTCGCCGGCATTCGCATTGAAGACTGGACGCAAAGCTAGCGTGCGGCGTGAGCGGCCCGGGCTCACCGCTGCCAGCCAGCTGTTGATCCGACATTCCGCACCCGATTCATGAATAAATCTGCCGGTATCTAGGGCCGAGAACGTCGATGATGGTCTCCTGAACGATGTTGATGTCGGTCACTTGGGATGGCCCGTCTCCCAGGTTGTATTCATGGATCCCGGCAAA
>JAFOOX010000017.1 GCA_017425245.1 Gammaproteobacteria bacterium
CAATGGATCCTCAACATCCTCAAGCAGAACACATCGCGCAAGCTGTCGATGGCCAACAAGCGAAAGCTGTGCTGCTTGAATGAGGACTACCTGTTTGAATGCATGGGCATGTTCAATTTATGAACATGCGTTAGCCCTGAAAAGGATAGAGCGAACCCCCCGTCACAGTAATGAACTCGGGGCACCGAGCTACTAAATGCCGCGACCGAAAGTTACCAATACAAGAAAGGAGACCAAGCGAAATACAACTTTAATAAGGTGGCCGCCCTCCAACACTAGCGGAGTCGAGAGCATTACGACAACGTCCTCGATTAATCTAAAAATGGACAGCTGTAGAATAACTGTTAGTTCAGCTGTCCCTCTTAAACGCTCGCAATAGCGCCAGCACCACTACGCCGAAGGAACGAAATGTGTTCCGCACAACTTATTTCCGGATGGATCCCGCAAATAAGCCAAATACAACACCATGTCTCCATTGGTACGAAAACCTGGCGGGTCTTCACAGGGAGTGCCACCATTCGCCACGCCTGCCGCATACCAAGCATCCACCAAATCAGGGCTACTCAATTTAAAACCTACAGTCATACCATTGCCATGAGTAGCAGGCTCACCGTTAATCGGCTTAGTAATGCCTAACAGGCCGTCTTTACTCAAATAGAAACAACGCCCCTTAGCATCAACCACCCCTTCTGAATAACCTGAAACAGCCATAATCGCATCATAGAACTGCTTTGACTTGGCAATATCATTTGAGCCAACCATAACATGGCTAAACATCGACGTTTCCATTGTGTCACAAACAGACCTTTACTCTGGACCATAGACTCGTTATCTGTCTAGACCGAATTATTCAGTAGGCCATAAAAATCTGAACGCGAGCGCCAAGACAGCAACGAAATCTGGCCCCCATTTTGTTGTTCGCCTCGCGCGGCGGTTTGGAGATGCGGCTGCGCCGCAGGCATTGAGACAAATCGCGTGGCGATTTGTGTAGGAGCGCCGACCGGCCGGCGCGGGCCAGGGCTTGAATTGCCGCTGCGCGGCTGCTGCGCCTGCGGCGCCCGGATGCGGGCTTTCGCGCCCGCGCGACGAGCCAAGCGAGGGTCGCCGAACCCTCCCTTGGCGAACCCTGTCGGCCCCCACGATCACCACCATCAATATCTGGCTGGCGTTCTGCCGGGCTACGGGGTCGCCACAATGTGCCATCCATGGCCCATAGTGGCTTTCGGCAACGTCCTGTTGCCTCAACCCCTCCGCCCGACTGGCCGTGGGTTAGCTGGCGTGGGTGTGGGTGGTGATCAAGGGGGGGATGCGGCGATGGTGCTGATAATAAAGCGTGTGTTCCAAATCACCGGTTTCGCAGGGCCTCCACGTTCCGTTTTAACTCATTGGGAGAAATGTCAAAACCGGAGGCTGAAGAGCCAGACCAGTTAACTCCAGCCAGCAAATTGTCGCCTGTTAAACCGGGAACCCAGCGGTCGCAAAAGATTTGCCACTGAATAGGCACTGGGTTGAAGCCGCTATAAGCAGGAACTCCAGAAATGACACTGAGAGCGCGTGATTCCGATGACCAAAATGGCATCGCACGGTTGCCACCACTTGCAACCGGGGCGGGGAAGCCCGAGGCATCCTTGATACTCCAAATAACGCCTGCTTCTGCGACCTCGCGATAGAACGTTGCTGCATTTGCGGCTGCGATACTCATCTGGCACCTAACTGTTTTTTTCAACCACCCGGCTTGTTTTCACGTAGCAGTGATCAGCAGCGGTGGGTTCCATGTGTCTGATTTTTATACCGCATCAGCGCTGAAGTCCAGCAGGCGCTGCGTGAAAAGCGCGAGCGCCAGCAGTGCATGGCCTCGGCTCCTACCCCTCGATCACCACCCGCACGGCGGTAAGCCAATGCACGGCCAGCCGGCCGTAGGGGTTGAGGCAACAGGACGTTGCCGAAAGCCACTATGGGCCATGGATGGCACATTGTGGCGACCCCGCAGGCCGGCAGAACGGGCAACTGTGGCCAATTGTGGTGATCGTTGGGGGCCGGCTGGAGGTGCAGGAGGAGGGTCCGGCCACCCTCCTCCTGCTCGTCGCGCGGGCGCGAAAGCCCGCATCCGGGCGCCACAGGCGCATCTGCCGCCATGCAGTGGCATCCGGGCGGCGTAGCCGCAATCTGACGCCGCAGCCGCAATCTGACGCCGCGGCCGCAATCTCGCGCCACAGGCGCGCCGCCAACGCAGTTGGCAAAACCAGCCACCACCAACGCAGTTAACGCCGCCACGCACGTGGCAGGTATACTCCGGCTAACGGAGGGCGCCATGGACATGACCAACCACCTGCTGTTTCTGGGTGGCCTGCTGATCTTTATCAGCGTGCTGGCCAGCACCATCTCGGCCCGCTTCGGTCTGCCGCTGCTGCTGGTATTCCTAGGGGTGGGGATGGCGGCCGGGCCAGAAGGGCCGGGCGGCATTCAGTTCAACGACTTTCCGCGCGCCTTTTTCATCGGCAACCTGGCGCTGGCGGTGATCCTGCTCGATGGCGGCCTGCGCACCCGCATGCACACCTTCCGTGTCGCTCTTAAACCGGCGCTGTCACTGGCCACGCTTGGCGTAGTAGTAACCGCCGGCGCGGTGGGGCTGTTCGCCTGTCTGCTGCTTGATTTCGACTGGCGCTACGGGCTGCTGCTGGGGGCCATTGTCGGCTCAACCGACGCGGCGGCGGTGTTCTCATTGCTGCGCCAGTCGGGCATCAACCTCAACGAGCGGGTGGGCGCCACCCTGGAGATCGAGTCGGGCGCCAACGATCCCATGGCGATCTTTCTGGTAATGACGCTGGTGGCCATGCTCAGTGGCGAGACCGCCCCCGGCCCCGGCAACCTGCTGCTCAATTTTGCCCAGCAGTTCAGCGTCGGTATCGCCGGTGGCGTCGCCGGTGGCTGGCTGCTGGCCCAGTTGCTGCGCCGGGTGCAGCTGGCCGAAGGGCTCTATGCCCTGCTCATTGTCTCGGGCGGGCTGATCCTGTTTAGCCTGGTCAACAACCTGGGTGGCAGCGGCTTTCTGGCGATCTATCTGTGCGGGCTGATGGTGGGCAACAGCAAGAGCCACGCCACCGACCATGTACTCAAGGTGATGGATGGGCTGGCCTGGCTGGCTCAGGCCGGTATGTTCCTCATTCTTGGTTTTCTGGTCACCCCGACGCGGTTGTTTGCCGATGCTCTGCCCAGCCTGCTGATTGGCCTCTTTATCATCGTGGCTGCGCGGCCACTGGCGGTGTTCATCGGCTTGTTGCCGTTCAAGTTTCCAAAGCGCGAGCAGCTGTTTGTCTCCTGGGTGGGGTTGCGCGGGGCGGTGCCCATTGTGCTGGCGGTGTTCCCGTTGCTGGCTGGCCTACCCCACAGCGAAACCATCTTCTCCATCACCTGTTCGGTGGTGGTGATGTCGATGCTGATCCAGGGCAGTAGCCTGCCGTGGATGGCGCGCTTGCTGCGGGTTGAGGTGCCCGCCGATCCGGCACCGCTGGACCTGCGTCAGGTGCTGGCTACTGATCACCAGCAGTTTGCCCTGATGCAGTTCAGGGTGGCGGCCGAGGCACCGGTGATCGGTTATGGCTTCGACATTCTCAAGCCCCCCGGCGACGACCATCCGCCGCTACGCGGGGTGGCGGTGGTGCGCGAAGGGCGGCTGCTATTTGCCGACCAGCAGCCGCTGCTGCAGGCCGGCGATGGCGTGGTGGTGCTGGCCCCTGAGGATGACGGCGCACGACTGGCTCAGCTATTTGTCGACCACCCGACCACTGGCTCACTGGCCGAGAACCAGTTCTTCGGCGAGTTTGTGGTCAGTGGTGACGTACTGGCCGGCGATCTGGCCGCCGTCTATGGTCTGGAACTGCCGCCGGGGCTGGGTGAACAGAGTCTGGCGGCGCTGATCTGCACCAGCCTCAACCGTGCCCCGATTGTCGGCGAGCGAGTCAGGGTGGGCGTGGTGCTGTTGACGGTGCGCAGCATGGCGGCCGGGGCCATCGATCAGGTGGGTCTCAAAGTGGTGGCCTGAGCAAACGGCCACCACTGCCGGGTTTAAGGCTTACCCTTCGGCCACCTCCACCCGGTCGACCCGTTGCAGGCCACGGGGCAATTTGGAGCCACGACGGCCACGTTCACCACGGTAATAGTCGAGATCCGAGGCATTAAGCTGCAGCTTGCGCTTGCCCGCCCACAGCACCACCGCCCGCCCGGCGGGCACCACCGTCAACACCCGCACCACCTCTTCGCGGCTGGCGGCCCGCTCGCCAGGAATGGCAATGATCTTGTTGCCCTTGCCCTTGGCCAGCTCTGGCAGCTGATCCAACGGGAACAGCAGCATACGCCCATCGCTGGTCACCGCCAGCACCAGCCGGCTGTCGGCGGCTTCCAGCGCCACCGGTGGCAGCACCTTGGCGCCACTGGGCAGTGACAGCAACGCCTTGCCGGCCTTGTTGCGGCCAGTCATGTCGGCGAAGGTGCAGACAAAGCCGTAGCCAGCATCACTGGCCAGCAGATAACGCTGCTCCGGCTCGGCCAACAGCAGATGGTCGAAGGTCTCACCGGCGACCGGGGTGAAGCGGCTGGTGAGCGGCTCGCCCTGGGTACGCGCCGACGGCAGTGAAATGGCGTCGGTGGTGAAGCTGCGACCACTGGAGTCGATAAACACCACATCCTGATTGCTGCGGCCACAGGCGGCCGCCTTGAAGCCGTCACCGGCGCGATAGCTGAGCTGATCGGCAGCCACATCATGGCCCTTGGCACAGCGCACCCAGCCTTTCTCCGACAGCACCACGGTCACCGCTTCGCTCGGGGTCAGTTCGCGCTCGGTCAGGGCGCGAGCCTCGACCCGTTCGATCAGCGGGCTGCGGCGCGCATCACCATACTTGTCAGCGGCGGCCTTGATCTCATCTTTCATCAGCTGGCGCAGCTTGGCCGGGTTAGCCAGCAAGGCTTCCAGGGCGTCGCGCTCAAGCGCCAGTTCATCCTGCTCACCACGGATCTTCATCTCTTCCAGCTTGGCCAAGTGGCGCAGCTTGAGTTCGAGGATCGCTTCCGCCTGACGGTCACTCAGGGCAAAGGTGCGCATCAGCTCGGCCTTGGGTTCATCCTCATAACGGATGATGCGGATCACCTCGTCGAGATTGAGGAAGGCGATCAGCAAACCTTCGAGGATATGCAGCCGCGCCAGCACCTTGTCGAGGCGATATTCGAGACGGCGGATCACCGTCTGGCGACGGAACTCAACCCACTCCGACAGCAGGTTGTGCAGATCGCGCACCTGCGGCCGCCCATTGAGGCCGATGATGTTGAGGTTGATCCGGTAGCTCTTTTCCAGCTCGGTGGTGGCGAACAGGTGGGCCATCAGCGGCTCCACCTCGACGCGGTTGGAGCGCAGCACGATCACCAGCCGCACCGGGCTTTCATGGTCGGACTCATCGCGCAGATCGGTGACCAGCGGCAGCTTCTTGGCCTGCATCTGACCGGCGATCTGCTCGAGGATCTTGCCGCTTGACGCCTGATGCGGCAGGGCGCTGATGATCACCTCATTGCCGTCGACCTGATAGACGGCGCGCATTTTGACCGAGCCACGGCCGCTCTCGTAGATCTTGGCCAGCTCGCTGGTGGGGGTGATGATCTCGGCTTCGGTCGGGTAATCGGGCCCCGGCAGATAGGCCATCAGCTCGCTGACGGTGGCACCGGGGTGATCGAGCAGGTGAACGCAGGCGTTGGCCACTTCGCGCGCATTGTGCGGCGGAATGTCAGTGGCCATACCCACGGCGATGCCGGTGACGCCGTTGAGGAGCACATGGGGCAAGCGCGCCGGCAGTACCTTGGGCTCTTCCAAGGTGCCGTCGAAATTGGGCACCCAGTCAACGGTGCCCTGACCCAGCTCGTCGAGCAGCAGTTCAGAGAATTTGGACAGCCGCGCTTCGGTGTAGCGCATGGCGGCGAACGACTTGGGATCGTCCGGCGCCCCCCAGTTGCCCTGACCGTCGATCAGCGGGTAGCGGTAACTGAACGGCTGGGCCATCAGTACCATCGCCTCATAACAGGCGCTGTCCCCATGGGGGTGGAATTTACCCAGCACGTCACCCACGGTGCGCGCCGATTTCTTGTACTTGGCGGCAGCCGACAACCCCAGCTCGCTCATGGCGTAGACGATGCGCCGCTGCACTGGCTTGAGGCCATCGCCGATATGGGGCAGAGCGCGATCCATGATCACGTACATCGAATAGTTGAGGTAGGCCTGTTCGGTGAACTGGTGCAGCGGCAGGCGCTCCACCCCTTCGAGGCTCAGACTGGCTTCATCACTCATGACTTTCTCGTGCTGCTATCAGCGGGACCGGGGCGATTCCGCCCGCTACCTTGCCAGAAGCCGGGGCCGAGATAAACGGCCGGGCGCAGGAACTGTGCATCAGACCGAGGTAGCGGCAACAACCAACGGCGGTCAACACCACGGAGCCACCTGAGAAACAGACAGGGGCGCCGCAGCGCCCCCGCTCTCCCTGCCCGACCAGCCTCAGCTGGCGGCCGCACGCTGGCCGTCGATCGGATAGAGCAGACTCTCCGGGCGGCCGATGTGGTAACCCTGACAGTAGTCGATACCCAGCGCCTTGAGCAGCTCGTACTGGGCTTCGGTTTCCACATATTCGGCCACGGTGCGATAACCGAAGTGATCGGCGATCTCGATTAGGGCGCGGATAAACACCCGATCGGCCGGCTTGTGCAGCAGATCCTTGATGAAAGAACCGTCGATCTTGATGAAGTCGATCGGCAGCTCCTTGAGCGAATGGAAGCTGGAGAAGCCCACGCCAAAATCGTCGAGAGCAAAGCGGCATCCATGCAGCCGCAGCTGCTCGATCACCCGCCGCGCCAGCTGCAGGTTAGACAGCGCTGCCGTCTCGGTGATCTCAAACACCAGTCCGCTTGCCAGATCGCCAGCACGCGACAGTTCCTGATCGAGCTGGCGGATCAGCCAGTCGTCGCAGAACGAGCGGGCCGACAGGTTAACTGCCAGGGTGATCTCCGGGTCGCGCAGGCGGAAGGCCCGCAGTGCAGTCATCGCCTGGCGCACCACCCACAGGTCAATCCGGCTGATCTGGCCACTCTCTTCCGCCGCCAGAATCAGCGGGTAGGCCGAGATCAGCTGGCCATCATCATCACGGTAGCGCAGCAGCACTTCATAATGGCTGTTGCGGCCGCTGCCGCAATGGCGCAACGGCTGGAACACAATCGACAACCGCTCCTCTTCATCAGCGCGGCGTACCAGATTGTGCCAGTAGGCACGGTGTTCGCCCCCCAGCTCGCTGCGCTTGCTCTGGTAAACGGCAAAGCAGTTCTTGCCCTTCTGCTTGGCCTGGAACATCGCCAGATCAGCTTTGGCCAGCAACTGTTCGATGGTCAGGCCATGCTGCGGATAGGCGACAATACCGAGGCTGCCAGAGACGTTGTGCAGTTCACGCTCGCCCCCCAGCTTCAGTCCGCGCAGGGCACGCAACACGCGATTGCCGATGATCTCGGCCATCTCGGTGCTGACCCGTGGCAGGTAGAAGGCAAACTCGTCACCACCGAAGCGGGCACACAGCACCTTGGCCGAGAGCACCTCGGTGAGCATGTTGGCCACTGCCACCAGCACCTTGTCGCCCATGCCGTGGCCGCTGAAGTCATTGATGTATTTAAAGTTGTCCAGATCAATGAAAAACAGGCAGCCGGTGCGGTGGAGGGCCAGCTGGGTTGGCAGCTCGCGCTCGAAACTCTGGCGATTGGCCAGCCGGGTCAGCGGGTCGTGGTTGGTCAGCCACTCCAGCTCTTCGGCACGGCGGGTCAGCTGTTGCTCCATGTTCTGTAGCTGGCCAGCCAACTGCAACGTGGCGGCGGCCAGATCATCGCTCTCATCCGATAGCGTGCCCTGACGGGGCGCCGTCGCCAGATCATCAATCACCGCCCGGTAATCAGACTCCGCCAGCCGCGGCAACAGACGAATGACGCGGCGCACCCTGCTCAGCGGCCCACTGACCACCCACAGCAGTACCAGCTGAATCGCCAGTACACACAGGATGGCGATGATCAGGTTGTTGCGTTGAGCATTGGTGACGGCCTTGGTGACGGTATCGACATCAGCCAGATAGGCAACAAATAGCCCCGGATCTTCCTCAAGACGCGACAGACGCTCGAAGCGCAGCTCAAACTGCCGGTCACCCAGAGTCAGCTGGCGTGGTTGTTCTCGCCAGTAGCTGGCTGGTTGTTCAGCCAGCGCCTGTTCCAGCGGCGAGCGCAACACTGCAGGGCTATTCATCAGCTCAAAGCGGTTACCGCGCTGCAATACCCACATCAGCTGGGCATCAAGGGCTTTTTCATACTGGGGCAACAGACTAGACAGATTAATGCCGTAGACCAGGGCGATCTGGCGGATGGCGCCGAAGCCAGTATCAAAACGGAAGGGCACATACACCAGCAACTGGCACTGCTGGGTGCAGTAAACGGCGGTGTGAGTCATGGTGGCGCCGGCCACGAAATCGGCCAGCTGGCGTGGCTCGACTGCGTAGTAGCCCCAGGCGTTGACGAACCTGTTGCTGTCGTCGAGCAGCACCAGATATTCGATGCCATAGGGCAGGTTGGCGCGCAGTGAGGACCAAAAGCGCGACATGCGCGCATCCACTTCGGCGTTGGCCAGATCGTCATGGCCACCCTGCACCATCTGACGCAGGTTTTCCGATGACATCGCCTGCAGCCGATCGGCAACCGCCTGCTCCACCGCCAGCCGTTTGCTGATGTGCAACAGGTGCTGATTGTTACGTTCGAGGGCGAAATAGGCAGACAGATGCTGATGGTTGAACGCGGCCACCACAGCGAACAACACCATCGACAGAATGCTAATCAGGCCAACCACTTTCCAGCTCAGGCCGAACCTGAAACCACTGTGCTGCACGCGCCCTACCCCTCGCCAGAATGCGGCGGCCATTATCCGGGCGCTGTGTATTTTTTCAACAGCCTTTTGTGATCTTGCGCATGCTTTTGGTGACACTGGCACTCTCTTTGCTCTAATTATGTTGCCGGCTTACACCGATGAGATCAGTCCTGTTTGTCATCCATTTCGACCCTGTTGCGTCCAGCGGCCCGCGCTGCCAGCAACAGCACCTCGGCCCTGCCGAGCAGCGCCTCAAGCGTTTCGCCGGGGTTGCGACAGGTCACGCCAAAGCTGGCAGTCACCTGCAGGCCCGCGGCCAACGCGCTGAAATCCGCTTGCTCCAGTTCGCCCCGCAAGCGCTGGGCAATCGCCCCCGCACCAGCCAGATCGCAATCCACCAGCAGTACAGCAAACTCCCCGCCGCCGATCCGCCCCATCAGGGCATCAGCGGGCAATTGCCCCCGGATCTGACTTATTACCCGCGACAACAGGCGATCACCCGCGTCATAACCAAAATGGCTGTTGACCTGACGAAGGCGGTCAATGTCGAACAGTATCAATGCCCAAGGCCGCTCAGTTTGGGGGCCAGCAAAAGCCTTCTCCGCCTGAACGAAAAAGGTGGCGCGGTGGGCTACGCCGGTTAGGGGATCCATGCTCAGCCCCTTCAACCAACGCCGTCGGGCACGCCAGGCAACCAAGGCCACGATGCTCGCCAGCGATGCGGCGGCGGTGGCGCCGATTCCAGCCGCCGTCCAGATGCGCTGGCGCTCGCTGGCCTGCTCAAGGGCGGTGCGCTGCAACTGGTTTTGTTTGGCCAGCAAGCGGTATTCGGACTGCTGACGCTCAACGTCAAAAGCCACCCGCAAGCGGGTTTCATGTTCGCGCGAACGCTTGTCGAAATGGGCGCGCAGATTATCGGTGTAGCGCTGCATCAACTGATAGGCCAGCAGGTGATTACCTTGAGCAGCACGGACCGCTGCCTCCACCTTGTCCGGGTAACCGGTAGTGTAAAGCGCAGCGATCTCGCTGTTACTGGTCAACAGCCGGCGCGCTTCGGTCATCGCCAGTTCAGCGTCGGCATTACGCCCCAGCGCCAGCAATACCTCGGCGCGCAGCAGAAAGTTACCAATGGCAAATTCCGCATCGCTACTGCCGTATTCAAGCTTGGCCAGCTCCTCAAGCCAGCGCCATGCCTCTTGTGGCTGCTGACGTTGCAGTTCGACATCGGCGATCGCCTGCAGCGCTGACGCCTGATCTTCCACTGAACCCAGATCGCGGGCCAGTCGCAACACCTCGCTGAAGCGCTGCTGTGCTTCGTCATAACGCTGCAGATCACGCAGGGTACCGGCCAGGTTGTAAAGCGACACCATTGCTTCCACCAGCTCTCCCTGCTGCCAGCTCAATTCAAAGCTCTGTTGGTAGTAGGTGAGCGCTGTCTCAGCCTGACCCATATAGGCGTAGAGGGTCGCCATCTCATTGGCCACCAACGCTCGGGTACGCAGATCATCCAGCCCTTGGGACAATTCATGGGCAGCGCGGATCTGGGTCAGTGCCGGTTCAAACTGGTCGAGAGTGGCATAGAGAGTGGCCGCACCGGTATGGGCTTCGGCTTTGAGACGGGTTAACTCAAGTTGCTCGGCCAGGGTTACAACCTCGTCATAGATAACCAGCGCGCCATGGACATCGCCCCGATCTGCCATGATAAAGGCCCGCACCATCAGCAACTCGCCACGGGGTTCGGAGGGGGCATCCGGCAGCCGCAGCAGGGCACGATCAACGACCCGTAAAGCATCATCCCATCTGCGCAGACCGGTGTAAGCACCACCCAACAAGGCACTGAGTAAACCATAATCCTCAGCGGTGTGCAGTCGGTGGTCCAGCCGCTCATTAAGTAGCGCCGCCGCTAGCTTGGGCTCGCGGAACGTCATGGTCCGCAGTTCAGAATAGTCCTCTAACGCAGCCGCAGGCCACGCCATCAGGATCATCAACCATATCCTCCACTGCTGTCGCAACTTGCCCTGCTCCGCCGCGCTTGCCCTCGACCACTCTAAACCAGTGGCCAAGAGCAAGACCAACGAAGACCACCAAGGTTGCGACATAAGCCGACTTTTGTGCCACCAACGCCCCTTTGGCGCGGCTAGTGCAGCCCGCGCATCAGCTGCTTAAGTTCGCCGAATGCCATTGGCCGGTAGAAATAGTAGCCCTGGGCCCCAGTACAGCCGTGGGCACTGAGCGATGGCAGCCAACCGGCTTCCTCTACCCCTTCGGCCACAATCTGTTTGCCCAATTCGGTACCCACAGCGCACACCGCCGCCACCAGCGCGGCACCGCCGTTGAGTGCCGCCCGCCGCACCAGTCGGCCATCAACCTTGAGGGTATCGATCGGCATCGCTTCCAGCCAGGCCAGCGGCAACCAGCCACTGCCTACATCATCAAGTGAGATGCCGATGCGCGCTTCACCGAAATCACGCAGCACTCCCTCCAGCTGGCGGGGTGCCAGCCGCAGCGCTGATTCAGACAGATCGACACGAATCACGCCATCATGGCTGCCCTCAGCCAGACGCTCCAGCAAGCGCTGCATCATACGTCGGTTGGTAAGCTCCGGCAGCGACAGGTTAAAACTGAGGAATGCACTGTTATCGCCCAGCTCTCGGCGATCGATGCAGACCTGACGCCCCACCCAATCGCCCAGCCGAGGCCACAGACCACCGCGCTCAGCTTCAGCGGCAAACTCATGAGGCGCCAGCAACCCACGCTGAGGATGTTGCCAACGCAGCAGAGCCTCTGCGCCTGCAATACGGCCTCCGGACAGATCGACCTGCGGCAGATATTGCAAGTTAAATTGCCCTTCTTCGAGAGCCCGCAACAGTTCATGGCTGAGGGTCTGGCTGCGCAGAGCTTGGGCACCGCGCTCACCATCGGCAAAGGCATAACCGCCAATGCCGCCGCGCTTGGCCTTGTACATGGCAGTATCAGCGAGCCGCAGCAAGGCGCCCACATCCTGGCTGTCCTCGGGTGCTATAGCGATGCCAATGCTGACCTGCAGCCGCAGCACCACCCCTTCAAGCTGGAAGGGCACAGCAATAGCATCGACCAGCTTGCGAGCCACCTCCGCCGCTGCCAGATTGTCGCGGATCTGATGGAGCATGATGACAAACTCGTCGCCGCCGAGGCGGGCGCAATGGTCGGTGCCGCGCACCACCCCTTTGAGGCGACGGGCGACTGCGGCTAGCAGCCGGTCGCCCATTTCATGGCCATGTTGATCATTGATCTGCTTGAAACCGTCCAGATCCATAAACAGTAACGCCAGCTTGAACCCTTCTCGCCGCTGGCGAACCAAGGCATCCTGCAACTGTTGCAAAAACAGGCGCCGATTTTCCAGCTGGGTCAGCGGGTCGAAGTAGGCCAGCTGCGACAGCTGGTGACGCGCCTGGCGGGCATCCAGCCGCTCCAGCAACAAGGTCAACATCAAACCGACGGCGGTCAGACCGAGCTGCTCCTCCGGCTGTAGCGCGGCCCCCCCTTTACGCTGGACCAGCAGGCCGCCGCAGGGCAACGGTAGCAGCAGCCAATTGCCTGCCTCAGTGGTGCTGATGCCGGCTGCTCCCAGTTCGGCCGCCAAGCCAAGATTGGTAGGGGCGACAAAGGTCATTACCATGCCGTCGTTGAGCGCCCTGAACAGCAATGGCGCTTGGCTTGCAGTCAGCGTCACACCGACACCGATGCCAGAGCGGATCACCGGTTGCAGCACGCTTCGATCGGGGGAAAGGCGCCACCAGTGGGCCTGCCCCAACTGCAGTGCCTCGGCCACCGCCACCAGCGCCTCCTCCGGTACTCCATCGTTGAGCGCTTCGGGCTGTTCCAGCAACTGCTGCCAGCGTTGTACCTGCTTGAGCAGGGCACGCATCCGCCGCTGGCGTTGATCGGAGCGGATCTCCAGCTCTGCCAGTTGCGCCGACAGCTGGCTCACCTGAGAGGTCAGTTCTTGCTGTAGCTGACGGCGCTGTCCGAGCTCAGCAGCCATGCCCTGCAGCTGGTCAACCTGGGCGGAAACATCCGTCAGATAGCCACAAACACCACGTAGTTGACCGCGCTCATCGCACCAAGCCACTCCGCCTTCATCAATGGTGATTGCTTCGCCATCGGCGCGCCGCAACTGGTAACGCACCTGATAGCCCTGCCGGCCTGCCAGTTGGCTACGAATTTCGACGTTAACGCGCTGCCGCTCATCGTCGCTCATAAAACCGGCAAGACCATCATGGCGCCCCATCAAGACGGTACGTTCAACGCCAAGGAGCTCTCGACAAGCAGCCGACAAGTAAACGATGGCGCCGTCGAGAGGGCGCACACAGAGCATACCCGGCAACCCTTGCAGTAGCGGGGTAAGGGCGCAATCACAGCGCCCGAAGAGAGACTGACTGGCCTCAGACACCGACAACTCTCCTCTGTCAACGGTGATTCAAGCACTGCTGCCAGTATAGCTGTCGAATTGCTGACGCGCGTCAGATTTCTGCCATGTCGCCCTTCTGCTCCAACCAGTCGCGACGGTCAGACGCCCGTTTTTTGGCCAGCAGCATATCCATCAGCGCATCAGCGGCACTGCTGTCATCGATGGTCAGCTGCACCAGTCGCCGGGTATTGGGGTCCATGGTGGTTTCGCGCAGTTGCAGCGGGTTCATCTCGCCCAGACCTTTGAAGCGCTGGACATTGATCTTGCCCTTGCGCCCCTCGGCGTGAATACGGTCGAGAATGCCCTGCTTTTCCGCCTCATCAAGGGCGTAATAAACCTCTTTGGCCACATCGATGCGATACAGCGGCGGCATCGCCACAAACACATGGCCGCGCGCCACCAGTGGCCGGAAGTGACGCAGGAACAGGGCGCACAGCAGGGTGGCGATGTGCAGGCCATCGGAGTCTGCATCGGCCAGAATGCACACCTTGCCGTAGCGCAGCTCGGCCAGGTCATCGCTGTCCGGATCGATGCCAATGGCCACCGAGATGTTGTGCACCTCCTGCGAGGCCAGCAGCTCGGCTGCATCCACCTCCCAGGTGTTGAGGATCTTGCCGCGCAGCGGCATCACCGCCTGAAACTCGCGATCGCGGGCCTGCTTGGCCGAGCCACCAGCCGAGTCGCCCTCCACCAGAAACAGCTCGGTGCGGGCTGGATCGTCGCTGGTGCAGTCGGTCAGCTTGCCGGGCAAGGCCGGGCCGCTGGTGACTTTCTTACGCACCACCTGCTTGGCCTTGCGCATCCGCGCCTGGGCGCTGTTGATGCACAGCTCGCCCAGCTGCTGGGCGATATCGGTATGCTCATTCAACCACAGGCTGAAGGCGTCTTTGACCACCCCGGCGACAAAGGCCGCGCTCTGACGCGATGACAGCCGCTCTTTGGTCTGGCCGGCAAACTGCGGATCTTGCATCTTGACGCTGAGCACGAAACTGCAGCGATCCCAGATATCTTCAGGCGCCAATTTTACGCCGCGTGGCAGCAGGTTACGAAACTCGCAGAACTCACGCATCGCCTCCAGCAGCCCCTGACGCAAGCCGTTGACGTGGGTGCCACCCTGCGGGGTCGGGATCAGGTTGACGTAGCTTTCGGTGATCGCTGAGCCTCCGTCAGGCAGCCACACCACCGCCCAGTCGGCGGTTTCGGTCGCCGCAGCAAATGCCCCAGTGAAAGGCTCGGCCGGCAACGTGGTCCACTCTTTGAGTGCCACTTTCAGGTAATCGCGCAAGCCATCCTGGTAGCACCAGCTGTGCTGCTCTTTCTCCACCCGGTCATCAAAATCGATCCGCAGGCCTGGGCAGAGCACAGCCTTGGCGCGCAGCAGATGCACCAGTTTGGTGGATGAGAAACGGGGGGCGTCGAAGAAACTGACATCCGGCCAGAAGTGGACGCGGGTACCGGTGTTGCGCTTGCCCACAGTGCCGGTGACGGCCAACTCGCGCACCTTGTCGCCATTGGCAAAACCGATTTCATACTGCTGGCCATCGCGCCACACCGTCACCTCGACCCGGGTCGACAGCGCATTGACCACGCTGATGCCAACGCCATGCAAGCCGCCAGAGAACTGGTAATTCTTGTTGGAAAACTTGCCGCCCGCATGCAGCTTGCACAGGATCAGCTCGACCCCGCTCACCCCATATTCAGGATGGATGTCGACCGGCATACCGCGACCGTCATCGGTCACCTCCAGCGACTGGTCCTCATGCAGCACCACGGTGATCTTGCGGGCGTGGCCAGCCAGCGCTTCATCCACGCTGTTGTCGATCACCTCCTGACCCAGATGGTTGGGGCGGCTGGTGTCGGTGTACATGCCCGGACGGCGGCGCACCGGCTCAAGGCCAGTGAGGACTTCCAGGGCTTCGGCTGTGTAGTTTTCGCTCATGATCAACTCGCGCGGCGACGGCCTGGGGCCGCATTGTCAGGGAGAGGGAAAGAGGAAGTCCACCAACGCCGGCAAATGGCGTGGAAAATGGCGCAGGGCATGGTCATCACCCTGTTCAATCTCGGCGGGCGACGGTCCATACCAGGCCAGCGCATCACGGTAATCGAGCACGTCATCGGCAGTGCCAAGCAGCAGCCAGTAGCGCCCCATCCACGGCGCGGCTGGCATCAGCTCTTCCAGCACCGCCAGCTGGCTGTCATCGAGCAGGTACTGCTCGCCGGTATAGGGGTTGTGCTGAACGCCAAGATAGCCGGCCAGCAGCCGGTGGGGGGCCACCGCCGGATTTACGAGCACCGTTGGCAGCTGATGACGTTCAGCCACCACCGTGGCATAAAAGCCGCCGAGCGAACTGCCCACCAGCCCCACCGGGCCATCCCAGTTACTGGCCAGCGCCTCGACCAAGGCCACTGCGGTCAGCGCATCCCCAGGCAGCTGCGGCACCTGATAGTCAATATCGGGATGGCGCTGGCGCAGATACTGACCGAGGGTCAGCGCTTTCGCCGAGTGGGGCGAGCTATTGAAACCGTGAACATAGATGATGCGCCGGCCCATCAATAGCCAGCACTGTCAAACTGGGGGCTGAAGCGGTGATCCGCCAGCCGTTTCACCTGGGTCTGCCAACGGCCGTCGGGCCACAACTCAAAGGTGCGGTAACCGGGGCTGACACTGTCGAGCTTGAACTGCACCGAGCGGGGCAGAAACTGGATACAGGTCGAGGGGGTGGTCAGCACCTCAACCCCTCTCACCAGCGCCCGGAAGTCCTGATGGACGTGACCGCTGACGATGGCCACCACGCCGAGCTGGGCGGCAAGTTCCAGCAACTCCTCGCCATTGCGCAGGCGGTGCTGATCCAGCCAGTTACAGCCGACCGGCAACGGCGGGTGGTGGAGAAACAGCATGGTGCGACGCTGTGGCTGGCTAGCCACGGCGGCGCGTACAAATTCCAGCTCATCCGGGCTAACCCGGCCATAGGTGTGGCCTTCAACCTGACTTTCCAGCAGCAGCAGTTGCCAGCCCGGCAGCAGTAATTGGCGAATACGCCAGTGACGCAGCGGATCGAGACACAGAGCCATGCCATCGCGATCATCATGGTTGCCGGCGAAGCAGGCGACCGGGCAGTCAAAACTGGCCATCGTGTCAGCGAAGGCACGGTAGGAATCGCGGCTGTCATCCTGGGAGATATCACCGGTGACCACAATCAGGTCGGGAACCCCCTCGTCGGCGCGCACCTGTTCGACCACGGCGGCAAAACTGGCGGCAGTAGGCACGCCAAGCAGTGCCCGCTCTGGCTCGCCAAAGAGGTGGCTATCGGTGATCTGAACGACCCGCGCCGGCGCGAGGCCAGCTGTCGCAGCGTCCAGGTTCAGACTTGGTCGGTTCACGCGCTGTCAATCGTCCTGTGTCAGTGCAGGCGCAATCCGCAGTCATACCACATCAGTCCCGCTGGCAGCGCTCACTCCGCGCTCTGGCAGTAACCGATACGATGGCTCACAGCGAGCCATTCGCCGAGGAAATGGTTGACCCGGTATTTCTCATCGCGCTGGTGCATCTTGGCATTAGGATAATCATACCGTGGAGCCAAGCTACTGATCTGTTGACTGGTTAACACTTCCGCCAGCCGCGCATCGTGGTACATGCGCACCCGCATCGCCGGCAGCAGCCAATCGGGCGTGCCCGCGCGCTGCTGGTGCAGGCTAATCAAGGCGGTGTAACGGGTGATTTCATCAACGACCGCGACCACCAGAGTCTCACCATCGAGCGCCCACGACTGACTCTGCCCGGCCTGCTCCAAAGGCCGCAACAACTGGTGCAGGCGCACATAGTTCAGCTCGCAGCAGCGCAATAGCGCAGCCAAATCTGGCACATAGCGACGGACCAGGGTGCGGCTCATCGCTCCGCCAGCCAGCGGGCACGCAGCGCCTCACCGTTGACCTGCAGCCACTGCAGGCCAATCAGGGTAGCGGCATTGTCGATGGTGCCTGCGGCCAGCAACGCTAATGCCTGCTGGCGACTAACCACCTCGACACGAATATCTTCGGCCTCGCTCGCCAGGCCATGAATGCCGCCCGCGTTGCTGGCATCCACTTCGCCGATAAAGAGATCGATACGCTCGGTGGTGCCGCCGGGGCTGACCAGATAGCTAAACAGCTTCTCAACCCGGCCCACCTCGAGACCGGCTTCCTCCATCGCCTCGCGGCGCACCACCTGTTCGGCCGTCTCTCCTTCATCAATGATGCCGGCCACCAGCTCCTTAAGCCAGGGCCGCTCGCTGGTGGCCAGCGCCCCAACCCTGAACTGTTCCTGCATCACCAGTTCATCGCGTACCGGGTCGTAGGGCAACATCACTGCCGCATGGCCGCGTTCAAACACTTCACGGGTGATCACGGGTGACCAGCCGCCACCGTAAAGGCGATGGCTGAGGTGATAACGCACCATGCGAAAAAAGCCCTGAAACAGGGTCTCAATTGCCGTGACTTTGACATCATCATCGCGGTTAAACGCCATCCCCTGTCTCCTGCTGTGGTGCTGACCGATTATGGCCATGACCACCGATTTGTCACAACCGGAAGCCGCCGCGACTGTTACACTTTTTGGCATGTTGGTCGGGCGCGTCCGGGTATAGCATGGGCGCATGACAACTGATTTGAATTTTCGTTCACGAGGAGAGCGCCGATGCGTTTGCGTACGCTGGTGGCCATGATGGTCGCCGCTGGATTGAACGGCCCAGTGCTGGCTGACGATCTCTGGGGTATTTATCAATCCGCGGTCAAGGCTGATCCGGTGCTGCTGCAGGCTGCCGCTGAGAAAGAGCGGGCGATGGAAGCGGTCAGCGGTACCCGGGCGCCACTGCTGCCACAGATCAATTTGGCCGCCGATTACACTCGCGTTTATTCCAGCGAGGATGTGCGCGAGAGCAAAGGCCCATCGGTTGGTATCAACCTGGTGCAGTCGATCTATGACCGTAGCAACTGGGTCACCCTGTCGCAGAGCGAAAAGAGCGCCCACTTCGCCGATCTGGGTTACAACCTGGCGCTGCAGGATCTGATGGTGCGCACCACCAGTGCCTATTTCGAAGTGCTTAAAGCCTATGACGATGTCGAGTTCGCGGTGGCCGAAAAGGCCGCCATCGCCCGTCAGCTGGAACAGACCAAACAGCGCTTTGAGGTCGGCTTGTCGGCCATCACCGATGTGCATGAGGCCCAAGCCGAATATGACCTGTCGGTGGCCAACGAGATCACCCTGCGCAACGCGCTGGAGAGTGCCTATCAGGGGCTGCGCCAGATCACCGGTCAGGATCATCGCACGCTGAACGTGCTGGACACCAACCGCTTTGCCCCCGCCATTCCAGCGCCAACCAGAGCTACTGACTGGTACAAACTGGCCGAAGAAAGCAGCCTCGCGCTGGCCCGCGCCAAGGTGCAAACCGATATCGCCAAAGAACAGATCGATCTGGCCCAAACCGGCCACTACCCAACGCTGGATCTGGTCGCCGGAACCAAGTACAGCGATATCGACGCGCAGATGACCGACACTGACGCCACCGATACCAGCATCGGCCTACAGCTAAATGTGCCGATCTACAGCGGCGGTGGTACCAGTTCGGCGGTCAAGCAGGCCCAGCACCAGTACGTGGCAGCCAGTGAAGTGCTGAACGAGACCCAGCGTTCGGTCTACCGCAACACGCTCGATTCGTTCAACACCCTGTCGGCCGCCACCAGCGCCATCCGCGCCTACGAGCAGACCGTGGTATCGCGTCAGAGTGCGCTGGATGCCACCACCGCCGGTTTTGAGGTGGGCACCCGCACCATCGTTGACGTGCTCAATTCGACCCGTGCTCTTTATGACGCCAAGCGTAACCTGTCAGGCGCGCGCTATGCCTTCGTGGTAGCGGTGTTCCGTCTGAAACTGGCCGCCGGCACCCTGACCGAGAACGATCTGGTAGACGTTAACAAGGCGCTGATGCCGTTGCCGACCAGCGCCAGCTAAATCGCCTTTATTCCTGCGGCGCTGCGGGCAACCACAGCTCCAGCGCCTGCAGGCTACGCCCGAGCGCGCCACTGTTGGCCGCCACTACCGCCTTGCCCCGCTCACCCAGCTGTTGCGCCCTGTGCGGCTCAGCCAGCCACTGATTAAATAGCTGTTCAAGATCGCTCACCCGCTGACATTGATGGGCCGCTCTGGCCGCCAGCAACAGCGTTACCGCCTCACGGAAGTTGTAAACCGACGGCCCCAGCAGCAGCGGTTTGCCCAGTGCCGCCGCCTCCAGCGGGTTCTGGCCACCGTGGTCAATAAAGGTGCCACCCACCACCACCAGATCAGCGCAGCCCTGCAGCAGCAGCAGCTCACCCATGGTGTCGCCCAGGTAGACCGCAGTTTGGCCGTCTACCGGCTGGCCGAGACTACGGCGGGCCAAGCGCATATCGCACTGAGCCACCAGCTCGGCTACGGCGTCAAAACGCTGCGGGTGACGGGGCACCAGCACCAACAGCAGTGTTGGCCACTGCTGGCGCAAGCGCTGGTGCAATTGCAGCAGCTGAGCTTCCTCATCGTCATGGGTGCTGGCCGCCAACCATACCGGACGCTCACCCCAGCTGTGGCGCAGGTTGGCCGCCCGCGCCAGCAGTCCATCGTCGATGGTCAGATCAAATTTGAGATTGCCGACCTGCTGCAAGGCTTCCGGCCGTACGCCAAGGGTATGCAGCCGGCGGCTCACCGCCCGGCTCTGGGTCAGCACCAGTGACAGGCTGGCCAGCGCCGGTGCCAGCAGCGGCTTGAGCCGGCCATAACCGCGGGCCGAGCGGGCCGACATGCGAGCGTTGACCAAACCACAAGGGATGCCGATGGCCGCCAACTGCAGCAGCAGCTCGGGCCACAGCTCCATCTCGGTCAGCAGGCAGCTACGCGGGTGGTGGCGGGCGATAAAACGGGCGACCACCCACGGTTGGTCGAGTGGTTGAAAGCGGTGGTGCAGACCATCGATGGCCAGCGCAGCCACCCGCTCTGCACCGGTGGCACTGGTGGTAGTGACCAGCAATGGCAGCTGGGGCCAGCGCTGGCGCATGGCCCGCAGCAACGGCAACAGGGCATTGACCTCGCCAACACTGGCCGCATGCAACCACAACGGGCGGCCGGCGACCGCCGTGCCACCACCCAGATACTCGCCCAGTCGCCGGCCAACCTTGGGCACCCCAGCACGCGGCCAGCTGAACCATAGCAGCACCAGTGGCAACAGCAGGGTGACAAGCAGCCGGTAACCCCAGCGCCACAGCATCAGCTGCCCTTACTGGCGACGAATGGCGTTGATGATCTCGGTGGTGGAACAGCCATCGAGGAAATGCAGCACCCGCACCTCGCCGCCGTTGGCCCACACCGCATCGGCCCCGGCAATCTGGTCGGGCTGGTAATCACCGCCTTTGACCAGCATGTCCGGCAGCACCCGGCCAATCAGCCGGGCCGGGGTGTCTTCGCCAAAGGGCACCACCCAGTCGACGGCCTGCAACCCGGCCAGCACGCTCATGCGCCGATCCACCGGATTAACCGGACGACCATCGCCCTTGAGGCGGCGCACCGAATCATCATCGTTGACCGCCACAATCAGCCGGTCCCCCAGCTTGCGTGCTTCCGTTAGATAGGCGACATGGCCAGCATGCAGGATGTCGAAACAGCCGTTGGTCATCACCACCTTTTCGCCGCGGGCCTTGGCCATGGTCACCGCCAGCAGCAGCTGCTCCTCGCCCACCACACCAAAGCCGCTCTCCAGCGCCCCGCCCACGGCGGCAGCCAGCTCCAGCGGCGATACGGTCGAGGTGCCGAGTTTGGCCACCACCACGCCGGCGGCGGCATTGGCCAGGGCACAAGCGACTGGCAGCGTGCTACCGGCGGCCAGCGAAGCAGCCAGGGTGGCAATGACAGTGTCACCGGCACCGGTGACGTCAAAGACTTCTCGGGCGCGGGTGGGCTGATGGAACTCACCACCATCACGGGTGAGCAGGGTCATGCCATGCTCGCCACGGGTCACCAGCAGCGCATCGAGGCGGAGTTTCTCGCGCAGGGCATGGCCCTTGGCGGCCAGCTCCGCATCATCACGGCAGCGGCCCACCACCGCTTCAAACTCACCCATGTTGGGGGTGAGCAGGGTGGCACCGCTGTATTTGTCGAACTCTTTGCCTTTGGGGTCGACCAGCACCGCGATGCCCCGCTCACGGGCGGCGTGGATCAAGCCCCGCACCCCGGCCAAAGTGCCCTTGTCGTAATCGGAGACCACCACCACGCTGATGCCATCGAGCAGCCCCTCAAAGCGATCCTGCAGCGGCTGGGGATCAGCGTCATGGAATGACTCTTCAAAGTCGAGGCGTAGCAGCTGCTGATGGCTGGCCAGCACCCGCAATTTGGTGATGGTGGGCAGGGTCGGATGGCGTTCCAGCGCCGTGGTCACCTTGAGACCGCGCAGCGAGGCTTCGAGGGCATTGGCCGCTTCGTCATCACCAACCAGTCCAAGCAAGATCGCGTGGCCACCGAGCGAGGCGATATTGAGGGCCACGTTGGCGGCGCCGCCGGCCCGTTGTTCCTGCAGCTCCACCTTGACCACCGGCACCGGAGCCTCGGGCGAGATGCGCCGCGCCGGCCCATGCCAGTAGCGATCCAGCATCACGTCACCAACGACGAGAACACGGGCACGGTTGTAGTCAGGCAGCGCTAAGGTCATGGCTCACCATTAGGTTTTGGAGAAGACCGCGCTATTCTAGTCGGGCTGACCGGCGCTGACCATGACCGCGCCCGTCCCCAGCCTGTATCAGGAGATGTCGTGTCGATTGCCAAGCCCCGCCTCACCACCGCCCACTTTGCCCCCCGTTACTGGCCCCACTGGCTGGGCACCGCCCTGCTATGGCTGACCGTGCAGCTGCTGCCCTTTGCCGTGTTGCTGTGGCTGGGCCGGGCGATTGGCTGGCTGTTGCCGGTGGTGGCTCGCGAACGGGTGACGATCGCCCGCCGCAATCTGGAGCTGTGCTTTCCTGAGCAGCACCCCGACGAACGCGAAGCCTGGCTGCGCGACCACTACGCCAACACCGGCATCGCCCTGTTTGAAACTGGCATGGCCTGGTGGTGGCCCGAGTGGCGGCTGCGCCGGGTGATGCAGATTCAGGGGTTGGAACATCTGCAGGCGGCGGAGAACGAAGGGCGCGGCATCATTTTACTCGCCTTCCATTTCCTGACGTTGGAGGTGGGCGCGACAATCTTCGCCCTCGATCACCCTGGCGTCGGCTTTTATCGCCCCAACAAAAATCCGGTGATCGAATGGTTGCAGTTCCACGGCCGCACCCGTGGCCGCGCCAGCCTGATCGCCAAGAACGACATCCGCGAAGCGGTGCGCGCCGTCAAGGCCGGTCAGCGGCTGTGGTACGCGCCCGATCAGGACTACGGCCGCCGTTCATCGATCTTCGTGCCCTTCTTTGCCGTGCCCGACTGTCCCACCGTCACCGCCACATCGGCACTGGCGAAACTCTCGGGCGCCGCCATAATTCCCTTTATCCAGCGCCGGCTGCCCGGTGCCCAGGGCTATGTGCTGGAGCTGAAACCGGCCCTGAGCGACTTTCCCTCAGGTGATCAGGCGGCGGACGCGTGGCGCATCAACGCCCTGCTGGAGCAGGAGATCCTGCGCCAGCCCAGCCACTACATGTGGCTGCATCGGCGTTTCAAGACCCGCCCCGATCCACAGTTGCCTTCTTATTATCAGTAACGATCCGATCACAAGCGGTTAGCGTACCACTGCTATCCTTAGGACTTATTTTCAGCGACAGGGAGTTGCCAGAGCATGCGTCACGGCCTTTGGGGAGAGACACTCACCAACGTGTTGCGCGCCCGCTCGCTCAGCAGCTGGCTGGCCGAGGTGATGGCCGTACTCTCACCATTAGCCCAGCCTCAACGCTTGGTGGTCGTGCAGTGGCAGCAACACCAACCGCTGATCTATGGCGACCACGATGGCGCCAACTGCACCTTGATCATCGATCAGCCGCCGCGTCAGCTCTCACCGCCCTTGCCACTGCAGGAGATCATGCCGCTGGCCGATACTGGCGAACCCCAGGTGATCAGGCTTGAATCCTGTGGCCGCCAATGTCTGGTTGTTCCGCTGACCCTAAGCGCAGATGCGCCAACCGTGTTGTGCATCTGCCTGCCCCAGGACGCATCACCCGAACTGCTGGCTCTGCTGATTCATGTGCAGCGACCACTGTCTGATACCTTCGCGCTGATGGTAGAGCTAGAGCGGTTACAGCAACTTCGTCAGCAGTCGGCCGGCCCAACGCGGCTGATCGATCTGCAGCCACTGATCGACAACGCCCCGGCGCTTATCGCCGTCAAAGATCTGAGCGGCAACATGCTGCTCGTCAACCGCCGCTTTGAGCAGCTCAAGGCCCCCGCCCCCGACCAGATGGTCGGGGCCAATCTGTTCAAGCTGTTTGCCAAGGAGCGCGCTTCTGTCTACTGGCACAACGATCTGGAAGTGCTGCGTCAACGCCGGGCGCTGGAGTTTGAAGAGGATATCGAGCATGTCGACGGCTCAATCCACACCTACCTGTCGATGAAGTTTCCGCTGTTCGACAACAGCGGCGAGATCTGGGCCTTGGGGACGGTGTCGTTTGATATCACCAGCCGCAAGCAGGCCGAACAGCAGCTGCGCGAGAGCGAGCAACGGCTGCGCGTGCTGCTGCGTCACGCTCCCGACGCCATCCTGATTTTCGATGTTGACCAGCAGCGCTATATCGATGCCAACCGCACTGCCGAGCGGCTGTTCGGACTGTCGCGGGACGCCCTGCTGGCCCTTGGCCCAGTGGCCCTGTCGCCACCAGTACAGGCAGACGGCAAAGAGTCTCAGCAACAGCGTCAGCGCTTTATCGACCAGACACTCAAGGGCGAGGCGCCGCGCTGCGAGTGGCAGTATCGCCATGCCGATGGCCATCTGATCAGCTGTGAAACCGCTTTTGTCACCCTGCCGATGGGGCGCAGGCGCATTGTGCGCGAGAGCCTGATCGACGTTAGCAGCTACAAGTGTGCCGAACAGCAACTGCGTGAACAGGAGAAACGGCTCGCCCATCTGGCTCACCATGACCACCTCACCGGTTTACCCAATCGCCTACTGCTACAGGACCGCCTCAACCATTCGCTGGCCGTGGCTCGCCGCCATGGTAACCGGGTGGGGCTGATGTTATTTGATCTCGACAAATTCAAAGATATCAACGACACCTTCGGCCATGACGTTGGCGATCAATATCTGGTCGCCATCGCCAAGCGCCTGCGCCACAGCCTGCGCGCCATGGACACCGCAGCACGCATCGGCGGCGATGAGTTTGTGGTCACGGTTGAGTCATTCTCGATGGTTGAGGATCTAGCTCGCATTGCCCAAAAATTGCTGGAGCTGATCAGTGAGACGCTGCAGCTGGCTGGCCAGGATTTCAACCCGGCGCTGTCGATTGGCATCAGCGTCTTCCCAGACGATGCCAGCGACGCCGAAACCCTGCTCAAACATGCCGACATTGCCATGTATCGGGCCAAAGAGGCCGGTGGTCACCAATTTCGTCTCTACACCGGCCTGCTCGGCCAGCACCATCGTTACAGTGCCCAGCTGGAACACCACCTACATCAAGCCGTAGCCCTTCAGCAGCTATCATTGGTCTATCAGCCCGTGGTCGAACTGGTAAGTGGTCGAGTCACCAGCATGGAGGCGCAGCTACGCTGGCACCACCCCCAGCGCGGCCAGCTTTACCCGCACGAGTTTCTACCGCTGGCTGAAGACAACGGCACCATCTGGGAGATCGACCGCTGGGTCGTACGCCAGCTGCACAGCCAGTGGCTGCAATGGCGTAACGGTGATGCCCCGTTGCCCCGCCTGTCACTCAACCTCAGCACCCACCAGAGCCTGCAACGTCAGACCCTACGCCTGCTTGATGATCTGCTGGCCGAACAGCCGGAGTTTGCCCAGGTGCTGGATCTGGAGATGGGAGAACAGCTGCTGCTCGATGGCAGCGACGAAACCGAACGGCTGCTGCGCCAGCTGGCGGCGCGTGGTGTCAGCCTGACAATCGATGAGTTCGGCTGTGGTTGCATGTCATTGCTGCGGCTACAGCAGCTGCCGGTCAGCCGGCTCAAGATCAGTACCGTGCTGATTGGCCGTCTGCCTTCTGGACGTTCAGAAACGGCGATGGTCTGCGGCCTGTTGGCCATGGCCCGTCAACTCGGGCTCAAAACCGTGGCCAAAGGGGTGGAGCGGGAGGAGCAGCAGCAGTTCCTGTTGGCTCAGGGTTGTGACGAGATGCAGGGCAACCTGCTAACCAAGGCCCTGCTGCCCGGCGACTGTGGCCGCTGGTTGACGCCAGCGGCCCCTCTTCACTGAGTGAACATCGCGCACTCAGGAACGAATGACGTTGCCGCTCACCTCAACCGGCTGGAAGTCGGCTGCCAGGTAATCGGGTAGCCAGCGCAACCACAGTTCAGCCACCGCGGCCCGCTCCTCAACCATCTGCTCAACATCGATCAGATTGGCGTCGCCCTGCAGCGCCAGCCGATGGGTGTGGTTGCGCAGCGCCAGATAGGCACGGGTAATGGCCTGACCATCACTGGCCGACATCAGCCCGGCTGCCACCATCTGCTCGAAGATACGCACGTTGTCGGACCACAGGGCCAAGTTCGGGTGCTTAGCGGCATGGGCCAGCACCAGGTATTGGGCCAGAAATTCGATATCGACAATGCCACCGCGATCCTGCTTCAGATCGAAGCTGGCGCTGCTGCCTTTGGACAGGTGGCGCTGCATCTTCAGCCGCATCGAGGCTACGGCAGCGGCCAGGGCCGATTGCGGCCGGGGCAGGCAGAGCACCTGCTGACGGATCGCCTCAAACTGCTGCTGCAACTCGGCATCGCCATAGACCAGCCTCGCCCGCACCAGCGCCTGATGCTCCCAGGTCCAGGCGTCCTCGCTCAGGTACTGGCCGTAACGAGCCAGCGGCGACACCAGCAGCCCGGACTCACCCGATGGCCGCAAGCGCATATCCACCTCATACAGCTGGCCACTGACGGTACGGGTGGTAAACAGGTGCATCAAGCGTTGAGCCAGACGGATATAGAACTGCTGGTTGTCGATCTGCTTGGGGCCATCCTCGGTGTCACACGGCGGGCAGTTGTGCAGCAGCACCAGATCCAGATCCGAGCCATAGCCCAATTCGATACCGCCCAGTTTGCCGTAAGCGATCACGGCAAAACCATAGGCGTCGACCGCCAGTCCTGACGGCCGGCCGTAGCGTTCCACCGTCTGCTGCCAGGCCAGCCGCACTCCCTCATGGATCAGAGCCTCAGCCAGCCAGGTCAGATGGTCACTGATCTTCATCAGCGGCAGGGCGCCGGCCACGTCACAGGCAGCAATACGCAGCAGCGCCGTCTGCTTGAACAGGCGCAGCGCCTCCATCACCTGCTCCAGATCGCTCTCATCAACCCGCAGCAGATACTCACGCAGCGCCGGCCCATAGCTGGAGAGCGCCGGCGGCGCATAGAGCTGGGCCGGGTCGATCAGTTCGTCAAGCAGCAGCGGATGGCGGGCGATCTGCTCGGCCAGCCACGGGCTGGCCGAGCACAGCCGGCACAGCTGCTGGATCACCCCAGGGTTTTCGGCCATCAGCTCCAGATAGGCGGTACGGCTGACCACCTTGACCAGCACCCGCTCCAGCCGCTCCAGCAGCCGGGCCGGTTCGCCGTAGGCAGGCAGATGGGTGAGCAGGCGCGGCATCAGCCGATCCAGCGCCTCGCGGCCGCGATTGCCGATAGGCCGGCGCAGCACGGTCTCACGCAGCGACAGCAGCCGGTTGGCCAACATCAGGGCCCCTTCGCCTTCCACCCCGCACTGCTGCCACAGTTCAGCCGACACTGCGGGCGGCAGGTCAGCCCCCCACAGGTCGATAAAGGTGCCCGCCACCTCATCTTCGCTTTCGCTCTCCTCGCCGATGACGGCGATGAACTGGCGATGAACGATGGCCATCACCTCATCCAGCGCCTGGCGGTAATGGGGGTAGCTCTCAAAACCCATGGCAAAAGCCAGCCGCGCCTCGTCGAGGGGGTTGTCGGGCAGGCTCTGGGTCTGGTTGTCGCCGATCTGCTGCAGCACATGCTCACTACGACGCAGGAACAGATAGGCCTGACGCAGTTCGCCAGCGGCGATATGGTCAAACAGCCCGGCGGCTTCCAGCCGGGTCAGGGTCTGCAGCAAGTTTCGGCACTGCAGCTTGGGATCGCGGCCACCACGGATCAGCTGGTGGACCTGGGCGATAAACTCGATTTCACGAATGCCGCCGGCACCCAGCTTGATGTTGTCGGCCATGTCGCGGCGCCGCACCTCGCGGGCGATCATCGCCTTCATATCACGCAACGCCTTGATCGCCCCGAAATCGAGGTAACGGCGATAGACGAAGGGCCGCACCATGGTTTCCAGTTCCTGGTGGTAGCGGCTTCTGGGGCCGAGCAGACGACCCTTGATCATGGCGTAGCGTTCCCAGTCTCGCCCCTGCTCCTGATAGTAATCCTCCAGCATGGCGAAGGTCACCACCAGCGGCCCACTGGCGCCAAAGGGGCGCAGACGCATGTCGACGCGATAAACAAATCCCTCACCGGTACGCTGATCGAGGATCTGGATCAGCCGTTGCCCGAGACGCGAGAAGAACTCCTGGTTGTCATAGCTGCGTCGGCCACCATCGGTCTCACCCCGTTCGGGATAGACAAAGATCAGGTCAACGTCAGAGGAAAAGTTGAGTTCGTCGCCGCCGAGCTTGCCCATGCCGATCACCAGCAACGGCTGGGGTTCGCCATCGGGGCTGCGCGGCGTGCCCATCACCGCAGCCTGCTGGTGATAGAGCCACTCGGCGGCCCCCATGATCAGCGCCTCCGCCAGCGCACTGATGGCAGCCAACCCGTGCTCCACCGACCACAGCCCGAGCAGATCATGAACAGCAATGGTCAGCCCCTGTTGACGGCGAAAACGGCGCAACAGGACACCGGCTGCGCCATCATCGGTACAGCCGACCAGCAGACGGTGCACCGCATCGGCCCAGGCGGCCGGATCGGGGGCCGCGCCCATCAGTGCGTTGTAGAGCCAGTCAGGGTGGTGCAGGCTGTTGTCACAAACAAAATCAGACAAGGCCAGCACGGTGGCGGCCTGGCGTTGCTGCTCGGGCGACCATTGACCGGCGCCAGGGTGGCGTTCACACAGATCAGCCCAGCGACTGCTGGCCAGCGGGGCGAGGCTATCGGGCAGGTTCTCGTCTCTCATCAACCTCTCCGGCGGTACATCGGCTCCACCGCCGGAGCGCACATCAGTCCTGCCAGGGCAGGTCCAGACGCAGGGCGGCCAGACGAGACTGTTCGAGGGCGTGGCACAGGCTCTCCTGTTTACGTTCGAACCAGCGGTGGAAATGGTCAGCATCAGTCAGCGGCACAGTGTCCGCAACATCATGTAGATAGCGTAGCTGGGCCAGCTCAAAAATACCGCGCTGTACGTCATGCCAGGCACTGCGAAACTCATCCAGCGCCTGTTCGTTGCCCACGCCACCCAGCAGATAGAGGCTCCACAAGGCCTGCACCAGCGCTGGCCATTGGGCCAGATAAGTCTCCACCGCCAAGGGTTCGTCACCATCGAGGGCGGTCAGCAGCGGCTGCCAGTCGCGGTCCAGCCAGTCGCCGGCCACCGCCACCAGTGGCTGCACCAGCATGCCATTGCGGTTGACCAAGTAGCGACGCCAGGCTTGCTCAAACAGCCAGCGGCTCAGCTCGAGATTGATTGCCGCATCCCGGCCGCTGATCAGCCGTTGGCGCACCGTATCAACCCCGGGCAGGGCGGTGCGGCGCGCTTCCAGCGCCTCAATCAACAGCTCCTGATCATCGAGCTTGCGCAGCAGGTGGCCGCGCTCGGCCAGCAGGCTGGCCAGAAAGGTGGCGTCGATCACCCACTCCAACCCCTCCACCAGTGGCGTCAGCGGCTTGCTCCAAGCCTGGGCAGCATCCTGGCTGATGGCCGGAGCAAACACCCGCAGCGCCTGCACCAGTAGCTGGTAACCAAAGTGCAACTGACGCACCGCATCCAGCTCGCCGCCGCCACGCAGGCAGCTCTGATGGTGCTGAATCTGCTGTATGGCCACGCCAAAGGCCTGCTCAAAGGCGGCCTCGACCGTCTGCTCATCGTCGTGGACCATGGCCGGCAGTTCGCGCGCCTGAGGCATCTTGTCAGCCGCCAGCCGATAACCGCGAGCCGCCTTGCTGTCGCCGCCGATCTGGCAGGGGCAGAGGGCGCAGATCTCGGCGGCCAGTTCAAACAGGTAATCGGCACTGCCCGACAGCAATTCGAACTCGATCTCGCTGATCGCCTCGCGGCGGCCACCAGCGCTGATCTCGCCAGCATCCAGCGCCACTTCAACGGCGCTGCCATCGGCGTATTCGATCACCCATACCCGACGTTGAAAGTGGGTAGTGAACAGGGGTTGCAACTGTTGCTGCAACGCCGCCAAATCGCTGCCATCCGGCCAGATATCGCCCGGAAAGGCGCTGAGCTGCGGTTCTGGCTGAGCCACAGGGACGTTGTATTCAGGGCGTTGATGGAGGCCGCCCACTTCGCGGCCGGCGGTCTTGATGGTTTGCTCATGCTGGCCATCGCGGCTGCGCACCCGCAGGCCCATCTGCCACTGACGCAATTGCTGTTGCGGGGTGTCGTAATAGGTATTGGCCAGCGTCATGCGGCGACGGCTGCGCACATCGCTGCGCGCCTCGAATGCAGCCGCCAGCAGTTCCTGCTGTTCTGCGGCTACCAGCAACTTGATCTCTATTTCTGTTTCCATAACTGCCGACGCTGTGGCACTCCGTTGTCATCTAACTGAAAGATTTTGGTCATCACCTTGCAACAAACTTGAGGGCGGCGGTTCCGTGAACCAAGCTGATCCGCTAGCATCGCGCCCCGCAACCGTCCGACTCACCACGCACAGAATGTGCGCCGCCAAACAGGTACCGGTCATGCCACTGAACAACATCATGGGGATCTTTGCCAAGTCCCCGATCAAACCGCTGGAAGAGCATATTAAGCGAGTTCACAGTTGCTGCGAAGAACTGCTGCCGTTCTTCGCAGCCGCACAGAAAGGGGATTGGCAGGAGGCCGCCACCATCCGCCAGCGCATCTGCCAGATGGAGCGCGAAGCCGACACCATCAAGCGCGAGATCCGTCTGTCGCTGCCGTCGAGCATCTTCATGCCGGTCGATCGCGGCAACCTGCTTGAGCTGCTGCGTCAGCAGGACAAGATCGCCAACCGCGCCAAGGATATCTCCGGCCGGGTTCTGGGCCGCGAGCTGCCGATCCCGACATTGATTGCCGAAGATCTGCAGGCCTATCTGGCCCGCACCCTGGATGCCGTGCGTTTGGCCCGCTCCGCCGTCAATGAACTCGATGATCTGCTGGAGACCGGCTTCCGTGGTCGCGAAGCGGTGATCGTCGAGAAGATGGTGAAAGAGCTGGACCACATCGAGGACGACACCGACGGCATGCAGGTCGCCCTGCACCGCAAACTGCGCCAATGCGAAGCCGAGCTGTCGGCGGTGGATGTGGTGTTCCTTTACAGCGTGATCGAGTGGATCGGTGATCTCTCTGATCTGGCGGCGCGCGTGGGCGCCCGTCTGGAACTGATGCTGGCCCGCAGCTAAGGAAGCTGTCTAATGAACCTGATTGCAGAGCATGCAACCCTGTTGATCGTGCTGGCTGGCGCCTTTGGCTTTTTGATGGCCTACGGCGTCGGCGCCAATGATACCGCCAATGCCATGGGTACCTCGGTCGGCGCCAAGGCACTGACCATCAAACAGGCAATTGTAGTCGCCATGGTGTTTGAATTCGCCGGCGCCTATCTGGCTGGCGGCGAAGTCACCGAAACCATCCGTAGCGGCATCATCGATCCCGAAGCTTTTGCGGGCAAAGGCGACCTGCTGGCCATCGGCATGACTGCCTCGCTACTGGCCGCTGGCGTATGGTTGTTGCTGGCTTCGTGGCTGGGCTGGCCGGTCTCCACCACCCACTCCATTGTCGGTGCCGTGATCGGCTTCGCCTGGGTGGGCATCGGCTCCGATGCGGTTTCCTGGGGCAAGGTCACAGGTATCGTCGGTAGCTGGATCATTACCCCGGCCATCGCTGGTCTTGTCGCTTACCTACTATTTCAAAGTGCTCAGCGGCTGATATTCGATCATGACGACCCAATTAAGCGGGCCAAACGCTATGTGCCGGTGTACATGGCCCTGGCCGGTTACATCATGACCATGGTCACCGTCAGCAAAGGGCTGAAACATGTGGGCTTGCACCTAAGCATCGCCGAAGAGCAGCTGATATCCGTGGGAGTCGCCTTGCTGGTCGGTCTGGTTGGCACCATTGCTGTCAGCCGGGTCAAAATCGATCCGGATGCCGACCGCGAGATGCACTACAGCAACGTCGAACGGATCTTCGCCATCCTGATGATCGCCACCGCCTGCTGTATGGCCTTTGCCCATGGCTCTAACGACGTGGCCAATGCGGTCGGCCCGATGGCCGCGGTGATCAGCGTGATCCAGCATGGCGGCGAGATTGTCGCTAAATCTCGCCTCGACAGCTGGGTGTTGTTGCTAGGTGCGGTCGGCATTGTCATCGGTCTGGCCACCCTTGGCCATCGCGTTATCGCTACCGTGGGCAGCGGCATCACCCACCTGACCCCCAGCCGTGGTTTTGCCGCCGAGCTGGCCGCAGCCTCAACAGTGGTGATCGCCTCCGGCACCGGCCTGCCGATCTCCACCACCCAGACCCTGGTGGGCGCCGTGGTCGGCGTGGGCATCGCCCGCGGTATTGCTGCGCTCAACATGAATGTGATCCGCAACATTGTGATCTCCTGGGTGATCACCCTGCCGGCCGGTGCCGGCCTGGCCATTGTCTTCTATTACGCCCTGCTTTTCATGCTGGCGTGATAGCTCGCACACTCCGCCCCTTGTCAAAAGGGGCGGAAGCTCCTAGCTTGGCCTGAGGAACTGCGGCACCAGCCGCCACACTCAGGAAATCTCATGATCCGACTTCAACGTGCCCTGCTGCTCAGCCTGGTGCTCAGCTGCGGAGCAGCCCTTGCCGAACAGCAATACATCAGCGACGACCTGACCACCTGGCTGCACAGCGGCCCCACCAGTGACCACCGCATTCTCGGCACCGTGGTCGCTGGCGACGTCGTGGACGTGCATGAACAGGCTGCTAACGGCAAATTTGCCCGCATTACCGACAGCCGCGGCCGCGAAGGCTGGATCGATAGCAAACACCTGACCACCATCCCCAGCCTGCGGACCCGGGTGCCAGATCTGGAAGGCACTGTGGCCGGCCTGCAGCAGGCGCTCAAGGCCCGCGACAGCGAAATCGCCAGCCTCAAAGGCGAACTGGCCGCGATCAACGAAAGCGGCAACAACCACGTCGAACGGTTGGCCCAGCTGGAGCACGACAAAGCCCAGCTGGTCAGCGAGCTGGCCGCCAAAGACAAGGCCAACGAGCTGGCGATGTTCGAGCGCGGCGCCATGGTGGCCGGTGGCGGGCTGGTACTGGGGGCGTTGATGACCCTGATCCCGTGGCGGCGCAAGCGCGACAAGCGCTGGATGTAAGCGCCACGCTACAGCCAAGATCCACAATCAAGGGGCAGCGCAGGCTGCCCCTTCCCGTTATCGCTTCTACAATCGCCCTGATACCGCCAACCGGGCCCCCTCATGACCCTTGCCGAACTCTCTGATTTGCCCCTGCCCAGCGCCAGTGCGCCGCTGTGGCAGCTGCTGCAGCAGCAGATCCACACCGACGAAGCACAACTGGTGGCCGCCATCTGCGCCCTACTGCCCCTGACCGACAGCACCCTGACCGCCAGCGAAGAGCAGGCCAGCCGCTGGATCGATGAGGTGCGGCGCAGCCCCCGTCAGCCCCTGGCTCAGCAACTGCTGCACCACTACCGGCTGGATGGCGACGAAGGGCGGGCGCTGATGACCTTGGCCGAAGCCCTGCCACGCATCAGCGACAGTGCCACCGCCAGCGCCTTTATTGCCGACCGCCTGCAGCGCGGCCAGTGGCAGCCAAGTGCCGACCATCAGGGCTGGCTCAAGGCCGCTGGCCACGGTTTGGGGTTGGCCACCCGGCTGGTCAGCGCTGATCCTGAGCCGCGCTGGTGGCAGCGGCTGACCAGCCCCCTCACCGCCCGCATCATCCGCCGCGCCATCGGCCAGCTCGGCGGCCAGTTTGTCCTTGGCCAGCAGCTGCCGGCGGCGCTCAAGGCCGCAAGCCGCCAGCGGCGCGAGCTGCAGCTCAGCCACAGCTTCGACATGCTCGGCGAAGCCGCGCAAAGCGCCGCCGCTGCCCAGCGCTATGCCGAACGCTACCAGCAGGCGATCGCGGCCGTGGCCGCCAGCCGCAGCAGTGATGGGGTGGCCCCAGCCACGGTATCGATCAAGCTGTCGGCGCTCCACCCGCGCTATCAGGCCAGCCAGCAACCACGGGTGCTGGCCGAGCTGGGGGCCACCCTGACGGCACTGGTGACCCAGGCCCGCGCCCTGGATGTCAGCCTGCAGCTGGATGCCGAGGAGTGTGCCCGCCACAGCCTGCTGCTGCAGCTGTTCAGCCAGCAGCTGGAGGGGCCAGCGCGCGGCTGGGGGGGCCTCGGCATCGTGGTTCAGGCCTATGCCAAATGGGCGTTGCCGACGCTGGTGTGGCTGGCCAACCTCGGCCAGCAGACGCAAACCGCCATCCCGCTGCGGCTGGTCAAGGGCGCCTACTGGGACAGCGAGATCAAGCACGCCCAGGCCCACGGCCTCAGCCACTACCCGCTGTTCACCAACAAGCGCCATACCGATCTCAACTACCTGCTGTGTGCCCGCTACCTGCTGTGCCAGCCCGCCGCCCACTATCTGCAGCCAGCCTTTGCCACCCACAACGCCCAGACCCTGGCCAGCGTGCTGACCCTGGCCGGCGACCGGCCCTTTGAGTGGCAGCGGCTGTGGGGCATGGGTGATGAGCTAAGCGCCGTGGTGCGCGCCAGCCAACCGCAGCTGGTGCAGCGCATCTATGCACCTGTGGGTGAACACCGCGACCTGCTGCCCTACCTGATCCGCCGCCTGCTGGAAAATGGCGCCAACAGCGCCTTTGTCCATCAGCTGGCCGACAGCAAAGTGGCCGTCGCCGAGCTGGCCCGCCACCCGCTGCGTCATACCGGGCCCAGTGCGCCACTGCTGCCCTTGCCGGCCGCCATCTTCGGCCAGCGCCAGCGCGCCCAAGGGCTGGACCCGGCACTGGCGGCGGAACGCCTGCCGCTGCAGGCGGCGCTAGCGCCGTGGCGCCAGCATCAATGGCAGGCCAGCGCCCCCGGTGACATCGACCAGCCGTGGCGCCCCTGCCGCTCGCCCCAAAACCCGCAGGACCTGGTAGGGCACTGCCGCGATACCGACCACGCCAGCCTACAGCAGGCCTTGGCGCGCAGTGCGCTAGCCTTTGGCAGCTGGCAGCAACGGCCGCTGACGGCGCGCGCCGCGCTACTGGAGCATGCCGCACTGTTGTTCGAGCAGCATCAGCCCGAGCTGCTGGCGCTGTGCGTGCGTGAAGCGGGCAAAACCCTGAGCAACGCCATCGACGAACTGCGCGAAGCGGTCGATTTTCTCCGTTACTACGCCAGCGAGGCGCGCAGCACCCTGGCCCCGCGCCAGCTGCCGGCGATCACCGGCGAGCGCAACGAACTGCGCTATGAGGGGCGCGGCCCGCTGCTGTGCATCAGCCCGTGGAACTTTCCGCTGGCGATCTTCACCGGCCAGATCGCCGCCGCCCTGGTCGCTGGCAACACGGTGCTGGCCAAGCCAGCCGAGCAAACCCCGCTCATCGCCGCCCGGGCCATCGCCCTGCTGCATGAGGCCGGCGTCCCGGCCGAGGTGGTGCAACTGCTGCCGGGCCCCGGCGAGACCATCGGCGCCCAGCTGGTGCGCGATCCGCGCATCGCCGGGGTGATCTTCACCGGCAGCGAAGCCACAGCACGCGCCATCAATCTCAGCCTGGCCCAACGGCCGGGCCCCCTGCTGCCCTTGATCGCCGAAACCGGCGGGCTCAACGCCATGGTGGTGGATGAGACCGCGCTGGCCGAACAGGTGGTCAACGATCTGCTGCGCAGCGCCTTCGACAGCGCCGGCCAGCGCTGCTCCGCCTGCCGCCTGCTGCTGGTGCAGCAGGAGCTGGCCGAGCCGCTGATCACCGCACTGGGCGGCGCCATGGCGGAGCTGACCGTCGGCGATCCCTGGCTGCTGGAAACCGATATCGGTCCGGTGATCGACGCCGACGCCCAAGCGGCGCTGGAAGCTCATATCAACGCCATGCGCAGCCAGGGCCGGCTGCTGAGCAGCAGCGCGGTACCGGCCAGCGACGGCCACTTTGTCGCCCCCACCCTGATCGAACTGGAGAGTCTGGCGCCGCTGCAGCAGGAGGTATTCGGCCCGGTGCTCCACCTGCTGCGCTACCCGCGCGACCAGCTACCGCTGCTGCTGGCCGAACTGCGGGCCACCGGCTTCGGCCTGACGCTGGCCATCCACAGCCGCAATCAGGGCTTTGCCGACCAGATCGCCGCCGCCATGCCGGTGGGCAATGTCTACATCAACCGCAATCAGGTGGGCGCCGAGGTGGAAGCCCAACCCTTCGGCGGTCGCGGCCGCTCCGGCACCGGCCCCAAAGCCGGCGGCCCCCACTACCTGCTGCGGCTGGTGCAGGAGAAGTGCATCACCACCAACCTCACCGCCGTGGGGGGGAATCTGGATTTATTGATGAGCGGTGGAGCGGGGGGGCAGAGGGGCGTATCGCCAAGCCCCTCTGCACACCCGGGCGCCCCCAAGATCACCACTATCTATTACTGACGAAGGTTCTGCCGGGCTACGGGGTCGCAAATATGGGCTGTCCTGCCCAGATTTGCTTTCGCTGGCATCCCTGCCAGCTCAACCCCTACACCCAGCTGGCTGTTCGTTGGCTGGCGTAAGTGCGGGTGGTGATCAAGGGGGGGAATGCGCTGCAGCCGACCTTCAGGTAGTTATCTCAAGCATTGCCCCGCTACCAGCCACAAACTTCACCAGTTTGCGCAACCGTAAGTAGCCGAATACCGGAACGCTTAACAAGCGGAAACTCGCGCCATCGAGCAGCGAGCTTAACAAAACGCTCTCCGTGGGGTACTGCCACCGCCAAAACCGCATTGTCTGGGACGATCTCGAGTGTCAACAACTGCCCCATGGCCTCGCGAAGTAATGGGTACTCGCTTGAGCTCTTGCAGCTACAAATTGTCCCCTTCTTTGCCTCTACCACCAGGGGCTCACCAGTAGCGAGCATAGCGGTTACATCCCCGCGGCCAGACTGAGAGTGGATCACGATTCGGTGTGCGTTAGAGGCATTTCGATACTTTCCCTGCCAGCGCACTGAATCGACCTCTGAAGTCCAACCGAGAGACCGAAGAAAGCCGATAACATCAAAGTGCTGACTGTGCCCTGTTTTCACCTGAGCGCCATCCAGCGCAACCTCAACATCGGACCTAACGAGGCCCGACAAGATTAGGTGAATTGCCAAACGCAAACTGACTTCAGCTTCAGGCATGCGATTCAACGTCATGTGGCACCTAACAGTTCATTTGGGCAAGTCGATTGCCCCACGCAACGGTGATCATCCCCGTCAGGCGTAGAGGCACCTGATTCTGCTCCCGTCTTGTCTTGGTGTTCAAGCATGCCATGCTCAGAAAGCGAGCGCCTTTGTCCCACCCCTCGATCACCACAAGCACAGCCATGCACCAAGCACGGCCAGCCGGCCGTAGGGGTTGAGTCGCCTGGACGGCGACGAAAGCCACTAAGGCACATGGATGTGACTTTGTGGCGACCCCGCAGGCCGGCAGAACTAAAGCCATACATCAATGGTGGTGATCGTTGGGGGCCGCCGGTGGGTGCAGGGAGGCCGTGCGGAAACGGCCTTCCTGCTCGTCGCGCGGGCGCGAAAGCCCGCATCCGGGCGCCGCAGGCGCATCGTCAATGTAGTTGGCTACACCGGCAATGGCGCAGATCAGGGACATCCGCAGATCAGGGACATCCACCCCAACAGCACGGTCTCCTCACCCGTTTGAGCAACGCCGCGATCACGCAGCAGCCAACCACGGCATCGGGGCTGGTGGTGGGTCGAGGTGACAGGAAGTCACCGAGAGCGAGCCCGGCACAGGGAAGTGCCGTCGAGCGGCCCACCAGCAGCACCGGAACAGGCCACAGATCTGGATAGCGCTGCTCTACCGGGCCGCCGGGATTGGTAAGGGCCGGGCGGGTCCGGCCCTTACCCGGCCAGCGCCGGCCGGTCGGCGCTCTTATCAAATCGCCACGCGATTTGTCTGAATGTGCCCATCAGGGCGGCGTAGCCGCATCTGCCACTACGCAGTTGGCATACACGGCCAGCCGCCATGCATTGGCAACTATCAATGACACGCAGTGGCCCATCCCCCCACCCCGTGCGCAACGTCACAAATCTATAACGCTACTGTCATCTGATCTGCACACACTGCGCTGGCGCCTTACTGCGGCAACAGTAATGCGCATTCCCGTTTCAGGACTACCAATTGCGAGGATTGCCATGAACAGAACTTCCCAGATCCTGACCGTGCTGGCTAAGGCAGTCGCTTCCGCGCTGCTGGCCAGTGCCGCTCAGGCGGCTGTGTTACCCGCCCATCAGACCAGCAGCAGCTGGTATACCAGCGCCGCCAGCGATATCAGCGCCAAAGCGATGACCACCCCACGTACCGGCACCGCCAAGAATGTCATCCTGTTTGTCGGCGACGGCATGGGGGTTTCCACCCTCACCGCCGCCCGCATCTATCAGGGTCAGAAGAAAGCCGGCAACCAGGGTGGTGAAGAGAACCGCCTGAGTTTCGAGACCTTCCCGTACAGCGCACTCTCCAAGACCTATTCGGTCAACCAGCAGACCCCCGATTCGGCACCGACCATGACCGCCATGGTCACTGGCGTCAAAACCGAAGATGGCATGATCTCTGTCTCTGCTGATTCAATCCGCGCCAACTGCGAATCGAGCAAGGGCAATGAGCTAGTGTCCGCCCTTGAACTGGCGGAAGCCAAAGGCAAGGCCACCGGGGTGATCAGCACCGCCCGCGTCACCCATGCCACGCCGGCTGCCACCTACGCCAAGAGCCCGGAGCGCAACTGGGAAGCGGACAGCAACCTGACCGCCGAGGCCAAGGCTAACGGCTGCCATGACATCGCCTACCAGTTGGTGATGACCCCGCCCGGAGACGGCCTGGAAGTCGCCCTCGGCGGTGGCCGCAGCTACTTCCTGCCCAACACCACCACCGATGGCGAAGGCACCAAAGGACGGCGCAAGGACGACATGGACCTGACCAGTCAGTGGACCACCCGCTTTACCAATGCTGCTTATGTATGGAACGCCGAGCAGTTCGCCGCTGTGGATGTGGCCACCACCGACCATCTGCTGGGGCTGTTTGAAGGCTCGCACATGCAGTATGAAGCCGACCGCGCCGATGATCTCGGCGGTGAGCCGTCGCTGGCCGAGATGACCAGCAAGGCGCTGGATCTGCTGGCCAAAAATCAGAATGGCTACTTTCTGATGGTTGAAGCAGGGCGTATCGACCATGCCCACCATGCCGGCAATGCGGTCCGTGCGCTGGCCGACACCGTCGCACTGTCGGACGCCGTGGCTGCCGCTGTGGCCAAGGTCAATCTGGACGAAACCCTGATCATTGTCACTGCTGACCACAGCCATGTGTTCACCATTGCCGGCTACCCGGCCCGCGGCAATCCGATCCTCGGCCTGGTCCACGATCCGGATGACACCGAGATCCGTCCTACCCCGTCACTGGCCGCCGATGGCCTGCCCTACACCACCCTTGGTTACACCAACGGCCCCGGTGCCAAAAATGGCCCGCGTGCCGACCTCTCTGTCATCGATACCGCCGGTCTCGACTTTATGCAGCAGGCCCAAGTACCGCTGGGCAGTGAAACCCATGCGGGTGAAGACGTCGCCATCTATGCGATCGGCCCCGGTGCCCACCTGTTCCAGGGCTCGGTCGAACAGCACCAGATCTTCCACGTCATCAATCAGGCCGGCGATCTCGGCGGCACCAAGTACTAATGCAGGGGAAGGACATACTCATGGAATTCAAGAAACTTGCTCTGGCATTGGCCATCGGCCTGAGCCTCGCCCTTAGCGGTTGCGGTGACGATGGTGACGACGGCGTGGCCGGTACCCCTGGTCAGAATGGCACCCCTGGCCAGGATGGCGCCCCTGGCCGTGACTACACCGAGGTCAACAGCTGGTACACCAGCGCCTCGGCGGCGGTCTCGCGCGCCAGCACCACCAACTTCAATGAAACGGCCGGAGCGGCCAAAAACGTCATCCTCTTTGTGGGCGACGGTATGGGGATCTCCACCCTGACCGCTGCCCGCATCCTCGAAGGCCAGCTGGCCGGCGAAATGGGCGAAGATCACCGCCTGAGCTTTGAGACCTTCCCTCATGTCGGGCTGGTCAAGACCTACAGCTCTAACCAGCAGACGCCCGACTCGGCCCCGACCATGACCGCAATGGTCACCGGCGTTAAAACCAAGGATGGTCTGGTCAGCGTCAGCGACGCCGCTGTGCGCTCAAACTGCACATCGGGTCAGGGTCAGGAACTGGTGACCAGCCTGATGCTGGCCGAGATGGCCGGCATGAGCACCGGCATCATCAGTACCGCCCGCCTGACCCACGCCACCCCGGCCGCCACCTACGCTCACAGCGTCAACCGCGACTGGGAGGCAGACAGCAATATGCCAGCTCAGGCGATCACAGATGGTTGTAAGGATATCGCTGCCCAGCTAATCGATTTCAGTTACGGCGATGGTATCGAAGTGGCACTGGGTGGTGGCCGCAGCTACTTCACACCCAACACCACTCAAGACCCGGAATATGGCAGCAACGGCCGCCGCCGCGATGGTCGCGACCTGACCGCAGAATGGACCAGCAAGTACAGCAACAGCGCCTATGTCTGGAACCGCGACCAGTTCCTGGCTGTGGATACCAGCACCACTGACCACCTGTTGGGGTTGTTCGAACCTTCACATCTGCAGTACGAAGCCGACCGCGCCGACGACACCGCCGGTGAGCCGTCGCTGGCCGAGATGACCAGCCGCTCGCTGGATATCTTGAAACGCAACGACAACGGCTACTTCCTGATGGTGGAAGCGGGTCGTATCGACCACGCCCACCATGCCGGCAACGCCGCCCGTGCCCTGCACGACACCATTGCTCTGTCGGATGCGGTACGGGTGGCGATTGAAAAGGCCGGCCCGGATACCCTGATCCTGGTTACCGCCGACCACAGCCACGTGTTCACCATTGCCGGATACCCGACCCGGGGCAACCCAATCCTCGGTCTGGTGCGTGGCAACAACGCCGACGGCAAGCCGGCCGCCGGCTACGACACCGATGCCAACGGCATGCCTTACACCACCTTGGGCTACGCCAATGGTCCGGGCTTCGGCTTCGGCAGTGACCCGATGAATCAGGATGACCAGCGCCCGGATCTCAACCTCTACGACGTCACCAGCATCGACTTCCGCCAAGAAGCGACCGTACCCATGGGCAGCGAAACCCATGCCGGTGAAGACGTGGCGGTATTTGCCACAGGCCCGGGGGCCAGCCTGGTGAGCGGCTCGATCGAGCAGCATGCACTGTTCCATGTGATGGCGCGCGCAGCCAATCTGGTCGCCCGCGCCGAAGCCGCTCAGCCATAAGGCTGAGTCGGCCCCAAGCTGCCCCGGCCAGCAGGCCGGGGCAGTGCTGTTTACCACCCGATCCTGTACTTGGAGAATGACCATGCTGCGTTCACTGCTTACCGCTACCAGCCTGCTGCTGGCCCTGCCAGCTGCTGCCAGCTTCTGCCCCGACCAGCCGGCCACCGGCAGCTGGGGGCTGAGCTACCAGCTCGACAACAACGGCCAGCGCAGCGGCACCCTTGAGATCCTGCGCCACGGCAGCGATACCGCCCTTTACAATCCTGATCGCCAGATTGGCGAATGGTGGGTGCTGGCCGACAGCAAGCGACCGCGCTTTCACCGCCTGTTTGGCGAGCAGCAGCGGCGTATCGACTACACCACCGGCGACCTGCGCGCCCTTGGCGTTAACGTCAATATCGACAGCATCGAGAGCTTCGCCATGGCGCCCCTGCTCAGCCATCTCAAAGCCGGTGACGCCGTCGCCGACTGCCCGGCCGCCCGCCACTACAGCGGCGAGATCAACGGCAGTCACTACGAGGTTAACTGGCATTCGGCGCTCAAGCTGCCGCTGCTGCTGGAGACCCGTAAAGCGGGCCAGGTACGCCGCTGGCAGGCCAACGCGCTAATCAACGAACCAACGGTAAATCAGCGCTTTGGCCAGTGGCTCGACTTTCAGCCAACCGATTTTGCCGATATCGGCGACATGGAAACCGACCCCTTTCTGGCCAAGCTGATCACCCAGGGCTTTATCGAACACGCCCACCCCACCGCCTACAACAGCGATGGCACGGTGATCAGCAGTGAAGGTGACCATGCTGGTCATGGCCATTGATTGAGCTGCCGCTGCGTGGCGGCAGGTTGTAGCTGCCAACGCCGTTGGCGATGCGCCTGCGGCGTGGCAGCAGAATGCGAGGCTCCCCGCCTCGTGCTGGGGCCGCGTTAATGCCGCTGCGCGGCAGATGCGGCTGCGCCGCCGGATTGCGGCTACGCCGCGCGGATGCCAACTGCGTTGGCCATGCGGCTGCGCCGCGGCAGAGTGGGCTTTCGCGCCCACACGACGAGCCAAGGGAGGGTCGCCGAACCCTCCCTTGGCGAACCCTGTCGGCCCCCAAAGATCACCACCATCACGATCTGGCTGTAGTTCTGCCGGGCTACGGGGTCGCAAATATGGGCTGTCCTGCCCAGATTTGCTTTCGCTGGCATCCCTGCCAGCTCAACCCCTACACCCGGCTGGCCGTGGGTTGGCTGGCGTGGGTGCGGGTGGTGATCAAGGGGTGGATGGGGAATGCAGCACCAGTGCTAATGGTCAGGTGTCCCCGATCTGCGGATCGGGTTGGCTGCCTGATTAGCAACGGTGCAGGGAGATAGGGCAATAGCAGCTACTTACAGATCTTGGGCGCTTGGAACATCCCTTGTCGCATTGGCATCACCAGGGGCCTTGTTGATCAAATCGCCCTGCAGGCTCTGTTAGTTAGATGTTTTACGAATCAGGCTTGCAAACAATGAACTCGCTATAATCGACGTATAAAGGCCGCTATAACCTAAAACAATTACAAATGCAGCAACAATTAACAAAGATGGATTTTCGAATAAAAACCCTAAAAACTCACTCTCTTTCCCGACAAATAGCTCGCCTAAGGGCTTTAAAATCATCACCGAAATGTATGTGAACAAACCACAGAGTAGAAATCTAATCTCATACCTGATGCTTGATTCCCAATGAGACGATTGCAGCAGCAACAAGCCTGCAATCATAGAAATCTGAAATTTAATTTTTTCCATTTTCGAAGGCGTCCCCTTAAACATAACCTTCAGGATCAAGGACTTGTCGGATCTGTTGTTTTTGAGTGCTATAAAAAAGAACTCAAAAACGCTGCGGAGAGCAAGTCCATTGGAGCCAATTTCTAGCTCACGCCTCTAGCACCTTTTTAAGGTTAAAATGAAGATTTTGAACACTTTTCTCGTAACTAAGAATCCCATCAAAATAAGACCCTAGAATTACATAACTGTTATCCAGTAGCTCATTGGTAACCTTTTCAGGCTTATAGCCCTCAAAACCACCATTGGATATCCATTTAAAAGCTCTCAATAAACAAACATACAGATATCTTGCATTTATGGGATTTTCATTAACAAAATCGTTTGCTTTACTACCGGCATACCCCATTTCTGAGAAATACTTAGTAAATGCCGCCGGAACCAAGCTCCTAATTTCTTGATTGAGGGCATCGTCAGTAATTTGTTTCTTTACTAGCGCATTTTTAAAATCTGGGTTAATGTCATCTTTTATTCGTTCAATTAAGCCACCAAATGTTAATTTGCACTGTTGGTGGTTTAGAATTCCCGACCTAAAAACATCCACATTCGCACTAAGTTTTGATTTTAATAGTGTAAATGACGTCCCAAACTCTTGCCTCTTTATCTCTCCCAGCAGGCCTTTAAAAAAGGCATTGTAATCTTCTCTCACTAAATCGTTTTTAGTAATGGCTCTATTATTACTATTCTCAAATGCCATTGCTTCATCAATAGATATGATGAAATCCACTTGATCCGGAATTTCAGAAATGGTTTTTAGTGAGGCTCTAATAGTAGATTCCCACTGTTCTGATTTGCTCATTTCTAACAATGCGGAGTCAGTGACAATAAATCTATTGCTTGAATTATTTACCAAATTTTTTAAATCATCCTTCCTGAAATAATTTTGATCTACAACGTATTCCATTTGAAAATTCCCTTATTGAGCCAACTTTTTAATTGCTCCGAGGACACCCACTCGAACCCACTCGAAACGCCGCAGAGAAAGCCTACCTTATCGGCAGCCCTGCAAAATGTGAACAAACGCCAAATCCAGGCTGCGGCTCAATCTGCCAACCCCGTTTGAGCAGCGCCAAGATCACACAGCAGCCAAACACGGCATCGGGGCTGGTGGTGGGTCGAGGTGACAGGAGGTCACCGAGAGCGAGCCCGGTACATGGATGTACCGTCGAGCGGCCCACCAGCAGCACCGGAACAGACCACTGGCATCAATCGCGCTGCTCTACCGGGCCGCCGGGATTGGTAAGGGCCGGGCGGGTCCGGCTCTTGCCCGGCCTGCGCCGGCCGGTCGGCGCTCTTATCAAATCGCCACGCGATTTGTCTGAATGTGCCCATCCGGGCGGCGCAGCCGCAATCTAACGCCACGCAGTGGCATCTACTGCGGCGCAGCCGCATCGCCAACGCAGTTGGCTACTGGGCCATCGCAGCCCTTCGACAAGCTCAGGGCGAACGGGCCACGCAGCGGCACCATCTCCGTCTGCCCCACCCCTCGATCACCACCGGCACGGCGGTCAGCCGACGCACGGCCAGTCGGCAGTAGGGGTTGAGTCGCCTGGACGGCGACGAAAGCCACTAAGGCACAGGGAGGTGCCTTTGTGGCGACCCCGCAGGCCGGCAGAACGGACAAATGTTGTCGATGGTGGTGATCGCTGGGGGCGCCCGGGTGTGCAGAGGGGCGTGGCGATACGCCCCTCTGCCCCAGCGCGAGGCGGGGAGCCTCGCATTCTGCCGCCACGCAGTGGCATCTGCTGCGGCGCAGCCGCCATTCAGCGCTCCAGGCGCGACCGCCAGCGCAGTTGGCACAACCAACCATTGCCGCCAGCACGGCCAACAAAAAGGGCAGCGTTACCGCTGCCCTTTCGTCATTGGCCATCAGGCCCGCGTTGACGCTTAACCGCGCCAGGCTTTGTAGCTGTTGATCAAGCCGTTGGTGGAGCTGTCGTGGCTGCTGATGGCAGCGCTGTTGGCCAGCTCCGGCAGGATCTTGTTGGCCAGTTGTTTGCCCAACTCAACGCCCCACTGGTCGAAGCTGTAGACGTTCCACAGCACGCCCTGGGCGAAGATCTTGTGCTCATACAGGGCGATCAGCTGACCCAGCACGAACGGGGTGATCTGCTTGACCAAAATGGAGTTGGTCGGGCGGTTGCCCTCGAACACCTTGTGCGGCACCAGATCGGCCACTTCGGCCAGGGTTTTACCGGCTGCCAGATACTCGGCTTCTACCTGCTCGCGACTCTTGCCGAAAGCCAGGGCTTCGGTCTGGGCAAAGAAGTTGGAGAGCAGTTTCGGGTGGTGATCGCCAATCGGGTTATGGCTGATGGCCGGAGCGATGAAATCGCACGGGATCAGTTTGGTGCCCTGGTGGATCAGCTGGTAGAAGGCGTGCTGGCCGTTGGTGCCTGGCTCGCCCCAGATGATAGGCCCGGTCTGATAGTTCACCGGCTGGCCGTTGCGGTCGACATACTTGCCGTTACTTTCCATGTTGCCCTGCTGGAAGTAAGCGGCGAAGCGATGCAGATACTGGTCATAAGGCAAAATCGCTTCGGAGTCAGCGCCAAAGAAGTTGCCGTACCACAGGCCGATGAGGGCCATCAGCACCGGCACATTCTGGCCCAGCTCGGCCGAGCGGAAGTGAACATCGGCGGCGTGGGCGCCATCGAGCAGCTGCTCGAAGTTGTCATAGCCGATGGTCAGGGCGATCGACAGGCCGATGGCTGACCACAGCGAATAGCGGCCGCCGACCCAATCCCAGAACTCGAACATGTTGGCCGGATCGATGCCGAACGCTTCGACCGCGCTCTTGTTGGTGGAGAGGGCCACGAAGTGCTTGGCCACATGCGCCTTGTCGCCGGCAGCAGCCAGGAACCAGTCGCGGGCGCTAATAGCGTTGGTCATGGTCTCCTGGGTGGTGAAGGTCTTGGAGGCCACCAGGAACAGGGTGGTCTCCGGGTTGACCTTCTTCAGGGTCTCGGCGATGTGGGTGCCATCGACGTTGGAGACAAAGTGCGGGGTGATGCCGGTCGAATAGGGCTTGAGCGCTTCGGTCACCATCACCGGACCGAGGTCAGAACCGCCAATGCCGATGTTGACGATGTCGGTGATCGCCTTGCCGGTGTAGCCCTGCCACGCGCCACTGTGAACGCGGGCGCAGAAGGCTTTCATCTTGGCCAGCTCATGGTTGACCGCAGGCATCACGTCAGCGCCATCGACCATAACCGGGGTGTTGCTGCGGTTACGCAGAGCGGTGTGGAGCACGGCGCGGTTTTCGGTGGCGTTGATCTTGTCACCGCGAAACATCGCCTCAATGGCGGCCGGCAGCTGGCACTGATCGGCCAGCGCCAGCAGCGCCTTGAGGGTGTCGTCGGTGATCAGGTTCTTGGCATAGTCGAACAGCATGTCACCCAAGGTGATGCTGTATTTGGCGAAGCGCTCGCCATCGGCAGCAAACAGCGCGGCAATGGTGGTTTTCTTCATCACCTCGGCATGGCTGACGAGCTGGCTCCAGGCCGGGGTGGTGGTGGGGTTGATGGCTTTCAACATCGACGCGGTTCCTCGCATGGCTGGGGCCGGCTTGGCTGCCGTCCGCAACGGGTGATGATGACCGGCACGGGCCGGCGGGCGACTGCTGGGCGTTACTGGCGATGGGCCAGCAACAGGGCTATAAAATCCGCGTGAAACTTATCACATTTCATCCCGAAGGCAATTTGATCGACATTAACCCGGCAAGTCGCCAACGGCGGATCCAGGCCCCGGCCCCTGCTGCTTTTCCGCACAGGTCACAAAGCCGTCATCTGGCTGATTTATGGTCGATCTGCTTGTGATAGTGTTGACCCCGCGACCGAGCCAACCAGGAGGGTTAAATGAGCAGTGCACACGCCGCCGAACTGGACCACCAGCGCGACCATTCCGAACGTCAGGCCAAGCGCAAATGGCGTGAGATTGAGAGCATCAAGGATCGCCAGCGACTTCAACGTGAACTGGAGGAGCTGGATGGCTGCTTCGATATCGCGCTGGATGATCTGAAGTTCTGACCAACGAGTGGATGGCACCAAAAGCGGCAGCTTCGGCTGCCGTTTTTGTTAGCTGACGCGCCCCGCCAGACTCAGGATTGCGGGATCGAGCGCTGCAGGCTAAGAGCCAGATCGCGATAGCGATGCGCCACTTCGTCACCGAACAGTGGGTCCATCCGGTGCACGGTCGAGGTGGCCGGCTCATCACCATCGTAGCCCGGCAGCGAGGCCGCTATCGCCTGCCAGTCAGCAAGGGTTAGGGTTTTCTCCAGCTCAGGCAGAATCTCCCGTTCCTCATGTTCCATATGGCGCAGCTGCTGATTGATAAAGGCTTCCAGTCGCTCCACGAAGGTGTCGCGCGGTACCACTGAGTCCAGCAGGATCATCTCAATCAGCTCACGAAAGGCGGCAGTATCACTGGCGATGCGCTGGTGCTCCTGCTCCAGGCGGTTGATGGCGTCACTGGCGACCCCCATCTTGTGTTTGAGGTAATAGTCATAAATGACGTCCTCAAACTTGTGATGGTAACGGTCAGCGTACTCCTGCATATAAGCCACCACATCACGGATCAGGCCATAATTAATCGGCTCGTCCTGACGCAGGCGGCCCAGTTTGTCCTGGAGCAGATGAATCAGAACCGTCAGATTCTTGTGATCATTGCGGATGAGTTGGAGCATCAGCCTATCCTCGCCAGAAAGTGGATTCGTAAGCGTCAACCCGCGTTCTGGACTGCAGGAGCGCAATCAGGCGTTCCACCAGTGACGGGAATGGCCGCCATAGCAGCCATGCGTGATGTCAGGAAACTACAGCCTCCAGTCGATGGGCGGAAGACCCTGATTGCCGAGAATTTGATTGGCCTTGGAAAAATGGCCACAACCGAGGAAACCACGATGGGCCGACAGTGGTGACGGATGGGGCGCAGTCAGCACATGGTGACGCTGGCGATCGATACGCGCCCCCTTTTTCTGGGCGTGCGCTCCCCACAGCAGGAACACCAGGCCATGGCAACTACCGTTGAGTTTGTCCACCACCACATCGGTGAATTGCTCCCAGCCCAACTTGGCGTGAGAGTGAGCGAGCCCCTCCTCGACCGTCAGTACGGTGTTGAGCAACAGCACCCCCTGCTCAGCCCAACGCGTCAGACAGCCATGGTTGGGGGGGCGAAAATCGGGTAGATCACGGGCCAGTTCTTTGAACATGTTCTGCAACGACGGGGGTGGCGAAATACCGGGCAACACCGAAAAACACAGACCATGGGCCTGACCAGGGCCGTGATACGGATCCTGGCCTAGAATGACGACCCGCACCTGCTCCAGCGGGGTAGCGCGAAAAGCCTCAAACACCAGTTCTTTCGGGGGATATACGCGCGCACCGCGCTGGCGGGCGCTCTCCACCGCTTCCAGGGTTTTGACGAAATAGGGTTTGGCCTTCTCTTCGCCGAGTAGATCGCTCCAACTGCTCATCCATTCTCCAACGCTGCTGAACAAGCCCGGCACCAGGGGTGATCAGCATCAGCAAGTTGTGAATTAATCGGGCACTATCATGGCATCTGACGGCACCGACGACCATTCTAGCGATCTGTTCCACCAGTATGGCTACCCTGTCCTGCCGATGCTGCAATGCCTGCTGCCGTTGCTGTTACTGTTGCAGCTACTGGCCCTGCCAGCGACTGCTGCCACCATCATGGTGGTCGATAGTTACGCCGACGATTTTGCCTGGGTGCGCAACTATCAGCGCGGCCTGCGTGAGGTGCTGCGCCAGCACCAGCTCATCAACATCGAACTGGACACCAAGAAGATCGCCCCAGCCGCCTTTGCCGAAGCCGCTGACCGCGCCTTTGAGCGGATCCGCAGCGAGCGGCCGGCACTGGTGATCCTGGCAGACGACAATGCCACCCAACTGCTGGGCAAACGGGTCGCCGATCTAGGGCTGCCGCTGGTCTATCTGGGGGTTAATGGCAACCCGCGCACCTATGACTTGCCGCTGTCGCGCCAGGTCACCGGGGTACTGGAGCGGCCGCTGTTCCGCCGCGCCATACTGTCGCTGCGCGACTTCATGACGCCGGCCCCCACGCGGGTGCTGGTATTGTTTGACGACAGCGAAACCAGCAACCGTATCCTCAGCGACGAGCTTAGCCCTCAGCGACTAATTCTACTGCCAGGCATGCATGTGGATGTAACCCAGTGTGATAGCCAAGAATGCTGGCAGCAGGCTGTCAGCTCATCACAGCAGCGCGGCTATCAAGCTATAGTCGTGGGTCTTTACCAGACCCTCAGGGCCAAAGGTGGACAGCCCGTACGCGATGAGGATGTAGCCCGCTGGACCCACAATCACAGTCCACTGCCTGCATTTGCCCTGTGGGACTTCAGCGTCGGCAGCGACCAACTGATTGGCGGGCTGGTGATGTCGGGGCGAGAACAGGGGCGCGAGGCCGGCAAACGCGCACTAATGCTGCTCAGCGGCTTTGATGTCACCTCCCTGCCCTCAACCCCCGATCAAGGCCAGCTGCTGTTTTCACGAGCGGCGTTGGCCCGCTGGAAGGTACAGTTGCCTGCGCGCATCGCCCAGCACGCCAGCTTCATCGAATAGCCGACGCGATTTATTCGTACCGGCCTGAGCCGCTACACTGTCCTCCCTTGCTTAAGCAGACACGCTCATGAAGTTTATCGGTGCCCATGTCAGTGCAGCCGGCGGTGTCGCCAATGCTCCCATCAATGCTCGCGCCATCGGCGCCAACGCCTTTGCTTTGTTTACCCGCAACCAGCGCCGCTGGGAAGCACCAGCGCTGACCAGCAAGGAGATCGACGCCTTCCAGCGCGAGCTGGCGAACTCCGGCATCAGTGCCGAGCAGGTACTACCTCACGACAGTTACCTGATCAACCTCGGCCATCCCGATGAAGAAGGGCTGACTCGTTCACGCGCCGCCTTTATTGAGGAGATGGAGCGCACCCGCCAGCTCGGCCTCAAGCTGCTCAACTTTCACCCCGGCAGCCACCTCAACCGTATCAGCGTCGATGCCTGTCTGGCGCGCATTGCGACCTCGATCAACATCGCTCATGACGCCTGCCCAGACGTGGTGGCGGTGATTGAGAACACCGCCGGCCAAGGCAGCAATCTGGGCCACAGCTTCGAGCAACTGGCGGCCATCATTGATGGCGTGGCCGACAAAGCCCGCGTCGGCATCTGTTTTGATACCTGCCACGCCTTTGCCGCGGGCTACGATCTACGTACCCCGCAGGCCTGTGCGGCCACCTTTGCCCAGTTCGACCAGATCCTTGGCTTCAACTATCTGCGCGGCATGCATCTCAATGATTCAAAATCGAAGTTTGGCAGCCGGGTAGACCGCCACCACTGCCTTGGGCTGGGAGAAATGGGCACCGCGGTGTTCCGTTACATCATGAATGACCAGCGTTTTGACCAGATTCCGCTGGTATTGGAAACCATCGATGAGCAACGCTGGGCCAGCGAAATCTGCTGGCTAAGAGCCCTTGAGGGATTGGATGAAAAGGCTCCTGATCCGGATTTCATTGACCTGAGTCAATAACCAGATCGGAATGGCGTGATAGAAATCAATTCAGCTTGAGATCCCATCTATTGCCATGAGGTCCCCCGATGAAAGGTATTCAGATCACCAAAGCGGCCAATGACGTCCTGCTCAACTCTTTCTGGTTGCTCGATGATGCCGCTGGCCAGGCGCGCTGCCTGTGTGCCAAAGGCAACTACCAAGCCGACCAGCTGGTTCCGGTCGCCGATCTCGGCACCATTGAGTACCGTGAAGTGCCAGTGCAGGTCGAAGCCAAGGTGGAAGGTGGCCAGCACCTCAACGTCAACGTGCTGCGTCGCGAAACCTTGGAAGATGCCGTCAACCATCCGGAAAAGTATCCGCAGCTGACCATCCGCGTCTCCGGTTATGCCGTGCGCTTCAACTCGCTGACCAGCGAGCAGCAGCGCGACGTCATCACCCGCACCTTCACCGAACGCCTGTAACAGGCTTCAGCCGGGTGCAGACGGCAGCCAATGGCTGCCGTTTTTATATCCACTTTTGGGTCTTTGCGTGATCCGCTGCGGCAAGTTGGGGTCCCAGCGATAGCGGCCTGTGCCGCTGCCCGGCACAATCAGCATCCTATGGCTGAAATACATGGCGATGTAACCGTTAATGCTGAAGGCCGGCTGTTGCTGGTGGTCGCCCATGGCGCGTTCAATCTTGAGGGCACGCTTCGTGCCTATGCCGCCATTGAAGCGGCCGCCGCGCCGCTGCTTGCAGCCCCCTGGGTCAAAGTTACCGATTTTCGCGATTGCATGCTCGGCGGCCCAGAGTGCCTGGAATTGATCAGCCGTCATAACCAGTGGTGCATAACCCACAATTGCCAAGCCATGGCACTGGTGGTGGAAAATGCCGTGGTGCGCGACATCTACCGCGCCCGCACCGCCGCCTCTGGCCTGCCCCTGACCATTCACACCTCGCTCGACGAGGCCCGCCAGCAGGTGCTGACGCTGCTGCTCTAAGCGCCGTGTAGCAAGCTAGTTGCGGAGGAACATCCGCGATACGCTGTAGTCATCCACAATCAACACCCGTCGTTCCGTCATTGCAGCACTCCTAGGATCCATCGTCCGCAGCGAGCATTGTTGACGGGGCATTGACTACGAAGCGAAAGACGCGCCAGTAGTGGCGAAGCTAGCTTGGCGACGCTGGTCCAAGGTTCAGCAAGGCCACAGGTGGGCGACCCGCAGCTGCAGGCTGGTTATACCGCGAAACTGGTTGATGTCGAGCTGATAGGCGACCCGCACCCGGGTTACGGCAGGCGCCGGCCATTGTTTGAGATCGATGTTGAAAGCGATGGCATCAAACAGCCGACCGCTGCTGCTTTCCAGTTGCAACTTGAGATGGTTACTGCCCACCAGCCGCTGCTGGCGGAGCAGGAACTCGCCGTCGAACAGTGGCTCGGGGAACCCCTGGCCCCAAGGGCCGCCATCGCGCAGCAGGGCGGCATTGTCGAGGCTAAGCTCGTCATCGGCCAGTTCGCCATCGCTCCAGATCACGCCGTTGAGCTGTTCGCTGCTAAGCTGATTGGCCACCGCCTCATCAAACAGACGGGCGAAATCGGCAAAACGCTGGCGATCGATGGTTAACCCTGCCGCCATGGCGTGACCGCCAAAACGGCGGATCAACCCAGGATGGCGGCTATTAAGCGACTCCAGCAGATCGCGCAGATGCAGCCCCTCGATGGAGCGACCAGAGCCTTTAAGTTCGTCATCGCTGCCACCAGCAGCGAAGGCCACCGTTGGCCGGTGAAAGCGCTCCTTGATGCGACCCGCGACAATGCCGATTACCCCCTGATGCCAGTCATCACGGAACAGGCAGATCCCTTGGGGAACCTGGCTATCGAGCCCCAGCTGTTCGAGGTGCGCCAGCGCCTCCTGTTGCATTCCCGCTTCGATCTCGCGCCGCTCGCGGTTGAGATCATCCAGCTGCAGCGCCAGTTCATCGGCCTGCAGTGGGTCATCACAGAGCAGCAGACGAATGCCAAGGCTCATGTCATCCAGGCGGCCGGCGGCATTGAGCCGTGGGCCGAGGGCGAATCCCAGATCAGTAGCACTAAGCACCGCCTGCTGACGCCTTGCAACGCGCACTAGGGCGGCAATACCGGGGCGGCAGCGGCCGGCACGAATGCGCGCCAACCCCTGATGAACCAGCACTCGATTGTGGGCATCCAGCTTGACCACATCGGCCACAGTGCCCAGCGCCACCAGATCCAGCAGCTCGGCCAGATTGGGCTCAGCCAGTTGGCGCGCCACGAAGTAACCGCGTTGGCGCAGTTCGGCGCGCAATGCGCTCATCACATAAAAGGCCACCCCGACGCCCGCCATCACCTTGGAGGGAAACGAGCAGTCCGGGCGGTTGGGATTCACAATCGCAGCCGCCAGCGGCAGCCGCTCGCCGGGCAGATGGTGATCGGTCACCACCACCGCGATGCCAGCAGCATTAGCCGCCAAGACCCCAGCATGACAGGAGATGCCGGAATCGACGGTGATGATCAGCTCGGCTCCCAGAGCCACAGCATCAGCAACAATCTCGGGTGACAACCCATAGCCATATTCGAACCGGTTGGGCACAAGAAACTGGATGTGAGGGGCGCCCATGGCGCGCAGGGCCAGCACGCACAAAGCGGTGCTGGTGGCGCCATCGGCATCAAAGTCACCAATGACTACCAGCTGCCGGCCGGCTTCAAGAGCATCGGCCAGCAGCCGGGCGGCGGTATCGCTGTCTTTGAGCAGGGCGGGGTTGAGCAGGGCGCTGGCCGAACGCTCCAGCTCGTTGGCGGTCTGCACGCCACGATTGGCGTAGAGCCGGCGTAGCAGAGGAGAAAGGGCTGTCGGCAGCTGATCCGCCGCCAGCAGTGGCCGGCGGCGTAGCTCGAAATCGGTCACTTGCCAGCCTTGGCTTCCGACTGCTGAGCGGCAATCAGCTTGACCAAGTCGTCCGGCGAGATGTAGCCGCCGACCTGAACACCGTCATCCAGATAGACTGCCGGAGTGCCCCGCACTCCAAGCATACTGCCAGCAGCGTAATGTTCAGCCACAGGATTGGCGCAGTTTTTGGTTTTAATCGTCTGACCGCCCTTGGCTTTGTCCATCGCTTCGCGCGGGTCTTTAGCGCACCAGATCGCCTCCATCTCGGTAAAGGCTGGCGATTGCTGGCCGCCACGGGGGAAAGCGAGGTAACGGACGGTAAAACCGAGCGCGTTGTATTGCTTCATCTGCTCATGGAACTTGCGGCAGTAGCCGCACGTTGGGTCAGTGAACACCGTCAATACATGCTTTGGTTTCTTGGCCGGATAGACGATGGCGGTGTCGGCCAGTTCAGCAAAGGTGGCCTGGCGCAGCTTGCTGTAGCTCTGCTCGGTCAGGTCGGTCACCGGCGCGGTCATCTTGAACAGCTTGCCGTACATCAGGTACTCGCCATCCTTGCTCACGTAAAAGATGCCGCCATCGCTGATCGCCTCATAAAACCCCTCTACCGGCGATGGCGCCAACGCTCTCACCGGCGCCCCAACCAAGGCTTCGGCCCGAGCCTTAAGGGTCGCTTCATCCAGCGCTGGTGCTGCACTAACCGACACGGTCAACACTGTGGTGGCCAACGCCAATACCCAACCCTTGATGCTCATCGTTACTCACCTGTTTGAACCATCAAAACAACGACGCAAGCTAGCAATGGCCTGCTGCGGGGCGCAACGCGCAAATGGTTGCACCATGTTTCCACTGCCCGTTGGCAGTAGCGGCGCTATGGTAACGGCCAACACCAGCTGTGCAAGTCAGCCGCGCGGATGATGTGCGGCGTGTAACTGTTGTAGCCGGGCACGCGCCACCTGGGTGTAGATCTGGGTGGTCGACAGATCGCTGTGGCCCAACAGCATCTGCACCACCCGCAGATCAGCGCCATGGTTGAGCAGATGAGTGGCGAAAGCATGCCGCAGGGTGTGGGGCGACAGCGGAGCGCTGATCGCCGCCTGGCGGGCGTGAAGCTTGATACGATGCCAGAAGGTCTGGCGGGTCATCATCTGGCCACGACGGCTGACAAAAAGCACCGCCGCCGGCTGGCCATCGAGCAGCAGCGGCCGGCTGTGGCGCAGATAACGATCCAGCCACAGCGCCGCCTCGTCACCGAACGGGATCAGGCGGGCCTTGTTGCCCTTGCCGGTGACCCGCAACACCCCTTGTGGCAGCGCCAGCTGGGCCATGGGCAGCGACACCAGCTCGCTGACGCGCAGGCCGCTGGCATAGATCAGTTCGAGCATGGCGCGGTCGCGCAACCCCAGCGGATCCTCGACATCCGGCGCCGCCAGCAAGGCCTCGACATCCTGCTCAGACAGACTCTTGGGCAATGGCCGGCCACGCTTGGGGCCGTCGATCAGCGCCGTCGGGTCCTGAGCCAGCCCCATGCTACGCACCCCATAGCGGTAAAACTGGCGCAACGCCGAGAGCTTGCGGGCCAGTGAGCGGGGGCCGATACGGGCGGCTTCAACTGCCAGATAGTGTTCAATGTCGCCGCGGCTGACCGTTTCGAAGGCCAATCCCGCCTGCTGTAGATGATGGAAAAAGTGGCGCAGATCGGTGCGATAGGCAGCCAAGGTATGGCGACTGGCGCCCCGCTCCAGCATCAGGCTGTCGATGAAACGGGCCAGCAGCGGCGGTTCGCCTGTCACCATGCGGCCTGTTCAAACTCCAGCAGCCAGCGCTTGATATCGAAGGTGTCGCCGCTGGTATGGCCGGCATAGCCGCCAAGACTGGTACTTGCCACCACTCGGTGACAGGGGATAATCAGCGGCAGCGGGTTCGCCCGGCAGGCACCACCCACCGCCCGGGCGCTACTGCCCAACTGCTCGGCCAACTGGCCATAGGTGAGCACCGAACCGCGCGGGATCTGTTGCAATGCTGTCCACACCCGCTGCTGGAAGGCAGTGCCAACCGGTTTGACCGGCAAACTAAAAGCAAACCCAGGTTGAGCAAAAAACGAACGCAGCTGGCGCACGGCTTCACAGGTCAGGCGGGTTGGACGCGGACCAATGCAGTGGTGTGGACCAAAGGAGAGGGCCGTGACAAACTCGCCATCGTCATAGACGGCAAGAGGGCCGAAGGGAGCATGAAAATAGCCAGCGGGCACAGCCAGTTCGGCAACAGTCTGCACGCAGTCGTACTCCCGATGGTTAGCCTGATGCCCCTGTTATACAGCGAATAACACCTGATGAAAATCGGCCTTTTCTATGGTTCCAGCACCTGCTACACAGAAATGGCGGCAGAGAAGATCGCCGTCGCACTTTTTCCTCATCGCGTACTGCTGCACAACATCAAAGATGTGCCGCTGGCGATGGCCGAACGCTTCGAAGTACTGATTTTTGGTATCAGCACTTGGGACTACGGCGAGCTGCAGGAAGACTGGGCCAGTCACTGGCCCGATGTGGAACGCATCGACTTGCAGGGGCGCGTTGTCGCTTTGTTTGGTCTGGGCGATCAGGCCGGTTACGGCGACTGGTTCCTCGACGCCATGGGCATGCTGCACGACCTGATCCTGCCCAAAGGGGCCCAACTCGTCGGCTTCTGGCCTAACAGCGCCGACTACAGTTTCTCGGCCTCGAAGGCACTGACCGCCAACGGCGAGTTTTTTGTCGGCCTGGCCCTTGATGAAGAGGGGCAGTACAGCGACAGCGATCGCCGCATTCAGCAATGGGCAGCGCAGCTTAAAGAGGAACTTGCCAGCCTTGGTCATCCGGGCTAACGCTGAGACTGTGGCTGAAGACGCAGAAGCCAGGCATCGCTCGGCGTCACAATATCTACCTTGTGGGCGGCGCGAACGCCGCCTATCCCAACGATCAGGACTATTGCTATGGCCACTATCGTAACCCTGACCTTGAACCCCTCACTCGATAACGCCACTTCAACACCACGCCTCTATCCAGACGGCAAACTGCGTTGTGCCCGCCCTACCTATGAACCGGGTGGTGGCGGCATCAATGTGGCGCGGGCCATTCGCAAACTGGGGGGCGAGGCGCTGGCCCTGTTTCCGGCTGGCGGCCCAACTGGTGACCATCTGGCCCGACTGCTCGAAGACGAAGGCGTCGCCAATCGGCCATTGCCGATCAGCGACTGGACCCGCGAGTGTTTCAATATTGTCGAGGAGCAGAGTGGCCAGCAATACCGTTTCGTCATGCCCGGCGCCATGCTCAATGGCAGCGAGCAAGATGCGGTGGTGGCGGCGATCGGCGCCCTGCCCCAGCTCGACTATATGGTGATCTCCGGCAGCCTGCCCGATGGTGTTGATGGCGATTACCTGATCCGACTGGTGGAAGCCGGCCAAGCGCGGGGGGCAGATATCATTGTCGATAGCTCCGGCAAGCCGCTGCGCCAAGTAGTCAGTCATGGTGGGCTTGCCTTAATCAAACCCAATCTGGGCGAACTGGCCGTTCTGGCGGGGGTCGAGATCAACGATCAAGATCAGATAGCCACGATCGCCCGCAGCCTGATCGACGCTGGCAAGAGCGAGGTGGTGTTGGTCTCCCTTGGCCCGCAGGGCGCGCTATTGGTGACCGCCAGTGACGAATTGCAGATCGTGCCACCGACGGTGAAAAAACAGAGCACCGTGGGTGCCGGTGACAGCATGGTCGGAGCCGTTACCCTTAAGCGCAGTCAGGGTGCCAGCTGGCGCGATGCCGCCCGTTACGGCGTGGCCGCCGGCACCGCCGCCACCATGAACAAAGGCACCGAACTGTGCCGCAAGGCTGATGTTGAGCGCATCTTCGCCTGGCTGAGCGAAAAGCGCTGAGCAGCGCAAAGACGAAAGTGGCAAGTGAGAAGTGAGAAGTGAAAAATGCACAAAGACTTTCTAAAAATTTGAACAATCTCATTTTTAAAATTCTTCCATATTTTTCATATGTGTTATTGGTCAGTGTTGCTTTTGAATTGACACAAGCACTCAACCATATTGACAAC
>JAFOOX010000018.1 GCA_017425245.1 Gammaproteobacteria bacterium
GCCAGCCAGTCCTTCGCCGATGACGCCATTTTCAAGAACGATAACGGCCCCGCTCCCGTCTGTTGCTGTGCCTGCTGGAGAACAAACCGTTTAACCACCAAGGCCAGCAGACTGGCCCAGATCAGCCCCTTCACCAGTCCCCCTTGGCGCGTCGCGAAGCGGTGCAGATTGGTGTGGCTTTTCAGCTCCTTGAACAGCAGTTCGACCTGCCAGCGCAGCCGGTAGCACTGCATCACCTCGACCGCCGAGAACTGCTCGCGCGGCAGGTTGGTCAGCCATGACAGATAGCGCTTTTCCCGCGCGTGCCAGTAACAGACCATCCGGCAATCATTGCCTTCCCAGGTCACGTCCAGATCGAGCAGGTCGCTGCGGCTCATCCGCCGCCGCAGTGCCTTGAAGCGGAGCCCCAGCAGCGGTTTGAGCCCTTTTCCGGCCGCGTTGTAGGCCTGGGTGATTGTTGGGTTCAGCCCTTTCGAATAGCGCATCAGGTAGCAACCGCCGTAACTCGCCACCTCGCTCATGTATTTGGCGCTGATGTAACCGGCATCGGCCAGCAGCAACGAGCCCGCCAGCGTCGCCGCCTCCGGCAGAAAGGTACGCTCCGTCTGCGTATCGGCGGTGATCTCCAGCCGGAGCGGCTGCTGCTCTAACAGCGACAGGGTCAGATGACATTCGACTGCCGCGTTACCGAAGCGGCCGGGAAAAGTCTTGGCCAGTCCGCGATGCACGGCAAAGGAGGAACCATCGTGGATCAGCACCCGACGGAAACGATTGAGCTTTGACGCCACCTGGGGCTGAGGCTCCAAAAACAAGGCCATCGCCCGCTCGGCAACCGCCGCCATCAGCGCCGCAAACTCCTCCTGCCGCAAGCGGTTATGAAACGGCTTGTAGGCAACGCCTTGTGCCGTATCAGAGCGGATCCCGTTGAAGGTGCGGTGGATGGCGGCAATCGAAGCCGTTTTACCATCGCCCAGCGAGGCCACCAGTGCCGATACCAGCGGCAGCGGGGTGATGTCGCGGCTACGGAGCATGAACTTGGACTCTCTGGCGATCTTGTTCAACCAGTCGGCATTGAACAGTTGTTTCAAGCGTTGAGTTGCACCGACAATGGCCATGGCTCTTCCTCTGTGGTCGCGTTGTGTTTGACGACTTAACGAGATCACATGAAGAGCCACTTTTCCATCTATTTCATGATGTTCGGCTAAAGATCCTGTCTATGCGAAACTGCTAGGCATGCAGGTGGCAGGTCAGAGGGTGTCCAATCACGGACTCTTGCGATAGCAGTTGCCGAGCCGCAGATCCGAGGACGCAGCTCCGAGAACATCCATTCAGAGAGCAGCGGCAGCGCAGTATACCCACCCCTTGATCACCACCCGCATCACGCCAGCCAACCCACGGCCAGCCGGGTGTAGGGGTTGAGTCGCCTGGACGGCGACGAAAGCCACTAAGGCACAGGGAGGTGACTTTGTGGCAACCCCGTAGCCCGGCAGCACCTTCGTCAGTAGTAGATGGTGGTGATCTCGGGGGCGCCCGGGTGTGCAGAGGAGCGTGGCGATACGCCCCTCCGCCCCAGCGCGAGGCGGGCAGCCTCGCATTCTGCCGCCACGCAGTGGCAAGCCCGCCGCGCAGCGGCATCCAAGCGCCCTATTCCGATTTCATCGACCGCCCAAGCAAAGCCTTGGCGGCGGCCAGCGGCGGGGTGGTGCCGTAAAGCACGGCATAGAGCTGCTCGGTGATCGGCATCTCCACCCCTTGGCGCTGGGCCAGCAGGTAGACCTCGCGGGTGTTGCGCAGCCCTTCCACCACCTGGCCGATGTTGGCGAGGGCGTCGGCCACCGCCTTGCCCTGACCGAGGGCGATGCCGAAGCGGCGGTTGCGCGACTGGTTGTCTGTGCAGGTAAGCACCAGATCGCCCAGGCCGGCCATGCCCATAAAGGTTTGCGGCTGAGCCCCCAGCGACAGGCCGAGGCGGGTCATCTCGGCCAGGCCACGGGTAATGAGCGCGGTGCGGGCGTTGGCACCAAAGCCGAGGCCGTCGGCCAGGCCGGCGCCGATGGCGATGACGTTTTTGACTGCGCCACCGAGCTGCAGGCCGATCAGATCCGGGCTGTGGTAGACGCGCAGGTAGCGATCGTTGTGCAGCAGGGCCGCCAGATCATGGTCGAAGCTGTCGTCATCGCCGGCCACAGCAATGGCGGTGGGCAGGGCGCGGGCCAGTTCGCTGGCGAAGGTGGGGCCGGACAGTACCGCCAGCGGTACGCTGGGGCCGACCACTTCGCGCGCCACCTCATGCAGCAGGCGGCCGGTGTCGGCCTCCAGCCCTTTGGTGGCCCAGGCGATGCGGCTGTCGGCGCGCAAAAAGGGTTTGACCCGGGTCAGCACTTCGCCAAAGGCGTGGCTGGGCACCACCACCAGCAGGTCGCGGCAACTGGCCACGGTCGCCTGCAGATCGGCAGTAACGGTCAAACTGGGGGGAAAGGGGATGCCCGGCAGGAAGGCCGCGTTGCAGCGCTCGGCTGCCAGCGTGGTCACTTCCGCCGGGTCATGGCTCCACAGCCATACCGGGTGGCCATTGCCGGCGAGGGCAATGGCGAGAGCGGTGCCGTAGGAACCGGCACCGAGAACGCCTACCACCGGGGTGACTGCGGTCATGGCATCAGGCCTGAGCCGGAGCGGCCTGCTGGGCGCGCTGCTGCACATACTGGGCAAACAGGGCATCGAAGTTCACCGGGGCGAGGTTCAGCGGCGGGAAGGTGCCACGGCTGACCAGACTGGCGATGGTTTCGCGAGCGTAGGGGAACAGGATGTTGGGGCAGAAGGCGCCGAGGGTGTGGGCCAGCTGGCCATCGTTGATGTTGGCCACGGTGAAGATGCCTGCCTGTTCCACTTCGCACAGGAAGGCCACGGTGTCGCCCACTTTGGCAGTGACGGTCAGGCTCAGCACCACTTCATAGGTCTGGGCATCGAGCTGGTTGGACTTGGTGTCCAGGTCCAGTTTGACCTCTGGCTTCCACTCCTGCTTGAACACCGCCGGTGAGTTCGGGGTTTCGAACGACAGGTCCTTGGTGTAGATACGCTGGATGTTGAACTGCGGTGAAGCCAGGGCATTGGCCGCCTGGTTGTTGTTGATGGCGTCGGTCATGGTCATTTCCTTGGAGGGTCAAAAACGGTCGCTGGCTCAGGCCAGGCCGAGAAGTGGGTCAAGTTTGCCGGCGCGGTCGAGCGCCAGCAGGTCGTCACAGCCGCCAATCGGCTGGCCGTCAATCAGGATCTGCGGCACGGTGCGGCGACCGGTGATGCGCATCATCTGTTCGCGCTGCTGCGGATCATCATCGACCATGATCTCGCGGTAGCTGACCCCCTTGCGGGTCAGATGCTGCTTGGCGCGCACGCAGTAGGGACAGATGCGGGTGCTGTATACCAGAACGTCGGCCACTATACGGTTACCCCTTTGCCAGCGGCAGGTTGGCACCCTGCCAGTCACTCATGCCGCCCCGCAGCACATGAAGCGCCGTGAAGCCCTGTTTATGCAACAGGCTGGCGGCGCGCTGTGCGGTCTGGCCAGTAGTGCACACGAGTATGATGGGGGTGGCCTGATGCTTTTCAAGGAGGGTCGGGGTGCCGCTTTCAATCTGCGACAGCGGAATGTGATGTGCGCCCGCAATGTGGCCTTTACGGAAACTGGCCAGATCGCGGATGTCGATCCACAGCCCATCCTGACGGTTGACCAGCAGGGTTGCCTCCTGGCTGCTGACCAGCTTGCCAACACTGCGTTTGACCAGGCTGGTGATCAGCATCACCAGCAAAAACAGCCAGCCCGTGCTGATAAAGGGGTGGCGGGCGATAAATTCCATCAGTTCGTTCATGTCTGCTCCGGCAGGTGGTGGCCCATGGCCATCAGGCGGCGGCCAGTATACTCCAGCACTTAAGGAGCGGCGACAACCGCAACCGGGCTTAAAAAATGGGCGAAAAAGGTGTCTAATACCGGCCAAGTCGATCCGCGCCCAGTGGGCCAGCCAGTTGCCAGAGCCCGGGCCAACCCTTTTGTTTCGCTAGCATTTGTAAGGTACTCACTATGACGACTGCCAAAAAACCTCTGGCTCTGATCATCCTCGACGGCTGGGGCTATCGCCAGGACAGCCATTCCAACGCCATCCAGGCCGCCAAAACGCCGGTGCTGGACAAGCTGTGGGCCGATTGCCCGAGCACCCTGATCTCCGGTTCCGGCATGGACGTTGGCCTGCCGCGCGGCCAGATGGGCAACTCGGAAGTGGGCCACGTCAACCTCGGCGCTGGCCGCGTGGTCTATCAGGATCTGACCCGTATCGACAAAGACATTGAAGACGGCACCTTCGACAGCAACCCGGCGCTGGCCGGCGCGGTCGACAAGGCGATCGCTGGCGGCAAGGCGGTGCACATCATGGGGCTGCTGTCGCCGGGTGGCGTACACAGCCATGAAGATCAGATGCTGGCCATGGTCGAGCTGGCCGCCAAGCGTGGGGCCAAGCAGGTTTACCTGCACGCCTTCCTTGATGGTCGCGATACTCCGCCGCGCAGCGCCGAAGGCAGCCTGGCCCGTTTCAGCGCTCGCTTTGCCGAACTGGGCTGTGGCCGCATCGCCAGCATCGTGGGCCGCTACTTCGCCATGGACCGCGACAACCGCTGGGATCGCGTGCAGCAGGCGTATGAGCTGATGACCGAAGCCAAAGGCGAATTCACCTTCGCCAGCGCGGTGGAAGGTCTGCAGGCCGCTTATGCCCGCAACGAGAACGACGAGTTCGTCAAAGCTACCGTCATTCAGGCGGCTGGCGAGCCGGTGGCAGCGATGAACGACGGCGACAGCCTGGTGTTCATGAACTTCCGCGCTGACCGTGCCCGCGAGATCACCCGCGCCTTTGTTGACCCGGCGTTCAAGGGCTTTGAGCGCGCCAAGGTGCCGGCGCTGGCCGATTTCGTGATGCTTACCGAGTATGCGGCCGACATCAAGGCGACTGTTGCCTACCCGCCGGAAAACCTCAACAACACCATGGGCGAGTGGCTGGAGAAGCACGGCAAGACCCAGCTGCGCATCTCCGAAACCGAGAAGTATGCCCACGTCACCTTCTTCTACAGCGGGGGCCGTGAAGAGCCTTATGTCGGTGAAGAGCGCGAGCTGATCCCGTCGCCCAAGGTCGCCACTTATGATCTGCAGCCAGAGATGAGCAGCGCCGAGCTGACCGACAAGATGGTGGCGGCGATCAAGAGCGGCAAGTTCGATGTGATCATCTGCAATTTCCCCAATGGCGACATGGTCGGCCATACCGGCGTGTTTGAAGCGGCGGTCAAAGCCTGCGAAGCGGTCGACGCCTGTGTCGGCCGCATCGTCGAGGCGCTGCGCGAAGTGGGTGGCGAGTGTCTGATCACCGCTGACCACGGCAATGCCGAGAAGATGATGGACCCGGAAAGCGGCCAGCCGCATACCGCCCACACCAGCGAACCTGTGCCCTTCATCTATGTTGGCCGTCAGGCGACTGCGCTGGAGGGTGGCAAACTGTCGGACGTCGCACCGACCATGCTTAACCTGATGGGCATGCCGATCCCGCCGGAGATGACCGGCAAGGTACTGATGCAGCTCGGCTAAATCATGTACCAAGGCCGTATATCAAGGCTGTTGCGGGCCCGCCATCTGGCGGGCCTGTTGCTGTACCTGTTGTTGTGCCCGGCGTTGGCCAGCCAGGACCAGAAGCTCAAAGAAGTGCAGGCCGAGATCAAACGCACCGAGCAGGTACTGTCCGAGCAAAAAAGCAGCCGCGAGGAGTTGCAGCTGGCGCTTAAAACGACCGAGACCCGTATCGGCGAGTTGGTGCAGGCGCAGCAGAAGACCGAAGCTGAGCTGGCCAGCAGCCGCAACGAACTGGCCCGTCTGGGTGGGCAGCGTGCGGAGCTGCAGCAACAGCAGAAGCAGCAGCAGGAGGTGCTGGCCCAGCAGCTGGTGAGTGCCTACACCCGTGGTGGCCACGATTACGCCAAGCTGCTGCTCAGCCAGAGCGGTGCCGGCCAACTGGAGCGGGTGCTGGCCTACTACGGCTTTCTCAACGAAGCGCGGGTGCAGGCGATCGACGCGGTCAAAGAGACCCGTTTCGCCCTGTTGCAGGTGGAAGAAGAACTCGGCAAGCGCGAAGGCGAACTCAAGGCATTACTCGACCGACAGCAGCAGGAGCGCGATGATCTAAGCTCCAGCAAGTCGCAACGTGAGCGCGCCCTTAACCGCTTGCAGCGCGACATGAAGCGGGCCCAGCAGCAGCTGACCCAACTGCAGGAGAGCGAACAGGCGCTCAAGACCGTGATCGCCGAGGCTCGTCAGGTCAAACCCAACGTCAGCCGTGGGCCGGTGTCGGTCAAGGGGTTGGGCGGCCAGCAGGGCAAGCTCAGCTGGCCGGTCAAAGGGCGGCTGGCCAAGCGCTTTGGCGAGGCCCGCCAAGGCGGTATGCGCTGGAAAGGGGTGATGCTCAGTGCCAGCGAGGGCAGCCCGGTGTATGCCGTGGCCGATGGCAACGTGGTCTATGCCGACTGGGTTAAAGGCTTCGGTTTATTACTGGTGGTCGACCACGGCGAGGGCTACATGTCGATCTATGGCCATAACCAAGCGCTGCTCAAACAGGCAGGTGACGGTATAAGGACCGGTGAGGCGGTAGCACTGGTGGGCAAGAGCGGCGGCCACGCCGAGCCTGGCCTCTACTTTGAAATTCGCCACCAAGGCGAAGCGGTGGACCCGGCACGCTGGTGCCGTTAGCGACTTTTGCATCAACGGATAAATAACAGCCGCTGACGCGGTTGTTTTGTTAACGGTCGCCGTTTGCCTGAGTCTTCCTCAAAATAAAAAGCAGGCCAATCGGCCTAATGCCGATCAGTTAGAGCGTTATTGACGGATCGGCGTTATCAGAGACAATCCGGGATCCACTCCAGATCCCGGATTTTTTATGTTCCTTTGCCAAGCACTTGAGCGGCTTCAGTCCTTCACGCCCGAGCAGTTCA
>JAFOOX010000003.1 GCA_017425245.1 Gammaproteobacteria bacterium
CAATGGATCCTCAACATCCTCAAGCAGAACACATCGCGCAAGCTGTCGATGGCCAACAAGCGAAAGCTGTGCTGCTTGAATGAGGACTACCTGTTTGAATGCATGGGCATGTTCAATTTATGAACATGCGTTAGCCCTGCACCTGGTAGCTCCAGTGACTTTAAATAAGGAAATATCCAAGGAAGATAAGCGATGACTAACAATGCTATGGCTATTGCATCTATGGTTATTGTGTCTACAAAGATATGTAGTACAGCTAACACTACAAACAGAGCGCTTATCGAGCCTGCGATTAACTTCATTACTCTCCCTGACGCTTAACTTTTGGTTAAGGGGCCAGCTTTAGCCGGGTCCAATGAGCGAAGCGAACGGTTTGAACCAATTGTTATGCTTACTTGAACTTTGCATTAGCATGATGCGGCAGAATGTAGACGCCTTGAAGTAGATGATCAATCACATCAAGGGCTAAGCTAAGCTGGACGGCGCTATGAGGAGTTACCTCATGTGCGGCATCGTTTCCGAGAGTGCGAAGTTTATGAAGAATGTCGGCGCCATCTTGTGTTAGTACGCCCTGAGCTACTAGATCATTAATTTTTTTAGCCAAATCCTTTCCCGCCGCCTGCTTATCTTTGCAAACGGTTTCGACAATGGCTCGTATACCAATTCCAGCCAAGACTCGATTGTTGATATTAAGGGCGGATAGCGTTTCTGTATAAATTTTTATTAGCTTTGCCGGTAGTAAATAGTGATCGGTTACAGGCTCTCTTCCTTCCTCGGGGTTAGGGTAAATATCTACATGAGTGGTATATTCCCACTCATCCCTCTCAGGGTTTGCTGCATACATGTCTTCGGAGTTCATGTGAGACTTGAGAAAGGAAATTCCCTCGCAGCCCTGACACTGAATAGTCTGATACTTGTCATCCCATCCGTATATGAACTCGTGCTCGGTTTCTTCTCGGCCCTTTAGCTGTATATCGGTAAGTATGATGTGTTTTGTTGTTCTTTTGCAGATTCTGCATGGCGCATCAATCTTCTGGTTTATATTTTTATCTTTTTCAATTTCGATGCGGGTCATGCGAGCTCCATAAGGCATAACAGTGTTATCAACGCGCGCACTCGTTTTCACGCAGCAGTGATCGGCGGCGGCACGGTTCCATGTGGCTAATTTCTATACCGTATCAGCGTTGAAGTCCAGCAGGTAATGCGTGAGAAGCGAGCGCGCGCATGGCTTTGCCCACCCCCTCGCTCACCACCCGCAGGGCAGCGAGTAACGCACGGCCAGCCGGGCGGAGGGGGTGAGGCAACGGGACGTTGCCGAAAGCCACTATGGGCCATGGAGGGCACATTGTGGCGACCCCGGAGGCTGGCAGAACGGACAACGGTTATCGATGGTGGTGAACGTGGGGGCCGCCGGTGGGTGCAGGGAGGCCGGGCGGGGCCGGTCTTCCTGCCCGTCGTGGAGGGGGCGGAACCCCTCCATCTGCTGCCACGCAGTGGCATCTGCCAACGCAGTTGGCATCCGGGCGCCGCAGCCGCAATCTGCGCCGCGCAGCGGCATCCGCCAACGCAGTTGGCATTCCCGAAAAATCCCCCCCAGCCCCCCTTTGCCAAAGTGGGGTAAACCGCCAGCTAAAGCGGCAAAGCTGCAGTGCAGCCGGCACGGTCGCAGGCCAGCAAAACCAAAGGGCGCCATGCGGCGCCCTCTGCTCAACTCAACGACCCGTCAGCGTCAGCTGACAAAGGCGTTATAAATCGCCTGCAGCGCCTTTTCGTAGTCACTGGAGCTGACGCCAACGATCAGGTTGATCTCCGACGCCCCCTGATTGATGACGCGCACGTTCACCTGAGCGTCGCGCAGGGCGGCGAACACCTTGGCGGCGATGCCAACGGCGTGCACCATCCCCTCGCCGACCACCGCCACCAGTGCCAGATCCTTCTCGATGGTCAGGCTGTCGGGCTCCAGCTGTTTGCGGATCTCGGCCAGGATCTCCTCGTCGCGGCCTTGGAGCTGGGCGTCTTCAACGATGACGTTGAGCGAGTCGATGGAGGACGGGCAATGCTCGATGGAGACGCCGAAGTGGGCAAAGATGCCGAGCAGCTGGTGGGTGAAGCCCACCGTCTTGTTCATCAGCGTCTTTTCCAGACAGATCATGGTGAAGGCTTTCTTGCCCGACACCCCGGCGATCTCGGTGCTGGTCAGGGCGAGCTGGCTCAGGGCCGGCACGATGCGGGTGCCTGGGTCCTGCGGCTTGTTGGTGTTCTTGATGCAGATCGGAATGCCAGCTTCACGCACCGGCAGGATCGCTTCGTCATGGAACACCGAGGCGCCCATATAGGACATTTCACGTACCTCGCGAAACGAGATCTCTTCAATGGGTTTGGGGTTGGCGACGATGCGCGGATCGGCCATCAGCATGCCGGAGGTGTCGGTCCAGTTTTCGTAGAGCACCGCATCGGCAGCACGGGCAGCAATGGCACCAGAGATGTCGGAACCGCCACGGCTGAAGGTCTTCACTTGGCCCTGACTGTTTTTGCCATAAAAGCCGGCGATCACATACAGCTTGCTGCGATCGGCCAGCCGGGCGCCGAGGGCGGCATAGCTGCTCGGGCAGACGTTGCCGTTGGCGAGGATGGTGACGCACTCGGCCGGATCGATGAATTCGGCATCCAGGTACTGGGCCATCAGCTTGGCCGAGAAGTACTCGCCGCGCGAAGCCACGAAGTCGCGGGTCACCCCTGCTTTCAGCTCGTCACCAAAGGCATGGATGTCGGCGCTGATGGCCGGCGACAGCCCCAGCTCGCTGGCGATCTCGACAAAGCGGTCGTGGATCAGACCAAAGGGCTCGTCGAAATGGGTGCCGGTGGCAGCCATGTCAGCACAGAGATAAAGCAGGTCGGTGAGCTTGGCTTCGTCAGCGCGACGCTTTCCCGGCGCCGACACCACCACCACCGTGCGGCGGGGATCGGCCAGTACGATGTCGCGCACTTTGCGGAACTGGCCAGCATCAGCAACGCTGGAGCCACCAAACTTGACAGCAATCCGATCCATCACAACTCTCCACAGGAACAGTTAGAACGAACACGGAACCCTGTTTTCGGTCTTTATTCAAAGCGTTATGGTGACCGAACGGCTGTTCCGAAATGGCTGATGTGACCCCAGAGCCAGAGGCGGGCCATATTAGGGTTTTTGACCCTTTGGGTCAAAAGGCTGGCCGGCCTTGCGCACCGCTGCGCGGCGGCGGATGCGGCTGCGCCGCAGGCATGCCACTGCGTGGCGGCGGGCTGTCGCTCGCTACCCGAATCTCGTATCTGAGAATGCCGCTGCGCGGCAGGCGTGCCACGGCGTGGCGGCAGATTGCGGCTGCGCCGCCTGGATGCCAACGGCGTTGGCAATGCGCCTGCGGCGCCGCAGATGCGGCTGCGCCGCCCGGATGCAGGGTTTCGCCCCTGCATGACGAGCAGGAGGAGGGTGGCCGGACCCTCCTCCTGCACCTCCAGCCGGCCCGGTAGAGCAGCGCTGTCGCTAGCCGTGGCCTGTTCTGGAGCTGCTGGCAGGCCGCTCGACGGCACATCCTTGTGCCGGGCTCGCTCTCGGCAACCTCCTGTTGCCTCGACCTGCCACCAGCCCCAATGCCGAATCTGGCTGCTGGGTGAGCGTGGCGCTGCTCAAACGGGTTGGACCAAACAGCACGCCATACCTGGCAGCTAAGTCTCGCTTTCCCCCTTGATCACCACCCGCACCCACGCCAGCCAACCCACGGCCAGTCGGGTGTAGGGGTTGAGCTGGCAGGGATGCCAGCGAAAGCAAATCTGGGCAGGACAGCCCATATTTGCGACCCCGTAGCCCGGCAGAACGCCAGCCAGATATTAATGGTGGTGATCTCGGGGCCCGCCGGAGGGTGCAGGGAGGCCGTGCGGAAACGGCCTTCCTGCCCGTCGCGCGGGGGCGGCACCCCGCATCCGGGCGGCGCAGCCGCAATCTGCTGCCACGCAGTGGCGTCTCCAACGCAATTGCCGCCACGCAGTGGCATCCGGGCGGCGCAGCCGCATCTGCTGCCGCGCAGCGGCACTTTCAAACCCCAGCGCGAGGCGGGTAGCCTCGCAATCTGCCGCCACGCAGTGGCATGCCTGCGGCGTAGCCGCAATCTGCGCCGCGCAGCGGCATCTGCTGCGGCGCAACCGCAATCTGGCGGCGCAGCCGCATGGCCAACGCAGCAGGCAGGGCGGTGCAGCAGGCAGCGGCAAAGGCTGGCGGCCATTGCCTTTGCCGCCAGCCTTTGCCAAGGTAGGCGCCCCGCGCCAGCCGAGCCAATCTCATGCCCCTGCTTCGTCTTGATCAGATCCTTTATACCGTCGGCCCCCAGGTGCTGCTTGATCACCTCAACCTGACCATCAAACGCGGTGAGCGTATCGGTCTGCTCGGGCGCAATGGCGCCGGCAAATCGACCCTGTTCAAGATCATGAGCGGCCAGATCCAGGCCGACAGCGGCAGCCGCTGGCTGCGCGAAGGGGTGAAGATCGCCTGGCTGGATCAGGCACTGCCGGTGGGCGATGACACCACGGTGTTTGATGTGGTGGCCGGTGGGCTGGCCGACATCGGCGCTCTGCTCACCCGCTATCACGCCATCGCCCACAGTGCCGATCCGGATCTGGATGCCCTGTCGCGGGTACAGCAGCAACTGGAAGCGGTGGATGGCTGGCAGCTGCAGCAGCGGGTCGACACCATCTTGCAGCAGCTGGATCTGCCGGCTGATGCGCTGATGGCCTCGCTCTCCGGTGGCTGGCGGCGGCGGGTGGCGCTGGCCCGGGCGCTGGTGGTGGAGCCGGAGCTACTGCTACTCGACGAGCCCACCAACCATCTCGACATTCCGGCCATCGAATGGCTGGAAGAGACGTTGCGCAGCTATCGCGGCTCACTGGTGGTGGTCACCCACGATCGCGCCTTTTTGCAGAACGTCGCCACCCAGATCATCGAGCTGGATCGTGGCCACCTGCGCAGCTGGCAGGGCGATTACCGCAGCTTTCTCGAATACCGCGCCCAGCAGCTGGCGGCCGAAGAGGCAGCCAATGCCCTGTTTGACAAGAAGCTGGCCGAAGAAGAGGTGTGGATCCGCAAAGGGATCGAGGCCCGCCGTACCCGCAACGAAGGGCGGGTGCGCGCCCTGAAGGCGATGCGCGAGGAGCGGGTGCAACGGCGGGAGCGTCAGGGCAAGGCGACCATCGCCCTCGATAACGCCGAGCGCTCGGGCAAGCTGGTGGCCGAACTGGAGGGGGTCGGCTTCAGCTATGGTGAGCGGGTGATCGTGCACAACCTGACCACCCAGATCATGCGCGGCGATCGCATCGGCATCGTCGGCGCCAACGGTTCGGGCAAATCAACTCTGGTCAAACTGCTACTCGGTGAGCTGGAGCCCACCAGCGGCGTGATCAAGCGCGGCACCAAAGTTGAGCTGGCCTATTTCGATCAGCTGCGCGGCTCCCTCGACCCGGAGAAAACCCTGATCGATAACGTCACCGACGGCCGTGAATTTCTCACCGTCGGTGGCAAAAGCCGCCACGCTATCAGCTATCTGGGCGACTTCCTGTTCACCCCGGATCGTGCCCGCCAGCCAGTCAAGGCACTGTCGGGCGGCGAGCAGAACCGCGCCATTCTGGCCAAGCTGTTCTCCAAGCCGGCCAACCTGCTGGTGCTCGATGAACCCACCAACGATCTGGACATGGAGACGCTGGAACTGCTCGAAGAGCTGCTGCTGGAGTTCGACGGCACCCTGCTGCTGGTCAGCCACGACCGTGCCTTTATGGACAAGGTGGTGACCAACGTGCTGGTGCTGGAGGGCAACGGCAAGGTGGGCGACTACGTCGGCGGCTACAGCGATTGGGTGGCCAAAGGGGGCAAACTGCAGGATGCCACCCTGGCCGGCCATGCGCCGGTCGCCGCCAAGCCAGCGGCTGCCCCCGTCCCGCCGCCGCAACCGATCAAGGCGGCGCGCAAGCTGAGCTACAAAGAGCAGCGCGAGCTGGCCGAGCTGCCGGAGAAAATCGCGGCGCTGGAGACCGAACAGGCCCAGTTGCAGACTCAGGCCGGCGATGGTGCCTTCTACCAGCAGCCACGGGCTGAAGTAGACAAGGTGCTGGCGCGGCTGGCAGCGCTTGAGGAGGAGATCCTGCTGGCGTTGGAGCGCTGGGAGGAACTGGAGCAGCGCTAACCTGCGCACTGCACCAACAGCAGGCAAAAGTTCGCCAGCCGGATCACAGGCTCGGTGCAAGGGGGAGGTGTCACCCTCGGCCCGTGGTTACAATCAGCTCACAAAAGTGATCCACTCTGGCGCTGACTCGCAGTACCAGCAAGGAGGGGGCATTGGTGCAACAGCGGTTATTGACCCGCTATTGGCTGTTGGTGGGGCTGACCGTGAGCCTGCTGATGCTGGCGCTGGCCGTTAGCAACCGGCTGGTGGTATCGACCCTGGTGGAACGCCAGGAACAGGTGCTGACCCACACCCTGGTGCGCCAGTTCAATGCGGTGATTGCCGAGCGCCTCAACAACCTCAGCCTGATCGGCAAAGACTGGGCGTTTTGGGATGACAGTTACCGTTTCATGACCGCTAGCCTGCCCGAGCAGGATAGCTACCTTCCCAATCTCAGTGATGACTCGCTGACGACCCTGCAGGTGGATCTCATTGCCCTGCTGACACCGTCTGCGGCCGTTCAGGCCGCACGTCTGCGTCAGGCTGATGGCAGCTATGATCTACCTCCCCCTGCTACCCTGAGCGAACTCCTGCACCATCTGCCTCCCCCCGGCAGTAGCGCTGTACGCACCGGGCTGGTGGCATTTCAGGGTATGCCAGCCGAGCTGGTGGTGGCCCCCATCCTCGATTCGGATCGCAATGGCCCCAGCCGCGGATGGCTGCTGTTCCTGCGCTTGATCAACCGGCCGGTACTGGATCGCCTGTCACGCCAGCTGGAGCTGCCGCTGGACGTCCGCCTGTCACCCACCGCCAGCGCCATGGGTCTGGCCGATCTGGTCGAGCTGGGGCGTTTTTCCAGCCATCCGCTCAACGATCACCTGCTGGCAGCCAGCCTCAATTTCCGTGGGCTGGATGGGGATCAGGGGTTTGCCGCCACCTTGGTGATCCCGCGCCATCTGCGCGCCACCGCCCTGGAGTCGGCCCAGCTGCTGTCAGCGCTGACTCTCGCCATTGTCGCCCTGGCATTCGTGGCGCTGGGTATGCTGGTTAACCGCCTGCTGGTGCAACCGCTCAGCCAACGCATCCGCACCATCAACCGCCTCGACCTTAATGGGGAGCTCTCCCCCCTCGATAGCGCGTCCAGCCTCAGCGAGGTGGCCACCCTGAGCGCTACCGTCAACCAGCTGCTGAGCCGCTTTGATGGCATCCGCCAAGAGCTGCGTCTGACCCTGGCAGCGGTGGGTGATGCAGTACTGACCGTGCATGGCGATGGCCGCATTGAGTATGCCAACCCAGCAGCATTGGCCCTGCTCGGTCTTGAACAAGAGCACGCGGTCGGCCACAACCTGTTTGTCGTGGCCGACATCTGGCGCAGCGATGAGCAGGAACCCCACCCGCCACAGCTGCTATTGCAAGGAGCCAATGAACCACTGCGCCAGCTGTGGCGGCTGCAGCGCGGCGACCAATGGCTGTACCTCAATGCCGTTGCCTCGGGCGCGCCGGGGCTGCCGGTCAAGGTGCTGGTGCTCCACGATGTTACCCTGGAGGTAATGTCGGCCCATGCCCTCAAGGATCAGGCCAGCCACGACCCCCTGACCGGCCTGCTCAACCGCCGCGCCTTCGACGAGGTGCTCAGCCAGCTGGATCCGGGGCAGCGGCAGCCAGGCTGCCTGCTGATGATCGACATCGACCATTTCAAACCGGTTAATGACCGTTTCGGCCACAGCGCCGGCGATCAGGCACTGTGCGCGATTGCCGCCGTACTTGGTCGAAACACCCGCAGCGGCGATGCCACCGCTCGCCTCGGCGGTGACGAATTCGCGGTAATGCTGTTCAACTGCAACCGTACCGCGGCAGCGCGGGTCGCAGAACAGATCCGCCACCAGATCGCAGCCATCCGCATCGACAGCGTCGAACAGCCACTCGGCATCAGTGCCAGCATCGGCTGGTGCGAGATCCATACCCGCGATCCGAAACTGCTGATCAATAACGCCGACCACGCCTGTTACACCGCCAAGGCGCGCGGCCGCAACACCTGCGTCGATTTCCACAGCCTCGACGACCACAGCTGAACAAGCTCACCCTCTCGTCTTTGGGTTATGCTGCTAGCTCCTGCTATCGACCGGAGTGCCCCATGCGCATTGCCCTTTTCTCCGCCAAGCGCTATGACCGTGAATTTTTCGAGCTGGCCAACCACGAGCTGGGCCATAGTCTGGAGTTCTTCGATATCGGTCTGTCGGCCCGCACCGTGCGCCTGGCTCACGATGCCGAGGCAGTCTGTGCCTTCGTCAACGACGAACTCAGTGCCGCCACCCTCGAAGCCATGGCCGCCGCCAACATCAAGCTGCTGTTGATGCGTTGTGCCGGCTTCAATAACGTTGATGTGGCCGCCGCCCAGCGTTTGGGCATCAGCATCGCCCGAGTGCCCGCCTATTCGCCCGAGGCGACCGCAGAGCACGCCGTGGCCCTGATGTTGACCCTCAACCGCCGCATCCATAAAGCCTATCAGCGCACCCGCGACGCCAACTTCAGCCTCGATGGCCTAATCGGTTTCAACATGCATGGCAAAACCGTTGGGGTTGTTGGCACCGGCCGCATTGGCCTGGCCACCGCCCGCATTCTCAAGGGCTTTGGCTGCACGTTGCTGGCCTTTGATCCTTACCCAAGCAAAGTGGCCGAAGAGATTGGTGCCACCTATGTGGATTTCGAGACGCTGCTCGGCCAGTCTGACATCATCACCCTGCACTGCCCGCTGACCACCGAAAACACCTACCTTATCAACAGCCAATCGCTCGCCAAGATGAAGCCGGGGGCAATGCTGATCAACACCAGTCGCGGCATGCTGCTGGACTCAAGGGCTGCCATTGAGGCCCTCAAGTCAGGGCAGCTAAGCGCTCTCGGCCTCGACGTATACGACAACGAGCAGCACCTGTTCTTTGAGGATATGTCCAACGAGGTGATTAAGGATGACGTATTCCGCCGCCTGTCGGCCTGCCACAACGTCATCTTTACCGGCCATCAGGCCTTTCTCACCCGCGAGGCCCTGACCAACATCGCCGCCACCACCCTGAACAATGCCAGCGCCTATGCCCAAGGCAAAGCCAGCGGCAACGAAGTCACGACCGTGCTTGCCCCCTAATCGGGATCACGCCGACCCGCAACGGGTCGGCGTTTCAATCACAACTCGCAAATTGCGCCTGCCAGTTGTCTGCCTCTTTGACAGCACTGTACCCAGCGCCTAGCATTTTGCCGAGATGGCCCATAAGTCTCTGTAAAATTGTCGTTCATAACTCTCATCAGGTACCTGGCATGGCACTACTCAACAATATTTCGATCCGCGGCAAGATTATTGCTTTGGCGGTCACCGTTGCCGTCGGTTTGATCGCCATTCTCTGGCTGGGTAACAACGCCCTTACTGCCGCTTCAGAACGACTGACCCAATTGGAGCAAATCTACTATCCGGTGTTGGCCCGTTCCACCGCCAATGCCCAGCAGCTGGAACGGATGGCGGAAACCTTCAGCACCGCCGTAACCATCGGCGAGCTGGATGCTCTGGCTAATACCGAAACCTTGCTCACCGCCATGAACGATGCCTTCAAATTGCAGCGTGACAAGCTGCCGGAAGCGGCCAGCGTGATCGACTCGTTGGTCAGCCAGACAGCAGCCTATCATCGCGATGCCAAAACACTGGCCGCTGGCCTGATTGATGGCTCGCTACCGATGGACCAGGTGCAGGCCAAGGCCGCCACCGTCAGCAGCGAGTTGGATCAGCTCAAGGTGGCGTTGGCCAAATTCCAAAGCGATAGCGAAAAGGCATTCACTTCACTGGTGGCAGAAGCCAATGCCAACGCCAGTCAGACCCGCATCACCAACCGCATCATTGGCATCATCGTACTGCTAATAGTTGGCACCGGCGGCTGGCTGATTGCCGGTAACATCAGCCGCAGCGTGCTCAAGGTGGCGCGCTCGCTCGAAGCCATGGCCCAGGGCGATGGCGACCTGACGGTGCGCCTGCACCATGATGGCAAAGATGAACTGGGGGAACTGGTCAACGCTTTTAACCAGTTCATCAGCAAACTGCGCGACTCGATCCGCGCCGTCGTCGACAGCGTGTCGCAGCTGCGCGCCACCACCAGCCAGCTGGCAGACAGCAGCAATGCCGCAACAGCACAGATTGCCGCTCAGGGGAATGCCATAGAGCAGACCACCACAGCCCTGTCCGAGATGTTCATGACCGTCAAACATGTAGCCGAACATGCCGCTGAGGCCAGTAACGCCGCCACCAGCGCCGACAGCGAAGCGCGCAACGGTAGCGCCGTGGTCAACCGCACCATCGCCGCCATCAATGATCTGGCTGGCGAAGTGGCCTCCACCGCCCAGGCGATCAGCCAGTTGGAGGGTTACACCAGCAACGTCGGCACCATTCTCGCCACCATCCGGGGTATTGCCGAGCAGACCAACCTGCTGGCCCTCAACGCGGCCATCGAAGCAGCACGCGCTGGCGAGCAGGGGCGCGGCTTTGCCGTGGTCGCTGACGAAGTGCGCAACCTGGCATCGCGCACCCAGCAATCCACCGTCGAGATCCAGGAGGTGCTGGGCGAACTGCAGCAATCGGCCAAAGGCGCCGTACAGGCAATGCAACGCGGCACCGACATGGCCCGCCGTGGCGTCGAACAATCGGATGTGGCCGGCAATTCGTTGCGCGCCATCACCGACAAGGTGTCAGCTATCACCGTGGTCAACAGCCAGATCGCCACAGCCACCGAAGAGCAGGCCCAAACCTCGCAGCTGATCCAGGGCTACGTCCATGAGATCCATCAGATGGCCCAGGATGCGATCAGTGCCACCAGTGAGCTGGATAACGTCAGCCAGGCACTGCAACAGGTCACTGACAATCTGAACCAGATTACTGGCCAGTTCCGGGTTTAGCTGTCCCGGGCGAGAACAACAGGCGGAGCCCACTCCGCCTTTCTAGAGAGAGGAACATACAGCATGAAACAGACCATCACCTGGTTGGCGCTGCTGCCGTGGGCCGCGCTCAGCGTCACCGCCCTGGCAGACGAAGCAGCAGATGCGCGGGTCACCAAACTGGAGCAGGAACTGGCTGAGGTAAAAGCCCGCCAGGACGCTTCAAGCTGGACAGACCGCTTTAAAGTCAATGGCTTTGCCTCGGTAGCTGTAGGCACGGCGAGTAATGACGCCGGTTTTTATGGCTATGATGAGGATGCCGAATGGCTACCCGATTCTGTACTGGGTTTGCAGATGACCTTCAACGTCAATGAGCAGACCGAAGCCACTGTTCAGTTACAGGCCCGTGGTGCCGACGACTGGGACCCGAAAATTGAGTGGGCCTTCCTTGCCTACACCTTTGACAATGGCACCAAGCTACGCGGCGGCAAGCTACGGTTACCTTTGTACATGTATTCAGATTATCTGGAAGTGGGTTACGCCTATCCATTTGCCCGCCCCTCTGTCGATGTTTACAGCCTGGTCCCCTTCTCATCGTACACCGGCGTTGATGCGCTCATTCCGGTAGCGATTGGCGATTCAACGCTAACCTTCCAGCCGTTTGTCGGTGAAGCCAGCATTAACAGCCGGGGGACCTACGTAGACTTCAAGTCGATGCTCGGCATGGTGGCGCTGCTGGAATATGGCAACTATACCCTTCGGGGCATCCACGGAATCGATAAACTTGAGTCAGATCCCAACGGCCCGTTAAGCATCCTCAACGACATTGATTCCGGCTTTACCGGCGTGGCGGCCAGCTACGACAACGGTGATTACTTCATCATTGCAGAAGGGGCACGCATATTTAACGAAGGAGCCTATCGCGATGTCGATTCCGCATACCTCGCGCTTGGCTATCGCTTCGATGCCTTTACCCCCTATCTGGTCGTTGGCCAAAGCAAGTCAACTGACGATGACAAGCGTGACGGGCTTGCCGCACTTGGTTTAAGAAGCAGCCTTGACATTCGCAGAACAACAGTTGCTGCTGGCTTGCGATGGGACTTTATGCCGCAACTGGCGCTCAAGTTTGACGTGACACGCGCCAGTGGCTTTGATGGAACTACGGGCGGCATGGCCAGCAATGAAGGCGTCATTAATATCCCCGGCGCCGGCCCCACTGGCATCAACACCGCCACTTACGACGACACCACCATCTACAGCATCGTTCTCGATGCGGTGTTTTAAGGAGTTCAACAGATGAAAATGCTCCTTCGCTTGTGCTTTCTCATTGGTGCGACCATCGCCAGCAGCGTTTACGCAGGTGTCGTGTTGGTCGGCCACCCTGGCATCGGCGGTACCTTAACCGCAGAGCAAGCCGCAGCACTCTATCTTGGCAAAAGCAACAAATTGCCCAATGGCAACAGTGCCGTCATTCTTGAGTTACAGAGTGGCAGCCCGCTCAGAGTGGAATTCCACGACAAAGTGACCACCAAAACTGAAGCCCAGTTACAATCGTACTGGTCGCGCTTGGTCTTCACTGGCAAAGGCACGCCGCCGACTCAGCTCAAAGACGAGGACCAGATGAAATACGCCATCGCATCCAGCCCTAATGCCGTCGGCTATATCGACGAGTCAAAGGTTGATGCCAGCGTTATCGTGCTACTGAAACCCTGAGCCTGTTTAGCCACAGGCAGCATAACAATCAGGCGGAGCCCACTCCGCTTTCTTGAGAGAGGAACTTACGGCATGAAACAGACCAACCTCTGGCTGGCGCTGCTCCCTTGGGCCGCCCTCAGCACCAACGCTCTGGCCGATGAGGCTACCGATGCGCGGGTCACCAAACTGGAACAGGAGCTAGCCGCAGTCAAAGCTCGCCAAGACGCCTCCAGCTGGACAGACCGCTTTAAGGTCAATGGTTTTGCCTCGGTAGCTGTAGGCACGGCGAGTAATGATGCCGGTTTTTATGGCTATGATGAGGATGCCGAATGGCTACCCGATTCTGTGCTGGGTTTGCAGATGACCTTCAACGTCAATGAGCAAACCGAAGCCACAGTGCAGCTGCAGGCCCGTGGCGCCGATGATTGGGACCCGGATATCGAATGGGCCTTCTTGGCTTATACCTTCGACAATGGCACCAAGCTGCGCGCAGGCAAGCTTCGTCTACCGCTCTATATGTATTCTGACTATCTGGATGTGGGCTATGCCTACCCCTTTGCCCGCCCCAGCGTTGATGTCTACTCGCTAGTCGATTTCTCCAGCTATACCGGTGTGGATCTCCTGCTGCCGCTGGACCTCGGCAGTTCGAGCCTGACACTGCAACCTTTTGGTGGCAGCATGACCGACGATGTCGGCAGCAACGAGGTTACCCTCAAGAACATTATTGGCCTGGTTGGCCAGTGGGAGTGGGATAGCCTGACGCTGCGGGCGATCTATGGTCAGGGTGATCTGGAAACGGATCCGCTTGGTTCGCTAGGGCTCATCAATGACACCGATGCCGAATTCAACGGCATCGCCGCCAGTTATGATCCGGGCAACTATTTCATTACGGCCGAGTTTGCCCGCCGCAAGAATGAAGGCGTCTACCCCGATGCCGATGCCGGTTATGTCGTGGGTGGCTATCGCTTCGACGAGTTCACCCCGTACCTGATGGTGGGCCAAACCGAAACCACCGATGACGACGAGCGTGACGCCCTCGCCGCCCTCGGCCTGCGCAGTGGCTTTGACATCCGCCGCACCACCTACAGCGCCGGCATTCGTTGGGACTTTATGCCACAGCTGGCACTCAAGTTCGACGTGACCAAGGCCGACAGCTTTGATGACACCACGGGCGGTCTGGGCAGCAACGCCGGCATCGTCAATACCATCGCCGGCCCACAATACGTTAATCTGGGCACCTACGATGACACCACCATCTACAGCATCATCCTTGATGCCGTGTTTTAAGGAGGCCAGCCCATGAAAAATCTGTTGCAGACTCTGGTGCTGGTTAGCGCGATGAGCGCCGGCCTCGCGGATGCGGGTGTTGTGCTGGTCGGTAACCCGGCCATTGGCGGCACCCTGACGGCCGATCAGGCCTCAGCCCTCTATCTCGGCAAAGGCAACAAGCTGCCCAATGGCAGCCCCGCTGTCGTCTACGAGCTGGAAAACGGTAACGCCTTGCGGGTGGACTTTCACGACAAGGTCACCGGCAAAAGCGAAGCCCAACTGCAATCGTACTGGTCACGGTTGGTGTTTACCGGCAAAGGCTCACCGCCCACCCAGTTGGCCAACACCGGGCTGATGAAGTCCACCATTGCCAGCACCCCCAATGCGGTGGGCTATATCGATGAGTCGGAAGTCGACGCCAGCGTGATCGTGCTGCTCAAACCCTGAGCCAGCACTTCACCCACCTTGCAAGGCGCCTGCGGGCGCCTTGTTGTTTGGCGGGGCCGCAGAGGCCCCTCGCTGGCGGAACCAGGCCGGCACCAGCGCCCCGATCAGCACCACCCGCAGTAGCGGCATCTGGCGCATGCTGCTGCTGACCGCCATCAGCCAGTGCTGCACCATCCAGCCAGCGATCCCCATCACCAGCGCCATGGCCAGGGCGTCGGCCAGCCGCCGCTGCCAGCCATCCCCCCCAGCGCTGCAGCCAGTGGCAGTCGATGATGGCGGCCGTGGCCATGGCGGCCACTGCGGGCAGCAGCATCCACGGATAGCGGCGCCAGCCCCCGCTACATCAGGCCAAGGCCAGGGCGCGTTTGAATTCCGGGTAATCAAGCACGGCACACAGGGCCTCAATGCGGGCCAGCTGCAACTGGGGTGACATCGGCCGTGGCTGGTGATTGCCCCACACCGGCCGTGGCCAGCAGCTATCCTCCAGCTGACGCGCTACATGGTGGATGTGCAACTGACGCACTACGTTACCGATGGCCGCCACATTGAGCTTGTAAGGGTCAAAGGCTCGGCGCATGGCATTACCCAGCGCCCGGCACTCGCGCCAGAACTGGGCCTGTTCGCAGCCCGAGAGGTCGTAAAGCTCCACCAGCCCCGCCTGCATCGGCACCAGAATGAACCAGGGAAAGACCGCATCGTTCATCAGCAGCAAGCGACACAGAGGAAAGTCACCAACATGCAGGGTGTCGGCCGCCAGTCGCGGGTCCAGCTCAAAGTTGTCCATCGCTCACCTCATTAAAAACAACGGCCCCGCAGGGCCGTTGGCATTGGTCAAAACGGTTTGAACTTAATGCAGTTCGCCAAATACGTAGTTCTGCCAGCTGACCATGCGCAACAGGATCTTGCGCATCACCGCCACATGGTGGGCATGCTCGGTGTAGATCGCCGCTTTGCCGATCACCCCGGCCGGCAACTGGTAATCACGCAGGTCCTCGTCAAGCTCGATGACCACCGGCACCCGCCCCATATTGGGCACCTGCTCCACCGACAGCAGACCGCCGCTGGCGCTCAGCTGGCCCTGGGCCAGCACCGGCTGTACCTGGGCGACCCGACCCTTAAACACTTTGCCCGGCACGGCGGAATAGATCACTTCGGCTTCGTCGCCCACCTTGATGCGCTGCAGCGAGTTTTGCCAGAAGGCTGCCACCAACACGTTCTCGTCGGCGTGAACAAAGACCGCCACCGGCCGCAGCGGCAATGATGCCGCCATCATCCCCGGGCGCAGCAACAGCTGGGTGACCATGCCATCAGTAGGCGCCCGCACCACGGTCGAATCCAGGTTGAACTTGGCTTGGGCCACCTCTGCCTGCAGCTGAGCCACCTTGGCGCCAGCCTGATTGACCAGCTGAACCTCGGCATCACGTAGCTGGGCACGGGAGGCATCAAGGGTGGCGTCAGCTGCTTTGTAGAGCTGCAGCTTGTTTTCCACCTCGACTGCGGTAAAGGGGCTGTTGGGTTTCTTGCTGCCCTCCTGATAGCGATCCGACACCTGCTTGGCGCGGTCGCGATCGGCTTGGGCTTCCGCCACCTTGGCCTTGGCCGCCTCCACCCGGGCGAGGTACTGGCTCACCCCTTGACTCTCCTGATCCAGGCGGGCCTTGGCGGCATCGTACTGGGCCTGATAGAGAGTCGGATCGAGGCGGAACAGCACATCACCTTGTTTGAGCGGAGTGTTGGGCTTGACCGGTACCTCGACCACGATGCCCGAGACATTGGGCACGATCGGCGTGGTCACCACATACTCGCGGGCCAGCACCGAATAGGGGTGGTTGTAGTTCATCAGCAACAGCATGGTGCCAATCATCACTACGCCGCCGAGAATGGCGGTGGGGATCGACCACTTGTTGACCGGAATCTTGAAGATTTTGAAGATCGCCCAACACAGCGCGGTATAGATGGCAATTAACAGCAGTTCCATGGCTTAAGCCTCCTGACCGGCACTGACGACGTTCTGACCTTTAGCTTCCAGGGCAGCCAGCCGCTGCTCCAGCGCGGCGACCTGCTGACGCAGGGCATCGGCCTCGCTTTCGCGAGCAAAACCGTAGCCTTTGTCTTCGCTGTACATGGTTGCCCAGATCCACAGGAAGGGCCAAATCACATGCAGGGTCAGCAAACTGACCCAGCCCGCCACATGGATCGCTTCAAGATGAGGGTGGTGACGCTTCTTGGCGATCTCATAAGGGATGTCGTGAATGGCAATGATCAGGTAAAACACCACAATCATCGCAAACAGCATCAGTCCCAGCGCAAAGTAATCGAGAAACATGGCTCACTCCATGATTGGCATGCACAGTCGTTGGCCAGTATATGCTGTGGTTGAAGACAATTTATGACCCAAGCTGTGGAAGGCCACACACTATTTAACTGCCGGTACAGTCACCGTGACGCTAACAGGAGAACTTGTTAATGAGCGACCAGCAACCCGCCGGCAGCATGCTGCTGCGTACTCTGGCCATGCCAGCCGACACCAACCCCAGCGGCGACATTTTCGGCGGCTGGCTGATGGCGCAGATGGATATCGGCGGCGCCATTCTCGCCAAAGAACTGTCACGCGGCCGGGTGGTCACCGTCGCCGTCGATGCCATGACCTTTCACCGCCCGGTCGCTGTGGGTGATGTGGTGTGCGTGCACGGCCTTTGTACCCATGTCGGTCGCAGCTCGATCAAGGTCAAGGTCGAGGTATGGGTCAAGAAAGTGGCAAATGAACCTATAGGTCAACGCTTTATCGTCACCGAGGCGGCCTTTGCCTATGTCGCTGTAGATGGTCAGGGCAAGCCGCGCCCCATCCCCCGCGATGACAACCCCGAGCTCGATACGGTGCTGGCCAGCCTGGCCACTGCAAACCTCGCACCGGTCTGACCAGTTCGGGGTCAAATATTTGGCAACGGTCACAAGTTAAGCGTTGTAACTGTGCATTTGTCACACAGCGGCAACGTTTAACTTTTGTCAGGGTTCTGCATCCGTAATCTGCGCTGCAGCGGCGACGCATGACGTCTTCGCAGCCCGAAAAGGCAAGCGCCACAGCCGCTCCAGCAGTACGGCACATAACAACGAGATGAGAACCCTGCATGAAGAACACAAGCCTGACCCTGTTGGCAGGCTGCATGGCCCTGGCATTCAACGCCCAGGCCGCAGTCAGCCAGAACAATCCCGACATCATGTTGCAAGGCTTCCACTGGAACTCCGCCAAAGCAGGCGGCTGGTACAACACCTTGCAAGGCAACGTGACTGAAATCGCCGGCGCTGGCTTCAACATGGTGTGGCTGCCGCCGCCCTCGCAGGCCGGCTCCCTCGAAGGCTACCTGCCGGAGCAGTACAACAACCTCAACTCCAACTACGGTACCGAAGTACAACTGAGCAGCCTGCTCAGCGCCCTCAGGGCCAACAACGTCAAAGCCATCGCTGACATCGTTATCAACCACCGTAATGGCTCTGGCAGCTGGTGTACCTTCACCAATCCGGCTTGGGGTTTTGATGCCATCGTCTCCAATGACGAAGCTTGGGGTGCAGCCGGTTCAAACTGCACCGGCACCCGTGGCGCCGCCGACTCCGGCGACGGCTACCATGCTGCCCGCGACATCGACCACAGCAAAACCTATGTGCGCGACAGCCTTAAAGAGTGGATGAACGTCCGCCTCAAGGGGATCGGTTTTGACGGCTGGCGCTATGACTATGTCAAAGGTTTTAGCGGCGTCTATGTTGGTGAATACAACACCGCTACCAGCCCCTATTTCAGCGTCGGTGAATACTGGACCTCGCTCTGCTACAACGGTGAAGACTGTTTTGTCGGTGGCGCCTACCCCGACTCCCATCGTCAGGCCCAGATCAACTGGATCGACAAGACCAATGGCAACAGCGCCATCTTTGACTTCACCACCAAAGGGCTGCTCAACAAGGCGCTGTCGACCTATAACTACAGCCACCTGCGTGACAGCACCGGCAAGCCGGCCGGGGTGATGGGCGTATGGCCGTCGCGCGCCGTAACCTTTGTCGACAACCACGACACTGGACCCAGCGAAACCTGTGGCAACGCCCAGAACCACTGGCCGGTGCCGTGCGACAAGGTGATGCAGGGTTATGCCTACATCCTCACCCACCCGGGTGTGCCTTCGGTTTACTACGCCCACTACTTCAACTGGGGGCTGGGCAGCGAAATCAAGAAGTTGATGAAGCTGCGCAAAGACATGGGGCTGCACTCAGATTCCCCGGTCACCATCGACAAAGCCCAGCAGGGCCTCTATGCCGCCTACATCGGTGGCAAAGTGGCAGTCAAACTGGGTAATGGTTCCTGGTCGCCGTCGGGCGCTGGCTGGACCCTGGCCCAAACCGGCACCGACTGGGCGGTATGGAAGAAAGATGACTCCGGCAACAACTTCAAACGCACTGTGGTGCTGATCTACGGCGAAACCGCTGCCGGTCAGGATATGTTCATTCGTGGTGGTATTGACCACGCCTATGCCGCAGCCAACCTCGGCAAAACCTGCACCAGCACTAACTACGAGTGCGCAATTCCGATCATTCACAACAACCTGCGTAATGCCACCACCGCCCCGTGGAAGGCCAACGACAACTACCTCGACTGGTACGGCGTTGAAACCGGCCAGAGTAGCGCCGCCCAAGGCTCTGCTGCTGACTGGACCACCAATGTGTGGCCGTCCACCTGGGGTGCCGCCAAGACTGTGGCCGTTGATGGCTTCGGTGTAGAACCGCTCAACACCTATGGCCCGCACTACTGGATGCTTGATGTGCAGATGGATTGCTCCAAGACTGTCCAGGGGCTGTGGTTCGAGTTCAAGACCTTCATCAGCAACGGTCCGGGTTGGGAAGCCAACGTCGCCCAGAGCGGTACCCCGTACGTCAGTGGCAACCACTTCGGCCAGTGCGGCAAGGTCAACGTCTTCCAGCGCGGCGTCAGCGCCCCGGTGGCCATCAAAGACTTCTGATCACTCAGCCTGACTGATTCTGTCTTGCTCAAGGGGCGCCACTGGCGCCCCTTGTTTTTGGGCCGTCATTGACTATGTAAACCTTGATGCCGCAAGGTTGCAGTGGTTAGAGATCCAACTAGCTGCGGTCAATAACGTCTGCCACACAAACAACAAGGGCGCCGCTATGGCGCCCTTGCGTCAACGCGCGATGGCGAAAACCATCACCACCCCTTACTTGGCTTGCGGCCGCATATGGGGGAAGAGCAGCACGTCGCGAATGGAGTGGCTGTTGGTGAGCAGCATCACCAGCCGGTCGATGCCAATGCCCTCGCCTGCGGTCGGCGGCAGGCCATGCTCAAGAGCGGTGATGTAGTCTTCGTCGAAGAACATCGCCTCATCGTCGCCAGCGTCTTTGGCCTGTACCTGAGCGGCAAAACGTTCGGCCTGATCTTCGGCGTCGTTGAGCTCCGAGAAGCCGTTGGCGATCTCGCGGCCACCAACAAAGAACTCAAAGCGGTCGGTAACGAACGGATCGTTATCGTTGCGCCGGGCCAGCGGCGACACTTCAGCCGGGTAAGCGGTGATAAAGGTCGGCTGGATCAGGCGGTGTTCCACCGTCGCTTCGAAGATCTCGGTCTGCACCTTGCCCAAGCCCCAACCAGCCTTGACCTTGATCTCCAGGCTCTGGGCCACGGCACTGGCGCCCTCGAGAGTAGCGAGTTGGTCGCGGCTGAACTGTGGGTTGAAGTGCAGGATCGAGTCAAGCAGGCTCATGCGCACAAAGGGCTGGCCGAAGTCGTAGTGGTGCTCGCCGTACACCACCTCGGTTGTGCCCAGCACCCGCTCACAGACGGTGCGCAGCATCTCCTCGGTCAGGTTCATCAAGTCCTGATAGTCGGCATAGCCCCAGTAGAACTCGAGCATGGTGAATTCGGGGTTATGCCGGGTCGACAGCCCTTCGTTACGGAAGTTGCGGTTGATCTCGAATACCTTCTCGAAACCACCGACCACCAGCCGCTTGAGGTAGAGCTCCGGCGCGATACGCAGGTAAAGCTGCATATCGAGGGCGTTGTGATGGGTGATAAAGGGGCGCGCGGTGGCACCACCGGGGATGGTCTGCATCATCGGCGTTTCCACTTCGAGGAAACCCTGGCCACTCAGGTAATCACGAATGGCCGACACCACTTTGGAGCGCACCATAAAGGTCCGGCGCGATTCGTCGTTGACGATGAGATCGAGATAGCGCTGGCGATAGCGCTGCTCCTGATCGGCCAGACCATGGAACTTGTCCGGCAGCGGCCGCAGCGCCTTGGTCAGCAGCTTGATGGCGGTGACATGCACCGACAGCTCGCCAGTCTTGGTGATAAACAGGGTGCCTTCGGCGCCGATGATGTCGCCCAGATCCCACTTCTTGAACTGCTCGTTGTAGAAGTTTTCCGGCAGGTCGTCGCGGGTGACATAGAGCTGAATACGGCCGCTCATATCCTGCAAGGTGACAAAACTGGCCTTGCCCATGATACGACGGGTCATGATGCGCCCGGCCACGCTGACCTTGATGCCAGCAGCAGCCAGCGCCTCAGGCTCGGCACCATCATGGCTGGTGTGCAGATCGGCAGCGAGGCTGTCGCGGCGCCAGTCGTTAGGGAAGGCAATGCCCTGCTGACGCAGGGCGCTGAGCTTGCCCTTGCGTTCGGCAATCTGGCTGTTGATCTCGACCGGGGCCGTGTCGTTCTGCTGTTGCTCTGTCATCGGCTTGCTACTTGTTCCGCAAATAAAGAGGGTTAGAGACCAGCCTTGAGGCTGGCTTCAATGAATTTGGTCAGGTCGCCATCAAGCACCGACTGGGTGTTGCGGGTTTCAACGCCGGTGCGCAGATCCTTGATGCGGGCATCGTCGAGCACGTAAGAGCGGATCTGGCTGCCCCAGCCGATATCCGACTTGGTGTCTTCCAGCGCCTGCTTCTGGGCGTTCTTTTTCTGCAGCTCCAGCTCATAGAGCTTGGCCTTGAGCTGTTTCATCGCCGTATCGCGGTTCTTGTGCTGAGAACGGTCGTTCTGACAAGCAGCCACGGTGTTGGTGGGGATGTGGGTGATACGCACCGCTGATTCGGTCCGGTTAACGTGCTGACCACCGGCGCCGGAGGCGCGGTACACGTCGACGCGAAGATCAGCCGGGTTGATGTCGATCTCGATGTCGTCGTCGATCTCGGGGTAAACAAAGGCCGAAGCAAAGGAGGTGTGGCGGCGACCGCCCGAATCGAAGGGCGACTTGCGCACCAGCCGGTGGACACCAATCTCGGTGCGCAGCCAGCCGAAGGCGTAGGGGCCAGCGATGCGCACGGTGGCACTCTTGAGGCCGGCCACTTCCCCTTCCGACAGTTCGGTGATCTCGGTCTTGAAGCCTTTGTCTTCAGCAAAGCGCAGGTACATGCGCAGCATCATGCTGCACCAGTCCTGGGCTTCGGTGCCGCCAGAGCCGGCCTGCAGGTCGAGATAGCAGTCGGAGGCGTCATGCTCACCCGAGAACATGCGGCGGAACTCGAGATCGGCCAGCTGCTTGTCGACGGCATCCAGCTCACCGAGCGCTTCATTGAAGGTGTCTTCATCGTCCGCTTCCAGCGCCAGTTCGATCAGGCCATCAACATCGTCCAGCCCCTGGCGGACCCGCTCCAGCGTCTGCACCACCATCTCCAGGGTCGCACGCTCTTTGCCCAGCGCCTGGGCCCGTTCCGGCTGATTCCACACATCAGGCTGTTCCAGCTCGCGCATCACTTCCTCGAGCCGCTCCTTCTTGTCCTCGTATTCAAACACCCGAAACAGGGTGGCGGCGCGCTCGCGCATCTCGCTGATACGGGTACGGGTGGCAGTGGTCTCGATCATGGTGTTACGCCGGGCCTCAACAAGTTGAACCGCGGGATTCTACAAAAAGGGCGGCCTGAATCACAGCGCGGCGATGCGAAGGGGGTGCTCAGGAGCGATTTTGTCAGAACTTTTTACAGCGGCTGCTCTAAATGCGATCAACGCCGAGCGACTATCGATAACCGTTCATTAACATGACCCCCTAATGACACCCTCGCCAATTCGCAGTCGTTCAGGGGCGGGAGTCCAAATGGTCGCAACCGAGCATGGCAGCAGCTACATCAAGCGGCTGGCCAGCATGCGCAAACAGACGGTGGTGGCCAGTGTCGACATCTACAACGAGCACGGCCTGCTGCTGCTCAAGAAGGGCTTTCCGATTGATCCGCGTAAGGCCGAGTTGCTGGTCGTTCACAAACTGCTGCAGCCAATCGAGGACACGGTCAATTTCGATCGCCTGATCACTGCGACCGATCTGTATGAACGGCTGGTGCAGAACATGCGTGGCTGTGCCGATCTGCTGGCTTTGGAAGCGCGCTGGACCCTGTTTAACCGCGCCCGCAGTTATTGCCAGGATCTGGCCGGTTTCCCGTTGCTCAGTCAGAAGCTGACGGTGATGGCTGAACAGCTGCCGCAGACCCTCGATAAATGCCTGCTGACGGCCTATATCGCCACCGGTCTGGCCCAGGGCGCCAACTGGCCAGAAAGCCAGCAACGCGCCGCCTTCTTTGCCGCCGCCCTGCATGAGCTGGGGATGCTGCATCTGCCCCAGGAACTGCTAACCAAAGAAGGCGCCTGCAGCGCGGAAGAACACCGCACCATGCAGGCGCACGCCATCATCGGCCAGACCATTCTCACCAACGTGCGTGGCCTGCCGGCCGGGGGCGACCGCGCCGTACTCGAACACCATGAGCGCTGTGATGGCAGCGGCTATCCCAAAGGGTTGTTCGGCGGTGACCTGTCAGCGCTGGGCAAGCTGTTGGGGCTGGCGGACACCATTCAGGCACTGCGCTTCGGCAAGCGCAATGTGCGTCACCTGACCCTTTCCCATCTGGTGCCGATCCTGCAGCTGTCGGGCGATCTGTTCGCCACTGACCTGCTGGCCGTGGCCCAGCGTGAGCTGCGTGAACAGCATCATGAGGACGGCCGCTATGCGGCGCTGGAACTGCCAGAACTGGCCCGCCGGGTGGCCGGCGGGCTGCGCGATCAGCAGCAGGTGGCGCGCCTGCTGGGTGACCAGCCCCTGACCATTGATCGCAGCCATCGTGCCGGCAGCTCACTGGAGATCAGCCTGCACCACTACCTCAACACCGTGAATCAGGCTGGCCTGCTGTTTGACGCCCTACCCGGCTATGTCGAGCAGATGGGCGCCTGCCGCCGCGACAACGATCCCCATGCCCAGCACGAGCTGGAGGAGATGGAGCTGCTGGTCGAGGAGCTGCAGCTTCTCTGCCGCCGCCTGCAACACAAGTTGGAGCTGGCTGGACGCCAAGGAAAGATGCGCGAGGCGAGCCGCATCGGTGAAATGCTCGGGGCGCTGAGCCAGAAACGGCCGCTGCGGCAGCTGGGCTAATCAACGCCCGCTACGTTTGGCCAGCAGTCGATCCAAGGCATTGGCAAAGGCCCTTCGCTCCTTTTCGCCCAGTGGCGGCGGGCCACCGCTCTGAATGCCGCTGCTGCGCATGGTGTCCATAAAGTCACGCATGTTGAGGCGCTGGCGCACGGTGTCGGCGTTGTATTCCTCACCCCGCGGATTGATCACCGCCACCTGCTTGGCCATCAGCTCGGCCGCCAGCGGAATGTCAGCGGTGACGGCGATATCACCCCCCTCAGCCCGCTCGACGATGGTGTTGTCGGCCACATCAAAGCCGCTGCTGACCACCAGCTTGTGCAGCCAGGGCGATGGCGGATGGGCAATCGGTTGGTTAGCCACCAGATAGAGATGGACCTGACAGCGCTCGGCAGCGCGAAAGCAGATCTCACGAATGAGCTTGGGACAGGCATCAGCATCCAGCCACAGGGTGGTCATAACGGCTCCAGATAATCGGCCCAGTCCTGACGCAGGCAGCGCTCGGCAAAGGCATCGGCCAGCCGCCGGCTTTCGCCAATCACCCGCTGCCAGTAGCGGACGCGGGCGGCGTGAGGCAGGGTGTTGAAGTCACTGCGATCAGGGATACGTCCAAACGGCAGGCGGGCAATAAACTCCGGGCTCGGACAAAGCAGCAGGGTTGATGACAAACGCGCCGGCGCCGTGCGCCGGCCGAGGCTCTTGTCAAACCAGCCGGGTACCACGTCGGCAAAAAAGTGCGGGTAGAGCACCAGCCCGTCGGTTGGGCCATCCAGCTCGAAGTGGTAATCGGTGACCCCACCATCGACATAGAGCCCCGCTGGCGCCCCAGCGATATCGCGCACCCCGTCAAGCACCATGGGGATGGAGCCACTGGCAAATAGCGCCTCGGCCAGATTGGCCGATGTCAGCTCAACTTGGGTCAGCCCCAGATCGGGCCAGTGCAGCGGCGGCGGCCCGGCATGGTGATGAAACAGGGTGCGTTGATAAAAGCGGGCCAGCCAGCGGCGATTGATGGCGTTGGCGCCCGCAGCCAGGGCAATGCCACTCAGCTGCAGCAGGGCCCGCGAGTGAGCCGCAAGGTGACGGGCGCGGGCGGCGACCAGATGAAGGCGGCGTTGCGGGTTGCCCACCACGGCAGTCACCGTCTGCTCATCCGGCAACAGGGCATGCAGCACTTGGCGGCTGATCTCGGTCACCTGACGGCGGTTGCTACGGGCCGGGTAATCCAGGTGGCTGTAACACTGAGCAAAGCGGCGGGTAGCGGCCAGTGCATCGGGCTGAGCCAGCGCGCACAGTCGCCAGGCACCGGCCGAGCTACCGAGCATGTCGAGGGGCTGACGGCGCGACGGCAGCCATTCACTGGCCAGATACTCATCCAGCCCAGCCAGCACAAACCACTTGGGGCCGCCACTGGCGCCCAGCAACAGGCTGATGTCGTCGGCGTGCAGGCCTCGATCCAGCAGTTGGCGGCGGGCTTTGTCACCCGCCAAATAACGCAGCGGTGGCATTGACCTCATGGCACCCCTCCCCCATTACCTCTGGCTGGCATGCTAACCAATTCCTGCGCACGTGACAGCCGCATGACGCAAATGCATGGTGAATATGGTTACCCTTGATCGTTTGCCTCCCCTGCTACGAACAACAAACAACCATCTTGAGGAGACTGGCCATGCCCAGCTATCCGCTGACCATGTTGTATGACGGTGACTGTGCCCTGTGCAGCCGCGAAGTTGTGCTGCTGAAAAGCAGGGCTAAGCCGGAGCGCTTGCGTTTTCAGGACATCCGCGCCGCCGATTTTGACCGCACCGGTGTTGGCGTCAGCCAGCAGGAGTTGCTGGCGGCACTGCATGTGATGAGCGCCGATGGCGCCTTGCTGCGCGGCCCAGAGGCGATGCGGGCGGTCTATACGGCGGTGGGCTGGGACTGTCTGGTACGGCTGAGCCGCCTGCCGCTGCTTAGCCAACTGTTCGACGGCGGCTACTGGGCCTTTGCCCGCTGGCGCCCGGCCAGTCGCCGCTGTGACAGCGGCAGCTGCAGCAGCGGCTAAAACGACAAAGGCCGGCAGCTGCCGGCCTGAAGACAGCCATAAAACGATCAGGCTTTTGGCTTATCTAACACAAGGTCGTGATCTGCGGTGACCTTGAGCTCGTCATCTATTGATGTGGTTTTGTCCTCGGCCCCGTGCATCCAGTACACCAGCTTGTTAGCCATAAAGAACAGGATCACGGCGGCAATCACCGACGTAACAGCAATCCCGCCAAAGATGGCGATGGCGTTATCAACCAGCTCAGCCTCGCTCGCCTCCTCGCTACCGATCAAACTGCCGATCAGGCCGGCAATCTTGTTGGCAGCGGCGATAAACAGGAACCAGGTGCCCATCATCAGCGATGCTAAGCGCAGAGGCGCCAATTTGGTCACCATCGACAAACCGATCGGCGACAGGCATAGCTCGCCCAAGGTGTGGAACAGATAAGCGGCCACCAGCCACCACATGGCCGCCCTGCCATCGGCTGCTGCAGCTTGGTCGAAGACCGCGCCAACCATGCACAGAAAACCAATCGCCAGCAGCACCAACGCCAGCGAAAACTTCACCGGCGAGTTTGGCTCGCGTTGGCCTAGCCGCATCCAGATTAAGGCCACAATCGGTGCAAAGATAATGATGAATAGCGGGTTAAGCGACTGGAAATAGGTTGTGGGCACTGTCCATGACCACTCCATCACCTCAACCGTGCGGTCGGTATAACGATCGGCGTAGATATTCATCAAGCCACCGGCCTGCTCAAAACCAGCCCAGAAGATGATGGTGAACAAACCCAAGATCAAAATGACTTTAAAACGGTCAACCTCTTCGGCGGTCAACGGCGTTTTGCGCACCTCAGTACCGGTATGCATCGCCGCATCGCGCTTGGCTGCCGGCGTTGTGCCAATATCGCCCAACAAACGCTGGGCCAGCACCATCTGCATGATAAGGCTGATCACCATACCAATACCGGCGCAGATGAAACCCGCTTGGTAGCTGCCGCCAAAACCCCTAACCACCTCACCGACCACGATCCCGGAAAGGAACGCGCCAATGTTGATGCCCATGTAGAAAATTGTGAAGGCGCCATCACGCCGCTGATCGCCAGGCTTGTACAAGTCGCCAACCATGGTCGAAATGTTTGGCTTAAACAAACCATTACCAATGATCAGCAAGGTCAAACCGAGGTAGAGCATAGTCGTTTCATGGCCAGCTACCCACGCATGAGGGGTGCCCAAGGCAAACTGGCCCGCCGCCATCAAAATGCCGCCGGCAATAATGGCTTTGCGCTGACCAATCAGATTATCCGCCAACCAGCCACCGATAAGCGGGGTGATATAGACCCACATGGTAAAAGTGCCATAGAGGCTAATCGCGTCAGCTTGGCTCCAGCCCAGCCCTTTACCGCCAGCTGCCATCGCAGCATCGGCCAGATAAAGCACCAAAATGGCGCGCATGGCGTAGTAGCTGAAGCGTTCCCACAGTTCGGTGCCGAACAGCAGGAACAGCCCGGCCGGATGACCAAACGCAGTTCGCTGAGACGGAAGTTGTAACATTCCTGGATCCACCCTAGATGTAATTTGTTTTGTTTATGGTTGGGTCGCGGCACCGGTGGCGCCGCGCCCGGCCGCCAGCAGGCGGTAGCGCCTGATGACGGTTAAAGCGGCAAAAACCGCGCAACCTTAGCCGATTCGTCACCCTGCCAGCAACGGACACACCACCATGGTGCAGTACCAGATCACGTTCAGTGCAGCGTACAGCTAACGCCAGCAATCGCGTGGCCCCATGCAAGAGTGCTGCCAGCGCCCTGCACCACAACAATCATCGGCCGCGCCCATGGCTGCGATAGGTTGCTTCCATACACAACACAAATGAGAACTGCTATTGTTAACTCAACAACAGGAGGGGTAACCCATGATCAAGACCACCACTTTCGCCATCATGCATTTCACCGTCGCCTTCACTGTCGCCTGGTTGTTGACCGGTGACGTGCTGGTGGGCGGCCTGGTCGCCACCGTTGAGCCGGCGGTCAATACCGTCGCCTACTTCTTCCACGAGAAGATCTGGCAGCGCATCGGCCGCCGTCAGCAGCAACAGGCTGCGGCGATCAGCGCGTGACAAAAGAACAGGGGACAGTCGATGTTTGCCAACTACCTGACCATGGATGAGGCGATGCTGCTCAGCTTGGTGAACATGCAGCTGCGCAACCGCTTTGACTCGCTGGCGGCCCTCGCCAACTTCTATGAACTGGATGAACAGTCGCTGGATCAGCGGCTGACCGCCGGCGGCTACTGCTACCACGCGGCCAGCAACCAGTACCGGGCCGGTTAGTCGTCCAGCTGTAGCAGCTGACGTAACGGCTGAGGCCCGGCCAGCAGATCAGCCAAGGTATAGCGGTCAAGCACCGCCAGAAAGGCGCTGAGCGCCTCGTTGAAGATCCCCTTGAGGCGGCAACCATCGGTGATCACGCACTGGTTAGCGGGGCCGAAGCACTCTACCAGCGCCAGATCTGGCTCCAGTTCACGCACCAGCGCTCCAAGGCTAATCTCGCTAGCCGGCTTGGCCAGACGAATGCCACCGCCTTTGCCCCGCAGCCCCGCCACCACTCCGTCCTGCACCAGCTGGTTAACCACCTTCATCAGGTGGCTGCGCGAGATGGCGTAGCGCTCGGCGATCTCGGCGATGGTGGCCAGTCGCTCCGGAGCGGCCCCCAGATAGAGCAGCACGCGCAGGGCGTAATCGGTGTACTGGGTGATCCGCATCGGGCCCTCCGGTCTCTTGGCCTAAATATGCATTGGCAGGCGATGTTATCACGCCAACGCGTAACCACAGGGTGGCAAAACCACCACGGATGAGATCGAGATTGGCACGCCAGGCATCACCCAGCACAGGCCTCATCCGCCAGCCTGGCCCAGGTTCCTTGCCCAGATGCAGATCGGAGAGGTGAAGAATGCGAATCCGTTTTTCAGCCATAGGAGGACCTTTTCTTGCGGCTGGAGCGGCCCATCGCCGTTAACCGGCGATCCCCTAACGATGGCTGCGATCTATCCCATCCCGCACGGTCGAAAGTAAGGGAGTCCGGCAAGATTCCCCATTGCTGACGCCAACTTGACCTGGGGTAGCCGTCAAATTGCAGCGCAACCATCTTGGCGACGACACCCTCAGGGCGAGCAGATCTGCAAACGGCACCGCCTCCGTTGTGCAGGCGCGGCAGCCCGCTCTGCTGCTGCGCAGCCGCAATCTCGCGCCACAGGCGCATCTACCGCGTAGCGGTGACAATCAGCCGCCGCGTAGCGGCAACAACCAGCAAGCGCCGCAGCCAGTTGCCGCAACTAGCCCCGCGACAACGGTTAAGGATTACAGCGGGGGCACCAGTGCGGATTGGCGGCGCTGGCGGCAAAACAGCAGCATTACAGCCAGCGCCGTACCCGCTGGCAGTAACGATTGAAGCTGTCGCCAAAACGGTGGGCCAGGGCCCGTTCTTCGGGGATGATCTGAAAACGGTTGAGGTAAAGCACAAAGGCGACCACCGCCAGCAATGCCGATCCCTTGCCCAGCCACAGCCCATAGCCGAGCAGCGACAGCGCCATACCCAAGTACATCGGGTTGCGGGTGAAGCGGTAGATGCCACCATCGACCAGCTGGCTGCTCTGATGCGGCACGCGCGGATCCAAGGTGGTGCGTGCCAGCCGGAAACTCAGCGCCCCCCACAGGCAGATCACCACCCCAGCGGCCATCAGCAGCAGCGCTATCTCCGCCAGCAATGACAAGGGCCACAGGGGGGGCAGCCACCAGATCAGCGCCGCCGTCAGCAGAACCACCAGCAGAGGTGGCAGTTTCAGTTCAAGCGGATGCAGTTTGCCGCTGCTCGTCAATGGTTGCTGCCCTTGTCATCGTTAATCGCCATCAGATAGTAACGATCGATATCCCCGCTGAGAATGGCAAAAACCTCACCATCCAGCCGCCCGTCGTCGACCTGCCCGGCGATGATCTCCAGCACCTCACCGACCGGCAAGCGGCCTCGATAGGGGCGGTTCTGCACCAACGCCTGAAATATATCGGCCATGGCGACGATGCGCGACGGCAGGTCTAGTTCAGCTGCCGTTTTGCGATAGGGGTAGCCACTGCCATCAAGGCGTTCATGGTGGTTCGCTGCCCAGCCGGCAATAGGGCTATCGGCAAACAAACCGCGCAGGATCTGCTCGGTGTCGACGGTATGACGTTTGATATGGGAATACTCTTCGTCCGTTAGCGCTGTTCCCTTGTGCAGAATCTCGTCGGCCGTGCGCAGCTTGCCGATGTCGTGCAGCAAACCGGCAATCTCGATCTGCTGTTGCTGGCACAGCGATAGCCCCAGATCTGCCGCCAGCACGCGCGATAGCAGCGCGACCTTTTCGCTGTGTTCAAAAGTGAAGGGGCTCTTGGCATCGACGATGTGGGCGAGCAAACGGGCCAGTTGGGTGACCTCAGCAACGCGGAGCCGGCGACGACCAAAGTAGTCATCGCGAAACTGCTGACCAATAGCCTCAATGGAGGCAGCATCCATGGCGTACCAGAAACCATCCAGCGACACCAAATGAGCCATGGTATCCACCAGCTCCGGGGCAAACAGGGTGCCGCGATGGGCAAGAATGTTCTCGGCGATCAGCCCTTCATGCAGGGTGATCAGATCCTGATGGCTCTCGCCCAGATAGCGGGCGCGCAGAAAGTCCACCCGGTCGGCGAGAAAGATCAGGCCACACATCAACCGCTCTTCATCGCCAAGCGGCAGTTGCAGCAGCTCTGTCCAAGCGCTGTGATGGTAACGGACCACAGTCGCAAAATGCGACAACACCGGACAGGCCATGAGGGCCCGCTCCCCGCGCAGGCAGTGAGCCTCGCTGTCTTCGGGTTGAAGGTTGGCGATCAAGCGCAAATGCTCGCGGCTGGAGGAGACGCCACAGTCATGCAGCAGGCCGGCAAAGTAAGCAAACTGGCAACGCGCTTCGCTCCAGCCCAACACCCGAGCGCACTTATAGGCGATGTAAGCCACCCGGTGGCCATGGTTTAGATCATCGATGCCGACAAAGTCGAGCGTTCGCGCCACCATGAGAATGGCATGCCGCAGATCGATGGTGAGCAGCCGCTCATCTGCAGGGTGGTCCATTGCTGCGCGCGGCACAGTATCTCTCGGGCCGATTCCGGGCATGGTGTTCATCCTTGGTCAATGCCTGAACTGCAGTCTAGTCAACGCTACCGCATATGGTGCTACAAACGCCACGGGATGATGCCGCGCGCACAGAACCGGGGCACTGGTGCTCCGCTCCTATCTGCACGTCGTTGACTCGCTGAGGAGACCGCTGACGGAGGCTAGCGGCGCCTGGCCACACACAGCATCCAGCGCCAGCTGCACCATCTGCCCCAAACCCTGTTCGCGCTGCGCCGGGCTCATCGCCGGCTGGGGCACTGTGCAGTGGTCAGAGACGGTGAGCAGGGCCAGCGCCTCGCCACCACAGGCCGCCGCCGCACCATAGAGCCCCGCTGCTTCCATCTCAACCGCCAGCACCCCCAGCCGCTGCCAGCGGGCCAGCAGCTCGCCGTCGGGGTGATAAAACTGATCGGTGGAAAAGCAGTTGCCGACATGGAGCGCCAACCCCTGACGTTCGGCCTCGGCCACCACCTGATGTAGCAGCGGATAGCTGGCGATGGCGGCAAAATCATGGCCACCACAGCGCAGGCGGTTAACGCTAGAGTCGGTGCTGGCCCCCATGGCCACCACCAGATCGCCCAACTTCAAGTGGGAGGCAATGGCACCGCAGCTGCCCACCCGCACAATACGCCGCACCCCAAACTGCTGATACAGCTCAGTGGCATAGATGCTGATGCTGGGAATACCCATCCCCGAGCCCATCACCGACACCCGCTGGCCACGATAGTGGCCGGTATAGCCGAGCATGTTGCGCACGGCGGTGACCTGACGGAGATCGTCGAGATAGTGCTCGGCGATAAAGCGGGCGCGCAGCGGATCGCCGGGCATCAGCAGGGTTTCGGCAAAATCACCGGGATTGGCGGCGATATGGGGGGTGGTCATAGGTAGAGCTCCGCATAAAAGGACTGGCCAACGCCCGTTGGCGCCAGCTGCAAATGGTCACTCAGGGTGGCGCCGATATCGGCCATGCTCGCTCTGACGCCCAGCCGCTGCGGCCGCACCCCGGGGCCAACCACCAGCAGCGGCACCCGCTCGCGGGTGTGATCCGTGCCCGGCCAGGCCGGATCGCAGCCGTGGTCGGCGCTCAGCACCAGCAGATCGCCGGGTTGCAGTGCCGCCAGCAGTTGCGGCAGCAGCTGATCGAAGGCTTCCAGCTCGTCGGCGTAGCCCTGAATGTCACGGCGGTGGCCGTAGAGGGTATCGAAATCGACAAAATTGGTGACCACCAGCGTCTGCGCGCCGGCTCCCGCCAGCGCCTCTAGGGTGGCGGCCATCAGCGCATCACGGCCACTGGCCTTGACCATGCGGCTGATGCCGATGTGGGCAAAGATATCGGCCACTTTGCCCACCGCCACCACAGTACCGCCACCTTCGCACAGCCGCTGCAGCAGCGTCGGTGCTGGCGGCGGCATGGCGAAATCGCGGCGGTTGGTGGTGCGTTTGAAACTGGCGCCGCTGTCGCCAACAAAGGGGCGCGCGATCACCCGGCCGATGCGGTAGGGATCGCACAGCAGCCGGGTCTGCTCGCACAGCGTCAGCAGCCGCGCCAATCCAAACTGCTGCTCATGGGCGGCGATCTGCACCACCGAATCAGCCGAGGTATAAACAATCGGCCAGCCACAGGCCAGATGCTGCTCTCCCAGCTGCTCCAAAATGGTGGTGCCAGAAGCATGGCAGTTGCCCAGCACCCCGGCCGTGCCGGCTGCCGCCGCGATGGCGGCAACCAAAGACGCTGGCAGGCTGTGATGGCGCTCGGGGAAGTAGCCCCAGGGCTCCACCACCGGCACCCCGGCCATCTCCCAATGGCCAGAAGGGGTGTCTTTGCCGCTGCTTAGTTCGCTGCAGGCGCCGGCCGCGCCGCCAAGCTCCACTGGCCCCAGTCCGTCGGGCCAGCTGCCAGCTTGGGCGGCAGCATCCGCCAGCCCCAACGACAAAAGATGAGGAATCGCCAGCGGTCGGCCCCGTTCAGCCAGTGACCAGCGCGCCAGCGTCGCCAAGGTGTTGGCCCCCTCATCACCAAAAATAGCGGCATCGGGCGCATGGCCAATACCAAGAGAATCGAGGATGCAGAGAATGGCACGGGCCATCAGCTGCCCCGCTTGATCTGGTCAACCGGTGCCCGGCGCAGGATATCGGCAATCAAGGCGCTGGCGCCGATACGGATAGCGCTGCTGTAAAGCGGCCGTTCGGGCCACAACTCGGCGGTCAGATTGAGGTAATCCAGCGCCTGCTCAACGCTACGCACCCCACCTGAATATTTGATGCCGGCCTTGCCGCCCTTGCTGGCGATCACTTGCAGCATCACCCGCGCCGCCTCAGGCGTGGCCCCCACCTTCACTTTGCCGGTGGAGGTTTTAAGCATGTCGGCGCCGGCCGCCAATGCCAGCTCCGAGGCCAGACGAATGCGCGTCGGGCTGTGCAGCTCCCCGGTTTCTAGAATCACCTTGAGCACTTTGCCTGCGCAGGCGGCGCGCACCGCCCGCACCATGGCATCGGCCTGTTCGGGCTGGTCCAGCAGCAGTGCACGATAGGGCAGCACCAGATCGATCTCATCAGCGCCCGCAGCCACCACCTGCGAGACCTCGGCCACCACGCTGTCAACCATCTGGCCGCCACCGGGGAAATTGGCCACAGTGGCTACCTTAATGCCGCTGCCGGCCAGCAGCCGAACCGCCAATTTTACATGTTCTGGGGGAATACAGACCGCAGCCACCTTGCCCAAGGGGGTTGTAGCGGCCTGGCACAGCCGCTCGACATCGGCGGCGCTGGTGTCGTCATCCAGTTTGGTCAGATCGAGCAGCGTCACCAGATGACGCAACAAAGGCAAAGATACCGCCATGGCCACTCCACAATGGGCACCCGGCGGCCACGGGCAGCAGAAGATGGAGCAGCCCGCCGCAACTGACTACAATGGCCGCCCCGCATTTGCCACCGAGCATAGCATGAGCCTTGATGAACGCTGGCTACGCCGCTTTGGCGGCATTGTGCGCCTGTATGGCCAGAGCGTCGCTGAACGGTTGGCGGCCGCCCATTTTGTGGTGATTGGCCTTGGCGGTGTTGGCAGCTGGGCGGCCGAAGCCTTGGCGCGCACTGGCGTTGGCGCCATCACCCTGATCGATCCGGATGAGGTCTGCCTGTCCAACGTCAACCGCCAGCTGGTGGGGCTCAGCTCCACCGTCGGCAGTGCCAAAGCCGAGGTGCTGACGGCCCGTATTCACGACATCAACCCTGATTGCCGCGTCGATCAGCGGCTGGAGTTCCTGACCATCGACAATCTGGGCGAGCTGCTGCCGCCCTGCGACGGCATCATCGACGCCATCGATCAGGTTGGCCCCAAAACCGCCCTGCTCAACCACGCCAAACGCAACAAAATCTGCCTGATCGCCACTGGCGGTGCCGGCGGCCAGCGCGATCCGCGCCAGATCGGCTGTGCCGACCTCAGTCAGACCATCAACGATCCGCTGCTATCCAAGGTGCGCAACACCCTGCGCCGCCGCTATGGCTTCCCGCGCGATGGCAAAAAGTTCGGCATCGAAGTGGTCTACTCCACCGAACCGCTGCGCTACCCGGCCGCCGACGGCGAAACCTGCGCCGCCAAAAGCGACGCCGAACGCAGCAGCGCCGACGCCCCGCTGCGCCTCGACTGCGCCAGCGGCTTTGGCGCGGTGACCATGGTCACCGCCACCTTCGGCATGATGGCCGCTGCCCGGCTGGTAGAACGGTTTTTGGCACGGCCTGCCGCCTGATATTTTTTGCCGCTGCTTGGCCAGAAGGCGTGAGCGATGATGAAGCGGGCAGATAGTGCGGCAATAGTGGGCTACAGGGTGTAGGCTGATGGAGTCAGCCGGTAGCAGGGAGTGGTCGCAGTCATTCACCTCGGCTCCCATGGCACCAGGGTCGCACCTTGGTGCAGTGCATCATTCAGACGCCAGCAATGGCCGGGTGGTCGCGCGTCAGGAGAGCTATTGGACAAGTCCCCCACTTCGCCGGTTGATGCAACCGAGCAGTTGACCCGCGACGCCTTGCGTCAATCAGAGATCCGTTTCCGCCGCCTGTTTGAAACGGCCCAGGACGGCATTTTGCTGATCAATGCCGACACCGCCCAGATCGAAGACGTTAACCCTTTGCTGATCAAACTGCTGGGCTACACCCATGGCGAGTTTCTGGGCAAGAAGCTGTGGCAGGTGGGCTCCTTTGCCGATGTGAACACACCGCCCCTATCGCCCCGGCTTGGGCATCGACAATGCGCTGGCCGAGATCGAACGCGGGCGCGCCACAGCCTACGACTCATTGGTTGTTGATGGCTGTGGTTGTTATGGCTGTGGTTTTTGATACCTGCTTGCGGCTGTTTTGCCTGCATGGTTACCCGCTACCGGTTTGAAACCCTGCCCCCGTTACCCAACCACTCACCACCAGATAGCACCGATTTTCCGCAAGTACCGCTGATATGGCCAGGACTGGCCTGACCATGCAATGGGCTAGCAAGGAGCAACGACCATCAACGCATTCGCCTTTTTCACTCGTGGCCGGCACGGGCTGCGCCATGACCGGGACACCGAGTTGCTGCGCGCGGAGCTGTTCAGCATTGAACAGCTGAAGCGCCACGCCGCCACCCTGGCCGGGCAACATCGCATCGCCCCCTACCCGGGGCCGGACCGTTTGCTGCCGCGGCTGGCCGACAATACGCGGGTGCTGCGGGCGGCCTACGACGTGGTCACGACGGCGGTGGGGCCGGGGCAGCGGCTGGCCCCCACCGAGGCCTGGCTGCTCGACAACTTTTATTTGATCGAGCAGCAGATCAACTTGGCCCGGCGCCACTTGCCGCGTGGCTATAGCCGCCAGTTGCCACGTCTGGCCGAAGGCCAGTCGGCCGGTTTCCCGCGCGTTTACGACCTGGCGCTGGCGCTGATCTCGCATATGGATGGCCGGGTCGACAGCGACAATGTCACCCAGTTCATTGCCGCCTACCAGAGCGTGGAACCCTTAAGGCTGGGAGAACTCTGGGCCTTTCCGATCATGCTGCAGCTGGCGCTGCTGGAAAATCTGCGCCGCGTCGCGGTGCGCATCGCCCACAGACGCGAGGAGCGCGATGTCGCCACCACCTGGGCTGACCGCATGCTGGCCGCCGCCGAAAGCGACTCACGCCAGTTGATCCAGCTGCTAGCCGAGTTCGCCCATGCCGATGTCCCGCTGACCGCCCCCTTTGTCGAGGAGTTCTACGACCGGCTGCAGGCCCAGGGGCCAGCCATGGCCTTCGTGCAAACCTGGGTCGAACAGACACTTATCGCACAGGGGGTAACGGCAACCACCCTGTCGGCGGCAGCAGGGCGGACGGCCGCGGCCAACCAGATCTCCATTGCCAACAGCATCGGCAGCCTGCGCTTCATCGGCGCCATGGACTGGAAACACTACGTCGAATCGCTCAGCGTGGTTGAACAGATCCTGGCCACAGACCCATCGGCCATGCATGGCCGCCAGGATTTCGCCAGCCGCGATCGCTACCGCCATGTGATCGAGGACGTGGCCCGGGGCAGCCGCTGTGGCGAATTGGCGGTGGCCCGTCAGGCTATCGAACTGGCCCGGCAGGCCGCCACGCAGCAGGGGCAAGCCGACCGCCGCGCCCACATCGGCTACTACCTGATCGATGAGGGGCGAGCACAGCTGGAGCAGGCCGTCGGTTGCTGCCCATCACGGCTCAACCGGCTGCAACGTGCCTGCCGGAAGGCGTGCCTGCCGCTCTATCTGGGTACCATACTGGCGCTGACGCTGCTGATGACGGCCGGCGTCTGTTATGGGTTTGCCGCCTTCAGCTCCGCTGACTGGCGTTTCTGGCTGGTGGCCAGCGGCGCCCTCCTCGCCGCCTCGGCGCTGGCCGTGGCGCTGGTCAATCAGGCGGTCACCTTGCTGGTGCCACCACGATCCCTGCCCCGGCTGGACTTTTCACAGGGCATTCCTGGCGCTCATCGCACCATGGTGATCGTGCCCACCTTGCTGACCAGTCAGCAGGAGGTCGACCGTCTGCTCGAAGCCTTGGAGATCCGCTATCTCGGTAATCGCGACGCCAATCTCTACTTTGCCCTGCTGACCGATTTTGCTGATGCGGCGGCGCAGACGCTGGCCGCTGATGCCCCACTACTGGCCTACGCCCACGCCGCCGTCGAGGCCCTTAACGCCACCTACCGCGATGATCGCCCCTGTGTTTTTTATCTGTTTCACCGGCCGCGCCAGTGGAATCCGTTCGAGCAGGTGTGGATGGGCTACGAGCGCAAGCGCGGCAAGCTGGCCCAGTTCAACGCCCGGCTGCGCGGCGAGGCGCCAACGGCCTTCTCGGCGATCGTCGGCGATCAGTCCATTCTGCCGTCGATCCAGTACGTCATCACCCTGGATACCGATACCCAGCTGCCGCGTGATGCGGCCCGCGCCCTGATCGGCAATCTGGCGCATCCGCTCAACCGGCCACTGTACGACGCCGCCCGTGGGCGCATCGTCGCCGGTTACGCGATCCTGCAGCCGCGCGCCACCATCAGCCTGACCAGTGCTGGTCAGTCACGTTTTGCCCGGCTGTTCGCCGGTGACACCGGGCTTGATCCCTACACCCGCGAGGTGTCGGACGTTTATCAGGATCTGTTCGGCGAAGGCTCATTCATCGGCAAGGGGATCTATGACGTCGATGCCTTTCGTCAGGCGGTCGACGGACGTTTTCCGGAAAACCTGATCCTCAGCCACGATCTGCTGGAGAGCGGCTACGCCCGTTCCGCACTGGTTACCGATATCGAACTGATCGAAGAGCAACCGGCCAGTGTCGCCATCGACGCCAGCCGCCGCCACCGCTGGATCCGCGGCGACTGGCAGCTGGCCGGCTGGCTGCGGCGGCAGGTGCCGGGGCCAGCCAGCCCCGACGGCGGCCGGCCAACGCGCCAGCCCAATCCACTATCGGCGCTGTCGATGTGGAAGATCTTCGACAATCTGCGGCGCAGTCTGGTGGCACCAGCACTGCTGGCCCTGCTGCTGGTTGGGTGGCTGACCAGCGCAGGCCACGCCTGGCAGTGGACGTTGCTGGTGGCGACAGTGCTGGTGCTACCGCCATTGCTGGCCAGCCTGATCGCCCTGCTGCGCAAGCCGCAACAGGGCGAGTGGCTGATGCACCTGCGCCTGACCGCCGAAGCGGCTGGCCGGCCGCTGGCCCTTGCCCTGCTTAGCCTGACCATGCTGCCTTATGACAGCCGCATCAGTCTCGGGGCGATCCTGCGCTCGGCGGCGCGCATGCCATTTACCCGCCGTGGCCTGCTGCTGTGGCAACTGCCCAGCTACGCCCGCCGCAACGGCTGCCGCTCGCTGGCAGACTTTGGGCAGGAGATGTGGCTGGCGCCAGTGGTGGCCATCGGGGTGGGGCTGGCTCTGATCCCAAGCCCGGCGGCAACCTGGCTGATGGCGTCCCCGCTTCTGCTGCTGTGGCTGCTGTCACCCGGTATCAGTTGGTGGCTCAGTCGGCCGCTGGAGGCTCCTGCTCCGGGTTTGAGCACCGACCAGCAACGCTTTCTGCGCTGCGCGGCCCGCCGCACCTGGCGCTACTTCGCCGATTTTGTTGGCCCGCAAGACAACTGGCTGCCGCCCGATAACTTCCAGGCGTACCCGGCGCCGGCCATCGCCTCGCGCACCTCGCCCACCAACATTGGCATGGCCCTGCTGGCCGATCTGGCTGCCGTCGATTTTGGCTATCTGACGGTTGGGGAGTGCCTGCAGCGGATCGCCAACACCCTGACCGCCATGGAACAGCTGGAACGCTACCGCGGCCACCTGTTCAACTGGTACGACACCCGCACGCTGCAACCGCTGCACCCGCGCTATGTCTCAGCGGTGGACAGCGGCAATCTGGCGGGCAGCCTGCTCACCCTGCAGGCGGGGCTGGCCGAGCTGAAGAGCCAGCCGCTGCTGACCCTCAGCGCCCTGCACGGGCTGCAGGATAGCCTGCAACTGGTGGCCGACGCCCTGCCCAGCCCGGCGCCCGCCGAGCTGGCGGAAAACATCCGCACGCTGCAGCGCACCCTGAGCGATCTCGTTGAGCGCGGCCCCGCGCCGACGCTAGCCGCCGCCGTCAGCGTGGTGGCGCAGATTCAGACCAGTGGCGCAGCGCTGCTGAGCTGGCTGCCGCCCAATCTGGCCGGCGATGGCGAACTGCACTACTGGGCACTGGCGTTCGACCAGCAGCTACGGGCGCTGGGTGATGAACTGAGATCGCTGCTGCCGCCAGCCTGGCCCGGCAGCGGGATGCCGACCCGGCTCGACCTGGCCGCTGCCAATGGCGTGCAGGCGCAGGCCCAGCTCAACCTCATCGACGCGCTGATCCAGCGCTGCCGCGCGCTGGCCGAGATGGATTTCGAGTTTCTCTACGACGCTGGCAGCAGCCTGCTGACCATTGGCTACGACGTCAGTGAGCGGCGCCGAGATCCCTCCTGCTACGACCTGCTGGCATCAGAGGCACGGCTGGCCAGTTTCCTGCTCATCGCCCGCGGCCTGGTGCCGCAGAAGCACTGGTTTGCCCTCGGCCGCCTGCTGACCAGTCAAGGCGGCGACGTCAGCCTGCTGTCGTGGAGCGGCTCGATGTTCGAATACCTGATGCCGCAGCTGATCATGCCCAGCTACCCCCACACCCTGCTGGAGCAGACCTGCAAGGCGGTGGTGTCGCGCCAGATCGAATATGGCCGCCAGCGCGCCGTGCCCTGGGGGATATCTGAATCCTGCTACAACGCCACCGACGCCCATCAGGTCTACCAGTACCGGGCCTTTGGCGTGCCGGGCCTCGGCTTCAAGCGCGGGCTGGGGGACGATCTGGTGATCGCCCCTTACGCCAGCGCCCTGGCCCTGACCGTGATGCCACGCCAGGCCTGCCGCAACCTGCAGGCCCTGGCCGAACTGGGGTTTCTCGCCAGCCACGGCTTCTATGAGGCGATCGATTACACCCCCGCCCGGGTACCGCGCGGCAAAGCCCACGCCATCGTTCACAACTTCATGGCCCACCATCAGGGGATGAGCCTGCTGGCCTTCGCCCATGTGCTGTTCGATCAGCCGATGCAGCGCCGCTTTATGTCAGATCCACTGGTGCGGGCCACCGAACTGCTGCTGCAGGAACGGGTGCCGAAAACGGCCAACACCCTGCACCCCCATACGGCTGAAGTCAGTGCCGCCGCCCGCCCGCCCAGCGCCGATCTGGGCGCCATCATGCGCGTGTTCACCGATCCCAACAGCCGCCTGCCGGAGGTTCACCTGCTGTCAAACGGCCGCTACCACGTCATGGCCACCCATGCAGGCGGCGGCACCAGCCGCTGGCGCGATCTGGCGGTCACCCGTTGGCGCGAAGACGCCACCTGCGATGGCTGGGGCACCTTCATCTACCTGCGCGATCGCGACAGCCGCAAATACTGGTCGGTGGCCCACCAGCCCACCCTACGCCCGGCCGACTATTACGAGGCGATTTTTGTCCAGGCGCGGGCCGAGTACCGGCGGCGCGACCACGCCATCGATGCCCATACCGAGATCTGCGTGTCGCCGGAAGATGACGTCGAGATCCGCCGGGTCACCCTTATCAACCAGTCGTCGCGCACCCGCCATATTGAGGTGACCAGCTTCGCCGAAGTGGTGATGGCCCAGCTGAACGCCGACCTGGCCCATCGCTCGTTCAGCAACCTGTTCGTCCAGACCGAGATCCTGCCCGGCCAGCAGGCGATCCTCTGCCACCGGCGGCCGCGCACGCCGGGCGAGCAGCAGCCCTGGCTGTTTCACCTGCTGGCTGCCCCCGGTGCGGTCACCGACCAATCATCTTGTGAAACCGACCGCGCCCGTTTTATCGGCCGCGGCCGCACGGCGGCCAATCCGCGCGTGCTGATCAGCAGCAACCGCCCGTCCCCCTTGTCGAATACCCAGGGGGCGGTGCTCGACCCCTGCGTGGCGATCCGCACCACCCTGACCCTGGCGCCCGATGAATCGGCCAGCGTGCAGATCATCTCCGGCGTTGCCGCCAGCCGCGAGGCGGCACTGACGCTGCTGGAGAAATATGGCGACCGCCACTTCGTCGAGCGCGCCTTTGAGATGGCCTGGTTCCAAAGCCAGGAGGTGCTGCGCCACCTCAATGCCAGCGAAGCTGATGCCCAGATGTTTGGCCGGCTGGCCAACTCGGTTATCTACGGCAATGCCCTGCGGCGGGCGGCGCCGGGCATCATCGCCCGCAACCAGCTGGGGCAATCCGGACTGTGGCGCTTCGCCATCTCCGGCGATCTGCCGATCGTGCTGCTACTGATCGGCGACCTAAACCGCATCGATCTGGTCAAACAGGTGGTGCAGGCCCATGGCTACTGGCGCCTGAAGGGGCTGGCCGCCGATCTGGTGATCGTCAACGAGGACTTCTCGGGCTATCGGGCGGTACTGCAGGACCAGATCATGGGGCTGATCCATGCCGGGCCCGAAGCCCAGGTGATCGATAAACCGGGCGGCATCTTCGTGCGCCGGGCCGAAGAGCTGAGCGAGGATGAGCGGGTACTGCTGCAGACCGTTGCCCGCATTGTCTTCAGCGACACCAGCGAGACCCTGATCGAGCAGCGCGATCGGCGCCTGTCGTCAGACCGCGCATCAGATTTGCTGGAGCCAACCCAGCCGGCTGACGCTGACGCGGTGGCTCCGCTGCCGCCCCGCGAGTGCATCTTCAGCAATGGTCTGGGTGGCTTCACCCCCGACGGCCACGAATACATCATCAGCCTCGAACCCGGACAGACAACGCCCGCGCCCTGGGCCAACGTCATCGCCAGCCCCCATATCGGCACCGTCGTCAGCGAAAGCGGCGGCGCCTACACCTGGGTGGGCAACGCCCATGAGTTCCGCCTCACCCCCTGGCACAACGATCCGCTGGGCGACAGCAGTGGCGAAGCGCTCTATATCCGCGACGAAGAGAGCGGCGCCTTCTGGTCGCCCACGCCTCTGCCAGCGCGTGGCCGCGCCGGCTATGTCTGCCGCCACGGCTTCGGTTACAGCGTGTTTGAACACCTTGAGTCCGGCATCGCCTCGGAGCTGCTGACCTACGTCGCCATGGATGCACCGGTCAAGTTCGTGGTGGTCAAACTGCACAACCAGTCGCGGCGGCCGCGCAGTCTGTCGCTGACCGGCTACTGGGAGCTGGTGCTCGGCGAATGGCGCCACACCAACCTGATGCACATCGTCAGCGAAATCGATCCGCACACGGGCGCCCTGTTCGCCCGCAATGCCTATGGTCGCGAATGTGGCAAGCGGGTGGTGTTCACCCAGATCAGCGAGCGCGAGCGGTCAGTGAGCGGCAACCGCACCGAGTTCATCGGCCGCAATGGCACCCTCGCCAATCCGGCGGCGATGCGCCGTAAACGGCTGTCCGGGCGGGTTGGTGCTGGCCTCGACCCCTGCGCCGCGCTCCAGACCCGGCTCGAACTTGAGGCCGGCGAAGAGCGCGAGATCGTGTTTACCCTGGGGGCGGCCAGCAACGCCGATGAGGCCCGCTATTTCATTCAGCAGTTCGCTGGCCGGGCCGGCGCCGGGCTGGCGCTGGAGGGGGTATGGCAGTACTGGAACCGCACCCTGGGCGCGGTTAATGTCGACACCCCGAACGTGGCTCTGAACCTGATGGCCAACGGCTGGCTGATCTACCAGACCCTGTCATGCCGGCTATGGGGGCGCAGTGGCTATTACCAGTCGGGCGGCGCCTACGGCTTCCGCGACCAGCTGCAGGACACCATGGCGCTGATCCACGCCACCCCCTGGCTGGCCCGCGAGCAGCTGCTCCAGCATGCAGGTCACCAGTTCCTCAAGGGCGACGTGCAGCACTGGTGGCACCCACCCCACGGCCAGGGGGTGCGCACCCATTTCTCTGATGATTATCTGTGGCTGCCCTACGCCACCTGCCGCTATGTGCGGGCAACCGGCGATCGCGGCGTGCTCGACGAAGCGATCCATTTCCTCGAAGGGCGTGAGCTGAATGCCGAAGAGGAGGCCTACTACGACCAGCCCCAGCGCTCATCCGAAGCCGCCAGCCTCTACCAGCACTGCGTGCGCGCCCTCAAGCATGGCCTGCGCTTCGGCCCCCATCAGTTGCCGCTGATGGGCTGTGGCGACTGGAACGATGGTATGAATCTGGTCGGCAAAGAGGGCCGTGGCGAAAGCGTGTGGCTGGCCTGGTTCCTGGTCGAGAATCTCGAGCTGTTTGCCGGCCTGGCCGACGACCACCATGATCCGGAGTTTGCCACACTGTGCCGCACCCAGGCTGCCCAGCTGCGCACCACCATCGAGGCCCAGGCTTGGGATGGCGGCTGGTACAGGCGCGCCTATTTCGATGACGGTACACCGCTGGGTTCGGCCACCAACGACGAATGCCAGATCGATTCGATCAGCCAGAGCTGGGCGGTGATCTCAAAAGGCGGCGACCCGCAGCGCGCCCGCCAGGCGATGATGGCGGTGGATCAGCGCCTGGTGCGGCGCGACAAACAGATCATCCAGCTGCTCGACCCGCCCTTTGATAAATCAGCCCTGGAGCCGGGCTACATCAAGGGCTATATCCCCGGCGTGCGCGAAAACGGCGGCCAATACACCCACGCCGCGATCTGGACCACCATGGCCTTTGCCATGCTCGGCGACCACGAACGCGCGTGGGAGTTCTTCGCCATGCTCAATCCGGTTAACCACGGCAGCAGCGCTGAGGCGATCGAACGCTACAAGGTCGAGCCCTACGTCATGTGCGCCGACATCTATGGCGTGGCCCCCCACACTGGCCGCGGCGGCTGGACCTGGTACACCGGCGCAGCCGGCTGGATGTACCGGCTGACGGTAGAAACCCTGCTCGGCCTGCAGCTGGAGGTCGACCACCTGCGCCTCGCCCCCTGTATCCCGGCGGATTGGGACAGCTACAAGATCCACTACCGCTACCGCGACACCCTTTACCACATCACCATCATCCGCCGTGGCGAACCATCAACCCAGGTCTCCCGGGTGAGGGTCGACGGTAACGACTCCGCCGATACCCGCATTGCGCTGATCGACGACCGCCAGGAGCACTTTGTCGAGGTGGAACTGGGTCACGGGGTGGCTGATTGACTATGCAGGCGGCGATTGTGGCTACGCAGCAGCTAACAAACCGCCATTAGCGCCAATCGGCCAATGCAGGCAACGCAAACGGCTGGCCCCTAATAGACATCACCACCTGTTGCGGCTCGATCCGCTCAAGAGTGACCTCAGGGGCAATACGATCCCCTTCGCGGGCGTCACGGCCGTTGACCCGCACCCAGCGCTGAGCCCCGTCGGAGCTGTAGAGATGCTGTGAGAACGACAGAGGCGGCACCAGCTTCTGAAACTGGGCTGGCAAGGTACCGAGCAGCGGCGCGGCCATCGCCCGCCTTTCCGCCGGCGACGCTGTGGCCGCGACTGCCGCTTCAAACTGTTGGCGCAACAGATCCCCGGTCAGCGGCTGGGGCTCAGGGGTCAGTTGCTCGACCGCAGGACGGGCGCGGGGCAGAGACTGACGTTCACTCGCTGGCGCACTGAAATCGGGCAGTACACTCTCATCAAGGCTCTCTCCGGCCATCTGGTATTGTCCAGGTTCCGGCAGCAACGCAGGTTCCAGAGCGCCAGGCAGCATCGCATCATCAGCGCCATCGAAATCGGTGGGAGGCCAGCTCAAAGCACCACTGTTAACCGTTGGCACCCGTCCGACCACTGTCACCGCAGGTGCCGGTGTAACTGGCGTGGGCTGAGGCCGTGCCTCTGGCTGACTGACCTCTGCGGCAACAATTGGCGATGGCGCCATTTGGCTCAGCCAGCGCCACGCTGCTGCCGCCAACAGCAACAACAGGGCCACCACCACCAGCCACAGTGCCAGCCGTAACAACCGTGGCTGCCAGTCTGGCTCGGCATATTGCACCACCACCAGCGGTGGCTGACTGAGCACATCAGCCTGCCGCTCAGGCTGAACTTTTTTCAGTGCATCAAGAATGTAGGACATGGCGCCTGCTCCTCAAAAAGCCACCTGTTCCAGCCAGGGGGCGTCGAGTGCCAGCACCCGACTGAGGTGGATCAGGGTCTGCACCCCAGCCACGCCATCGACCTTCAGCCCCTGCGCTTGCTGAAAACGGCGTACTTTGGCTTCCAGTTCACGATCAAACTGGCGAACCCGTCGCGGCTGTTCGCCGAGGTTGAGACTGATGCTGTTTTCCAACCACTGCACCACTTCACCACTGGCGGTCCACGACAGCGGCGACCGATAACCGGGCGGCGGCGACCACAGCAGCACAAAAGCCCCCTGCCAGCGATCGCGCAGCCACTGGGCATCTACATCCAGCTCGTGGCCGGCCATTACCAGCCGCAATCGCTGCTGCTGGCGGGCGATAATGGTGGCGTAAAACAGCTGGCCTTGGGCATCCAGCAGGCGCACCGTCGCTGGGAGGCCGAGGGCCATCAGCGCGTCAATGTTGTCTTCACGCCAGTAACACTCATGGCCCATGCTCTTGGCCGCCTGACATCCGCCCTGCTGCGGTGCCACCAGCCCCCAGCGCTCGAACAGCACGGCCAGTGACGGCTGCAGTTCACGGCTTTGGCCAATCAAGCGGTTAAGCAGCTGCGGCTCAACCTCGCCGGGCACGGCATTGGCGGCCGTGCCGAGGTTCTCTGTCGGCTTGGTGACAGGCTTAGCGCTTGCCACGTCCGGGGTCACATTGTTGGCGTCAAGTACCAGAACCACGGCGTAACTGACAGCGGCCAGCAGCATTAGTGACGCTGCCGTCACCGCCACTATGCCGGGCAACGGCCAACGATGCGATTGACGTTGAGGCGCGTCGCTCGGCAACAAGGTTTCAGAAGCAGCATGGTCGATATGCTTGCGGTCAACCATGGAGGCGCTCTGGGCATAGGCCCCCAGCAGCGAGCGGTCACACAGCAGGTTGAGCAGGCGTGGTACCCCCCCGCTGACTTGATGCAGCCGCTTGATGGCCGCCTTGGTGAATAATGGCCGGCTACAGCCGGCCACCGCCAGACGATGGCTGACGTAGCGCGCCACCTCATCGAGAGTAAGCGGCAGCAGGTGATAACGGGCGGTGATGCGCTGAGCCAGCTGCCGCAGTTCGCGCCGACCCAGCAGCACCTGCAGTTCAGGTTGGCCGATCAAGATCACCTGCAACAGCTTGCGGGTGTTGGTTTCAAGGTTGGTGAGCAGGCGCAGCTGTTCCAGCACCTGCGGCTGCAGATGCTGGGCTTCGTCGATGATCAACACCGTCTCGCGGCCACGGGCCATGTTGCCGAGAAGATGCTGATGGAGCAGATCGGTCAGCTGTTTCAGGGTCGGTGTTGACGGGTAGGCGAGACCGAAATCATCGCAGATGGTGGCCAGCAGCTCCTGCTCGGTCAAGGTCGGATTAAAGATAAAGGCGACATCGGTGTTACCAGGCAACTGTTCCAGCAAGCAGCGGCTGACTGTAGTCTTGCCAGTACCCACCTCGCCGGTCAGCAGCACAAAACCGCCGCTTTCGCGCAGACCGAAGGTCAGGTGCGCCAGCGCCTCGCGATGGCGATCGCTCATGTAGAGAAACTGCGGGTTCGGCGCGATGGAAAACGGATTCTCGGAGAGGCCGAAATAGTGATAGTACATAGGGATCAAGGACTCCTTAGTGAGGCCAAGGTATAGCGTCACCCCCATGATGTCAAAGCACCGGCGGCCCTCTATAATTGCGACGTGAAGCAGGAGGTGCGGTGCAGGTTTATCTGGTTGGTGGTGCGGTGCGCGATGCCCTGCTTGGGCTGGTCGTCAGCGAACGCGATTATGTGATCACTGGCGCCTCGCCCGAGGTGTTGCTGGGGCTTGGCTACAAACAGGTGGGCCACAGTTTTCCAGTATTTCTGCACCCTGACAGCGGCGACGAGTACGCCCTCGCCCGCACCGAGCGCAAGAGTGGCGCCGGCCATGGGGGCTTTATCTGTGACTTCGGCCCCGAGGTCAGCCTCAAGACCGATCTGGCTCGCCGTGACCTGACCATCAACGCCATTGCCCAAAGCGCTGACGGTCAGTTATTCGACCCTTACGGCGGTCTTGGCGATCTGGCCCGCCGCCAGCTACGCCATGTCTCACCCGCCTTTGTTGAAGATCCGCTACGGGTTTTGCGAGTGGCCCGGTTTGCCGCCCGCTTCGCGCCCTTGGGATTCAGTGTCGCCAGCGACACCCTGAGCCTGATGCGCACCATCAGCGCCAGTGGCGAACTGCAGACGCTGTCGGCCGAGCGGCTGTGGCAAGAGACTGCCAAGGCGCTGGCCGGCCCGGCCCCCTGGGTCTACTTCGAGCTGCTGCATGAGGTTGGCGCTCTCGACGCTATATTGCCCGAACTAGCGCGGCTGTGGGGGGTGCCCAACCCGCCGCTGTGGCACCCGGAGATCGACACCGGCGTCCACACCCTGATGGTGCTGCGCGCCGCCTGTCAGCTCTCCAGCGATGTGGCGGTACGCTTTGCAGCGCTCTGTCATGATCTGGGCAAAGGCACCACGCCCCAAGCCGAGTGGCCCAGCCACAAAGGCCATGACGAGCGCAGCGCCCAGCTGGTGGTTGAACTGGCCGCACGTTGGCGCATCCCCAACCCGATCCGCGATTTGGCTGAGCTGGTGGCCCGCCACCACGGCCGCTGCCATCGCCTGAGCGAAATGGGCAGCAGCGCCGTGATCCGCTTTCTCGATGATCTAGATGCCTGGCGCCGGCCAGAGCGGCTGCAGCCGTTTCTGCTGGCCTGCACCGCCGACTATCGTGGCCGGGGCGGCTATGAAACCGCAGCCTATCCCCAAGCCCAACGGCTGCTGCGAGGCCTGGAAGTGGGCCGCCAGGTTTCGGTTCAAGAGATCGTTGCCGCTGGCTACAGCGGGCCGGCGGTGGGCCAGCAGCTGCATCAGCGTCGCATCAGCACCCTGCGCAAAATGGAGCGAACCGCCCTGGTGCGGTCGTCATCAAAGGTTCATGGTGAAACTGCAACATCCCACTAATACTCGGATTAGTCCTTTACGGCTGCGGAGTCGGCCTTGCCATGTTCCTGTTCAATTGGTGGTCTGGCGATCACAAGGAAGACCTCAGCGCCAAACAGGCGCTCAAGCTGCTACTCAAGGAGCGGTATCGATCAACAGCGGAGTATGACCAGTACCTCGCCTTGGTCGAAGAACAAACCGGCCACCCCGATGTTGAAGCGCTGCTCGCCGACGCCCGGCAACGGGGCATCAAGGCCGGCGAACTGTTACGCCAGCTTGAGGCCGATGTCGGCCTTCTCGATGCCCTGACCGGCCACCCTCACGGCCATAACAGGCCTTGATGCGGCTGCGCCGCTGCGGCAGACAGGATCCATTCCCCCTTTGGTAAAGGGGGATACAGGGGGATTTGTTGAAGACCTTGCCGCTGCGCGGCGGCTGCGCGCCAACTACGTTGGCAAGGCGTTGCGGCAGACAAGTCCCATTCCCCCTTTGACAAAGGGGGATACAGGGGGATTTTCTGAAGACCTTGCCGCTGCGCGGCAGGCTTTAAGACAAATCGCATCGCGATTTGATAAGAGCGCCGACTGGCCGGCGCAGGCCAGGTAAGGGCCGGACCCGCCCGGCCCTTACCAATCCCGGCGGTCCCCAAGATCACCACCATCAGTTACTGACGAAAGTTCAGCCGGGCTACGGGGTCGCAAATATGGGCTCTCCTGCCCAGATTTGCTTTCGCTGGCATCCATGCCAGCTCAACCCCTTCACCCGTCTGGCCGTGCGTTGACTGGCGTAAGTGCGGGTTGTGATCAAGGGGGGGATGGAGAATGCAGCTCTGGCGCTGCGATTCGGGTGGATGTCCCGTCTCTAACCTCAGGCACGTTTCCAAGGACAGCCCCCCCAAGTGATACCAAAAGGGGTAGCGGCTGGGCAAACCAGTTCAGAACGAGGGCGGGTCATGAGCTTCCTCCGTGAAGCGCAATCAGAGAGCCAGCTCAGCTTAGTCGCTGGTCAGATATTGGCCAGCTGGAGGTGGGTGTCCCCTTGGCTCGCTTGACGTACACTCTTTAACTGGTTCGTAGGAAAAAGCATAAATTGCAGGAGCAGCGACAATTGCAGAAATAAGTAACACCCTTGCGAGCTTAGCCGGCACTGACTCTCCGAACCCGTTTAGACACACTTGGTTTAACCCTTCGAAATAGCACCAGTACAGAAGAAAAACTATCGCCGAAATTAGCACCATTAGTGCCACGCCAAAATCCTGATTTATCGCAGCCGCTCCAGATAGACCTAAAAGCATTCCCGTGCCAGCGGACGAAAACGACATAGAAAAAGAGGTTATTTTGAAAACCACATATTTATAAACACAATCATTCTTTTTGTTCTCAGGGTTATGTGTGCCAAATATAAGAACCGAGGCGGAAGCCACCAATGTGCTAAGTACAAATAAAGCCATAATTGTTCTTGGCGCCAGACTCTCAAAGAAAATTGCCTCTGCTTCTTTTGCGTAAATCCCACCAAACAATTCCAGAGGAAGCATTAAGATAAATCCAAGCAGAAAGAATGCTGCACCGTCTTTTAAAAAGCTAAAAACCAAATTCAATATTTTTTTCATACTCCGTCCTTGAGGTAGATTAGAGTGCTAACGCTTCAATCAGCCGACGCGTTAGCGGTCGGCTGTATTGACTTGTTAGCTTTTAAAAATACATTTTCAAATGACTCACCAGAAGCAATCTTCTCAAGGTCATTGAAAAACTGTTCCGGACGTATCAAAGGTTCTACGGCAATTCGTGATGCCTGATAGTTTTGCCTTATGTTATTCGAAAAAAAACTTTTGCCGCTTTTCATTTTTTTTACCGCAGTAATGTCTTCAGCAGGCAGGTCAATATTTTCAGGTAAAAACGGTTTTCTGTAATCAAGTGTAAGAGCGGCACCTTCATCAAACCAAACAGGAATTTCTTTTAGTAAACGAAAAAAACCAACTCGATGCTGGATTTCAGCATGGAGCCACTCATGGGCGATCACATCAACGTTCTGTCCTTTAGGACCAATTATTATACAAGTTCGCCAAGGCATTCGATGCATTGAAGCTGTTTCATTTGCCCCCCAACTTGCAGCACCTTGAATGTCAGCAGTAATGACAAATCTCGGTTTCGATATCGGTTTACCATAAACATGACTAATTCGTTCTGACGCTGAATCAATAAGTTCGCTTATGATTTGGGCTTGCGGTTCAGCAAAGTCACCCGCAAGAAATACCTCACTATTGAGCCGCTGGTAATTCATTAGCGGCAGTATATCGCAGGCAATTGCATGTCTTTGAAATACCCCCCCGATAAACACCACCGATGCAGCAATCATAAACACTACGATGCCAGATTTGCGCACAGATCCTCCATGAAAGCTAACGTTTGAAATAAGGGGCAGGACAAAGCGCCAGTTTTGGACTGTCCCTGTTGATTGAAGGGTTAGGTTCGAGGAATGTTTTCTTTTTCAATGGAAGATAGTTTCATATTGATCTCCTTGTCCCAAACCATGTTGCCAAATAAATCGGTATTCAAGTATTTGGTGATAATGGCGGTATCCATTCTGAGAGTGCTTAATGGGAGGACGTTTATGTAAAACAATAGTGCAGCCAGAGTTTGTGATTTGGAATTTAAGCAAAATAACCCCTCTCCGGAGGAAGGATCTGTTGGATAGAAATATGATCCATGCCTCATATTGATGATGAGGCATCTATTGTTAATGGCAATTAGATCAAATTGATGTGATCTCTTTATTTTGTTTTCGGCGTAGTAGGCAACAATAGTGTTTAGCAGTAAAGATAAATCTGAGTATGTGGTATTGGAGAATACTATTCCTGGTATTTTTAACTGGTAAGATGATGTGTGGCCAAAACTTCCGGATTTGGCCCGTGTTAATTCCTTAATTGATTGTATTTGCCTCAGCGCGCGCTCTATTTCTTGTTTGCTGCTCAAGTCTGGCTTTACTTCAATAGCAAAATCAACACCATCGGCAAGTATGACGGAGAAGTTATTATCTTCACTTACCGTATATGGATGTTCTGGATTTAATACAAGACAATCAATAGATGCGCTACGATTACCTTTGCTATCAACGACATTGCCTTTGGCAATTCTAAATGGGAAAGGAAAATATTTCTCAAGCAGTTTTTTTACCACACTTTCCCTTCGGTCTGACACTTCTTGAGGTGTTCCTTTGCCTTCAATGCTAGATTTTCTAAATCGAAAATCTAACTCAGAAGATTCCATTTCAAGTAAGTCATGTAAGTCTTTCATCCGTCATTCCGCACCTAGTTTCGAGAATACTTTATGTGACGAATGTCACGTGACCAAGAGACCGATAAATTACTTCCTGACACCAATGGTGTCTTGCATTAGTGTTGCTCGGTTAAGTTGCCAAGGTATGAACAGATCACA
>JAFOOX010000019.1 GCA_017425245.1 Gammaproteobacteria bacterium
AGATGGCATTTCTGAGTCTGCCGCACAGGCAGCTCAGAAAATCAGGAACCGGCTGGTTGGTCGTCAGCACAAGCTCGCTGCCGCACAGGCAGCTCAGAAACGGACACATGCGAGGAAATGGGCTCGCCAGAGGCTCGCTGCCGCACAGGCAGCTCAGAAAAATATGGCGCGCACCATGTCGCCATTGAAGATGCTCGCTGCCGCACAGGCAGCTCAGAAAAGCCCAGGGCGCGGAGGTCAATGGCGGTGAACGCTCGCTGCCGCACAGGCAGCTCAGAAATATCACAGCTTCGCCAGCTCTCAGCATGATGCGCTCGCTGCCGCACAGGCAGCTCAGAAAATCGAGAAATCGCTGAGGGTGCGACCGCCCGTGCTCGCTGCCGCACAGGCAGCTCAGAAAGAAAAGCCCCGGAAGCTACTTTGCCGCCACAGCAGCGCTGCCGAACAGGCAGCTCAGAAAAGAAGCACCGCAGTCAGGGCCGGGCGAAGACCGTTCGCTGCCGGACAGGCAGCCCAAAAGAGCGGTGGCGCCTAGCCGTATTACCGCAACGCCATCGAAATGTTGGGTATTTGGGAACAGTTGAATAACTCGGCTTTTAAAGTCATCGAATTCGATGACTTTAAAAAGCAGGCTGGGCTGAACAGCTTCACCTTGGGCGCCCAAGCAGTGGGTTGAACAGACCAGACCGATGCAGTCGGCCGTTAGCGCGAGGCTGGCTGCCTCGCCACCTGCGGTGCAGCCTCACCTGCCGCGCTGCGGTGTTTCTCAGTGTGCCGCCGCGCCCTTCGGCTCTGCTCAGGGAGCGGGGGGCCTATGGCCGCGCGGTCATCAAGCCCCGGTCAGCTGCCGGGCTGCGCGGGTGAAGCTGCAACTTAGCGGATCTTGGCCACGATAGCCGCTGCAGCCCCAGAAGCTGCGCCCGCCCGGGCCGCTGCGCAGCACCAGATTGCGGCCGCAAACGGGGCACAGCGGCAGCTGATGGCCGCACTCTGTGTTCAGGCAGTGGCGCCACAGTTCTCCGTTTACTTTGTGGCGGCGCATTGGTTGCTGCCACTTGGGGCAGAGGGATTCGGCGTGGTCGCAACGTGGGTAATTGGAGCAGCCAAGAAAGCGGCGCCGCTGATCGCGGCTCTCGCGTTCGGTCAACACCCCGGCCGTGCATTTGGGGCAGTGGATCAGCTGGAACAGCTGCTGGGCGATGGAGGTTTCAAACTCGTTCAGTTCGACCGGGTAGCGGGCGTTTAGCAGCTCGGTGACAAAGGGCGAGGCGGCGCTCATGTCGCAGACGAGGTACACCCGCTGGCGGGCGCGGGTCAGGCCAACATAAAACAGCCGCCGTTCTTCGGCAAAGGGGTGATCTTCGGCCGGGGGTAACAGTGCCTCCAGTAGCGGGTGGGTCACCTTGGTCGACGGAAAGCCATGCTTGCCACTGCCGAGGCCGAGCAGCACCACATAGTCGGCTTCTTTGCCTTTGCTGGCGTGCAGAGTGTCGGTGAGCAGCCGCAGCTGGCCAAAGCGCGTTTGCAGGGTGGTGAGCTGGCTCTGATCGGGCAACTGATGACGAAAGCGGGCGAGCAGATAGACGCTGCTGTCGGGTTCCGCCAGTTGGGAGATCTGCTGCAGCACCCGCGCCACTGCCAGACGCTCGCCATCGCCGCCCAGGCTTTGGCGCAGCAGCGATACGGTGGGGCGGCTGGATTCGCTCAGGGTGGTGAGCTGCTTGGCAACCTGAGCCGGGTTCTGCATGACAAAGCGGCTGGCGACGGCGTTGATGCCGCTGTTGAAGCGGAAGGTCATCGCCAGCGTGGTGGTGGCTGTGGCCCCAAACATGGCGCTGAACTGGGCGGTAAAGCGGATGTCACTGCCGGCAAAGCGGTAGATCGACTGCCAGTCATCGCCCACACAAAACAGCGAGCCATCCGGCTGCTGCTGGCGCAGCGCCTTGAGCAGGCGGGCCCGAGGGGCGGAGATATCCTGAAATTCGTCTACCAACAGATAGCGCCAGGGCACCGTAAAGCGGCCGCTGTCCACATGGTCGATGGCCAGGTTGATCATGTCGTCAAAGTCGATGGTGGCGCTGGCCGCCAGCTGTTGTTGATAGCTGTCGTAGATGGGCGCCAGCAGCTGGGCGGCGGCCGATAGCTGGGTGTAGTTGCCCCTGTCATCGGCGCGGCGAATCAGTTTGCTCGGTTGTTGGTTGGCCGCTTTCATCTGGCTCAGCATCTGCGCTAGCAATTGGCCAAAGTGGCTGATAGCGCCAAATTCGCGCAGGGTGGCCAGCACCGCTTCCGGCGGTAGCGGTTCAAACACCACTGAGGCCGCTTGCAATCGTTCACTCAGCCGCTTTAGCAACACCCCTTCTTGCTGCTCGTAGTGGTAGGTTTCGATCAACCGGGTGCCGTGCTGCTGGTGCAGCTGCCGCTTCCAGTCCATGCCTTTGCGGTATTCGTCGCGGTCGATGTAAGGGGCGGTGTTGCCGGCGCGGTCGATGCCGACGTGCTCAAGATAGAGGTCATAGCCGGGCAGGTAAAAGTCGGGCTGATACTGGCGGCAGTCGGGGGTGGCCGTGTCGATGGCGTAGGGGGCTTCGTAGCGGTAATCCACCCCCATGCGAAACAGGAAGTTGGCGATCTGGCATTCGGCGAAGCTCTTGACCGCTTCGCCCTTGAGTGAGCGTACTTCGTTGTCGGCCAGAAACTGGAAATATTCCCCCTCGCTTTTGAAATCAAAGTGATTTTTATGGGGGAACAGATAGCGCTCGAAATAGGCCAGCAGCAGATCGCGGTAAGCGGGCTGTTGCTGCAACGCCTCAAAGCGGGCGTTAACGAACTGGGCGCGCAGCCGTTCATCCTCGGCCATGGCGCTGATGCTGGGCGCTCGCCCCGCCACTTTGGCGATGATCTGCTTGCCCAGTGCATGGAAGGTGGTGGCCAGTGCGCCCTCGATCCCTAAGCGCTGCTGCAGCCGCTCCTGCATCTCTTTGGCGGCCTTGTTGCCAAAGGCCAGCAGCAGGATCTCTTCGGGCCGGGCTTTGCCGCTGGCCACCAGATAGGCCACCCGGCCCATGGTGGTGCTGGTTTTGCCGGTGCCGGCCCCAGCCAGCACCAGATTGTGGTCTTCATCGACCACGCAGGCGCGGCGCTGGCTGTCGGTCAGCGGCAGCTTCTCCACCCGATCAAAGAGTTCGCGGTAACGGTTAAGGCTGCGTTGTACCGCTTGGTCGCGGGCGTCAGCCAGCAGTCGTTCATCGCCCTCGGCAATGGCCCAGGCCAACTCAAACTGCTGGCGTATCTCCGCTTCAAGTTCTGGCAACTCGGCGCGCGGGGGCAGGGTGGCCAGCTGCGGTTGTAGCTGCTGGCGTAGCTGCCGCCATTGTGAATTGCGGCAGTAGTCGCTCGCCAGCACCAGCCGGGCGCTGGCCATGATGGCACGCACCAGCGGCAGTTGAGCGCGATACCAGGCCAGGTTCAGCGCCTGCGCCAGCCCCTCCACCGCCGGCCGCCGCCAAACGCGGATGCGCCAACTACCGCTGGTGGTGGTCAGCACCAGTGCATAGCCCAGCCAGTGCGTTTCGAAACGCGCTGGCCTTGTTAGCAGCTGCCAGTGGAGCACCAACGACTGGCCGTTGGCTGCATGCAACAGCAGCCTGTCCTCAGACCACGACAGTGCTGTGTGACCGACGCCTAACCAGCGCCAGCTGCGGTGAACGGTAAACTGGCTCATGGTTTAGCTGCTGATCTGGCGAGTGTCACGACAATCGGGCTGATGTTTTTATGCCGGGCCATGGCGGTTACTCCTGACTTCAACCACGGCGGCGATTATGGGGCAGGGCGAGCTCAGCCCCAAGGCTGATGGCAGGAAGCTTTGCGGATGGTCAATGGGAAGGCTTTGATCGGCTGTTGTGGATGCTTCTTTCGGCGGTAGCATCCAGGGTTCGCGCTGACTGTGGTCAACGGTCAGCGTTGACAGGGAAACGGGTTGGCCCACTACAAGGATGTTCGAATGCTGCGCTTACCGCTGATTCTGTTGCCGTTGCTCTGGTTCAACGGCGTTTGTGCGTCTGAATCTTTGCCCGGTATCACAACAGCCGCCAAGCCTCAGCACAGAGGCTCAATCGCAGTTACTGTCGCCGCCCGTCGATGTCGAACGGGACGACAAGATCCGACGCCAGTTCAACTTTCGCGACGGCTCGGTGCTGATCGCCGAATGGGATGGCTGCAACGTCGGCATTGAAATGGTTTATCTCAGCTGGCATGACCCTGCCGATCAGGATCAGCGAGTAAAAGACGCGCTCTGGCTTAATGGCTTGGTGGGCGGGCAGGTCATCAGTGCCGAACCCCTCAAAGCGGCGCTTCGCAAAGAAACGGGTAGCAACAGGGTTGCGGTTGCCATTGGTGACCAAGGCGAAGCCATAGAGGTGCAATGGATGGCACTCGATGGCTCGCAGCTGGCACCGGCATCGCTGTTTTCACGCTTGATCGTTTACAGCTACATCGGGCCTGAGGGGCTGTGATGATGGCGGACGCCAAGCGGCATTCGGTTTCTCATCTCCCGTTTGAGCGCCAACCCAATCACCTAACCCTACTCTTGGTCTGCGCGCTGGGTTGAGGTCGAGGCAACAGGACGTTGCCGAGAGCCACTAAGGCACAGGGACGTGACTTTGTGGCGACTGCAAACCAGCGCGGACGAACCACCAACGACAAACACTGGCGCTCTACCGGGCGCCCGGGATTGCAAAGGGCGGTGGCGATACCGTCCTTGGCCCCAGCGCGAGGCGGGCAGCCTCGCCACTCGTGGCGCAGCGGCTATGTAGGAGATCCCGCCTAAGCATGTCGCAGTCAGTAATGGGGTAATGGTGGGTTTATTGGGGTATTTACTGTTCAAAATGCCCTTATTTGAAATAGTATTACCCCATTCTTCCTGGCCCCAGTGCAGCTGCATGCAATCACTTTCGCCGGACTACCTGGCCAAGCTGCGCTTTGATGCGCAGCAACTGGCGACGCTGCGCGCCCTCGGTGAGTACAGGGGCAAGCAGCAGCTCTTTGTTGCACAGTCGCCAGAGGTCTTGAGCGACTTGCGGCAAGTTGCCGTCGTGGAGTCCACCGAGTCATCGAACCGCCTGGAGGGGGTGGTCGTCGCGGCCCACCGGCTCAAGTCGCTGGTGCTCAAGAACGCCAAGCCACAGAGCCGCTCTGAACAGGAGGTGGCAGGCTACCGTGACGCGCTGGGGTTGATCCATGAAAGCGGCGACCAGATGCCGTTTTCGCAAGGCACAGTCCTGCAGCTCCACGGCATTCTATACCGCTATATGCCGCAACCGGGCGGACACTGGAAGGCCACGAACAACGATATCATCGAGCGCTACCCTGATGGCAGTTCACGCATTCGTTTTCGTCCCGTCGCCGCGCATCTCACACCCATCGCGATGGCGGATATGATTGCCCGCTACCGCTCGGCGTTGGATCAGCATTTGGCTGACCCACTGGTATTGGTGCCGCTGGTCGTTCTCGATTTTCTATGCATCCACCCGTTCCCGGATGGCAACGGCCGCATGGCTCGGTTGCTGACCCTGCAACTGCTCTATCGCTTCGACTATGTGGTGGGCCGGTTCATCAGCCTGGAGCGCATCTTCGAGGAGTCGAAGGAAAGCTACTACGAAACGCTGGAGGCCAGCTCCCGTGGTTGGCACGAGGCCGACCACAATATTGCTCCGTGGCTCGACTATTTCTGGGGCGCATTGCTGCGGGCTTACAAGGAATTCGAGGAACGCGTAGGTACCATCGAGCGCGGGCGGGGTGCCAAGGGTGATCGCGTTCGTTCAGAAATCCTCAAACGCCAACTGCCTTTTTCCATCTCTGAAATCGAAGAGGCTTGCCCCGGCATCAGCCGCGATATGGTGCGCGTGGTTCTGCGTGCCATGAAAGCTGAGGGTTTGATTGCTCCGACGGGCAAAGGCCGATCGGCTAAGTGGGTGCAGATGGCATCAGGGCGAAACTGAACCGCCCCGGCTTTCGCGGAGGCGGGCAGCCTCGCCACTCGCGGCGCAGCCGCACCTGCCGCGCAGCGGCATACTCAGGCTGGCGGCGCAGCCGCCATACCAAAGCCTAAAACGGACAAGGGCTATGGCCGTAGTGGCGCTGGCCGCTGGCGGGGTGGTCGAAGTGCAGGTCGCTGGCGTGCAGCAGCAGGCGTTCGGCGCGCTGCTGGCTGTGGCCGTTGGCGTAGAGATCGCAGCCGAGGATCGGGTGGCCGATCGCCTGGCTGTGAATGCGCAGCTGATGGGTGCGGCCAGTGGTGGGGGTAAAGCGCACCCGGCAGCGATCCGGCTGTTGTAGCCGCTCGATCACCTGATAGCTGCTGCGCGCTGGCTGGCCATTGTGATGGCAGACGCGCAAGCGGGGAAAGGTAGCTTTGTCTTTGGCGATCGGCAGGTCGATCACCCCTTCATCGTCATCCAGCTGGCCATCGAGGATGGCGATATAGGTTTTGATCACCGTGCGCGCCTGAAATTGCAGGCTGAGGTTGGCGGTGGCCGCCTTGGTCAGCGCCACCACCATGATGCCGGAGGTGCCGAAATCCAGACGGTGGATCAGGGCGGCGTCGGGGAAGGGGCACGTGTGCTGGGCGTTGCCCGTCGCTGCAAACGGCCCCTGCAGCTGGCCGCTGACCAGCCGCTGGTGCACCGAATCATGGTTGAGCGGTTTTTTGCCCGACAGGCTGAGCAGCCCGCTGGGTTTGTCGATCAGCAGGATCTGCGCGTCTTGATAGAGGATGCGCACCGCCGCCATGCAGGGTGGGGCGATAAAGGTATCGACGACGGTTGCGGTCATCTTGGGGCAGCGGTTCATGGCGGGCGGCAGGGTGGCCATTGTGGCATAGCGCCGCCACGGCATCGGGCCGTTTTTTGCCGCTGCGGGCGCTTACATTTCGGGCGGCTGGTCACGGCATTGGCTGGTGGTAGTGGTTAAACTGCGGCCGGATTAAACAATCTGTCACTCAAACTCACAGGGGCTGACCAGGGCGCTGGCCCTCGCTATGTGGGGCTGCCCCTGAGTGAGCAACAGCGAGTGTGATGATGTTGATGCGTAACCTCGGTCTGGCCCTGCTGTTGGCCCTGACGTTCAATCTGACCGCTTGCGGCGGCGGCGGTGGAAACACCCCGGCGACCGAACAACCCGGTGATGGCGGTGGCGATACTGGCGGCGGCGATACCGGCGGCGGCGATACCGGCGGTGGTGATACTGGCGGTGGTGATACCGGCGGCGGCGATACCGGCGGTGGTGATACTGGCGGTGGTGATACCGGCGGTGGTGATACCGGCGGTGGTGATACCGGCGGCGGTGATACCGGCGGCGGCGATACCGGCGGTGATCCGGGCTTTGGCGCACCGGGGATCACCCTCTACCTGCTCAAGCCAGACAGCTGGGCCAATGCCATGGTCCATAGCTGGAATGCTCAGCCATCCGGGGTGATCGCCGATACCAGCTGGCCCGGCGTGGCTATGACCGCCATCGGCAATGGCTGGTATGCCCTGCACTACCCGGCAGCAGATGCGATCAATGTGGTGTTCAATAGCGGCAGCGGTCAGCAGAGTGCTGATCTCAGCCGCACCTCGTCAGCCTGTTACCAGAACGGCAGCTGGGTGGAGATGGCCGACTGTGACGCGCCGCCAGCCCCGGTGTTGTTGGGTGCGGCACCTGCGGGTGCCACCTTCTATACCTCGGCGTTGCAGGTCACGTTGGGGTTGATGGGCGCCCCGGCTGATGCCGAAGGGCGTTATTCACTTGATGGCTCAGATCCGGCTGCGAACGGCACCAGCTTCCGCAATGGCCAGATCATCACCCTTGGCCAGCAGTTGGCGGTGGGCAGCAGCCTGACCTTGCGCCTCGCCTACGACGGCGAGAGCTTCTCCACCACCTACACCAAAGGCGATGCCAGTGCCGGCCTGACCATTCACGCCAAGGCGCCAGCGGGCTGGGGTGGCGTGAATGCCCATTACTGGAATGTGCTGCCAGTGGGCAGCGCCGCCGACACCAGCTGGCCGGGGGTGGCCATGATCTCGCTGGGCGAGGGCTGGTACCGCCTGTTCTTGCGCGGCGCTGAGAGCAGCAACCTGATCTTTTCCAACAATGGTGCCAGCCAGAGCGCCAACCTTAGCCGCAACGGTGATGGCTGCTACGACATCGCCACCAGCAGCTGGAGCGCCAGTTGCACGGTGCCGGCGTTGCCGGCCAGTGTCAGCGCCAGCTTGGCGAGCCAGAGTTTCAGCAGCGCCAGCCTGAAAGTGACCCTGCGTCTGGCCGGTGACGACATCAGCACTGGCCGTTACAGCCTTGATGGCAGCGATCCAAAAAACGCGGGCATCAGCTATCAGGATGGCGACCAGTTGCAACTGGGACAGACCTTGGCCATTGGCCAGTCGCTGACCCTGCGCCTTTACGCTGCCAATGGCGAGGGCGAAGCCAGCGCCAGCTACACCTACACCCGGGTGGCGCCGCCGGCCGCTGACGCTTTTAGCTGGGACAACGCCACCGTCTACTTTGTGCTGACCGACCGCTTTAACGATGGCGACAGCAGCAACAACAACAGCTATGGCCGCGAGCGCGATGCCCAGGGCAACATCTACACGGGCTACCAGAACCGCGAGGGCACCTTCCGCGGCGGTGATTTCAAGGGGCTGACCGCCAAGCTCAATGAAGGCTATTTCACCGATCTCGGGGTCAACGTGCTGTGGATCACCGCGCCTTATGAGCAGATCCATGGCTTTGTCGGTGGCGAAAATTTCAAGCATTACGCCTACCACGGCTACTATGCCCTCGATTTCACCAGTGTCGATGCCAACCTCGGCACCCCGGATGAACTGCGCACCCTGATCGATACCGCTCATAGCCAGGGGATTCGGGTGATCTTCGATATCGTCATGAACCATGCCGGTTACGAGACCATGGGTGACATGGACGAGTTTGGCTTCGGCGCCCTTAAAGCCGGCTGGGACAGCTACTACTTCACCAGCAACGCCACATCCATCCACTACGACAGCTACGCGGATTACATCGATACCAGCGCTGGCACAGCAACCGCCTGGGGCCGCTGGTGGGGGCCGCAGTGGGTGCGCAAGGGCAGTAGCGGCAGCCCCTATCCGGGTTACGACGCCTGCGGTGGCGACGACCTGACCATGTGTCTGTCGGGGCTGCCGGACTTCAAAACCGAGTCAACCGCCAGCGTCGGCCTGCCGCCGATCCTGACCAGCAAATGGGGTGCAGTCCGCACCGCCGCCGAGCAGGCGGAGCTTGAGGCGTTTTTCGCCGACCAAGAGCTGCCCCCGACCGTTGCCAACCACCTGATCAAGTGGATGAGCGACTGGGTGCGTGACTACGGCGTCGATGGCTTCCGTGTCGATACCGCCAAGCATGTCAGCCTGCCGGTGTGGGCCGAGCTAAAGCGTCAGTCGAGCCTGGCTTACGAGCAGTGGAAGGATGAAAACCCCGACAAGCTGCCGGATAACCAGGATCTGCCGTTCTGGATGACCGGCGAAGTGTGGGGCCATGGGGTAGGGCGCAGTGCCTACTTCGATAATGGCTTCGATTCGGTGATCAATTTCAGCTTCCAGAATCAGGCGGACAATCTGGCCGGGCTGGAGGCGGTGTTTGCTGACTACGCCAGCAAAATCAACAGCGATCCCACCTTCAATGTGCTCAGCTACATCTCCAGCCATGACACCTCGCTGTTTGCCCGCAACAAACTGATCGATGCTGGCACCAGCTTGCTGCTGCTGCCGGGGGCGGTGCAGATTTTCTATGGCGATGAGACAGCCCGCCCCGGTGATACTGGCTTTCACTGGGATCAGCCCACCCGTTCGTTTATGAACTGGGGCAGCGAAAACCAGGCGGTGTTGAGCCACTGGCAGAAGCTCGGTCAGTTCCGTGCCCGCCACCGGGCGGTGGGTGCGGGTAGCCACCGCAAGCTGCAGGACAGCCCCTATGCCTTCAGCCGCTCGCTGGATGGCGATACGGTGGTGGTGGTGATTGGTGCCGGCAGCAGCCTGCAGCTGGATGTCAGCGACGCCTTTGCCGACGGCACTGCCCTGCGTGACGGTTACAGCGGCCAGACGATGACGGTCAGCAACGGCCAAGTCAGCCTCAGTGGCCTCACCAGCCCCGGCGTGGTGCTGCTGGAGCGGGTGATCCACTAACAGGCAGTAGCAACAACAAGGGCGCCTGCGGGCGCCCTTGGTTTAACCGGGAGATCACTCCGATGCTGCGGCGCGCTTGTGCTGTTTGACCGGCGCAGCGTGGCTTTCTGCCAGTGCCTTGAACGTCAGTCGGGTGCCGTGCATCACTTTGTCGATATCGTCCAGGGCACGCGGCAGCCAGTGATGATCGTGGCCTGGCAGCATGCGCGTGATGGTGAATGACACGGTCAACAGGTGGCGCGCGTCAAGGACGATGGAATAGAGAACCGCATCCAGCCCCTCCAGTTCGTCAAAGCGCGGCTGCCAGAGATACCGCAGCCAGGGTACTGGCAGATGATGAGTGACCTGATAATCAGTCGGCACCTTCAGGCTGCAACTGCCAACCGCCCGTTCGATGGATTGTTCGATCGAATCCACCAAATGGACGTTATGCACCCCGCGATAGCGCTTGGTGATGTGCTGGCGCGTATCCCAGTTGGGGCCGCCCTCACCATTGAGGTAGATATCGTAGTCATCGGCCAGATAGTGCTGTAGCGCTTGGTGATTATGCAGGGGCAGGACTATCTCCTGTTTAACACGCTCAACTTGCCAGTAGCCGCTGATCCAGCCATAGGGCTCACCCGTCAGCAGATGGTGGCGGCGAGGCCCCCAATATGCCCAAGAATCGCCGTAGAGGTCTCGTGTCAAATGCTTGGTTCGGTGGTCGTAACTGGGTTCGAAGGCATCGTTTGGCAGTGTCTTTGTTTCTACTACGTTGGGCGGTAGCACTATCCGTTTCATTCGTCTTGCGCTCAATGGAACCAAGGCTTCAAGCAGCGCCGCACTCAAGTCGATTTGGATGGGGAGAACATTTTCAAAATCTGGCCCACCGTGCAGGGGGCTCCACCAGTCTTTTAAACGTTGCAGCATTTCAGGCCCCCCTTACGCCGGTTTCAACCATCAGTTTGCGCACGCGGGCGGGGCGTTGGTGGTCACCGGCCATCAGCATCTGGCGGTGATAGGTTTCGATCCCCAGATAGGGCAGGGTATGGGGGCTGGCTCCAAATCCCTGAAGCCTGAGCTGATGCTAATGGTCAATGGTTAACCCGGCAAGCCTGTCCTAGCGGCCGGCAAGCTGTCACACTCGGTTTTTATGCTTTAACTTGGGTTGTTGGCACGCTTTGCAGGGGGATGATCGTCAGCCTGTGCGCAGTAGCACTTTTCCGTGTACTGACCATTGGTTAACATCCGCGTGCAAGTGATGCAGCAGGCCCGCGTTTTGGGGCGGGCAACGGAGGCGGCGCCGGTGATTAACGTGTTTCTGGTCGATGACCATGCGCTGGTGCGCACCGGGGTGCGGCGGCTGCTTGAGGATGCACGCGGCATCAAAGTGGTGGGCGAGGCTGATAGCGGCGAAAATGCCGTGCGCTGGTGTCGTGAACATCACCCTAATGTGGTGCTGATGGATATGAACATGCCCGGCATTGGCGGGCTGGAGGCGATGAAGAAGATCCTGCGCTTCTGCCCCGACACGCGCATCATCGCCCTTACCATCCACACCGAGAACCCATTGCCGGTCAAGGTGATGCAGGCGGGGGCATCGGGTTATCTGTCCAAGAGCGCGGCGCCGGATGAGATGATTCAGGCGATCCGCACGGTGTTTAGCGGCCAGCGTTACATTGCGCCGGATGTGGCCCAGCAGATGGCGATTAGCCAGGTCACCCGCACCGAGGACAACCCGTTCAAGCAGCTCTCCGAGCGTGAACTGCAGATCATGATGATGATCACCAAGGGTCAGAAGGTGGCGGATATCGCTACCCAGCTCAGCCTCAGCCCCAAGACGGTCAACAGCTATCGCTACCGCCTGTTTGCCAAGCTCAATATCAGTGGTGATGTTGAACTGACTCACATGGCGCTGCGTTACGGCATGGTTGATTCCGCCAGCCGTTGAGTACCCCTGTGGCCTTTGACGCCAAAGCTTTTCTGGCCGTTGTCACTGACGCCCCCGGTGTTTATCGCATGCGCGATGAACGGGGTGAGGTGATCTATGTCGGCAAGGCCAAGAGCCTGAAAAAGCGCCTTGCCAGCTATTTCCGCAGCGATCTCGACAATGCCAAGACGCGGGCGCTGGTGGCCCATATCGCCAGCATCGATGTGACTGTCACCCCCAGCGAAGCCCAGGCGCTGGTGCTTGAGAACAACCTGATCAAGCAGCATCGCCCTAAGTACAACGTGCTGCTGCGCGACGACAAATCCTATCCCTATCTGCTGCTATCGGCCCATCGTCACCCACGGCTGGCCTACCATCGCGGCCCCAAACGCGACAAGGGCGACTATTTCGGCCCCTTTCCTTCGGGGGCTGCGGTGCGTGAAAGCATGCGCATCCTGCAAAAGTTGTTTGCTGTGCGCCAGTGTGAAGACAGCTACTACCGCGCCCGCTCCCGCCCCTGCCTGGAGTTCCAGCTGGGCCGCTGCACTGCGCCCTGTGTTAATCAGGTGAGCGATGCGGCCTATCAGCAGCAGGTGGAGCGCACCCGGCTGTTCTTGAAGGGGCGCAGCAACGAGGTGGTAGCGTCACTGGTGGTCGACATGGAGCAGGCCGCTGCCAGCCTGCAGTTTGAGCGGGCAGCCCAGCTGCGCGATCAGATCGCGGCGCTGCGCCATGTGCAGCAGCACAACAGTGTCGAGGGGGGCCAGTACGCCCTGGATGCCATCGGTCTGGCCCGGGCTCACGGGGTGACCGTGGTCCAGCTGCTGATGGTGCGTGACGGCAAGCTGGTGGGCAGTCGCGCCCTGTATCCCAAAGTGCCGGCCGATACTGATGATGGTGAACTGCTGACCGCCATAGTCAGCCAGCATTACGCCGATCTGGCCGGTGCCCTGCAGCTGCCGGATGAGATCCTGCTGCCGGCGGTGGGGCTGGATCTGACCGAGCTGGGCGAGGCGTTGAGCCAGCTGTTGGGCAATCGCTTGCATCTGGTGGATCAGCCACGGGGCGACCGTCGCCGCTTTGTCGAACTGGCGGCCACCAATGCCGACACCGCACTGGCCAGCCATCTGGCTCACCGTCACCAGATCGGCAAGCGCTTTGCCGCACTGCAGGATCGCTTGGGGCTGGATCAGATGCCGGAGCGCATCGAGTGTTTTGATATCAGCCATACCATGGGCGAGCTGACGGTGGCCTCGTGCGTGGTCTTTACCCCGGCGGGTGCCGCCAAGAGTGACTACCGCCGTTACAACATCGAAGGCATTACCGGTGGCGATGACTATGCGGCCATGGCTCAGGCCCTCAGCCGCCGTTTTCGCCAGCGTGATGACACCAGCAAACTGCCCGATGTGCTGCTGATCGACGGTGGTCTCGGCCAGTTGGTACGGGCTGAGTCGATCCTGGATGCGCTGGAATGGGCGCCGACGGTCAAGCGGCCGCTGCTGATCGGGGTGGCCAAAGGGGAGACGCGTAAGCCGGGGCTGGAGACCTTGGTGATGGGCGGCAGCCACGACATGATCACCCTGCGCCCCGATGACACCGCGCTACTGCTGATTCAGCAGGTGCGCGACGAGGCCCACAGGTTTGCCATCAGTGGCCACCGTGCCCGCCGTCAGAAGGCGCGCACCACCTCACCGCTGGAGGGGATTGCCGGCATTGGTCCCAAGCGCCGCCAGCAGCTGTTGACCCAGCTCGGTGGCTGGCAGCAGGTACAGCAGGCGACGGTGGAGGAGTTGATGCGGGTGCCGGGGATCAGCAAACAGTTGGCAGAGACTATAGTCACCGCTCTAAAAGGGCGCTGATTGCCCTCAAAAGGGGCCTTGATTGCATGAAAAGGTGGCCGAGGCTGGTTTGAGTGCCTCAGATCCGATATAAAACCGGGGTCATTCATTTTCCCCTGCGACCATGCACACCTTGCCCAATTACCTGACCTTTCTCCGTCTGTTGCTCATTCCTGTTGTCGTGGTGGCTTTCCTGCTGCCCTGGCAGTGGAGCAACTGGGCTGCGACCATTGCCTTTGCCTTGGCTGGTTTTACCGATTACCTCGATGGCTATCTGGCGCGCAAGCTCAAGCAGACCACTGCTTTTGGTGCCTTTATCGATCCGGTGGCTGACAAGATCACGGTAGCGGTGGCGCTGGTGATTCTCATCCATCACTACCAGAGCCTGCTGGTGACCTTGCCAGCGATGGTGATCATCAGCCGCGAGATCCTGGTGTCGGCGTTGCGCGAGTGGATGGCCGAACTGGGTGAACGGGCCAAGGTGGCGGTGTCGCGCATTGGCAAATGGAAAACCACCTTCCAGATGCTGGCCATTGGCGGCCTGCTGTGGCAAGTCCACCCAGCCTTGACTCAGCTGGCTTTGGGCCTGCTGATCCTGGCCGCGCTCCTGACTTTGTGGTCGATGGTCAGCTATCTGCGCGCTGCCTGGCCCATTCTTAAACGCTAAGTTGCGGCTGCAGGTTGGCTTGGCGCCAGGCGATAAACTGGGTTTCGGGCAGCGGGCGGGAAAAATAGTACCCCTGCAGGTAGTGGCACCCCAGTGATTGCAGCAAGCTGATCTGGTTTTCGTCCTCTACCCCTTCTGCTACCAGCTCAGCCCCAAGATCCTTGGCCAAGGCAACAACATGGCTGATCACCTTGCGGTCGATGATGTTGTGTTCCAGCCCCTGCACGAAGCTGCGGTCCAGTTTGACGACGTCGACCGGCAGAACCCGCAGATACCCAAGAGATGCGTAACCGGTTCCAAAATCGTCGAGGCTGATACTGACCCCTAAGGCACGGATCGCATGCACGATATCCAGCGCTTTGCGGGTGTCGCGGATCAGCGCGGCTTCCGTGATCTCTACGCCGAGCCAGGCGCCCGGGATCTGATGGCGTTGCAGGCACTGGTCGAGGTGGGCAACCACCTGATGGTCGCAAAAGTGCAGCCCGCTCAGATTGACGGACAGATGGAGCAGCGCCTGGCCATTTTGATGCCAGCGTTGCAGTGTCGAACAGGCCATGTTGATGACGTGATAATCGATGGCTTGCACCAGACCACAGTCTTCTGCAGTGGCGATAAAGCGATCCGGGGTCAACAGCCCCAGTGAGGGGTGACGCCAGCGGCACAAAACCTCGCAGCTATGCAGGCTGAAGTTTGACGCATCGACCTTGGGCTGGAAATAAAGCTCGATCTCCTGATTCTGGAGTGCCTGTTCCAGTTCGCTTTGCACCATCAATCGATGTTGAGCTTGTTCGCGCATACTGGGCTCAAACAGGCGGAAGCGATTGCGACCACTGTCTTTGGCTGCATACATGGCCAAATCAGCATGGCTCTTCACGTCGCAATGGCTTTGGCCATCTGCCGGAATTCTGACCACGCCAGCACTGGCCTTAATCCTGATGGCGCGCCCGCCGATGGTGATCGGCTGCTGCAATAGGTTCAGCAGGGATGAGCATTGCTGTTGCAAGCTGTAGAGATCAGTCACCGGCTGCATCATCACAACAAATTCATCACCACCCAACCGAAAGACACGACGGGGTTGTGGAAACTGACTCACCAGCCTTTCACTGACGCGCACCAAGACCTGATCGCCGAAATCGTGGCCGAGGGTGTCATTGATGGTTTTGAAGTTATCCAGATCGATCAGCACCAGTGCCGCCGGTTTATTGCCAATGAGGGTCAGAAAGTTCTCACGCAAATATTCGCCATTGCCGAGTTTGGTCAGCGCGTCATGGTAGGCGCGATGCCGAAATTCGCGGACCAGACGTTCAAGAACCTGGGTACGCTTCTGTACTTGAGATTCCAGCTGGCGTTCTTTCTCGGCAACGGTCGCCAGCAATAAATTGAAAGCGCGCCCCAACTGGCCAAATTCATCGCGGCGCTGGCCATCGGCTTGTTGTTCGTAATCACCACTTTCAGTAACAGCGGCTGCCAACTTGGCCAACGCTTGAATTGGCTTGGCGATCCGTCGTTGTTGCGACCAGGTGATTAGCAACGCACCAATGATGACCAATACACTGATAGCTAACGCTTGTGTCATTAATTTATAGGTGCCGCTGTGAACCTCGTTGCGATTGAAGTATAGCTGCAGGCGCAGGCTGTTATCGTAGGCTAGGGGAATAAGTAATTGGTGTAACGACGATCGACTATCACGGCCGCTATGGGCGGCGAATGTCGAGCCGTCATTGCGCACCACCAGGGCTAATTCAATGGCCGGGTCCAGCTTCAGGCTGCTTAGAACTTCGCTGGCGCCTTGGGGGTCGTCGAACACAATAGGGGCTTCAAGCATCCGGGAAATATTTTGGCCGTGCATGGCCATCCGTTCATCTAATCGCTCGGCAAGTGCCGAAGCATGCAGCCAGAGCATGGCGATAGCGATTCCGGACACCCCGAGTGTGGTAGAGGTTAACGAGATGAGTGACAGGCTATGGCGTATGGAGATCATCGGACTTCACTGGCGAGGGCGAGCAGTTTGGAGCTCAGTCTTAGCCGTTGCTCGCGGGCACGGCTTAGGTTGATGACAAAACTGAGACGTTGCTGACGCGTGACAAATATTAAGGTCGCATGGTGATCGCTGACGTCATCACTGACGATCAGGGTATTGCGCGGAACCCGGAGCAAGGTTGATAGTTGGTGACCCGCATAGATGATGTGGCAGGCCTCTGGTTGGCGGTTGATCTGCTCGCCGTCACTGACTATTTCCACCTGCCTGGCTGTTGGGCTGGCGGCCAATGCGATGAGCGCGGTGTGAAAGTCTGCACTGGGCTGCCAAATACAGAGTCGTGGCTGCGCCGGTCTTGGTTCGGCGCGATCTAGCCACTCAACGTAACGGCCAAGTTGGGCCAGATAGGTTGCCTTTACCAAAGCCTCTCGGCTGGCTTCTGTGGCATTCGTTGCCGTTGTCGGCAGCAGCAGCAAAGCAGATAATAGCGATCGCCTGAGCATGGCAGCGCTAAAATCGGTACTCGACATCCAGTCTTAGGCTACGTTCGTCCCTGAACGCGTCGACGTAGAATACTTCACTGACCGATTCAACGCGCTGACTGGGCCCGAGCAGGTTGTGAGCCAGCAAGGCGACAGTCAGTTCTGTGGTCAGGTCCCAGCCGAGGCTGGCATCAAGGTTGTAATAGCTGGAGATCGATGGGGGCGAGATGGCAGACACGTAGCGCCCGGTTAAAGTGGCAAACCAGTTACTGGCAGGCAGCCACGCTGCCATTAACCGATGTTGCCAACGTGGGGCCTGGTCACTGGCTTTTGAACGCGCAAAATCGTCATCCACTGTCGCTGTGATCGGTGCCATGTCGTGCCATTCATTGGTGCTGCTGGAATTAACCTGCAGATCGAGATAGTCGCTGGCCCACGTCAGGGTTAATGCCGGCTGAAGATAATATCGAAGCTGCCATTCTGCTCCCGTACTTTGGCCCGAGGCATTTGTCACATAGGGAAATGAGATGATTAAGCCGCCGGCCTGGGGTTGGATATCGGCGGCCATCATGTCGACAGCAATGAGGTTGCTGTACTGGTTACTGAAAGCGGTGATGTCGAGATTCCAGTGGCCTTTAACAAAGCGATAGCCAAGTTCGCTGCTTTCAACCTTGGTATTGTCGCGATCTTGGCCGTCGCTGTTGAGTACGATCAGCAGCGGTAGCGTCAGGTTGCTATCGATTGGGTAGTTGAGATCTGCTGCCACAACGCTGGCGCGATCATAAACCGCGCGAGAGGGCACGCTCTCAGCCCTGGTCCAAGCGGCCCACAGCGTCGTAGAATTGTTCGGTGTATAAGTAAGGCGAACGGTAGGCTGGAAGGTATTGCCTAACTGTTGGTGATAATCGTAACGGCCGGCGATCAGCGTCTGCCAATGGTCGCTCAAGGCCCGAATATCTTCGATGTAACCGCTGCTGCGTAATACACGCTGAGTGTCTGGCGCTATGGTAAAGATGCTGCCTTGGTCCCCTGTTATCTGCTCTTCTGAGTGATAGAGACCACCCCCCACGATGAGCAAGTCGCCGTTGTCAGAACGAGCCCACTGCAGCTCAAACTGGCTGTTGTGGTTATTCCAGTTGTAGCTATTGGCGCTTCGTTTGACGATATCAAATGAGGTGCGCTGACTGAGTTCGCCACCACCCAGGGGGCGCCCGGCAGTGAGTTGTACCGCGCCCCCTCGCTTCTTTTCATTAAGGTCTTCATCGCTGACATCCATCCCATGCAGCACCGGCCAACGGCCTCGGTCTTGAATCTCGGTGTATTGCCCTTCGAGTTGCCACCACCAGGATGCAAACTCGCCCTGAGTTTCGCCACGCAGGTTTATTTGTTGCCAGTGGCCTTCGCTGATGCCCGATTCTGCGCTTAGTCCGCTGTACTCTTCAGTCATGGCCGACAGATACCAAGGGTGGCCCTGCTCGGCATCGTTGCCGCTGATGGTCGCCTTCATACGACCGGGCAGGTCGCTGCCTGCGCTGAGTTTGGCAGCGCTTTTCTGATGCTGGTCAGCTTTGCGGGTAATGATGTGGACCATGCCATTGGTAGCATTCATGCCCCACAGCAGGGCGCCGGGGCCCCGCACAACCTCAATACGGTCGATATCTTCAATGGCCACGCCAAGTTCATCCCAGTTAACACCAGAGAACAGCGGTATGAACAGGGAGCGGCCGTTGAGCATGACCATCATGTTGCGGGCAAAACGACCGCCGAGGCCGCGCGAGGTTACCGCCCACTCATTGGCGCCAATGCGTGCGACCTGAACGCCAGGCAAGAGGCGCAAAGCATCTGGGACGGTGAGCACGGCATGCTGGCGAAGTTGCTCTGCCGTTATCACCGACACGGCTGCGGGCGTCTGCTGTACCGCAGTGGGTTTGCGCGTCAGCGCAGAACTGTCGAGGTTGATGTAACCCAGTTCGTCAATTGGGGTGGTGAGGATATCGGCGTGGCTAAGGCTTGGCCAAAGTAACTGAACCAGCAGTACAAGAAACAAGCTAACCTTTTGTCGCATATAGGGTGAAACGTTTATTTTTACAGCGCGGCGTGCAGTGTAGATGAGTGAAAGTAGCGAAACAACAAAACTGCGCTGTGCCCGGATTGGTGCGACGTAACGCCAGTGTTCCAGCGCTATCGCTTAAAAAAACAACCAGTTCCGAAATCGGCTTTTTGTCATCTTCGGGATTGACTGACGCCGTTCGCTCAGTAGAATGCCGTCCACCAAGCGGGAATAGCTCAGTTGGTAGAGCACGACCTTGCCAAGGTCGGGGTCGCGAGTTCGAGTCTCGTTTCCCGCTCCAAATTTCTGCATGGCGGGTTGGCAGAGTGGCCATGCAGCGGATTGCAAATCCGTCCACCTCGGTTCGACTCCGGGACCCGCCTCCATCTCTTTCGCGCTGCGGCGCCACCTTGCTTCACCTCGCCCCGGTGGTGAAATTGGTAAACACAGCGGATTTAAAATCCGCCGCCGTATGGCTTGCCGGTTCGAGTCCGGCTCGGGGCACCACTTCAGATATCTACATAAGCTTTGATTTATCAAGGCTTTTTGTGTTTCTTCGAGGCGCACCCGTGGGGTTATCCACCGTTTCTGTGGATAACCCGGTGGGTGGTCTTTGCCCTTGAGCGCCAAGCTGCTGTTCACCCCCAAGTTTTGTTTGCTTCAGCCGCGACTGGTGGAAAAGGCGGCGTCCGACTCTGCGTTGAACGTCGCGGATTGAGCTTATCCACCACTTCTGTGGACAACCCTGTGGGCGGCGCTGGCATAAGCGCAATGGGCTGTTCAACCCCTGTCCAGGCTGGCGACAAAGCCATCAAACCAGCGCTGGATCTGGCGCAAAAGCGGACAGCAACGGTCAGCGGGTAACCGCCTGGACAAAGGCTGAGCAGGTTGGTGACGAAGCGAGCGGATCGCTGACGTGCGGACCAATGGTGCGGACCAATCTGGCTGAAAAGGCGACGGTTGTTGACCATGCCCCTTGTCAGCGGCCGCGCCTTTACCGATCCTCGGTGGCGGCACTGCGTTCGACGTGAATTGGGCCACAGCCCGGCGGCCATCCTTTTGCTAGGGTGATGCCCTGGCCACCGCCCGCTCCATTTATCTGTTGCAAGGATCTGCTGGTGCTGACCCTCTACCCCTCTAATTCTCTGGAACTTCTGGCCGAGCTGCTGGCCAGCCTGCTGCTTAACCAGCAGCGTGAGGCGGCGGCCGCCGAGCCACTGGCGCTGCTCAAGCCTGCCCAAGTGCTGGTGGAGAGTCAGGGGATGGAGCACTGGCTGCGGCTGCAGCTGGCCGAGCGCCATGGCATCGCCATGAACCTTGAGTTCCCGATGCCGTCGCGCTTTATCTGGGAGCTGGCGCGCCAGTTGCTGGGTGACGAGGTGCCCCAGCAATCGCCCTACAGCCGTGAGCTGCTGTGCTGGCGCCTGGATGCACTCTTGGCCGATAGCCGCTTTACCAGCGATGGGCGCGCGGCCGAGGCCAACACCTACTGGGGCCATGGCAGTACGGCGGCCGATCCGCTCAAGCGCTTTCAGCTGGCGGGCAAGCTGGCAGATCTGTTCGAGCAGTACCTGCTGTTTCGCCCCGACTGGCTGGAGGAGTGGCAGCAGCAACCCTCAAGTTGCCACTGGCAGGGGTTGCTGTGGAACCTGCTGCTGGCCGATGAGCCGCGCCAGCCGCTGCTGCTGCAGCGTCAGGCACTGGCCCGCCTTGAACAGCTGGCGGCAACCGCCCCTGAGCGGCTGCCATCCCAAGTGGTGATCTTTGCCATCAACGCCATGGCGCCGCCGACGTTGCAGTTTTTTGAGGCGCTGGCGGCGCTGGTGCCGGTGCATCTGTTTCACTTGAACCCCTGCGTTGAGTTCTGGGGCGATCAGCTCAGTGACCGGGCCCGCGCCCGGGCGGCGCGCTGCGCCCAGCTTGATGGCTGGCTGGCGCAGGAGCCGGGCAACCCGCTGCTGGCCAACCTCGGCACTCAGGGCCGGGAGTTTTTCAACGGCCTGCAGGCGGTTGGTGGTTATGAGGTCAGCGCTTTTGTCGACGAACAAGCAGAAAGTGTCGATGAACAAGCAGAAAGCCGTTCGTCCGCGGTGCCCGCTGCCAGCCTGTTGCAGCGGCTGCAGCGCGACATCCTGACCCTCCACGATGGCCGCACCACCCCCACGCCGCTGCAGGATGAGTCGCTGGTCATCAGCAGCAGTCACAGCGCCCTGCGGGAGATTCAGGCGCTGCATGATCACCTGCGCCACGCTTTTGCCGCCGACGAGACGCTGACCCCACGCGATCTGCTGGTGATGTGCCCGGCGATTGAAGACTACGCCCCCTATATCGATGCGGTGTTTCGTCGCCCCTGGGATGCGGACGAGCAGCGCCTGCCCTGTTCCATTGCCGATCGCAGCCAGCGCGATGGCGAGCCTTTGGTCGCTGCCTTTGCCGAACTGCTGCAGCTACCCGACAGCCGCTTTGCGGTCAGCACCATCATCGATTACCTGCGCTTGCCCGCAGTGCAGCGGCGGCTAGCGATCCGCGATGGCGAACTGGCGCAGATCGAGCACTGGCTCAAGCTGGCGGCGGTTCACTGGGGGCTGGATGGTGACCATCGCCAGCAACAGGCGGATCTGGCTGCACCCCAGCCGATGTTCAGCTGGCAGTGGGGGTTGGAGCGGCTGCTGCTGGGGCTGGCCCATGGTGACCGCACCGGCCTTGTCAGCCGCCCCGGTGGCGAGCTGCTGTTGTTGCCGGAGGTTGAAGGGCAGGGGGCGGTGGTGCTCGGCCGGCTGCTGCAGCTGTTTGAGCGGCTGCGCCGCCATCTAGCCGCGCTGCGTCAACCGCGCAGCGCGGATGGCTGGCAGCGCTATCTGCATGAGCTGTTCGACAGCCTGTTTGTCGCCGATGAGGCCGATGACAGCGGCCGTGAGGCGGTGCTGGCCGCCATCGATGGCCTGCAGGCGCAGACCGCTGCGGTCGGCTATCAGGCCGAACTGCCGCTTTCGGTGGTGCGCTGCTACCTCAACCACCACTTCAGCCAGCCGGCCGGGCGCAACCAGTTTCTTACCGGCCAGATCACCTTCTGCTCGATGGTGCCGATGCGCAGCATCCCCTTTCGCATCATCGCCATTTTGGGGTTGAACGATGGCGCCTTTCCGCGCCAGAGCACGCCCCTTGGTTTCGATCTGATGGCCCAGCAGCCGCGCCGCGCCGGTGATCGCTCGCGTCGTGGTGATGATCGCTACCTGTTTTTGGAGGCGCTGATCTCCGCCCGCCAGCAGCTCTACCTGAGCTATCAGGGGCGCGACATTCGCACCAACAATGCACGCCAGCCATCGCTGCTGCTCAAAGAGCTGTTTGACTATCTGCAGCGCGGTTATGGCTGGCAGTTTGACGGGCCGGCAAGCGCGATCCGCCAACAGCCATTGCACCCTTTTAGCCGCGCTAACTTTACGGGCCCGCTTCCTGGCTTTGATGCCGGCTGGGCGCGGCTGGTGGCGCCACTTGCCGCCCGCAACAACCGCATCGAACTGCCGCCGCTGCCCGCCAGCGATCAGGCGCTGACGCTGGAGCAGCTGCAGCGCTTTTACGCCAACCCGCTCAAGAGCTTTGCCCGCGAGCGCTTGGGGCTGCTGCTCGATGAGCCGGCGCCACTGGCCTCGGATGATGAGCCCTTTGCCGTCGATGGCCTCACCCGTTATCAGCTGCGCGAGCAGCTGTGTCAGGCCTGGCTGGGGCAGGGCGAGGCGCCTGAGCGGGTCAGCCGCCGCTTTGCCGCCAGCGGCCTGCTGCCGGCATCGCCCGTTACCCCGGCGCTGCTCGAGCGCGAGCTGGCCGAGTGCCAGCAGCTGGCCGAGGCGGTGGCGGCAGCTGGTGGTCAGCAGCTGGTGCCGCGCAAGGTGCAGCTGGCGCTGGCCGGTGAGCAGTTGCTGGCCGAATTGCCACTGCTGGCGGATGGCCAGAGTTTGCTGCTGTGGCGCCCCGGCAGCTGGCGGGCGGCCGATCAGCTGCGGTTGTGGCTCTATCACCTGCTGGCCAACGGCGCGCTCGGTGGTGAGATCAGCAGCCGGGCGCTTTATCGCGGTGAAAAGGATGGCGAGCTGCAGATCGGCATGGTGCAGTTGCCGCCGCTGGCTGCCAGCGCTGCCCAGGCACTGCTGGCCCCCTGGTTAGCGTGGCGTCAGCGCGGCCTCTGTCAGCCGCTGCTGCTGCATGCCGAACTGGGGCGGGCGCTGCTTGGCAGCGGCAAAACGGCCCAGCGTGAACCGGAGCAACTGCTGATGGATGACGATCAGCAGCGGCTGTGGCTGCAGGCGCTGGCCCCCGCCTATGGCGATAGCCGGCTGGTGGATGACTATTTCTGCTGGTTCTGGGATGAGCTGCCGCCGCTGACCACGGCCATTCATCAGCTGCTGCTGGAACTCTATCAGCCGCTCTACCGTCAGCTGCTGAGCGGAGAGAAAGCATGAGCAACAACATGAGCCTGTTGCCGCTGGATGCCGCCAGCCTGCCACTTTATGGCCGCCACCTGATCGAGGCCAGCGCCGGCACCGGCAAGACCTTTAACATCACCCGCATCTATCTGCGGCTGCTGCTGGAGCGTGGCCTGAAGGTTGAGCAGCTGCTGGTGATGACCTTCACCAAAGCCGCCACCGAGGAGCTGCGTGGCCGTATCGACAGCGAGCTGCGGCGGGCGCTGGCCGAATGGCCGCAGCTGGTGACGAGCGATGAGTTTTACCGCCAGCTGGCCCAGCGGGTGGATGGCGAAACGGCCCGCCAGCGGCTGGCCGAGGCGCTGCTCTATCTCGATGACGCTGCCATCTACACCATCCACGGTTTTTGCAGCCGGGCGCTGAGCCAGCAGGCCTTTGCCAGCGGCCTGCCGCTGGAGCTGGAACTGGAGGCCGATGCCAGTCCGCTGCTGTGGCAGGCGATCCGTGACTGGCTGCGCCAGCTCGCCGCCGACGAACCTGCCTTTGCCCTGTTGCAGCAGGCCGGCTGGCACAGCCCGGAGAGCTTTCATCAGCAGTTTCGCCGCGCTTTGACCAGCACCACGCCGGTGGTGGCGCCGAGCCTCGATGAGATCGACCGCCAGGCCGAGGTCGAGCGCCAGCGCTGGCTAGATGAGCAGATCAACCCGCGCAAACAGGCGGTGCTGGCCGGCTTACAGCAGGCGGCAGCCGAGCTGCTGGCGGCCTTGGTTGATAGCCACAAAGAGCGAACCAAACGGCTGGATGAGTGGCAGCAGCTGCTGGGCTGGTTGCAGCAGCAGGATCTGCAGCTGCCGCCCAAGGCGGCGGGAGAGTTCATCAACGGCAACAGATATCGCGGCAATGAGCGCATCAAGAACCTGCTCGAGCCCTTCAAACAGCTGCGCACCGAGTTTGGCAAAGCGCTGGAGGCGCAGGATAAGGCGTTAACCCAGCAGCGTGACGGCGCACCGCTGGCGGCGCTGGTTTGTGCCGGCATCCAGCAGATCCGTGGCCGTTTTGCCGCGGCCAAGGCCCAGGCGGCCCAGCTTGATTTCGACGATCTCATTCAGCTGCTCGCCGCCCGGTTGGTCAGCACTGAGGGGGCTGCGCTGCTGGCGGCCTTGCGCCAGACCTATCCGGCAGCGCTGGTGGATGAGTTTCAGGATACCGATCCGGCCCAGTACGCCATCTTCGATGCCCTCTATCCGCAGGGCGATGGCAGCCGCCTGCTGCTGATGATTGGTGATCCCAAGCAGGCGATCTACGCCTTCCGCGGCGGCGATATCTTCACCTATCTGGCGGCCCGCGCCGCGGCCGACCACCACTGGCAGATGGACACCAACTGGCGTTCGCTGCCGGCGGTGGTGGGCGGTTACAACCGGCTGTTCTGGGGGGCGCCGCTCACTGCCAGCCCGGCCGAGCTGTTTGGCTATGGCATTGGCTATCAGCCCGTTAAGGCCGCCGACACCGCCAAAGCGTTGAGCGCGCCTTTGTACGATCCGCTGGCCGAGCGCGCCGCGCTCAATTATCTGTGGCTAGGCGAGCAAGCCAGCGACGAGGAGGCCGGTGGCGGCCGGCCCGGCAATAAGGCCGATCTACAGCAGCAGCTGGCCCACTGGTGCGCCTGCGAGATCCGCCGCCTGCTGGCCGCTGCACGCTTGGGCGATGAGCCGCTGCGCGAGCGCGACATCGCCGTGCTGGTGCGCAGCGGCCATGAGGCCAGCGTGGTGCGCGAGGCGCTGCGCCAGCTTGGTTACCCCAGTGTCTATTTGAGCGAGCGCGACAACCTGTTTGCCAGCAGCGAGGCGGCTGAACTGCTGCGCCTGCTCGATGGCCTGTTGGCGCTTGATAGCGATCGCCTGTTGCTGGCGGCGCTCTCCACCCGCCTGCTTGGTGGCGATGCGGCATTGCTGGCGCAGCTGGCAGATCCCAACGCCGATGAGCTGTGGCAGCAGCAGCGCGAACGCCTGACGGGCTTGCGCCAGCTGTGGCAGCAGCGTGGGCCTATGGCACTGCTGCTCCATCTGCTCTATCACCATTACCAGCCGGCGCCCGCCAGCCACGAGCGCAGCCTGACCAACATGATCCATCTGGCCGAGCAGCTGCAGCAGGCCGCTGGCCAGCAGCCCCACCCGCAGCAGCTGCGCCAGTGGCTGCAGCAGCAGATCGATGCGGCCCAAGCCGGGCAGGGCGAGGGGGGCGAAACCGCCCAGCTGCGTTTAGAGAGCGATGCCAACCTGATCCGGGTCGTCACCCTGCATGGCAGCAAGGGGCTGGAATATCCGCTGGTGTTTATCCCTTTCGCCAGCAACTACCGCGATCCGGTCAAAGTCGGTAATCAGTTCATTCACTATTTCGAGTACCAGCACCGCGCCAGCAACAGCCGCCGCCAGCAGGTGGGGGCGAGCGAGGAGGCGCTGCGCGAATGCCGCGCCCAGGGCGAGGCAGAATCGCTGCGGCTGCTCTATGTGGCTGTCACCCGTGCCATCCACCGCTGTTACCTCGGGGTGGCGCCGACCAAAGGCAGCCACCGCTCGGCGCTGGGGTTGGCGCTCAAGCTGGAAAGCGACGCCAGCTGGGCAGAGGCGCTCAACCAACTGGTGGCCAGCAGCAATGGCGATGCGCTGCTGCTGGATGGCCAGCAGCTGCCAGCGGCGCTGGCCCACAAGGCCGACACTCAACCGCTGCCGCCACTGGCGCTGGCCCAGTTGCCGCGCGCCATCGACAGCCGCTGGGCGCTGCACAGCTTCAGCGCCTTGGTGCGCGACAGCCGCAGCGCTCAGCCAGCGGATCGCGATGCCGAGGCGCAGCCCGCACCTATTGCTGAGGCCACTGGCGGTGGCGAGCTGCGCTTTGCCCTGCGCCGGGGCAGTGATGCCGGCATTTTGCTGCACAGCCTGTTTGAACAGCTCGATTTCACCGCGCCCAACTGGCCACGCTTGCTCGAACCGCTGCTGCGCCGCAGCCCGCTGCTTAGCCTTGATCAGCAGCCGGCGCTCAGCGACTGGCTCAGCGACTGCCTGCACAGCCCACTCGCGGCGCTCCATGGTGGTGAGCCGCTGACGTTGGCGCAGCTGGCGCCGGCCCGCACCCTGCGCGAGTGCGGGTTTCACTTCACCCTGTCTCAGGCGTCGCTGGCCCAGCTGGCCCGGCTGCTGGCCCGTGAGCGTGGCGAGGCGCGGCTGTGGTTGCCCGGCCCGCCCCAGCTGGAGGGGATGATGCACGGCTTTATCGATCTGATCTTCGAGTGGCAGGGGCGCTTTTATCTGGCCGATTACAAATCCAGCCACCTCGGCAACGGCTTTGCCGATTACCAGCCAGCGGCGCTGGCCCGCCATGTGGCGGCCAATTACTACGATCTGCAGTACCTGATCTACGCCCTGGCCCTGCACCGTTATCTGGCCTCACGCCTGCCGGGCTACGATCCGGCCCGCCATTTTGGCGGTGTCTATTACCTCTACCTGCGCGGCATGAGCGCGGCCGAACCGGGGGCGGGGATCTACGCCAAAGCGCTGGCCCCGCAACTGCTGGCCGAGCTGGATCAGCTGATGGGGGGCCGGCCATGAGCGATCTAAGCCTGACCAGCAGCGCCCCGTTAGCGCCGATCGATCGCAGCAGCGAACAGTGCTGTGCCCGTCTGGCCGGCCAGGGGGCGGGCATGGGGGCGGGTATAGAAGCGATCGACTATTTTCTGGCCCGCCAGCTGCTGGCGGACCTGCTGCCGGCAACAGATGCGCGGGCGCCGGCGCTGTTTCACCTGCTGTTGGCCACCAGTGCCGCCCCCCGCGCCGGCCACAGCGCCTTGCCGCTGACGGCGCTGGCCGGTGAACTGTGGTGGGGCGGTGACAGTGAGCAGCAGCCGGGCTACCGCTTTGCGCCGCTGGCCGAACTGCAGGCACTGCTGGCAGGGCTGGCCATTGCCCCTGAGGATGGCGCGGCGCTGGTGTTCGAGCACGGCCACCTCTACCTGCGCCGCTATTGGCAATATGAACGGGAGGTGGCGGCGGCACTGGCCGCGCGCAGCCGTTATCAACTGTTAACCCCGGAGCAGCAGCAACAGGCCCGCCAGTTGCTCGACCAGCTGTTTGGCCCGCCAACATCTGAATGCGACTGGCAGCGGCTGGCGGTGGCCAACGCCCTGGGGCGCCGTCTGGCGCTCATCTGTGGCGGCCCCGGCACCGGCAAGACCTACACCGTGGCAAGGCTGCTGGTGGTGGTGCAGGCCCTTTCAGGCAACGCGCTGCACTTGCGGCTGGCGGCGCCCACTGGCAAGGCGGCGCAGCGCTTGGGTGAAGCGTTGGACAAAGCCAAGGCTGAGCTGGCCGGGCGCGGCGTGGCCGCAGCCACCCTTGCGGCCATGCCAACGCGGGCCGAGACCATCCACCGTCTGCTCGGGGTGGTGGCCGACAGCAGCCAGCCCCGCCACCATGAGCACAATCTGATCGATGGCGATCTGCTGTTGGTGGATGAGGTGTCGATGCTCGATCTGCCGCTGATGGCGCGGCTGCTGCGCGCCCTGCCTGACCACTGCATGCTGGTGCTGCTCGGCGATGCCGATCAGCTGCCGTCGGTGGAGACCGGCAGTGTGCTGGCCGAGCTGGCACCACGCCCGCACCCCGGCTACAGCGCCGCCACTGTGGCGCGGGTAGCGGCACTGGCCGGGCAGCAGTTGCCAAGTGGCGATGGCCCAGGCGCTCAGGATCATCTGCTGTTTCTGGCGCGCAGCCATCGCTTTGGCGGCCAGATCGGCGAGCTGGCGCAGCTGGTGATCAGCGGCGAGGCTCAGGCCAGCGCCAGCGTGCTGGAGCAGGCCCAGTGCCCGCCGGCGCAGCTGCTTAGCCGCCAGCCGCTTTTGAGCTGGTGTGACGACAGCAGCGTTGAGCTGTGGCTGGAGCAGCTGGTTCACCACTTCTATGGTCAGCTGCTGGGCGCGGCCGATCTGCCGGCGGCCTTTGCTGCGCTGCATGGCTTTCGTCTGCTGCTGCCCACTCGGGTGGGCGAGCGCGGCGTCGAGCAGTTAAACCCGCAGATTGAACAGCTGCTGGCCCGCCGTTTCAGCCGGGTTCGCCCCGGCGGCAACTATGCCGGGCGACCACTGATGGTGGTGGAAAACAGCTACAGCACGGGGCTGTTTAATGGCGATGTGGGGCTGGTGTGGCCCGATGGTCAGGGCCGGCTGCAGGCATTTTTTGAGCGTGGCCCCGGCGATTACCGTCAGGTCAGCCTGGCCCGCCTGCCGCAGGTTGAGAGCGTCTATGCCATGACCATCCACAAAACCCAGGGCAGCGAGTTTGGCCAGGTGGCGATCCTGCTGCCGGATGGCGATAACCGGGTGTTGGGGCGAGAGCTGCTCTACACCGGCCTGACCCGCGCCAAGCAGGCGCTGCATATTGCTGGCAGCCTTGGTCTGTGGCAGAAGGCGGTGGCCCGACGGGTGGCCCGCTATGCCACCTTGGGCGAGCGGCTGGCGGCAGCTACAGTGAATCAACCGACAGATATGGCCGAACCGGAGTAAGTAATGGCGACCATTCAGATCATGCGCAACCACCAGCTGGGCGAGGCCCGCATCCGCGACCTGAGCGAACAGGTCGCCAACAAACTGGCCAGCAAGTACGGGGTGGTGTGGCACTGGCAGGAGACCCGGCTGATGCTCAGCCACAGCGGTGGCGCCAATGGTCATCTGCAGGCTGGCCACGATCGTATCGAAATTCAGCTTAAGCTCGGCTTCCTGCTGTCGGCCTTTCGCACCAGTATCGAACAATCGATCAATGATCAGCTCGACAAATTGCTCGGCCCCGCCGGGTAACTGCTGCCGGCGGGCTGTCCAGCTGTCTGCCATTTTTCGTTGGCTACTTCTTGACCTCAATCAACCCCCGCCGGCCGGTTAGGGGGAGCTCTCTATTTCTGCGGCGTACCTTTGACTCAGACAACCGGGAACCGGACGGGTCGGGGTGAGATGCCCGCCCGGTCTCAACTGAGACGACAGGAGGATGCCATGTCATCGCTGATGAAAAAGGCCGGGGCCACGGTCAAGAAGATAGGCGGAATGCGCGACGAAATGCTGCGCAACATCTGGCTGGCTGGTCTTGGTGCTTACGCCAAGAGTGCCGAGGAGGTTGAGCAGCTGTCGGCCCGCAGCCAGAGCCTGTTTGATGAGCTGATCGCCCGCGGCAAGCAGGTGGAAGAGAGCACCCGCGAACGGGTGGCCCATGCGGCCGAGCATGGTAGCGAGCTGGTGGAAGGGCGAGTGCAGCGGCTGATGCAAAAAGCCGCCGGCATGGACAGCGGCAAACTGGAGCAGCTCAACGACAAGCTGGATAACCTCAGCCGCCAGGTCGAAAGCCTGCTCAAGGCCAAAGGTATGGCGCCGCTGGATGAGCCTGCTGCCGCACCACTACCCAAGGTCACTGGCCGCCCTGCGGCTAAGCCTAAGGCTGAAGCCAAAGCGGTTGCGGCCCCGGTCGCCAGACCAGCGGCCAAAGCCGTTGCCCGTCCGGCCGCCAAAGCTGCACCCAAAGCTGAGCCACAGGCTGAACTGAAAGCGGAGCTGAGCGCTGCCGCCAAACCAGCAGCCAAGGCGTTGGCCAAGGTGGTCGAGGCGATGGCCGAAGGGGTCAAAGCGGAGCATGCCAAGGCCAAGCAGGCGGCAACCAAGAGCGCCAAAGCCGTTAAGCCCGCCGCTAAACAGGCGGTCGCCAAGGTTGAGGCGGCAGCCAGTGAGGTGGCTGAACAGGTTGAAACTGCCGTTGCTGAATTGTCGTGAAACCCGGTCGGGGCGGCCAACAGCGCCAGCCCCGTCCACTGCATGAGGATGCTGTCATGAACGCTAGTAACGTTAAGGAAACCGCCCGCCGGGTGCTGGAAAACGGCGAACAGTTGGCGCGCAATATCTGGCTCGCTGGATTGGGGATCTATAGCAAGAGCATCGAAGAGGCCCAAGATTTGGGCGACAAGACCAGTGAGGTGTTTGATGAGTTGGTTACTCGCGGCCAAGAAGTCGAGTATGCCACCCGCCAGAAGCTGGAAGAGACCCGCGAACGGGCCGGCGACAAGGTGGAGGAGCGGGTCAACGAGCTGTTCCTCAAGCTCAGCGGCATCGACCGGCGCAAGCTGGAGGAGATGAACGACAAGCTCGACAAGCTGGCCGCCGCAGTCGAGGCCCTGTCGCGCAACAAATAGCGCCGGTGATAACGGTCAGCGCCCGCTGCTGGCGGGCGCTGGTCGTGGCTGACCGGGTGAGGCGAGGCGCAGGCCAGACCTGCGGCAAATGGAGCGGCGGCGATGACCAGTCTGTCGATCATGGATACCGCCTTCGTCTGGTTTGAGAGCGACGAAACGCCGATGCATGTCACCGGGTTGGTGCTGCTACGCCCGCCCAAGCGGCAGCAGGGGCAGTTTGCCCGGCGTCTGTACGGCCATATGCTCAGCTTTCCTGAGGTGGTGGCCCCCTTCAATTGGCGGCTGAGTGTTAGCTATCACAATCTACCCCAGTGGCTGCCCTGCGAGCGGGTAGTGCTCGCGGATCATATCGGCCTGGAGTTGCTGCCTGAGCCGGGTGACCGCGCCCAGCTGATGCAGCTGATCGGCCGCTTTCACAGCCGGCCGCTGGATCGCAGCCGCCCGCTGTGGCAGCTGCTGCTGGTGGATGGCATGGCCGATGGTTGTGTGGCGGTGGCCCTGAAGATGCACCATGCGCTGGCTGACGGGGTGAGGGCCAGCGGTCTCTTTACCCGTTGTATGAGCACATCGGCACGGGGACCATTCAGGCCGTTCTGGCAGCACCCGCTGAGCGAAGGCGAGGGGCATCAGGGCGATGTCAGCGAGCAGGGGATGGTGGCGGGCTGGCTGGACGCGGTCAGCCGGCTGTCAAAGGAGGTACTGACCCTGCCGGGGCTGCTGCGCCTCGGTTCGCGGCTGGCATTGAAGGCGCTGCATCTGGGCGACTCGCCGCTGGCCACCCCCTTTACCGCGCCGCGCACCCCGCTCAACCAGCGCACCAGCGGTGGCCGCAGTATCTGCGTCGGCCGCTTTCCGTTGGCCAGCTTCAAGCAGATTGGCCGTCTGACCGGGGCCTCGCTCAATGATGTGGCCTTGGCCGTCTGCGACATCGCGCTGACCCGTTACCTTGCCGATCATGGCTGGCGACCCACCAAGCCCTTGGTGGCGCTGATGCCGGTCAACCTGCGCCGTCCGGGCGATCTCGCCTCTGCCTGCAACAAGATGTCGATCGGGCTGGTCGCCATGGGCGGCGTAGATGACTCGCCCATCGAGCGTCTGGCCGCCATTCAGCGCTCCTCCACCGGCGTCAAGCAGGAGGCACTGTCGATGTCGCCGGAGGCTTATGTTAATTACTCGATTCTGGTCAATGCCGCCGCTTTGCTGGGCGGCAAACTCAACCTCAACGGGGTGGTGCCGCCGGCCAGTAACCTGATCATCTCCAATGTGCCGGGGGCCAAACGGCCGCTTTACCTGATGGGGGCGCGGATGACCGAGGTTTATCCGCTGTCGCTACTGCTGCCGGGGCAAAGTCTCAACATCACCCTCTATAGTTATGATGGTGCTGTTCATTTTGGGCTGGTGGGCAGCAACGATGCGCTACCCCACTTTGAGCTGATGGCCGAGTATCTGGCCGAAGCTCTGAGCGGGCTGGAACAGGATGTGGTCGAGCTGGCGGTTGCACTGGTCAGCGACCAGTTGGCAGTGCCCGAAACTGACGGTGACAGCGGCGACGGTGAGGGTGCTGTGCCCAGACAAAGCGGATTGTGACCGTATCCACACATCGGCGGGCCGTAGCCGGCCATAAACGCTGATAACCGGCGAGGGCTGTATGGTGAGCTGGCAAGGCAAGGCATTTAAACCATTGTTGCACCGGGTGATGCGGGCCCGGCTGGAGCGTTGCCGAACCATCGACGAGATGCGGCGGGTGATCCTCGGCATCGATCGCCTCGGTTCTTTTATCAATCAGCCGCCAGATATCCAGTTCAACCCCTTTACCATCGGTGATCTGGCCTGCGCCTGGGTTGAGCGTCCCGGCTGTCAGCAGCTGGGGGTACTGCTCTATTTTCCCGGTGGCGGCTTCTGTTTCCGCAGCCCCATGGCCCATAACGCGGTGCTGGCCCGGCTCTCCGGCCAGTCGGGGTTGCGCGGGTTGATGGTCAACTATCCGCTGGCCCCCGAGCACCCCTTTCCGGCGGCGGTCAACGCCTGTCTGCTGGCTTATCGCTGGCTGCTGGCCCATGGTTTTCCGCCATCGGCGATCTGCCTGGGGGGCGATTCGGCGGGGGCCAATCTGGTGATGACCACCCTGATGCAGCTGCGCGATGCTGGCGAACCGCAACCGGCGGCGGCGGTGCTGCTGTCACCGGCGGTGGATATGGTGATGACTGGCGCCACTGTGTTTGAGCGCCATGACAGTGACCCGTTTTTTGCCATCGCTACCCTGTTGTTGCTGCGCAATAACTACATCGCCCATCACAACCCCTGGCAGCCGCTGATCTCGCCGCTGGTGGGCGAACTGCACCAGCTGGCGCCGCTGATGATCCATGTGGGTGAAGATGAGGTGCTGCTCGACGATGCGGTGCGCTTGGCCGCCAAGGTCGAAAGTTGCGGTGGTGAAGTGAAGTTGACGGTATGGCCGGGCATGCCCCATGTCTTTCCCATCTTCAACCAGCTGCCGGAAGCGCAGCAGGCGCTGGCGGAATGCGGCCGCTTTCTGCGCAGTCGCATCACCCCGATGGGTCAGCCACCTATGGCTGCCGGCAAGAGCGCGGCAGTAAGCAGTGACGATCAGCCGCTCGCGGTTAAATAGGGCTGCACCAGCGCCAGCAACTGTTTAACGCCAGCGCGGATGGTGGCGGGCGGCAAGGGCTCCGGGTGGGCCAGACTGTGCAGCTGCAGCCAGCCGATGGTCACCATCAGTATGTTCTCGGCCAGTAATTCGCGCTGTGTCTGCTCCAGCTGCAGCCAGCCCAGCTCCTGCAACCGCTGCAGCGCCCGTTGGCCCAGTTGGCGTAGCTGGCTTAGCAATTTGGTCAGTGGCCGGCGAATGGCGCTATGGCCGAGGGCCGGGCCAGCCAGATCGCGCAGCACAAAGCGGTATTGATCGAGCAGGGTGAGCAGGCTGTGCAGATAGGGCCAATAGTCTTCGCCGCTCACCACCTCCTGTTCGAACTGCTGGCTCAGCCGTTGCAGCGCCAGCTCGCACTCCTGCATCAGGGCCCGCGCGATCTCGTCGCGGTTAGCAAAGTGGTAGTAGAGATTGCCGGGGCTGATCGCCAGCTCGCTGGTGATCGTCAGGGTGCTGACCTGATCAAAGCCCTGACGGTTGAAGGCGGCCAGGGAGAACTCCAGGATCCGCTCACGGTTACCCACCGCTGGCCCCGCCCAGCTGTTGCTGCAGGTAGCCATATTCCTGCGCCATGGCCCGCTGGCAGTCGCCGGCCACGAACTTGACCAGGGTTGCCCCCAAGAGCGGCAGGCCGCTGCTGACGCTCAGTTCAATCTCGTTACGGCAACCTGTCGCTTCGTCCACCAGCCGTAACTGGCCGCTAATGGTGACCGGTACGCCACGGATCACCAGCTGCAGATCACAGCCGAGGCTGCCGTCCTCCAGGCTGTACCAGTGTTCCTGCTGCTCGACCCGGTTATAGCTGCCGAGCAGGCTTTTCAGCACTGCTGGCACCTCAGCCGGGACGTCGCGGCTCAGCTCAAGGTGGAAGCCATCGTCGCTATCGTCCGCCCGGCTGATGGCGATCTGGTGCGAACCGAGTGCCTCATATTTACAGCGGATCAGTTCGGGCTGGCAGAACCAGGGGTAAAGCTGGTCGATATCGACGCCGTAGTGATGACAGGCGCTGAGCTTCATCGGTCGCCCTCCGTCACAGGTGAATGCCGCGCAGCAGAGCGGCAAAGGCCTGCATCTCGGCTGATGGCGGCTGCTGGCCATGAGGGGCATCGCCGTTGCCGGCGCTGTCGGGGAACATGCGGAAGCCACTGTTCATGATGATCTCGCCCAGACGTGGAAAGAGCGCATGGATGATGGCGCCGAAGATGCCGAGGCGGGTGGCGATGCGCTTGGGCTGGTCGATGATGGCGCGGGCCACCAGGGCCGCCGCTTCCTCCGGCTTGAGGGTGGGCACCGAGCGGTAGAGCTGCTGGGTGGGGGCGATCATCGGGGTTTCCACCAAGGGCATGTTGATGGTGGTGAACTTGATGTTGCGATCGGAGAACTCCGCCGCCGCGCAACGGGTAAAGGCCTCCAGCGCCGCCTTGGAGGCGACATAGGCGGAAAAGCGCGGGGCATTGGTGAGCACGCCGATGGAGGAGATGTTGATCACCTGGCCGCTCCCTTTGGCCAGCATCGCCGGTAACAGGCCGAGGGTCAGCTTGAGGGCGCCAAAGTAGTTGAGCTGCATGGTGCGCTGATAGTCATGGAAACGGTCGAAGCTCTGCTCCACTGAGCGGCGGATGGAGCGGCCGGCGTTGTTGATCAGCAGATCGATACAGCCATGGCGTTCCAGCACCTGTTCCACCAGCAGCGCCACCGCATCGAGGTTGGAGAGATCGCAGGCGTGGATGTCCGCCTCGCCACCGCGTTCGGCCACTGCGGCCTGCATCCGCAATAGTTCATCGTGGGTGCGTGCCACCAGCACCAGCCGCACCCCGGCCGTGGCCAGCAGCAGCGCCGTGGCCTCGCCAATGCCGGAGGTGGCACCGGTGATCAGCACTACCTTGTCCGCCAGCAGGCCGCGCAGGCTGCGGTCGATAAAGAGATCCGGATCGAGATGGCGCTCCCAATAGTCCCAGATGGCCGGGGCATAGTGGTGGAGCCGTGGACATTCGATACCGCTGCCTTCCAGTGCCGTCAGGGTGTTGCTGCAGTCAAACTGGGTGGGCAGGTTGACGAAACGTAGCGCATCAGCGGGAATGCCGAGATCGCCGAGCAGCGCATGCAGCGCCCGCTGCACCGGCGGCAGCGAGGTCAGCAGCTGGCGCAGCTGCGCCGGCACCAGTGCCAGCAGGCGGGTGTCGAGGCGCAGCGCCATCTTCGGCGCATGGCCGGCATCGGCGAAGATGTTGATCACTTCACCGGCGGTAAAAGGGTGGGGATCGGTGAGGTGGTAGCAGAGGCGATCGCCCTCGGCGCGGTGGGCGATATGGTCCAGCGCCCGCGCCACGAAATCGACCGGCACTATGTTCAGCCGCCCCCCTTCAATCCCCAGGGTGGGCATCCAGCGCGGCAGAGCGTTGCGGATCTTCTGCAGCATCTTGAAGAAGTAGTAGGGCCCGTCAGCCCGATCGGCGGCACCCGTGTGTGAATCGCCAATCACCATGCCGGGGCGGTAGATGCGCCAGCGTAGCTGCTGCTCGTTGCGCACCAGCAGCTCGGCCTCATGTTTACTGCGCAGGTAGGGATGGTCGAGGTCAGTCGCTTCGCTCAGCATCGATTCGCGAAACCAGCCGGGATAGTGGCCAGCCACGGCAATGGAGGAGAGATGGTGGAAGCAGCCGACCTGCAGGTTGCGGGCCAGCGCCAGCACGTTGCGGGTGCCCTCAACATTGACCCGCTGGCACAGGTCGCCATCGGCGTTGAGATCGTAGATGGCGGCCAGATGAAACAGATGGTCGATGGTGCCACGCAGCTGCAGCAGCAAGGCGACATCGAGCCCGCAGTCAGTGAGGGTGATGTCGCCGCGTAGCAGCACCAGCCGTTGCGGCCAGCGTTGCGCTAACGGCTGCAGCCGCTGCTCGTCGGTGTCATGGGCGCAGAGCAGATAGATGGTGCCCGGCCGTTGTAACAGCTGTTCAAGCAGCTGGCGGCCGATAAAACCGCCGCCTCCGGTGACCAGATAACCCATCGCCGACCTCCCTGATCGTCAGCCTTGCTGGCGGCGCTGGTTCTAGTTTTGCTGGTCTAACCAGTAATGCCAGTGCGCCGGCAAAAAACCTTGCTGGGATCAAAATGGACGGCGGCGACGGCCGTTGGCGGTGGCGGTTAACGCAGCTCGCCGGGGCGCAGACGGTCGTCGCTGGAGGCAGGGGCTTCGGTGTGCAGTAGCAGGTTACGCGGCTGCGGTGTCAGACTGGGGTCGAGGTTATCGAGCCAGCTGGCGCCGCTGCGCAGCGGTGTTGGTGGTGGCAGACGGTCCAGCAGGCTGGCCGGCTCGGCAGCGGGCAGGATCTGCTCGGCCACCCACAGCGCCCGTTCGCGCACGCCGGTTTCAGTAATGCGGCCGCGCTGGCCCCACTGCACCTGATAGTCGCTGGCGCGGGGCGATTCGACCTGAGGCTGGTCGGTAACCGCCACATCGCGGCGGACGCCCAGGCGGCTGCTCATCATCAGCTCTTCAAACAGCATCGCCAGATCTTCGTACTGGGTGTTGTAGTTGTAGTAATCGTTGGCGCCGTCGCTGGCGAACTCGCTGCTGATGGCGTCGGGCTGCAGCGCCCGCTGGCTATCGCTGCTGCTGGCGCCACGGAAGGAGATGGCGGCCAGTTCGCGCAGCAAGTTGCTGGCCAGCGGCAGCTCGCGGCGCAGCTGGTTCGACAGTCGCTGGTCGGCCAGCGCCGTGGCTGCCTGCAGGGCGCTCTGGTTGAGGCTCAGCTCTTGGCGGGCCAGCGGCGGGAAAAAGTCATTGGCGTGGGCCAGTTCGTGGTAGAGCAGAAAAGCCAGCGCTGGCTCAAGTTCGTCCAAGTCTCGATCTAGCCGTTCGCTGCGCGGTCGGCGGACAAAGGCATAGTCGTTGTCGCGGGTGTAACGCCACAGCATGTCGAAGGCCAGCTCTTTGCCGAAATCACTGCGGTAATCGGGCTGCTCGTTGACCAGATCGCGCTCATGGGCCAGCCGCCACAGGTAGTCACCATCCAGATAGATGGCGCCGGTGGCGCTCCAGTAGAAGGACGGGCGGATATCGCTGCTGATGACAATGCCGGTCACCGCCCCGAGCAGGGCGCGGAAGTCGCCATGGGGGTCTTTGGTGAGGAGAAACTCACGCAGCGCGTCACCCATCCAGCGATGGGAAACCACCACCCGTGCCATCACTTCGTCGACGCTGGGCACGCTGCCGTCCATGTCGAGCAGCGGCAGGCTAGTCAGCGGGCAACTGCGGATCAGCTGGTTGCTGTAGAGGCAGGGGGCCAGCACGGCGGCATAGGGGCTGCTGTTATTCCAGGCGCTGACGCTGGTCAGGGGTTCATCAAAGTAGCTGCCATCAGCAGGGGGCAAGGCGTCACTGGCGATTACCAAGATCTGGTCTGAGTAGCGCTCGCCGTCAATGAGGGCGCTGACCTCAAAGTGCAGCTGCTGGCTGCTGCTCACCTGTGGCAGCTGAATGAAGGCTAGCGGGCCATCGCCGCTCAGGATTGCGCTGGGACCGCCGGTTTGCTGCCACTGCCAGTCGCTGGCGTCACCTGTGACGCTGGCGCGCAGCGACAGGCGTGAGCCGCCCGGTTGGATGCGGTCGCGGCGGGCGCTGATCCGCGCATTGTCGTTAACCTCAAACTGATATTCGCTGCTGTCGCCAGCACTGTTGGTGGCGCGAAAGCGGTAAACGCCGCTGGCCGGCAGATCAATCGCTAGTAACGAGTCGTGCCAGTTGGCGCTGACTACCGTTGGGCCATCCAGCTGTTGCCAGTTGACCGGTTGATCAGCCAGCAGGGCAATAGCGCCGCCAGCGCCAGGCTGTTGGTCGATCAACTGCAACTCCGGCGGGTTGGTATCAGGCTGCGGCGTGCTGTCACCGCCACCGCCACCGCAAGCCGCTAGCAGTGGCAGCAGCAGCCAGAAGAGACCCTTAAGGGCGCGGCGCAGGTTCATCGTCATCCAGCCCCAATACCGCATTGGCAGCGCTGCCGTGGTGACGACGGTAGCGCGAAGCGAAGCGGGTGTAGTAAGAGGTGAGCAGTAGCGTGGAGAGCGCCAACAGCCCTTCGATAAAGCCGTCAAGCCGCATTTCAGGATTGATCCAGGCCAAGATCACGGCGTGGCCGAGATAGGGGATGACGATGAAGTTGCTCCAGGCGAAGGTGTAGATGCGACCACGCAGAATACCCCACAGCGGTAGCCATAAGGGCAACCAGCCAATGGCCAGCCCCAGCCAGTTGGGCAGACCGTCACGACACAGCCATAACCCCATCCAAGTAAACAGGGCGAGGTAGCTGGCGGTGGCTAATCGGCGCCAGCGCAGCAACTCTTGGGCGGTCATGGCAGTAGCTCCAAAACCCGCTCCGGTGGCCGCGCCACCACCGCCTTGTCGCCGGCTACGGCGATAGGGCGCTCCAGCAGGCGTGGATGGGCAACCAGCGCATCCAGCAGTGCCTGCTCATCGTTGATACTGGCCAAGTTAAGCACTTTGTACTCATCCTCTTTGGTGCGCATCAGTTCCCGTACCGAGGCCACGCCGGTCAGCCGTACCAAAGCTTCGAGGGTGGCGCGCTCGGGGGGCTGGTCCAGATAGGGGATGATGTTGGGCTCGACACCGCGCTCCCGCACCAGCTCAAGGGCGCAGCGGGATTTGGAGCAGCGCGGGTTGTGATAAAGGGTGATGTCGATTAGAGGTTCCTGAGCCATTGCTCCTGCTCCTTAAACTGGAGGATTCGGGCTTCGATGCGTAGCTGTTCGACAGCGTTGTCGCCGTACAAGCTGTGAGCGGTTTGCAGAGCTTCGATCGCCTGCGGAAAGTTGCCAACCAACCCCAGCCGTTCGGCGCGAATCTGTTGGCGACGTGGTTCCTGGTTGAGTTTGGCGTAGCAGGTCTCCAGCATACCCAGCACCAGATCATCAACCTCGCGCTCCTGCTGGTAACGTTCCAACAGCGTCAATGCAGGCTGGTGTTGACCACGGGTAATCAACAGGTTGGCGAGATTGATGGTGATGACGTTGTTGTGGGGACGCAGTCTGGCCGCTTCCTCAAGCAGTTGCTGGGCCAGGTCGTAATCGCGCGAACCGGTGGCGATGTCGCTCAGGGTATCGAGGTAAAAGAGGTTGTCTGGTTGGGTCTTGAGCATTGGCAGCAGCAGCGCCTTGGCTTCCTCGTAGCGCTTGGCATCGGTGAGGGCCAGCGCCAGCGCATAAGGGGTGGCACTGCCAAAAGGGCGCTCACCGCGGGCTTGCTGTTCGCTCAGTCGTTTGACCAGTTCCTCGGCCTTTTTGCCGCCGTAGCGCACCACCACCCGCGCCCGCGCCAGCTGGAACAGCGGCTCATCGTGGGGCGGCTGGCGGGCAAAGTCTGCCGCCCGGTTACGGCTGTCGGTGATGCGCGATTCGGTCAGCGGGTGGGTCAGCAACATCTGCGGCGGCTTGCTGGCAAAACGGTACTGGGCTGCCATCTTGGTGAAGAAATCTGGCATGCCCCAAGCGTCGAAACCAGCGGCGGTGAGCATGCGCATGCCCAACCGGTCAGCTTCCTGCTCGTGCAGTCGGGTGAAGTTAATGCTTGATTGCTGACTGGCTGCCATGGTCGCTGACATGCCGGCCATCCCCGCCATACCCGCGCCTGGTGCGGCCACCGCCAGCAGAATCGACCCTAACACCCCGGCAACGGTGAGCGGTGTGTTGCGTTCCTGCTCGGCGATCATGCGCGCCAGATGGCGCTGGGTAACGTGGGCAATTTCATGAGCCAGCACCGAGGCCAGTTGACTCTCTTGGTCGGCGTGCAGGAACAGCCCGGTATGGATGCCGACATGGCCGCCAAAGAAGGCGAAGGCATTGATTTCGGGGTTGTTGATGACGAAAAAGTGGAAGCGGTGATCGAGGCGATCAGCGTGACGCAGCAGCTGGTAGCCGAGGTCCGAGACATAATCGGTCAGCACCGGGTCTTGGATAATCGGGGCGCTGGCGCGCAGCTGCATCATGTAGGCAGCACCGTACTCCCGCTCTTTGTCCAGTGACAGCGAATCGACCGCTGCAGTACCGATATCGGGCAGGGTGTTGCTGGCATGAACGGGAGCGGGCAGGGCGACAAGGACACTCAGGGCGAGCGCCAAAGGGCGAGCCCGCAAAAACGTGCGAATCGTCACTCAGTAAACCATCTGGTAAGCTGCTGGGCCTAAATTAGCCGGTTGTCGGGATGAAGTCCATGTGTGCGCCTGCCAGCTATGACTGGCGCGGTTTGCGCTGTCCGCTCGTGCTGGTACAACTCAAAATGGCGCTGTCGGCGCATGAAGGCTGGGCACAACTTGATGATATGGCATCAGTTGCTGATCTTTGCCGCTATCTGCGCCGACGTCGCATTGGCTTTGTTGTGAGTACCGTGGATGGTTACTGGTGGCTCTCCTGGCATGGTGCGGCTAACCCTTCTTTACAGGAGAAACGGTTTTGATGTTTGAGGTCTTCATCAGTTGGTACCAGCGCCGCTTCAGTGATCCGGCTGCCATTACCCTAGCGGCACTGCTGGCTGGCGGGTTTATCCTGTTATGGCTGTTCGGCAATATTCTGATGCCGTTGCTGATCGCCTTGGTGCTCGCCTATCTGTGTGATGGCACGGTCAATCTGCTGGAACGTTGGCACTGTCCGCGTAGCCTCGGCGCCACTCTGGTCGCTTCGGCCATCATCGGGCTGATGCTGCTCGGCTTGCTGGTGTTGATGCCGTTACTTTGGCAACAGGGCACGACACTGGTTAACGAGTTCCCTAATATGCTGGCCCAGCTGAAGATTTTTCTGCTGAACCTGTTGGAGCGTTATCCTGACACCATCAGTCAGGCGCAGATCGACCTGCTGGTTGACAGCTTGCGTACCCGGCTGCTGGCGGTTGGTGAGGTTGTGCTGTCGGCATCGCTGGGGTCACTGCTGTCGCTGGTGGCTATTCTGGTTTACGCCATCCTGGTGCCGTTACTGCTGTTTTTTCTGCTGAAAGACAAGCGGGCCCTGATCACCTCGCTCAAGCGTTACCTGCCGGCCAACCGTCAGCTGGCTGAGCGGGTGATGGCCGAGATGAATCAGCAGGTGATGAACTATGTGCGCGGCAAAGTGCTGGAGATCGTCATTATCGGTGTCGCCAGTTACCTGCTGTTCTGGATCTTTGGACTCAACTACGCAGTGTTGCTGGCAGTAGCAGTGGGGTTGAGTGTCCTTATCCCCTATATCGGCGCCACCGTGGTGACCATTCCGGTGGTGCTGGTGGCGCTGTTTCAGTGGGGTATCTCTCCGGAATTCTGGTACGTGGTGGGCGGCTATCTGATCATTCAGGTGCTTGATGGCAATGTGCTGGTGCCCGTTCTTTTCTCTGAGGCGGTCAACCTGCACCCGGTGGCGATCATTGTGGCGGTACTGTTTTTCGGCGGCATATGGGGCTTTTGGGGGGTGTTTTTTGCCATCCCGCTGGCCACGCTCGTCAAGGCCGTGGTCAATGCTTGGCCGACCTCCCGTAGCAACGAGACGTCGGCTAGCGTCTGAGCGTTAACGATCCAGCCAAGCCAGCACCACCTCGTGGTGGTTGCTGGTCTTGAAGTCGTCGAACACCTTGACGATCATCCCCTGTTCATCCACCAGAAAGCTGGTGCGGTGGATACCGATGGTGTCACGACCCATGAATTTCTTGGGCCCCCACACCCCCCACTGTTCGGCGACGGCGTGGTCAGTGTCTGCCAGCAAGCGGAAGTTGAGATTGTCGCGGGCCACGAACTTGGCCAGGCTGGCCGGCTTGTCCGGACTGACGCCAAGCACTACCACCTGGCGCTTGGCCAGCTCGGCCTGGCTGTCGCGCAGGCCACAGGCCTGCACCGTGCAGCCTGGGGTCATCGCCTTGGGATAAAAATAGATCAGTACCTTACGGCCGCGCAGGCTGCTGAGGGTCAGACTGTTGCCCTGATCGTCGGTCAAGGTGAAATCGGGGGCCGGGGTCCCGGCGGTAAGGGTTTGCATCATTGCACTCCTGTGGCGTGGTTGTTGTCGCATTACGTGTGCCCGGCGGTGGGGGATCAGGGAGTTCCCTTGTATTGGCGAGGGGCCAGCGAGTACCATGGCGGGCCTGATTTGGCGGGAGTATATCGCGATATGTTCGGTGGAAGCATCGTAGCCCTGGTCACCCCCATGGACGAGCGGGGGGAGGTCGATTACGCCACTCTCAAGGCGTTGGTTGACTGGCATGTGGCTGAAGGCACCGATGGCATTGTGGCCGTGGGCACCACCGGTGAGAGCGCGACTCTCGATTTTGACGAGCATGAAAGTGTACTAAGGCATGCCGTTGACTATGCCGCTGGCCGGGTGCCAGTGATCGCCGGTACCGGGGCAAACGCCACCCGCGAAGCCATCGAGCTGACCGAGCGCGCCGAGCGCGCCGGCGTTGCCGGCTGTCTGACCGTCACCCCCTATTACAACAAGCCGACCCAAGATGGCTTGTTTCAGCACTTTAAGGCGATTGCCGAGTCGAGCAAACTGCCGCAGCTGCTGTACAACGTGCCCGGCCGTACCGGTGTCGATCTGCTGCCGGAAACGGTGGCCCGGCTGGCCGCGGTCAGCAACATCGTCGGCATCAAGGAGGCCACTGGCAAGTTGGAGCGGCTGGCCCAGATCCAGGCGCTGTGTGGTCCCGATTTTCTGACCTTCAGCGGCGATGATGCGACAGCACTGCCGTTTTTGGCGGTGGGTGGCCATGGCGTGATCTCGGTAACGGCCAACGTGGCGCCGCGGGCGATGGCCGACCTCTGCCGTCTGGTCCGTAGCGGTGCTATTGCCGAGGCGCGGGTTGTTGATCAAAAACTGCGGCTGCTGCATGAGCGGCTGTTTGTCGAAGCGAATCCGATTCCGGTGAAGTGGGCCCTGCATCGTCAGCGTCGCCTGCCTCAGCCCACCTTGCGCCTGCCGTTAACGGTGCTCAGCAGCCGTTACCATGGTGCCCTTGATGAAGCGCTGATTGCTGCCGGAGTGGCCTGATTGATGAAATTACTGCATCGTCCGCTGTTTACCCTGACCCTGCTGGCCGCCGTGGCTGGCTGCGCCTCCGATGAGGAGCGCCGGCAGGCGGAAGGCGGTTTTGATTATCTTGAGTTACGAACCAGCAAACCCTTGGTGGTGCCACCGGGGCTGACTCCGGTTGCCGTTGGTGAGCGCTACAACATTCCCGTCACCAAGAGTCGTGGTGGTGTTGGCGGAGCGGTCAGCATCTTGCCGCCGCCGCAGCTGATTCCGCTGGCCGAGGGCAGCAGTGTGGTCGAAGGGCTGGACCGTTATGCGGTGCGTTTTGAGATCACTGAGGGGCAGGGCAACTTGCGTGACACCACCTGGTATACCCTGTGGGAGTACTTTGCGGATGCCGGGCTGCAAGGGCGCTTCTGGGATCGCGAGCAGGGGGTGGTGATCACCGATTGGCATACTGTGGATCTAAGCGAAAAGAAGAGCCTGTGGAGCCGTCTCAACCCTTTTGGCGACAAGGCCCGCCAGGAGCTCATCCGTCAGCGCTTTCTGTTCACCCTCGATATCGCCAGCCATGGCCGTTCGGCCACCTTGGGGGCCAGCCTGCTGGAGTTCGAACGCGAACTCGACGGTCAGCGGCAGAGCGGCCTATCCCCCGAAGAGCGCCGCGTCTATGTCGTGGGGCTGCTCAACGAAGCGGTGGCCTGGTATGAGTACAAGCAGCGGTTGATCGCCGCAGACAGCGGGAGCCAGGGCCAGCTGATCACGCTTGGCTTGGGCAAGGATGGGTCTGGTGTACCGATCTTTGTGGCCGACGCTAATTTTAATCGTACTTGGGCATCTTTGACCGATGCCCTCGAGCGACTTGGTTTTGTCATTGAAGACCGTGACAAAACCAAAGGCACCTTCTTCGTGCTGTACGAGGGTAGTGCCTCGTTCTGGAGTTCGATGTTCGGTGCCGATGATGAATTGCCGCTGGAGCGTGAAAAGTTCCAGGTGATGGTGGGCGAGCTGACGAATGATCGCACCTCGATTACCATCCTCGACGACGAAAACCGCCCGCTCAGTGACGAGGTGGCCGCCAAGGTCCATCCGGTGCTGGCGCGGGAACTGGCTACCAGTCCATAACGCGTTAAGCGAGAGCCAACATGCAAAAGCGCGAACTGCTCTATAAGGGCAAAGCGAAATCGGTCTACGCCACGGATGATGCGGATCTGTTCATTCTTCAGTTCCGCAACGACACCAGTGCCTTTGATGGTGAACGGGTGGAACAGCTTGACCGCAAGGGGATGGTGAACAACAAGTTCAACCATTTCATCATGGCCAAGCTGCAGCAGGCGGGCATTCCGACTCACGTGGTCAAGCTGCTCGGCGACGATGAAGCACTGGTCAAGAAGCTGACCATGATCCCTGTGGAGTGCGTGGTGCGTAATTTCGCGGCCGGCTCCATGGTGCGCCGTCTTGGCTTGACCGAGGGTCAGGAGCTCAATCCGCCGACCTTCGAGTTCTTCCTCAAGAACGATGCGCTGCACGACCCTATGGTCAACGACTTCCATATCCGCACCCTCGGCTGGGCAACCGACGAGCAGGTAGCGCGGATGAAAGAACTGACCTTCAAGGTTAACGACGTTCTCAAACAGCTGTTTGATGAGGCTGGCCTGATGCTGGTCGACTTCAAACTGGAGTTCGGCCTGTTCCACGGTGAGATCACCCTGGGTGACGAGTTCAGCCCCGATGGCTGCCGCCTGTGGGACAAAGAAACCCGCAAGAAGCTCGACAAGGATCGCTTCCGTCAGGGTCTCGGCGACGTGGTTGAAGGCTACGAAGAAGTGGCCCGTCGTCTGGGTGTGCCGCTCTAAATCAGTACCTAACCCGTGACCAAAAGCCGCCATCCTCAGGCGGCTTTTTTGTGGGTGTCGGGCTGGGCATCAGGATTAAACCCCTTCTGTTTGAGCTGCCGGTTTCGAACCGCAGCCGACCATTCGCGAGATTACAGCCCAGACTACAATGTCGACAGGCGATGGCTACCGGGAGAGCCATGAAAAAGGCCACCTTGCGGTGGCCTTGGTGATTCACGGCGGGGCCGTTACTCAGCTTGGGTTGCTGTCACTCTGGGGTTTGGTCGCCGGGGCAGAGATAGCACCAAAGCGGCTGGTGGGGGCTGCTTTGCTTTCGGTGGTAGCGCCGTAGCGTTTTTCAATCACCACCGGTGTTTCAGCGACTGGCGCGCTGACCGCTTGCGGCTTGGCCATCGGCGCTGCGGCGACAGCACCACCACCAAAGCGCGATCGCGGAGCCTCGTTGCTCACTGGTGCAGGAGTGCTGCTGTCCAGCGTGCCAAGCAGGTTGAGCTGCTCGCCACGGGCTACAGCCGTTTCGATGATCGAGGCCGCAGCAGCAGGTGCAGCTGTGACCACCGGCTCGGTGACCACGGCAACCGGTTCGGCTACGACGATGGCCACCGGTTCGGCTTCGACCACGGTCACTGGCTCAACTGCCGCGGCGGTCATGGCCGGCTCGGCGTCGATAACGACAACTGCTTCAACCTCAGCGGTCACTACCGGCTCGGCAGTAACGGCAACAGGTTCAACCACGGCAACCGCTGGTGCAGCCTCGGCCATGATCACCTCAGCCACTTCAGGGGCGGCGGAGATTTCCGCCTCTGGCTGCTCCTGCTCTTCGCTGACCCAGGCGCTGGCGGCATTGCCGGAGCTTACCACTGCAGCTTCGATCGACTCTGCGCGTTCCACATGAACCAGCGATTCGGCAGCAACCACAGGCGCGGCAACGGCGAGGTCATTGGCAACCACTACGGCACCCGAGTCGTTCTGGTCAGCGGCCTCGGCGGCGGCGTCAGCGGCTTCATCTTCCGGGTAGCGGGCTTCGACTGGATCAGCACTGTTGCCACCCTGGCCACGACCACGGCCGCGACCACCACGGCGACGACGGCTACGCGGCTGTTGCCCCTGCTCATCACCACCGGCATTAGCGGCGGCAACACCCGGGATCACCACTTCCATGCTTTCAGCAATCTCGTCATTGAGGGTGCCTTGGCGCTGAACAACGGCAGCGACGGCCTGGGCAGTAGCGGCGGCGGCAATGCCAGCGGCCACGGCACTGTTATCGGCAACCACGGCGTCCTCACCCATACGTACCCGACGTTCCATGTTGCGGCGCGGGCGGCGTTCGGTCACCTTCAGGGTCTGGATATCGCCATTGTCATCGGCGTCCACCACCACCTGCGGCTGACGCTCGCGCTGATCACGACGCCCTTCACCACGCTCACTGCGGCCACCACGGTCATTGCGCTCCGGACGGTCACTGCGATCGCTGCGCTCGGCACGCGGTTGAGACTCAGCGCGTACCTCGGTTTTGGCTTCAGCCGCCTTGGGGCGACGGTCGCCACGGTTGTCGTTGCCACGGGCGTCGTCACGCTTGCCACCACGCTCATCACGGCGGCTGTCATCACGACGGCCCTCGCCACGGCCATCGGCCTGACGGGCGGCGTCACGCGGCCCACGTTCACCACGGTCGCTGCCACCACGGCGGCGACGACCACCGCGTTCGCGCTTGCGCTCCGGTTTGTCGTCGCTGCTGACGGCTTCTTCGTCGCTGCCCAAGATCTTTTTGATTGCGCCTAGCAGACGGCCAAACAGGCCCGGTTTGGTGTCGCTCACTACCGCTGCGGTAGCGACAGGTGCGGTTGCTGCTGCGGCCGGGGCAGGGGCGGCAACCGCTTTGGAAGGCTCTGGCACAAAGGTGGTGCCAAGCGTGACGCGGGCCGGTGCGGCTGGTCCCTGTTGACGCGGCTGATACGCGGCTTCTTCTGGCTTGCGCACGCTGCGGTAGCTCAGATCACCAATCACCTCGTCTTTACGCAGACGTGTAACGCTGTAGTTCGGGGTGTCGAGGTGTGGGTTGCAGACCACCACCACCTGCACTTCGTGGCGCTGTTCGATGGAGGCGATGGCAGAGCGCTTCTCATTGAGCAGATAGGTGCCCACTTCCACCGGCACCTGGGTCATCACCTGCACGGTGTTGTCCTTGAGTGCTTCCTCTTCGATCAAGCGCAGCACCGACAGAGTCAGTGACTCCACCGAGCGGATGGTGCCGTCACCATGGCAGCGCGGGCAGATGTGGCGGGCCGATTCGTCCAGTGACGGACGCAGGCGCTGACGCGACATCTCGAGCAGGCCAAAGCGGCTGATGCGGCCGATCTGGATACGGGCGCGATCCTGACGGGTGGCTTCGCGCAGGCGGTTTTCCACCTCGCGTTGATGGCGTACCGGGGTCATGTCGATGAAGTCGATGACGACCAGACCGCCTACGTCACGCAGACGCAGCTGGCGGGCGATCTCGTCGGCCGCTTCGAGGTTGGTCTGGAAGGCGGTCTCTTCGATGTCGCTGCCTTTGGTCGCCTTGGCCGAGTTGATGTCGATGGCGGTCAGGGCTTCGGCGGTGTCGATAACGATGGCGCCACCGGAGGGCAGTTTCACTTCGCGATGGAAGGCCGATTCAATCTGGCTTTCGATCTGGTAGTGGGAGAACAGCGGCACGTCGCCGTTGTAGTGTTTGACGCGGCTGACGTAATCGGCGCGGTTGAGGGCGATATGTTCACGGACTTCGTTGAACACCCCTTCGTCGTCAACCACGATCTCGCCGATGTCACGGCGCAGGTAATCGCGGATGGCGCGGACAATGACGTTGCCTTCGCGATCGACCAGGGCCGGCGCCTTGACGCTGCTGGCGGTCTGCTGGATCAGCTGCCAGCGGCGCTGCAGGTTTTCCAGATCCCACTGCAGTTCGTCGGCTGACTTGCCAACGCCGGCGGTACGCACGATCAGGCCCATGCCTTCCGGCACCTGCACCTGATCAAGGGCGTCCTTGAGCTCTTCGCGTTCGTCACCTTCGATACGGCGTGAGATGCCACCGGCACGCGGGTTGTTGGGCATTAGCACCAGATAGGTGCCGGCCAAGCTAATAAAGGTGGTGAGTGCCGCGCCTTTGGTGCCGCGCTCCTCTTTGTCCACCTGGATCAGTACCTGGGTACCTTCCTTTACCAATTCCTTGATGTTGGGGCGGCCCTGGCCGCTGGCATTGGAGTTGAAATACTCGCGCGAAATCTCTTTAAGCGGCAGGAAACCGTGGCGGTCAGCGCCGTAATCGACAAAGGCGGCTTCCAGCGACGGTTCGACGCGAGTAATGGTGCCTTTGTAGATGTTCGATTTTTTCTGTTCCTGGGCGGGATTTTCGATGTCGAGGTCATACAGGCGTTGACCATCAACCAGAGCGACGCGCACCTCTTCTGTCTGGGTGGCGTTAATCAGCATTCTCTTCATGTGTGTGGCTCGTCTTGCTATCACAAGCCACGACCATCAGGGCCAACAGGCGAACAAGAACCGACACCAACCATGCGAACGTCTCCCGACGTGAAGCGGCAGGTGTGTCGATATATTGCTGTAACATCAACGTCTTGGCGTTGATGTCAGGCCGCTGCGCAAGGCGCAAACGGCACAAAATATGGTTCAGGCGCGCGAGGCAACGATGAGGCCGCGGCGTTACTAAAAATAAGGTCCTGTTCAGGCGATGAGCGCAAAGCGCAGTCCGACGGGGCGAAGTAGTAAAGCCAGCAAGCGGATTGACAGTGATGTCAGAAGAAGGCGTCCACTTGACCGGGTCGTTCATTCACACAGCGTCAGGGGCTCAATGCAGGCGACAAAAAACGCCCTCATGCCAACCCGAACAACCGCACTATAGCAGCGCCGATCCAGTGCGGCAATTGCCCTTGACGCCGCTTTGACGCAGTAGATGCGGGGCGACCGCGCATTTGCGACAGGGCTCTGATAAAATCCGCCGCCCATGAGCGAACACACCCCCACCGGCAACGCCACTGGCGTGCGCCATCTGACCATCGACAGCGAGTACGCCGGCCAGCGACTCGATAACTTTTTGCGTACCCGCCTCAAAGGGGTGCCCAAGAGTGCTGTCTATCGCGCCATCCGTAAAGGCGAAGTGCGCATCAACGGCAAGCGCTGCAGCGCCGACGACCGCATTGCCGAAGGCGATGTGGTGCGTATTCCGCCGATGCGTATCGCTGAAACCGTGGAAGCGGTGGTGCCCACCAAGCTCGACCGGGTGCAGAACCTGACCCAGCGCGTGCTCTATGAAGATGATCAACTGCTGATCATCGACAAGCCGTCGGGAATGGCGGTGCACGGTGGCAGCGGCCTTAGCTTTGGCGTGATCGAGGCGCTGCGCGCCCTGCGCCCGGAACTGCGCAATCTGGAGCTGGTTCACCGCCTCGACCGCGACACCTCCGGGGTGCTGATGCTGGCCAAGAAGCGCTCGGCGCTCAAGGCAATGCATGTGCAGCTGCAGCAGAAGCAGATGGACAAGCGGTATCTGGCGCTGGTCAAAGGCACCTGGCCGGAGCGGGTCAAAGAGGTGGATTACCCGCTGCACAAGAATGTGCTGCAGAGCGGTGAGCGGGTGGTGCGGGTCGATTCAACCCAGGGCAAACCCTCCTGCACCCGCATTCGGGTGGTGACCCGTTATCAGGGCCAGACTCTGATCGAGGCCAGCCCGATCACCGGCCGTACTCATCAGATCCGCGTCCATTGCTCGGCGGCGGGTCATGGCATTGCCGGCGATGACAAATATGGCACCGTCGAATTCAACAAGAGCAGTAGCGAACTGGGGCTCAAGCGCCTGTTCCTGCACGCTGCGACCTTGCGCTTCAACCACCCGCAGACGGGTGCCCGGGTTGAGGTCAGCGCCCCGCTGGATGAGGCGCTTAAGGCCCATCTTGGCCGTTTGCAGGTGGCCAACGGATGAGGCTGAACGCGCCCATGCTGGTGGTGTTTGACTGGGACGGCACCCTGATCGATTCGGTCGGCCGGATTGTCGCCTCGCTGCAGGCGGCGGCGGTCGATTGTGGGCTGGAAGTGCCGGATGGCGCCGCCTGTCGTGGGGTGATTGGCCTCAGCCTGCCGGTGGCCCTCGATACCCTGTTTGGCCAGCAATCAGGGGGGGCTCGTGAGCAGCTGCTGGATGCCTATCGCCACCACTACCTGCACGCCAGTGAAGTGGCAGAGCGCCCCTTTATCGGCCTGCAACCGCTGCTCAAGGCGCTGGCGGAGCAGGGCCACAAACTGGCAGTGGCGACCGGCAAATCGCGGCTGGGGCTTGACCGCTCGCTGCATGACTACCGCCTTGGCCACCATTTTCAGGCCACCCGTTGCGCCGATGAGAGCCACAGCAAGCCTCACCCGCAGATGCTGCATGAACTGATGGACACTATTGGCCATGGCCCGCAGCACACTGTGATGGTCGGCGATTCGCGCCACGACATGGCGATGGCGGTCGCTGCGGGCGTGCAGGCGATCGGTATCAGCCATGGCGTCGACGATGACGCTACCCTGCGCGCCGCCGGAGCCAATCAAGTGGTAGCGGACCTACCAGCGCTGGCCGAGCTGCTCGGTGTTTACTGCCCGGCGTAAAGCGTGCGGTAGAGCCCCGGCTGGTTGATCAGCGTCTGATGCTCGCCCTGCTGGACAATGCTGCCATCCTCAAACACATAGATCTGGTCGGCATGGCGTACTGCCGACAGGCGGTGGGCGATCACCAGACAGGTACGGCCGGCCAGGAAAGTGCGGAGTCGCTGGTGCACCAACAGCTCGGTCTCGCTGTCCAGCGCTGAAGTTGCTTCATCGAGGATCACCAGCTGCGGTTGGCGCAGTACCATGCGCGCGATCGCCAGCCGCTGGCGCTGGCCGCCCGATAGTCGCACCCCGCGATTGCCCACCAGCGTCTCCAGACCATCGGTCAGGGTGCGCAAATGCTCATCCAGCACCGCCACCCACAGCGCCTGCCACAGCTCCTCGTCACTGAAGTTCTGGCCCATGCACAGGTTGGCGCGCAGGCTGTCGTTAAACAGCGTGGGTTGTTGCAGTACCACCGCGCTGCGTTCGCGCAGCGATTCCAGCGACCATTGATCGAGGGCCACTCCACCGATGCGGATCTGGCCCGCCTGTGGCTGGTAGAGCCCCAGCAGCAGCTGCACCAGCGTCGATTTGCCGCCACCACTGGCGCCCACCAGTGCCACCTGTTGGCCGGGGGCAATGGTTAACGACAGCTGGCGTAACACCGGCTGATCGCTGTTGTAGGCAAAATCGACCTGCTCGATCGCCACCGCCGGTGGTTGGTCGTTGCCCTGATAGGGGGACGCCTGCGGCCGTGGATCGCGCGGCAGGTCAAGCAGTTCATTGAGGCGGGTGAGGGCGCTGCTGGCGGCGAAATAGCTGACCTGCAGGCCGAGCAGATCGTTAACCGGAGTCATCATGAACCACAGGTAACCGAACACCGCAAAGATCTGGCCGATGGTCAGATCGGCATGGATCACCATCAGCATCGCCACCGCCCGGAACAGCTCAAAGCCGATCAGGAAGATGAGAAAACTGGTGCGGCCCACCGCCTCGGTGCGCCAGCTGCTGGCGATGCTGCGATCGCGCAGGGCGCGGGCGGCATCGACCAGCCGCGCCAGATAATGGCGCTCGCGGTTGGCAGCGCGGATCTCATGGACGGCATCGAAGGTCTCGACCAATGCCTGCTGAAACAGCTCATAGGCGCGGTTTTCATCGCGCTTGAGATGGCGTACCTGGCCTGCCAGTTTCTGGCTAAACAGAATCACCAGCGGGTTACAGAGCAGAATGAACAGGCCGAGGCGCCAATCGATGATGAGCAGCACCACGGCGGTGCCGATCACCGTCAGCAGGCTGATCACCACTCGGCTGATGGTTTCGCCGACAAAGCGGTCAAGGGTATCGAGATCCTGAGTCAAACGGGAGGCGAGGGCGCCACTGCCACGGGTCTCAAACTGACGCAGTTCTACCTCACCAAGATGATGGAGCAGGCGGCGGCGCAGGTTGAAGGTGAGGTTCTTGGCCACAGTGGCAAACTGCCGTCCCTGCACGACACCCAGCGCCACGCTGGCGCTGCGCAGGACAATAGTGGCCATTAAAATCATAACGATATACACGGTTGGTAGCTGCCAGCTGGTCGGTAGCAGGCGGTCGAGCAAGGCGATGGTGTGACCCGGCTGATGCAGCAGCACCTCATCCACCATTAATGGCATCAGCAGGGGCACTGGCACGCTGCACAGCATGCCGGCCAGCGCCAGCCACTGGCCATACCACAGCCGTTGTTTGTGGCGGCGTAGATGGTGCAATACCAGCTGCCAGTCGATCACCTGTGTCATTCTCGTCATCCCGTGCCCCCAGCCCTGTAGCGGCGCATCATAGCGGCCATTTTCAACCCCTCAAAATTGCGGTAAGGTGCGCCGTCAGCCCGCATTGCGGGCCTAGTTACGGATTCGCGGATGTTTGAACCAGGCGATGACCTCGATCTCGGTGCCCAGGCGCACGCCCTGATCGACGGCGAGCGCGATGTCACGGCCGTTCTGGCCAACCTGAGCTCCCTCATTTTTTATACGCTGCCCGATCTCAATTGGGCTGGTTTCTATCTCTATAAGGATGGCGAGCTGGTGTTGGGCCCCTTTCAGGGCCGCGTCGCCTGCTATCGCATTGCCCTAGACCGCGGTGTTTGTGGCGCTGCGGCCCGCACTCTGACCACCCAGCGGGTGGCAGATGTTCACGAGTTTCCCGGTCATATTGCCTGCGACAGCGCCAGCAATGCCGAGTTGGTCATACCGCTGCAGGTCGGCGGTACGCTTTTTGGGGTCCTCGACCTGGATAGTCCGTTACCCGGGCGATTCAGCGAGGCGGATGAACAACTGATGGAACGTGTGGTCCGGGTCCTAGAGGATCACCTGGCCAGCGTGATGGTGAATTAAGCAATGGCTCAGATGGAACAGGTGGAACAGGTGGAACAGACGGTCGAGCAGCAAACCCCAGTGGCAGAGGTGGCCCAGCAGCCGTCCTTGTCTCCCGAAGCGCTGCTGGCACTGCTGTGTGAGCAGTTCCCCAAATGCTTCATCGCTCGCGGTGAATGCCGGCCGCTGAAGATTGGCATCCTTGATAGCTTGGCTGCGCGTACTGCCGGCCAACCGGGCGTGTCCAAAACCCGCTTGCGTGAGGTGCTGCGTCGCTATACCAACACGACCCGCTATTTGCAGGGGGTGGCGGCCGCATCCAAGCGGGTTGACCTCGATGGTGAAGATGCCGGTGATGTGGCGGAAGATCATGTTAGCCATGCTCAGCAGCAGCTGGCCGAACGGCGTGAGCGTCACAAGGCGGAAGCCAAGGCGCGTGCCCGTGCTGCCGGTGGCGAACAGGGCGAAGGTGAACGCCCGCGCCGTGGCCGTCCGCAAGCGGCAGGTGACAGCGGAGCTGCTGGCGAGCAGCGCCGCGGCCCCCGTCCACCGCAGCGCGAGCGTCGCCCGCAAGCGGATGGTGACAGCCGCCGTAGCCGTGCTGAACTGCCGCGTCGTGAGGCGCAATCTGCAGCCGCCCCGGTGGTCCGCGACAGCGTTAGCGAAATGGCTGCTGACAATCAGCCGCTGACGGCGGCGCAACTTGTGGTTAATCAGCGCGTCAAAGTCCAGACTGGCGCTCGCCCCGTATATGGCACTGTGGTGGCCATGCAGGGCGATAACGTCCAGGTTGGGCTGGATAACGGCCTGTCGGTTTGGGTCAAATCCGAGGCCCTCAGCTTGGCAACTGCCAGAAGCTGATGGCTTGCGGGTCATGAGATAACGGCGAGGTTGTGCGGATGAAGCTGATGTTGACGTGGGTTCTGGCGATGATGATGGCTGTGGCGGCGCCTTTGGTGCTGGCGGTCGATCCTCCTTTTGATGCCTCCGCATTGCCCAAACTGGCTCAGGAACCACAGCACCGCCAGGCGGTAACCCGCGTGGCCCAGAAGTATTCGCGCAGCCATTACAAGGCGCTCGATATTGATGCCAAGCTGTCGTCGGAGATCTTTGACCGCTATTTGGAGGCGCTGGATTATCAGCGCCTGTTCCTGCTCGACGAGGATATCAAGCGTCTCGAACCTGTTCGTCCCCGTTTGGGTGAAGCCTTGTTGACCGGTTCGCTGGACGAGATCTACCGCATTTACGATCTCTATCAGCAGCGTCGCTATCAGCGCTTTGTCTATGCCCTCAGCCTGCTCGACAAGCCTTTTGATTTTAGCGTCAAGGAGTCGTTCGAGGTTGAGCGCAAAGATGCGCCTTGGCCGAAGACTGAAGCCGAACTCAATGAACTGTGGCGGCTACGGGTCAAGAGCGAGGCCTTGAGCCTGAAACTGACCGGCAAGAAGCAGGAAGAGATCCGCGACACCCTGAGCAAGCGCTACAACCTGGCGCTTAAGCGGCTGCAGCAGACCAACAGCGAAGATGTGTTCCAGACCTTCGTCAATGCGTATGCCCGCTCCATCGATCCGCACACCACCTACCTGTCGCCGCAGAATGCCGAGCGTTTCTCCTCCGAGATGCATAACTCGCTGGAAGGGATTGGTGCGGTGCTGCAAAGCGACGATGACTACACCGTGGTGCGCAGCCTGGTCAAAGGTGGCCCGGCCGAGCGTTCCAAGCAGCTGACCCCGGATGACCGCATTGTCGCCGTTGCCCAAGGCGAAGATGGCAAAGCGGTCGACGTGATCGGCTGGCGTCTGGATGAAGTGGTGTCGTTGATTAAAGGCCCTAAAGGAACCAAGGTGCGACTGGAGGTGCTGCCGGCCAACGCTGGCGCCGACGGTAAAACCCGTTCCATAGTGCTGGTGCGCGACAAGATTCGGCTTGAGGACCGCGCCGCCAAGCTGGAGCTGATCGAGTTGCCGGCGACCGTGGGTAGCGAAGCCAGCAAGGTCGCCTTAGTCAGCGTGCCCAGTTTTTACCTCGGTGTCAGCGCGGATGTTGCCAAGCTGCTGACCAAACCGGAGGTGAAGCAGGCCAGCTCGCTGGTGCTGGATCTGCGTGACAACGGCGGTGGCCCGTTGGAAGAAGCTGCTGCGCTCTCGGGCATTTTTCTCGGCGGTGGCCCGGTGGTACAGATCCGCGACAGCGATGGCGATGTCGAAGTCAAGAATGATCCTGACAAGCGCTCGCTCTACAACGGCCCGATGACGGTACTGGTCAACCGCTTCAGTGCTTCGGCCTCGGAGATTGTGGCGGCAGCGCTGCAGGATTACGGCCGTGCCGTGATCGTCGGCGAGGCCACCTTTGGCAAGGGTACGGTGCAGCAGCATTGGCAGTTGCAACGCCGTTATGACATGTTCGCCAAGCCGATGGGCGACATCACCTATACCACTGCCAAGTTCTATCGCATTAATGGTGGCAGCACCCAGATCAAGGGGGTTGTACCGGATGTGGCATTGCCCAGTGCCCTGGATGCAGGTGAGTTTGGCGAAGCCCAGGAAGATAATGCGCTGCCTTGGGATGCGATTGCCAAGGCTGATTATGCGCCACAGACTCCAGGCTATCCCTCAGTCAACTGGCTGGTGCAACGCCATCAGCAGCGGGCCGCCAATGATCCAGCGTTTCTGATACTGGCTGAAGAGACCGAGAACTACCGCGCTCACAAGAACGACAAGGTCGTTTCCTTGAATGAGGCAGAGCGTCGGGCGCAAATGGCAGAGGATGACCAGCGTCGGCTGGCGCTGGAAAACCGCCGTCGGGCACTCAAGAACTTGCCGCCATTGGCCAAAGTAGACGAGATCCCGTCTGAGCCGGAAGAGCAAACCAGCGACGATCTGTTCTTGATGGAAGCGGCGCGGGTGGCGCTGGATGCCGCCATCCCTGCTGAAGTGGCAGCGACTATTAAGCCGGCCACCCAGATCACCGATTGAAGGAGCAGTGATGAGCCAGCCGGCCCCGACCCACGCGACCTGGTCCAACCGGCTCGCCTACATTCTGGCGGCCACTGGGGCTGCGGTCGGCCTTGGCAATATCTGGAAGTTCCCCTACATGATGGGGGAGAACGGTGGCGCCGCCTTTTTGCTGATCTACTTGGTTTGCGTAGTAGCCATTGGCATTCCGGTAATGATGGCTGAGGTGTTGCTGGGCAAGACCGGGCGTCGCAGCCCTGGTTCAGCGGTTGCTGAAATCGCCCGTCAGAGTGGCCGCAGCTCGCGTTGGGGCGCGATCGGCTGGATGGGGGTACTCGGCGGTTTTCTGATCCTGTCGTTTTATGCGGTGATCGCCGGGTGGGCGCTGGCCTATGTGTTCTACGCCGGTAGTGGCAAGTTTGTGGTGGCCGAGGGGGCCGTTGCCCGTGAGGTAATGGGAAGCATGCTCGGTGCCTTGACTAGCGACCCTTGGGCCATGGTGGGCTGGACCTCCGCATTGATGCTGGCTACGGTGGCCACAGTCGCGCTAGGGGTGCAGAAGGGGCTGGAGACGACCGTCAAATACGCCATGCCCACGCTGTTTGTGATGCTGGTAGCGCTGGCAATCTACGCGCTTGTCACCAGCGATGGTGCTACGGCGCTTAAATTCATGTTTGCCCCTGATTTTTCCAAGATCAGCGTTGATACCGTGGTGATGGCGCTGGGTCAGGCGTTCTTCTCGCTCAGTCTCGCCAGTGGTGTGGTGATGATGTATGGCGCTTACCTGCCTGAGGGCACATCCATCGCTCGTACCTCGTTGGCCATTGCCCTGGCCGACACTACAGTTGCGCTGACCGCCAGTATGGCGATCTTTCCGGTGGTATTTGGTAACGACCTGCCTATCGATAAAGGGCCGGATCTGGTGTTTCTGACGCTGCCGATCGCTTTTTCGCAGATGCCCGGTGGTACCTTTTTCGGTATCGCCTTCTTCGTCATCCTGGTGTTTGCCGCCTTTACGTCGGCGATTGCCCTGATTGAATCGTCCGTCGCCTATCTGGTCGAGCGCTTTGCCTTGCGCCGCTGGCAGGCCGCCGGGGTGGCTGGTTTTGCCATCTGGTTGCTCAGCTTGGGCACGGTTGCTTCCTTTGCCGGTCATGACTGGGCCAAGTTCTCTTGGCAGTGGCATGGGCAAACGGTCAACAAGAACTTCTTCAATCTGATCGACTTTCTGACTGCCAATGTGATGCTGCCACTTGGTGGCTTGCTGATCTGTATTTTTGCCGGCTACCTGATGGCGCCGGCTTTGCGCGATGGCCACCTTGGCCTGCGCCCGTCGTTGCGCCCTATCTGGCTGTGGTTGGTGCGCATTTTCTGTCCCTTGGCGATTACTGCAATATTCTTGTCGCTGATTGGTATCGGTCGCTGACCCGTCCGGCCTGACAATCACAGAGGTCTTACATGTCTGCTGCTCCTTCTGCGCGGCTACCGTCGCTGTTTTGGTCGCTGGTGCCGGTGGTGATTTTGATCGCCTTGCTGACCTCGTCGGTGATGCTGTTTGGTGATTCTAGTTCGTTTGGCCCTAACCAGATTGCCCTGCTGCTGGCGTCGGCCATTGGTATTGCTATCGCCTTTGCCCATGGCCATCGCTGGACGGTGCTGGAGCAGGGGATCATGCGCGGCATCTCGGTTGCCCTCGGCGCGGTGCTGATTCTGCTGATGATCGGCGCTTTGATTGGTACCTGGCTGCTGGCCGGGACAGTGCCAACCCTGATCTATTACGGTCTGCAACTCATCGACCCCAACTGGTTTTACTTCACCTGCTGTGTGGTCTGCGCCATCGTCTCTCTGAGCATCGGCAGCAGCTGGACCACCGCCGCCACCGTTGGTGTCGCCTTTATCGGCGTGGCCCAGGGGCTGGAGTTGTCGATGGCTATTACTGCCGGGGCGGTGGTGTCTGGCGCCTACTTCGGCGACAAGATGTCGCCACTGTCAGAGACCACCAACTTGGCGCCAGCAGTGGCTGGCAGCGATCTCTTTGCCCACATTCGCCATATGTTCTGGACCAGTGGCCCCAGCCTGGCCATTGCCTTGGTGCTGTTTGCCATTCTCGGCGCTGGTGAGCATGCCAACGGCGATGCCAGCCGCATTACAGCCATTACCGACGGCATCACCGCGATTTATCAGGTGTCGGTGTGGAACCTGCTGCCGCTGGTGCTGCTGCTGGCCATGGCCATTGGCAAAGTGCCGGCGCTGCCAGCCATTTTTGTTGGCGCATTGATCGGCGGTCTGTGGGCGGCGTTGGTGCAGGCCGACAGCATTCCGCTGTTGTTTCCGGAACTGGCGGACCAGGGCTGGCGTGGCGTGGTACTGGCGATCTGGCGTGCCAGCTTTGAGGGGGTCAAGGTCACCTCTGAGCAGCCGGGCCTTGCCGATCTGCTCAGTGGCGGCGGCATGGCCAAGATGCTCAACACCGTATGGCTGATCATCTGTGCCATGGCCTTTGGCGCGGTGATGGAGTGCACCGGCATGCTCAAGCAGCTGGTGGCCCAGATGCTCAAGCTGGTGCATGGCACCGGTTCGCTGGTGGCGGCTACGCTGTGCACCTGTATCGGCGTCAATGTGGTCACCGCTGACCAGTACATGTCGATCGTGATGCCGGGGCGGATGTTCCGTGAGGCGTTCCGGGAGCGCAAGCTGGCACTGGTCAATCTGTCACGCACGCTGGAGGATGGTGGCACCATCACCTCGCCGCTGATCCCGTGGAACTCCTGCGGTTCCTATATGTTCAGCGTGTTGCTGGTATCGCCAGCTGACTATTTCATGTACGCCTTTTTCAACCTGCTGAATCCGCTGATCGCCATCCTCTACGGTTTCCTCGGCATCAAGATTCTGCCGGCACCCCCGCACCAGGCCGAGGAGTCCCTGTTCGATGAGCAACAACCCGAACCGCAGCAGCGCCCGTAACCGCCACGACTATCAGCCGCCGCTGTTTGTCATTGATGAGGTTGAACTGCAGTTCGACCTCGATGCCGAGGCCACCCGCGTTCAGTCGCGGCTGACCATTCGTCGTCAGGGCAACCACCGCCAGCCGCTGCGCCTCGATGGCGAGCAGCTGCAACTGCAGTGGCTGAGGGTCGATGGTGTCGAACTGAGTGGTGACCAGTACCAGCTCGACGACCAGAGCCTGACCATCACCACCATGGCCGAAGCCTTGGTGGTGGAGTCGCTGGTGGTGATCAATCCCACGGCCAACACGGCGCTGGAGGGGCTGTACCGCTCAGGCGATGCCTACTGCACCCAGTGCGAGGCCGAGGGCTTCCGGCGCATCACCTTCTTTATGGACCGCCCGGACGTGCTCAGCCGCTATCGGGTCATTATTCGTGCGCCGCAAAACGTGCCGCACCTGCTGGCCAACGGCAACCGGGTGGGGCAGGGGCTGCTGGCTGATGGCCGCCATTTTGTCGAGTGGCAGGACCCCTTTCCCAAGCCCTGCTACCTGTTTGCGCTGGTGGCTGGCAGCTTTGATCAAGTGAACGACCACTTCGTCACCCGCAGCGGCCGCCGTGTCGCCCTCGAGTTCTACGTTGACCCGGGCAAGGGCGAACGGGCCCAGTTCGCCCTCGAATCGCTCAAGCAGTCGATGGCCTGGGATGAGCGGCGCTTCAATCTCGAATATGACCTCGACATCTACATGGTGGTGGCGGTCGATTTCTTCAACATGGGGGCGATGGAGAACAAGGGGCTCAACGTCTTCAACGCCAAGTACGTGCTGGCCGACAGCCGCACCGCCACCGATGAGGATTACCACGGCATCGAGGCGGTGATCGGCCACGAGTATTTCCACAACTGGACCGGCAACCGCATCACCTGCCGCGACTGGTTCCAGCTCAGCCTCAAAGAGGGGCTGACGGTATTCCGCGATCAGGAGTTTTCTGCCGATCTCGGCTCGCGGGCGGTCAACCGTATCCGCAACGTGCGGGTGATCCGGGGCCGTCAGTTTGCCGAAGACAGCGGCCCCATGGCCCATCCGATCCGCCCTGAACGGGTGGTGGAGATGAACAACTTCTACAGCGTCACCGTCTACAACAAAGGCTCGGAGGTGATCCGCATGCTCCACACCCTGCTCGGCGAAGCAGGGTTCCAGCGCGGTATGGCCCTCTACGTCGCGCGTCACGATGGTCAGGCGGTCACCTGTGATGATTTCGTGGCCGCCATGGCCGATGCCAATGGCCGTGATCTCAGCCTGTTCCAGCGCTGGTACAGCCAGTCCGGCACGCCGGAGGTGACGGTCGAGGTCGCCCATGATGCGGCAAGTCGAACCTTGCGCCTGAGCCTGCGCCAGCACACCCCGGCTACCGCCGATCAGGCCGACAAGCTGCCGCTGCTGATCCCGCTCAAATTACAGCTGGTGGCGGCGGATGGCCGCTCGCTGCCGCTTGTTGATGAGCAGGGGCAGCCGTTGCCCCAGCCGCTGCTGCTGGAGAGCAACGAGCAGCAGTGGCAGCTTGCCAATATCGATGCACTGCCAGCAATCGCTGTGGGGGAGGGGTTCAGTGCCCCGGTCAAGGTCCACTTTGCCCAGAGCGATGAGGCGCGGGCGCTGATCCTGCGCCATGGCCGAGACCCTTTCTGCCGTTGGGACAGCTGGCAGCAACTGGTGACGGAAGCGCTGTTGGCAGATCAGTTCAAGCCTCTGCCGGCGGTGGCCATGGCTGCGCTGGTGGCGGTCTGTGGTGATGAATCCGAAGATCCGGCCTTTGTCGCCGAATTGCTGACTCTGCCCAATCTGGAAACCCTGCTTGAGGCCGGCTTCAGCGGTAATGTGGTGGAACTGCATGAGCGCATGCTGGCGCTCTATCGCCAGATCGGACAGGCGTTGGCGGGCGTGGCCCGCCACTGGCTGAACCAGCCGTTGCCGCGCCCTTACCGCTATCAGGCTGATGAAGCGGCCGTGCGCGCCCGTGCCGCCACGCTGCTCTATCTGCAGGCGGCGGTGGCTGAGGATGCGGACGCCCAGGTGGCCCGCTATCACGACGGCGCCGACAACATGAGCGAGCGGCTGGCCGCGCTGCGTGCCGCCTGTCACTGGCAGCTGCCCTGCGCCGACCGGCTGCTGGAGGCCTTTGCTGCCGACTTCAGCGATGATCCGCTGACCATGGATAAATGGCTGGCACTGCAGGCTGAACGCAGCGACGACGGGGTGTTGGCGCGTATGGAAGCGATCACTGATCTGCCATTCTTCAGCTATGCCAACCCCAACCGGGTGCGCGCGCTCTTCGGCAGTTTCAGCTGGCGCAACATTCCCCAGTTCCACCGTGCCGATGGCCAAGGCTATCGGTTGCTGGCGGAGGTGGTCGCGCGCCTTAACAGCAGCAATCCACAGACCGCTTCTCGCTTGGTTACTCCACTTACCGGTTGGCGTCGGCTTGATGAAGGTCGTCAGCAGCTGATGCGCGCCGAACTGGAGCGGCTGGCGGCATTGCCGGAGCTGAGCCGGGATCTGCAGGAGGTGGTCGGCAACAGTCTGCAGGCGTTGCCGTGAACCGGATTTACCGCTTTCGCGTTGATCTGAGCTATCAGGATTTCACCGCTTACTATCAGGGGGCGGTGAAGTTTGTGGTGGTGCGCGATGATAGCGGCCTGTTGCTGCAGCTGCCGGCTGGCCGGTTGCGCCCCTTTATTACCCCCTCGGGCATTCATGGCCGCTTCGAGCTGGAGCTCGACGAGCATAACGCCACCCGCCGTCTGGTGCGCCTGGAGTAGCGTCAGCCCGCTATTAGAGTAATAACTTCATACATGGTAGTGGGCTCGTGTCGGCCCCTTGCCATCCGGCCGCAATCGCATTGCCCACATGGCTTTATCGTCATTGGCAGCGGTCACTTGGAAGCATGTTTCAAACGATCGTTTGATGGTTGCTGGACGCAATTTTAACTGCGTCACAACCTCTTGATATTTCATTAAAAAAGAGGGGCTCAAACTTGCCATAAGCGGATCGGCCTGCAAAGATTCTTGGTTAAATGCGACCAGCAAAGACACAACCATTAGATCCCGCTGGCGCATGTTCTGGGGAGAACAACGGATGACAACTGGCAACATGGTTTCGCGGGCAAGCCCTCTGGCTGCCGCCGTGGCCTCGGCGCTGCTCTTGCTGCCGCTGGCCCAGCAGGCTCAGGCGGTCACCTTCAACTGGGGCGAGATCGAAGGCAGCTTCGATTCAACCCTAACCTTTGGTTCCAGCTTTCGTACGGAAGATCGTGACTGGGATCTGATTGGCAAATCCAACCAGCCCGGCTTTAACAACAGCAGTCAGAACTGGTCCGGCTATGATCCGGCGGTCAATACCAAGGTACCGTCCAACGACGTTTGGGATTATCCGCAAGGGTCTTATTCGACCAATGGCGACAATGGTGACTTGGCTTATGATCCGGGCGAGGCGTTTTCGACCCAGTTCAAGGGGGTGCATGAACTGGATCTGCACGCCGGTGATTTTGGGGTTTTTACCCGCTTCACCTATTTCTACGATTACGCCATGGAAAATCAGGATCGGGCCTGGAGTAATCCGGTCACGGGTGAGCGCATTGACCCTTGCGCCAACAGCGATGCGTCAGCACGGGTGTGCAAGGATTTCCGTTTCCTTGACGCTTATGTCTATGGCACTTTCACCCCAGGCGGAAAGACCCTGAACGTCCGTCTCGGCCGTCAGGTGCTCAACTGGGGTGAAAGCACTTTCATTCCTCATGGGCTGAGCGAACTGGTGCCGATCGATATTGCCCGCATTCGTTCACCCGGTGCCGAGTTGCGTGAGGCTTATGAACCGGTGGGCATGCTGTGGGGTTCACTGACCCTGAGCGAAAATCTGTCGGTTGAGGCCTTTTATCAGTTCGAATGGCAAGAGAGCAAACTGCCGCCGCCGGGCAGCTATTTCTCGACCAATGATTTCGCCGGTTACGGCGGCGAGGCCAGCACCATTCAGCTTGGCTTTGCCAGCAATCCGGACCAGAACCTCAACTTTCTCACCAATCGTCTCAATTCGCTCGATGCGCTCTATCAGAGCGTGGCAGGGTTGAGCCTGGCTCAGGTGATTGGTGGTCTGCAGGCTGGCGCCTTCGACAGCGCTACTGAGGCCCAGTTGCTGGGCATTTATATCGCTTCGGCTGCTGAGCAGGCGCTACGCCTCGACAACGCTGAGCCGGAAGATGGCGGCCAATACGGCGGCAAGTTCACCTGGCTGGTGCCGGAGCTTAACAGCACCGAATTTGGCTTCTACTACGCTAACTACCACAGCCGTCGACCACTGATCTCCGGTCAAGCCTCCAACTTTAATGAGGCTGCGCTGATCGCGGATCTGCAGAGCATCAGCGCCGATGGGGTGACCAATGGCAACATCACCGATCTCAACGCCTTCACCAAGGCCAAGCTGAGCTACCCCGAAGATCTGCAGATGTACGGGGTATCGTTCAACACCATGATCGGTGAGACCTCGGTGGCTGGCGAGGTGGTGCATCGCCCGGATGAACCGCTGCAGATCGACGACGTTGAGCTGCTACTGGCGGGTGTACCTGAGCAGCTTGCCCAAGCGGATTCGGCGGTGGCCAATCCGGCACTGGGCGGTGTTTCGCAGCTGGATGCCCCGGCACCGGGTGGTTGGATGACCGGTTATATCGAGTCGGATACTACCCAGGCTCAGGCGACGGTCACTCATCTGTTCGGCCCGGTACTGGGGGCGAGCAATCTGGTGGGGCTGATCGAGGTGGGCGGTGTCTGGATCCATGACATGCCCAGTCAGGACGAACTGCGCCTGAATGGCCCCGGCACCGATCGCAGTGGCGGCTTTCCGAATGCTTCGGGTCTGGAGGACGCGGTGCAGGGTGGGGTAGAGAGCAACCCCTTCCCCGATGATTTCGCCTGGGGGTACCGGCTGCAGGCACGGATGGACTACGACAACCTGATTGGCAGCGTCACCGTTTCACCGCGGCTGTTCTTCAGCCATGACGTGTCGGGCATCACCCCCGATCCGCTCTATATGTTTACTGAAGGCAGCATGGCCAGCGGCCTGGGGGTGGGCTTTGACTACCTGCAGCGCTGGCAGGCGGACCTGAGCTATAGCGCCTTTTGGGGCGGAGAAGGCACCACCAACCGGCTGTCGGATCGCGACTTCGCATCCTTCAACATCAAATACTCATTCTGAAGCGCGGATCACTGCCCATGAATACCAAGAAACTGTTGTTGTGTAGTGCGGTGCTGGCGGCAATGACGACCGCTGCTTACGCCAAGGTTGATGAGGCCCAAGCGGCCCGTCTCGGCCAGGAGTTGACCCCAATTGGTGCCGAGAAGGCGGCCAATGGCGATGGTTCCATTCCCGCGTGGGAAGGCGGCATCACCAAGCCCCAGGCCGACTACAAACCGGGCATGCACCACCCCGATCCCTTCGCCGCCGATCAGCCGCTGCTGACCATCACCAAGGCCAATGTGGCGGAACACAAAGCGCTGCTCAGCCCCGGCCAGTTGGCACTGTTTGATGCCTACCCGGACAGCTTCAAAATGGTGGTCTACCCTACTCGCCGCAGTGCCTCTTACCCGCAGGCCTACTACGACGCCACAAAAACCAATGCTACCAGTGCGGTGCTGGCGGATGGCGGCAATGGTTTTACGGGGGCCGCTATCGGAGTGCCTTTCCCCATTCCGGCCAATGGCCTGGAGGCGATCTGGAACCACCTGACGCGCTACCGTGGTGTTGGTGTCAAGCGCTGGGGTGGCCAGGCCGCACCGACACCCAGCGGCGATTTCACCTATATCCGCCTGGATGAGTTGCTGATGCTGCGCTACGCCAGCCCAGATATGACGCCGGATCAGCTGGTCAAAGACAACATTTTGTTCAAGTTCAAGCAGCAGGTGACTCAGCCTGCGCGTTTGGCGGGTACGGCGCTGCTGGTGCATGAAACCCTCAACCAGGTGAAGGAGCCGCGTCAGGCCTGGACCTACAACACCGGCCAGCGCCGGGTACGACGTGCCCCGAACGTTGCTTATGACGCCCCAGGTACAGCGGCTGACGGCCTGCGCACCACCGACGATTACGACATGTTTAACGGTTCGCCAGATCGTTATGAGTGGACACTGAAGGGCAAGCAGGAGCTGCTGATCCCCTACAATAGCTACAAGCTCCATAGCAACAGCCTGAAAAATGAAGACATTCTGAAGCCGGGCCATATCAACCCGGATCTGGTGCGCTATGAGAAGCACCGGGTATGGGTGGTGGAAGCCAACCTCAAGCCCGGCGTTAACCACATCTACAAGAAGCGGGTGTTCTTCCTCGATGAAGACAGCTGGCAGGTGAGCGTGGCCGATCTCTACGACAACCGCGACCAGATGTATCGGGTGGCGATGGCTCATGGCATCAACTACTACGAAGTGCCGACCCAGTGGTCGACCCTCGACGTGTTCCACGATCTGCAGGCGCGCCGCTACATCGCCATCGGCCTGGATAACCAAGAGAAGATGTACGAGTTCACTAACAGCCTGAGCGATGACGAATTCTCGCCCAATGCGCTGCGTCAGGAAGGGCGTCGCTGATTGGCGGTGGCCAGAGGGGCGGTTAGTACCGCCCCCGAATCTGCAGGGGCTGGGCGTGGGCCCAGCCCTTGCTGTTTGCATTTGTAATCAATCCCTTGTTGGGTCAGTGGTAGAGATATGCGCCAGCTTGTATCCGTGCTGTGGTTGATGGGGATGGCGGTGCTGATGCCGCTGCAGGCGGCTGAGCCAGCGTTTATGGCGCCACTGGCGGCCAAGGCCCGCCTCTATGATGTCGCCGATGGGGTGGCGGTGGGTGAGCGCGGTATTGTGCTCAAGGACGTGGATGGCAGCTGGCAGCAGCAGCCATCGCCGGTGCGCAGCGCACTGTTGCGGGTGGTCAAACAGGGTGACATCCGCTGGTTATTGGGTCATGAGGCCACCCTGCTGCGTCAGCAGGGCGATCAGCTGACCATTGTCACCACCACGGCCGGCAGCGACCGGCCGTTGTTTGATCTGCAGTTTGTCGATGACCGGCGCGGCTATGCGGTGGGCGCCTATGGCTTGCTGCTGCAAACTCTGGATGGCGGCGCCAGCTGGCAGTCGCGCCAGTTGCTGGAACTGCTCAACGAAGATGACCGGGCGTTTCTGGCCGAGCTGCAATCCGACGACCCTGACGGCTACGCCGCCGAGCTTGAGACCATCCTGCCCCATTTCAACGCCCTTGCCGGCAACGGTAGCGGCGCGCTGGTGATTGTCGGCGAGGCCGGGCTGGTGGTGATGAGCAGGGATAACGGCACCAGCTGGCAGCCCCTCGACAGTCCCTATGAGGGCTCATTCTTCACCGCCCTGTGGGTCAACCCCGACACCCTGCTGGTGGCCGGTCTGCGCGGCCACCTCTATCGTTACCAGCTGATGGCCAACCGCTGGACGGCGATCGCGGTCAAGGGCGAGCGCCACATCAACCGTTTGCAGCGTTTGGATGAGCAGCGGGTATTGGCGCTGGGTAATGGTGGTCAGGTGACAGTGGTGGAGTGGGCCAGCGGTAAGGTCCACACCGATGTGGTAACTGACGGCCCGGATCTCTTCGCCGCCACTGTGGATGGCAACAATCTGACCCTGGCCAGCGCTGCCGGCCTGATCCAGCATCCGCTGGTCACCCCTGAAGTGAAGTAAGCGCCATGACCCTTTCCCGCCTGATCGATGCCATTGAACTGACGGTGTTCCGCCGGCGCAACTGGGTAGTGGCCCTGTTTGGTCTTGTTACCCTGTTGCTGCTGTGGTCGGCAAGCCAGTTGCGGTTGGATGCCGGCTTCATCAAGAACATCCCCATTCACCACCCCTACATGCAGACCTACCTCAACCACCAGAAGGATTTTGGCGGTGCCAACAGCATTCTGATCGCGGTCGAGGACAGCTCCGGCAACATCTACAACCCAGAGTTTTTCGCCACCCTCAAAGGGGTGCACGACGCCCTGTTTTTTATCCCCGGGGTTGACCGCGCCCAGGTCAAATCCCTCTATTCGCCCAGCACCCGTTATCTGGAAGTGGTGGAGGATGGCTTTGAAGGGGGGCCGGTGATCCCGGCCGATTTCCATCCGGATGAAGAGGGGCTGGCCCAGGTCGCCGCCAATGTCGAGAAAGCGGGGATCCGTGGCCGGCTGGTGGCCAGCGATGGCCGTGCCGCCATGGTTCAGGCCCAGCTGCAGGAGATCGATCCTGAGACCGGCCACAAGCTGGATCTGCTGGAGCTGGAAGATCGATTGGAAGCCGAGATCCGCCAGCGCTTTGAGAGCGACAGGTTCCAGATCCATATCATTGGCTTTGCCAAGATGATGGGTGATATCGCCGCCGGCGCCCGTGGCGTGGTGTTGTTCTTCGGCGTGGCGCTGCTGATCACGGCGGTATTGGTGTATGCCTTCTGCCGCAACTGGTTGCTGACCCTGTTACCGATCGGTTGCTCACTGATGGGGGTGGTGTGGCAGATTGGGCTGCTTAATGTCATCGGCTTCGGCCTCGATCCCATGTCGATTCTGGTGCCCTTTCTGGTGTTCGCCATTGGCGTCAGCCATGGGGTTCAGATGATCAACGCCACCGGCCGTGAATTGGCCCGTGGTGTTGATACCAGTCGCGCCGCCCAGGTGGCGTTTCGCTCGCTGCTGGTGCCGGGGGGCATCGCCCTGCTGTCGGACACCATCGGCTTTATCACCATTTTGTCGATCGATATCGGCATCATTCAGGAATTGGCCATCGCTGCCAGCCTTGGGGTGGCGGTGCTGATCCTGACCAACCTGCTGCTGTTGCCGCTGCTCATCTCCTATTGCCGGGTCAAGCCAAAGCCACAGCGAGGCGAGGGTACTCACCGCTGTTTTAAGATCGTGGCCAACTTTGCCCGTCGCCGCTTTGCCTACCCGATGCTGGTGGCCGCGTTGTTGCTGTTTGTGGGGGCGGCCATGGTGGCTCGGCAGGTGCAGATCGGGGATACCGAGCGTGGCGCCCCGCAGCTGCATGAGAGCCACAGATACAATCAGGACACCTTCTTTATCACCGAGCATTTCACCGTCAGCGTCGACATTCTCACCGTGATCGTTGAAGCCGAGCCGGAGTCCTGTACCTATTTCGCCACCATGGATGCCATCGATCAGTTCCAGTGGCGGATGGCCAATGTGGCCGGGGTGCAGTCGGTGGTCAGCCTGCCGTCCATCGCCAAGCAGGTGAACGCCGGTTTTAACGAGGGTAATGGCAAGTGGCAGGAGCTACCGCGCAACACCGCTACCCTGGTGCAGTCGGTATCTCATGTGCCCACCTCGTCCGGCCTGCTCAACGGCAACTGCAGCGTGATGCCGGTCTATGTGTTTATGGATGACCACAAGGCCGAGACCATCGACCGGGTGGTGGCGGCGGTGAAAAAATATGGCGCCGAGTTCGGCAACGACCAGCTCAGGTTTCAGCTGGCATCGGGGCCGGTGGGGGTGATGGCAGCCAAGAATGAAGCGGTCAAGGCGGCCCAGCGGCCGATGCTGCTCTATGTCTACGGCGCGGTGATCCTGCTCTGTCTGGTCACCTTCCGCTCGCTGCGGGCGACGGCGGCGGTGGTGCTGCCGCTGGTGATCGTCTCGACTCTGGCTGAGGCGATGATGGTGTGGCTCAACGTTGGCCTGACCGTCTCCACCCTGCCGGTGGTGGCGCTGGGGGTGGGCATTGGGGTTGATTACGGCATCTACATCCTCTCCACCATGGGTGAACGCTTAAACCGGGGTGACAGCGTCCACAGTGCCTATCTGACGGCACTGCATGAGCGTGGCAACGCAGTGCTCTTTACCGGCCTGACCCTGGCCATCGGCGTCAGCACCTGGTTCTTCTCGGATCTCAAGTTTCAGGTCGACATGGGGGTGCTGCTCACCTTTATGTTTCTGGTCAACATGGTGGCGGCGGTGCTGTTGCTGCCGGCCTTTTGTGCCCTGTTTTGGCCCCGTCAACATGGCGTTGGCAAAACGCTGTAACGCCAAACTGACGCCGTCGTAGCCCGCCAGCTACGACGGCTGTCGCAATAATGGCAGTCCTTGTCGCTATCCCGACTTAACACCGCTAACTGCTTGTCTATCCTAGTTCTGCAGCCATTGCGCAACGAGGTTTATGCATGCCGGTCGAGTCTGCCCAGCTATGGGTGCTCAAGGACAATATCAATGCGCTGGCCCGCGCCCGTCTCGGCGGTGATGAAGCGCCAGCTTTCACCGCCATGGTTGACCGGCTGCTGCGCAGCGCGGCCTTTGATGAGCTGCGTAACCGCAGCGATGGTGAGCTTTACAGCGCCCTGCTGGCCCTGTGGCGGGCGTTGCAGGGGGGCCACAGTCCCCATATCAGCGTTATCAACCCGGAGCTGGGGCGTGACGGCTGGTACTCCAACCGTACCGCCATTCAGCTGATCTGCCGCGACATGCCCTTTGTGGTTGATTCGGTGCGCATGACCTTGGCCCGCTGCGGCCTCGCCACTCACCTGCTGTTACATGCGCCGATGCGCTTGCGCCGTGGCCGTGACGGCCGGTTGCTGGCGGTGGAGGATATCGGCGGTGACGAGGCAGGCGAGTGCGTCACCCTGGTGCTGGCCGAGATTGACCATTGCGCCGCTGCTGCCGCGCGCCAGCAGCTGGCCGATGAATTGGGCGAGGTGCTGGCCGATATCGCGGCTGCCGTCGACGACTGGCACCCGATGCGCACCCGGCTGGCGGCGGTCATTGGCGAGCTGGAGCAGCTGCCACAGCAGATCTCGCGCGAACAGGCGAGCGAGGCGGCTGCCTTTCTCAAATGGGTGATGAACCATAATTTCACCCTGCTCGGTTATCGCCGCTACGAGCTGGTAGCGGTGGAGGGTGACCATGAGCTGCGGCCTGTTGCTGATAGTGGTTTGGGGCTGCTGCGCCGGGCCCAGCCCTCGCCAGCCAAACGGCTGCGCACCCTGCCGGAAGGGGCGCGGCGCGAGGCGCTGGCGCCACGGCTGCTGATCCTGACCAAAACCAACGCCCGCGCCCGCGTCCATCGCCCGGCCTACACCGATTACATCGGCATCAAGCGTTTTAATGCCACCGGCGAGGTGGTGGGCGAGGATCGCTTTATCGGCCTCTACGCCGCCACCGCCTACCACCAGAGCGTGCTGCAGCTGCCGCTGATTGCTCCCAAGGTCAACCGGGTGCTGGCCGCCTCGGGTTTCAGCCCCGGTTCGCACGCTTGGAAGGCGCTGCTCAACATTCTGGAAAGCTACCCGCGCGATGAGCTGATCCAGGCTGGCGAAGATGAACTGCAGCGGCTGGCGCTCGGCATGCTCCGGCTGCGCGATCGCGATCTGACCCGCATCTTTGTCCGCCGCGACCTTTATGGCCGCTATTTCACCTGCCTCGTCTATGTGCCGCGCGAGCGCTACAACACCCGCCTGCGCGAACTGACCCAGGCGGTGCTGGCCCGCACCTTCAACAGCCAGGAGCCGGTGGAGTTCACCACCACCTTTCTCGAAAACGCCTTTACCCGCACCCAGTACCGGGTGCATGTGGCCGACAACGCCATGGAGATCGATGTGGCAGCATTGGAACAGAATCTGATCGACACCGCCCGCAGCTGGGACGACAAGCTGCAGGACGCGCTTATCGCCCGCCTTGGCGAGCGCCAGGCCAAAGCCCTGATGGCGTGCTATGGCGGCGCCTTCCCGCCCAGCTATCACGAGGACCACCTGCCAGCGCTGGCGGTCACCGATATCGAACAGCTGGAGCAGGTGAACAGCGAGCAGCCGCTCGGGCTGCTGTTTTACCGGCCGCAGGAGGAAGCAAACGACAGTCCGATGGTGCGGCTGCGCCTCTATCAGCACCACCAGCCGCTCCATCTGTCGGATCTGCTGCCGCTGCTGGAGAACTTTGGCCTCAAGGTGATGGGCGAGCGGCCGTGGCGGCTGACCATGGCCAACGGCGAACAGCGTTGGGTGCTCGATTTTCAGATGAGCTATCAGGGCAGCAGCCCGCTCGATCTGCCGGCCGCCCAGCAGCGCTTTCAGCAGGCGGTGGCGCGGGTGTGGGCGGGCGAGCTGGAGAACGACGGCTTTAACCGGCTGGTACTCTTTGCTGGCCTCGATGGCGACGAGGTGGCGGTGCTGCGCGCTTACGCCCGCTACATGCGCCAGATCGGCAGTAGCTTCACCCCCAGTTATATCGAAGCAGCAGTGGCCCGCCATGCGGATATCGCCTGCATGCTGCATGAGCTGTTCCGGCTGCGCTTTGATCCGGCCTTGAGCGAGCGCGACTGCAGTGCCCTTGACGCGCGGTTGGAAGCAGCGCTGGATCAGGTCACCAGCCTCGATGACGACCGCATCCTGCGCCGCTTTGTCGAGCTGATCCGGGCTACGGTGCGCACCAACGGCTATCGCCGTGATGGTGGCCAGCGCCGGCCGGTGCTCAGCTTCAAACTGCAGCCGCAGCAGCTAACGGACATGCCTCAGCCGTTGCCGCTGTTTGAGATCTTTGTCTACAGCCCACGGGTGGAAGGGGTCCATCTGCGCTTTGGCAAGGTAGCCCGTGGTGGCCTGCGCTGGTCTGATCGGCGCGAGGATTTCCGCACCGAGGTGCTGGGGCTGGTCAAGGCGCAGCAGGTCAAGAACACGGTGATTGTGCCGGAGGGGGCCAAAGGCGGTTTTGTCTGCAAGCTGCCCGTTAGCGGTGGCCGCGATGCAGTGCAGGCGGAAGGGCAGGCCTGTTACCGGTTGTTTATCCGTGGCCTGCTCGATCTCACCGACAACATTGTCGAGGGGGCGCTGGTGCCACCGCTGCAGACGGTCCGCCACGACGAAGACGACCCCTATCTGGTGGTGGCCGCCGACAAAGGCACCGCCAGCTTCTCCGATATCGCCAACAGCATCTCAGCCGACTATGGCTTCTGGCTGGGCGATGCCTTTGCCAGCGGTGGCAGCCAGGGCTACGACCATAAGAAGATGGGGATCACTGCCCGTGGCGGCTGGGAGTCGGTCAAACGCCACTTCCGCGAGCTGGGCATCGACTGCCAGACCAGCGATTTCACCTGTGTCGGCATTGGCGACATGGCCGGTGACGTGTTCGGTAACGGTATGCTGATGAGTGGTCATATTCGGCTGGTGGGCGCCTTTAACCATCAGCACATCTTTATCGATCCCAACCCGGACGTGGCGGCCAGCTTCGCCGAGCGCCAGCGGCTGTTCCAGCTGCCGCGCTCCAGCTGGTCCGATTATGACCCGGCGCTGATCTCCGCCGGCGGCGGGGTGTTTGAGCGCAGTGCCAAGGCGATCCCTCTGAGCCCGCAGATGCAGCTGCTGCTGGGGGTGACGGCCACGCGTCTGGCCCCCAACGAGCTGATCCGGGCGCTGCTGCGGGCGCCGGTCGATCTGCTGTGGAACGGCGGCATTGGCACTTATGTGCGCCACAGTCGCGAGTCGGATCTGGATGTCGGCGACCGCAGCAACGACGCCCTGCGCATTGCCGGTAACGAGCTGCGCTGCCGCATCGTCGGTGAGGGCGGCAACCTCGGCTTCACCCAAGAGGGGCGCATCGAGTACGCCATGCACGGCGGCCGCATCAACACCGACTTCACTGACAACGTCGGTGGCGTGGCCTGTTCGGACAAAGAGGTCAACATCAAGATCCTGCTTAACCGTATTGAGCAGGCCGGCGGCTTGACCCGCCCCCAGCGCGACGAGCTGCTGGCCACCATGACCGACGAGGTGGCGGCGCTGGTGCTCACCAGCTGCAGTGATCAGGCTCGTACCATCTCGGTGATGGCGGAGCGCGGCACTGGCCTGGTGCGCGAACTGCAGCGCTTTATCCAAGCGCTGGAGCGCGATGGGGTACTCGACCGGCGGCTGGAGCGGCTGCCTGATGATGAGCGCATCAACGAGCGGCTGGCGGCCGGGCAGGGCTTCACCCGCCCCGAGCTGGCGGTGCTGGTGGCCTACGGCAAGATGGTGGCCAAGCGCCAGTTGCTGTCCCCCGAGTTGACCGACGAGCCCTATTGCGGCCAGCTACTGTTGGGAGCCTTTCCGCAGCCACTGCAGCAGCGCTTTGTTGCTGACATCAACGGCCATCCGCTGCGCGGCGAGATCATCGCTACCGCTTTGGCTAATCTGATGGTCGATGAGATGGGCTGCAACCTGCTGCAGCGGTTGAGCGACGAAACCGGGGCTACGGCGGCCGAAGTGGGCAGCTGTTATCTGGTAGCGCGCGAGCTGTTTGATGTCGCAGGGCTGACCCGTGCCATCGAACAGCTCGGTGCCGGCGTTGATGCCACGGTGCAATACCAGCAGTTGCAGATCCTGCGCCGGGTGGTAAGGCGGGCGGTACGCTGGCTGCTGCGCCATCGGCCGCGCGGCCTGTCGATTACGGCCACCATCAGCCGCTATCAGCCGGCCTTTGTTGAGTTGGCGGCGGTACTTGAACAGGTGGTGGATGCGGCCGAGAGTGCCGAACTGCAGGCTCAGATCGAAGTCACTGTAGGCCAAGGGGTGCCGGCGGCGCTGGCCCATAAGGTGGGGATGCTCAGCACCCTGTTCCCGGCGCTGGATATTGCCGAGTTGGCCGTTCAGGCTCAGCAGAGCGTGGCATCCATTGCCCGGCTCTACTTTATGCTTGGCGCACGGCTGGAGCTGCACTGGCTACTGGCTCAGATCGCCAGCCAGCCAGTCATCAACCACTGGCAGGCGATGGCCCGTGCCGCCAGCCGTGAAGAGCTGGACTGGCAGCAGCGGTCGCTGACCCAGGCGATTTTGCAAGAAGTGGCCGCAGTGGATGATGCTGAGGCGCTCTATGACCAGTGGCAGCAGAGCCACAGTCGAGAGATCCAGCGCTGGCTCAGCCTGATGGCCGAGTTCCGCGCCGCGCAAAACCACGAATTTGCCAAATTCGCAGTTGCCTTGCGTCAGCTGATGCTTCTAAGCCACAATTCCGCCGCATCTTGATCAGCCGGGGGTGGGTGCCATCCCCCGATGGGGCCCACCATGCTTTACCAAATTGCCAGAGCCTTCCTGTTTGCCCACGACGCCGAGTGGGCCCATGAGTTCACCATCCACCGTTTTCGCCAGCTGAAGAACAGCCCGCTGCTGGGGCTTGTCCGTCAGCGTCTGCCGGAAAAGCCGGTCAACGCCTTTGGTCTGACCTTCAAAAACCCGCTGGGGCTGGCTGCTGGCCTCGACAAGAACGGCGAGTGCATCCCGGTGTGGGAGGCCCTGGGTTTCGGCTTTGTCGAAGTGGGCACCGTCACCCCACGGCCGCAACCGGGCAACGACAAACCGCGCCTGTTCCGCCTGCGTGAAGCCCAGGCGATCATCAACCGCATGGGCTTTAACAACGAAGGGGTCGACTATCTGGTCGAACAGGTGAAGGCCGCCAACTACAAAGGCGTGCTCGGCATCAACATCGGCAAGAACCTGACCACGCCGGTGGAGCAGGGGCGCGACGACTACCTGACCTGCCTCGACAAGGTCTATGAGCATGCCTCCTACGTGGCGGTCAATATCAGCTCGCCCAACACCCCGGGGCTGCGCAAACTGCAGTACGGCGAGGCCCTCGATGATCTGCTCGGCGCCTTGATGGCCCGCCGTGGTGAACTGGCCGCGCAGACGGGCAAGACGGTGCCGCTGCTGGTCAAGATCGCCCCGGATCTGGAGCCGGCCGAGATCGAACAGATCGCCGACAGCTTCCGCCGCCATGCCATTGATGGCGTGATCGCCACCAACACCACTTTGAGCCGCGATGGCGTGGCCGGGCTTGCTCATGCCAGCGAAGCCGGAGGCCTTAGCGGTCGCCCGGTCGCTGCGCGCAGCACCGCCGTGGTCGCCGCCATGCGTCAGGCGCTGGGGGATATGCCGATCATCGGCGTCGGCGGCATCGACAGCGCTGAAAGCGCCCAGCAGAAGATCGACGCTGGCGCCCAGCTGGTGCAGATCTACACCGGGTTCATCTACAAAGGGCCGCCGCTGGTGAAGGAAATTGTGAAACAGGTCACTGTTGGCCAATAACCAGCTGCGTTTGTGGTTGTATTGGCCGATCAAGGGGGGGATGATCTCTCCGCCTTGTTAATGGAAGCTATAGTAAATTCATGGACATCCGGTCAGTAGAGCAGTGGTGCTGGGGGATTGACGGGCGCACCCAAACCCTCGCGGTGCAGGTTGGCGGCGAGTACCGCCACCACACCCCTTATCGTCTTGCCGATCTCAACACCACAGCGGCCATCGCCGGCCGCTGGAATCTGGATGACCTCGGCTGGCTGCTCGAAGCGCTGGAGTCGATCAGCCAGCATCTAACCATTGATGAAGCCCAGGCCCTGCCTTGGGCGGTGGCGGCCGTTGCTGCCCGCAACTTCTACGCCAGCCGCCAGCCCAAGAGCTGGCTGTTCCTGCCCTCCACCGCACGCCTGACCCTGAGTGCCGGTAATGTGGTGGAACTGCAACACGCCCACGGCCACGCCACCTTGCTGGTGGTTGACGCCGGCGACCCGGCGTCAACCCTGATGCTGCTCGACGAAGCCCTGATCATCGACGGCCAGCGCCCGCTGCGCCGCGGCGCCATCCTGCGCATGATGAATGACCGGGTACAGCGGTATGCGGCCACTGCCGTGGCGGGGAGTTGGCGGGATGTGGGCTAGGCCGACGCCGGCGCTTGGCCTGTCCCTGACTCCTCAACCTTAACCCAGGAGAGGCGCTGATGACGGTCAGCCGCAGCGATCTGGAACAGCGCTTTCGTATGCTCGCCGACGAGGTGCTGCTGCAGCGCTATCAGTCAGGCGATCTCACCGATCTGGCCCAGTCGGTAGCCCTGCAGGAGCTGCGCGCTCGCGGTATCTCGCCGCCCATCAAAGGGCTGGTGATCGAGCAGGCGATGCCAGTAATCAGCGCTCAGGGAGCTGACCGGGTGACAGTGCCGGTTGAGCTAAGCTGGGCGCAAGCCCATGCGCTTACCGCCCGCCTTAACAGCCAGGCCATTGCCGCTACCTTAGTTGACGCCCAGCTGCCGGTTGCCGGCCAAGTCCGGGTGATGGTGTATCAACGCGATCTGCCGGAGGCGATGGCGCTGGCTGCTGCGTTGCATCGTGGTGATTTTGCTCTTGATGATGAGTTTGATGAGGGTGAGGTGTCGCCGCAGCGCTAGCCCGCCTGACGGGCAGCGTGCCAACTGCGTTGGTCGTTGCGCCTGCGGCGCCAGATTGCGGCTGCGCCGCTGCAGATTTGCCACTGCGTGGCAGCAGATGGAGGGGTTCCGCCCCCTCCACGACGGGCAGGAAGGCCGTTTCCGCACGGCCTCCCTGCATCCACCGGCGGCCCCCAAGCTCACCACCATTTACAACAGTTGGTAGTTCTGCCGGTCTTCGGGGTCGCCACAATGTGCCCTCCATGGCCCATAGTGGCTTTCGGCAACGTCCTGTTGCCTCAACCCCTCCGCCCGGCTGGCCGTGCGTTAGCCAAGCGCTGCGCGGGTGGTGAGCAAGGGGTTGAGCAAAGACATGCGCGGCCGGCAGTGGGCGGTTTGCGCCGTTGCCTGAACACAGCTAATCCCATAAGTCACCGGGCATGCTCCGGCGTTTGGCGCGGGCGCTTACCGGAAGCGGCCGCTACTTAACGACTAAAACGGCTCGGCGGTGCCTCCATTCCGGAGGAATCTTGAAGGCCTCTCTCACTTTTTGGCGTCCGAGGTGGAGTAGACTGGCGCCCCTGCTTGGAGATGGCTGTCCTTGAAGCTCTTGAAGCTCTTGAAGCTCTTGAAGCTCTTGAAGCTCTTGAAGCTCGCGGACAAGCCGCTGAATGCAGCGTTTTTTTCATCCTTCAAGGATTAAGTCACCAAGTGAATATTACAGAAGCATTTAAATGTAAAGTGAGCGAACTTAAAACTCTTAACTTTACTGCTGATAGTACTTACTTGGAAATAGCCAAGGAGGTTGGGTACAAATTTACACAAGGCTATAGTTCTTCGCATGAGGTAAGTAAGTATATATATGGAGAAATAAAAAGTAAGCTAGGGGGGAGTGATTTAGATAGAAATGAATTTGAAGGTCTTCGCTCTCAATTGCTGGTTGAATATTTTATAGATGGTAGTAATGACAAATATGTAAGGTACATCGAAATCATTAGGGATGCCACTGGGGAGTTAAATTCTTTCATCGAAATAGGCAAGAACTGGGATGATGTTCTGAAACTGGTTGCTGCACATACATGTCTTCGAACATATGATCCTTTATCTAATGTGGATAGTCTGTATCAAAAAGAGAGGTCCATTGCCCATTCTGTAAAATGGTTAAAATCCAAGGGGTTTAGTATTTCTTTAGAAAATGGAAATGTTCTCATTTCCGAGAAAGAGCATAAGAGAATTGGAACAGCGATTGATTTGAGGCTTAAACGATTAGGTTTAATTGGTCTAAATTTTATTATGGGGAGGCTTAAGTCATTATTTAATGCAAGCTCCAATCGCTATTTTTTTCAAAGAATATCGAGCAAGCCGCTGGCTCCTTTGGGATATTTATTTAGATTGTCCTTAAAACACCTGCAAGAGACTAAAAAAAGAGTTGGGCAAAAGAAGGACTTATTAGACCTGTTTGACTTGGCTCAAAATTACTCGACTGTTTTAAGCGTCCAAGAATATTCACAATATGAGTCTGTTTTTCAGCGGCCTGATACAATACTTAAAAAAATACAAAGGCTAGTTTTGGCTGATCAGATTTATTCGATACCTCAAACAAATTGCACTCACATTATTGATTTGACACGCTTTATCTTCTCAAGAGTTGAAGCGCAAGATTTTAGCCTGCCCTGGAAATTTGATGAATATATTAATGTCGCAGAAACGATTTCTTTATTGAGCAATAATAGCACGTCAATAAAGTTTTCTTCTACCGATATCGCATATAAGTTGAATTATAAGGTTTCTCAGGATGTTATAGAGAAAATTCTAATAGATATGTCGCATAATGTGGGTGGGATAAATGGCGGGTACCTTATTCCTTTTGATTCATCAAAATGCAATCAATCCTTTAAGCCATTAATCTGCTTGGGGAATTATAACTACTTATTTCTAGACAGCAATTTTTTTAGCTTTGGGTTTTACGAGATTGTATCTGATGAGTACAGAAAGGCAGGAGTTAAAGACTCTGTTGTAGGAGAACTGCTAGAGGATTTTATTTCAAATAAATTCACTTTATCGGGAATACCCTTTTTGACTGGTGAGAAATACAAAATTACTAAAGCACAGCAGAAACTATTTTCGACATCTAGAAGCATGGGGGAATGCGACTTTATTGTTGAAACTGATGAGGCGATCATTTTTATTGAAGTTAAAAAGAAAATCTTAACTAGAGCCGCACAGGCTGGAAATGTTACAAATATAGCTACTGATTTGATAAAGAGCTTTGTAAATGCCCAAATTCAAGCAAACTGGCATGAGATAATTTTGAGAAATGAAGGTGTTATTAAATTTAACTCTGGCAGAACGATTGAGTTAAATGGCAGGTGTGTAGAAAAAATATCTTTATCAATCTTCGATTACATGGCGCTACATGATGGTGTAACAATACGCCAACTAATGCATAGCTTGGTTGGAAGAAAGTTGGTTTCAAGCGTTGAATCTGATCAGTTGCCATTAAAATCAATTAATGAAGCGTTATCTGAGTTAAATAATCAATACAGCCTCCCTGAACTAAAGATATATTCAAATAGTAATGGTGCGTTTTTTAACTGTAGGTTCTTTAATCTATTTCATTTTATTGAAATATTAAATAATGTGCATAGTAAAGAAGATTTTAAAGATGCTATATGGACTAATCGACACGTATCAACAGGTGAGAAAGATTGGTTTAAAGAAATGCACTACCTGAAATACTTAAAGAGCGAGGCAGCTAAAACCTAACAAGACCATTAAGTCGGATGCGTAATAGTTGGCTCGGTGATCTAGGGGTCTGTAATTTGAACTGTGTATCTCCCCTATGAGAGGATGCGGCGATGCCGCATGGAGCAGAGCATATGAGCACACTGAAGCCGGAACAGCTGGATGCGCTGCTGCAGTGCGTTGAGAAACCGAGGGCTAGAGACCGAGATGGATACCCATCTGGGCTATAGGCAAAAGAACTGGCCAAGGCGGCCGCCACTGCAAAGGGAATGCTGATGACACTGGGTTGGGTAGTCACTGGAACAATATTCCAGCTGCTGCTGGCGTACTTTATGTTTTTGCTTGTGGTGTTTGGCTTTAGTGCGATTGGCTCTACCCATCGCCCTAAGCCGTTTGACTTTGTGGTATTGGATTCAGCGATTTATTCGGTACCCGCCAGCTGCGGTCTCAGTGCCTTGATCGTTATCGGGCTGTTTAACGCGGACGCGGGTGCGTTTAGCTATCTGTGGTATGCACTGCCACTGGTGGTATTCGCCGGCTATCTGCTGTACGTCCGTATTTTTATCCAAAGACTCCACCGGGCGGGTGGTTGAGTGCTCGAACGCGCAGCAACAGTCCGCGCCAAACTGGGGCGAATGAGTCTGAACTGTGAGAGAGGCATCGCCATGAAAACGCTATCTGTCGGCAGTGCGATATTGGGCTGGGTGCTGATTCTGCTGTTTGCTATTGGCAATGGCGCGCTGCGGGAGGCGTTGTTGATGCCGGCACTTGGCGCTGTTGCTGGCATGGTGAGCAGTGGCCTGCTGCTCATTGCGGCGGTGTGGCTGGTGAGTTATCTGCTGCTGCGTTTGCGGCCTGCGCGGCTGCCGGTTCATGGGCTGTGGCTGGGCGTTGGCTGGCTGGTGGCCACCTTGGCGTTTGAATTTAGCTTCGGCATGGTGGTTCAAGGTAAGGCCCTCGCCGAGCTGTTGGCCGCCTACAGCTTTGCCGGCGGCAACCTGTGGCCCTTGGTGCTGCTGAGTGTACTGATCGCGCCTTATCTGGTAGCGCGGTGGCAGGGGTGACGTCATGACAAGTCGGCGTAAATTCCGCTCCGCTCTGGATGAGCAAACGGCCCAAGAACGCGAGCTGATCGCGCAATTTGAGCGTGATGGCATCGCTTGGGAGTTCGTCTACGATACATCCGCTGACGATCTGGTCCCT
>JAFOOX010000020.1 GCA_017425245.1 Gammaproteobacteria bacterium
AAGCGGTGGTGGCGCTGGCCAACAAGCTGGCGCGGATCGCCTGGAAGGTGGTGCACAGTGGCTGCACATTTGATGCAGGCAAAGCCTGTCGCGGCCAGCCGGCATGAGATAACAGATTCAAAAACAATCAGTTGGTAACGAGTTTGACCGCGTAGTGTTTGCAATCACCTGATGAGAAACGGTTACCCAGCTCCGCCAGAGCCTGATGAGGGACAAAGGCCATTAAGGCCGCGTGGGTGAAAAGGCGGCGGAGTTCGGAACACATCATGGCGCGGTGGCCACAGGCCACCATCAAGACGCCGGATATATGTCCGCAAACCGTTCAGCTCAGGCCTTGCAACGTATGGGGCGTCCATATATGTCCTTCTAGCTACTATGCATCTCCGGGATCAGCTTGCCCTCTTCGCCGGGGCATTCGCTGTAGGTAGGTGTCAACGAGCTGCAGGCGTGGCAGCAGGGGGCAAGGCCGGTGTCAGTGCCCTGAGCCAGGGTTGGCATTAGCGAAAGCGTTCAGGGTAACGGCCATGTTCTGTCAGCCGATCCAGCTCGCGATCCTTGGCGCCCCAGGCGTCGGCTATCGCCTTGGCGTGGCTGTCGGCGCTGTGCGTGAGTCGCTCGCAGTGGGCGCTGAACCCCAGCAGGCTGGCATCGATCTCCGCCGCTGCGGCGCGGCCATGGTCGGCGTGCAGCTGCTCGTGGGCCATCAGGCCACGGTAAAATTCGGCAAACAGCTGATCCATGCCGCCGCCTGCTGAGGCCGCAAACAGCTCGGGCATGGTGATGACGATATTCAGCTCTGTGGTGACATCGATGATCTCGCAGTGCTCACCATCGATGCGGTACTGGTAACCCCAGCGCACCTGCCAGCGGGTGTGGCCGGCAAAGGTGCGGCCATCATTGCTGATCGGACTGTGGCGGGCGACCGCCGCCCACAGTGCCTGTTGGTCCTTGCCCACCAGTGCTTCAGGGGCGACCAGATAGTGTTCAATGCGCTCATCGCTGATCACTTCCGCCCCGGCGGCCGTGCTCAAAGCCAGCAGCAGAGCCACCAGCAGCCACCTCTTGACCATGCTTATACCTTGCTTTTCGAGGCCCGGAAGACCATGGTAGCAACCGAAACCCAACCCTGAATGCGAGGAAGATCCTGCCGTGACCCTGTTGCCCACTATTACCGTTTCGACACTGGACTTTGACCGCATCAGCGAACTGCTGGAACGGCTGCCCAAACCCTGGTCGCGGGAGGCAACAGCACTGGCCACAGAGCTGGAACGGGCGGAGTTGGTGGAGCCCACCCAGATGCCGCCCAACCGCGTCACCATGAACTCGCGGGTGCGTTTCCGCCTGCTCGACAGCAACGACGAGCATGAGCTGACCCTGAGCTACCCCCGTGACTGCGGCAGCGACGGCAGCCGGGTGTCGGTGCTGGCCCCCATCGGCAGCGCCCTGCTCGGGCTGGAGGTGGGCCAGCAGATCGACTGGCCGCTGGCCAACGGCCGTACCACCCGGCTGGAGATTCTCAGCCTGAGCTACCAGCCGGAACGCTCCGGCGATCTGCACCGCTAAGGCGTCAACCGCCTCAGTCAGTCAAGGAGAGCAGGATGTCGGCATACCAGGCGCAGTTAAGCCCCAGCGCCTCATCCTGCTGCTCATCGCGGTTGCACACATCCAGCCGCGCCGAGTGGATCCCCAATAGCAGCCACGGTAGGTACTCGTCCTGCTGAGGCAGGCCGGCCATGCGCATCACCACCGGTGCGCCACTGGTGCCGCGATGGATGCGGGCATCAGTGAGAAAGTACCCCTCGCCCTTGAAACGCAAACCAAAGGACGAGGCCATAACCGCCTGCCGGACCACCGGCATATGGTGCAGGGTGTCGTGAAAGCCGAGGGGAAAGCCGACCACCAGCAGCGCCGAACCGATCTCCACCGGCTGCTCGGCACCGGCCAGATTGTGCACACCAAAGGCGCGATAAAGGGTATTGGCCGGCAGCGCGCTGCGGTCGATCTCCAGCACCGCCACATCCACCTCGCCGCTGGCATCGCGCCCCTGGCGCCACATCGGCCGGCCGTGGCGATAAAGCATGATGCGATAGCCGGTGGATTCGGCCAGATCTGCGGCATTGGTGTGCAGCTCGATCTCGATGCTGTCGGGGTGGTGATGGCTGGGTTCATCCACCATCACATGGCGGCTGGTGACCAAAAACAGCCGCTGGCCACGCTGAAAAAAGAAGCCGCTGGCGGTGGTCAGCAACTGCTGCTGGCCAAAGGTGCTGATGCGGGCAGCAGTCAGCAGGAGCGATTCAGGCATCAACATCGGTAATCCCCGGTGAAGGTGCGGCTGCAGCCCGTGGCGGCAGCCGGCAGGTGGGCCATTGTGCCCTGTCATCACCGCCAGCGCTCGTCTGCATTGCCTGAGGCGGGTCGATGGCGATTGAATGAGCAAAAAGATTCACGCACAATGAATCTTAAGTGCCGACGCTGGAGACCCCTGATGCAGATCCTTGATGCCGCTGTAGAGGACAAGCGTTGGCCGCTGCTGCGCCTCGCCTTTCGCCCGCTGTTTCTGCTCGGCTGCCTGTTCGCCCTGCTCGCCCTCGGCCGCTGGCTGGGGCTGCTGTCTGGCCAGTTCGGCTGGTCGGCCCCCATCTCCCCTATCCTCTGGCATGGTCATGAGATGCTGTTTGGGCTGGTGATGGCCATCGTCGTCGGCTTTTTACTGACCGCGGTGCAGAACTGGACCGGTCAGCCGGGGCTGCGCGGCGCGCCGCTGGCAGTACTGGTGCTGCTGTGGCTGGCCGGGCGCCTGAGCTGGTGGCTGGGGCTGCCCAGTGCCGCCCTGCTGCTGCCGGATCTGCTGTTTATCGCCGGGGCGATACTGGCTATGGCCCGCTCGGTGGTCGCAGTGCGCCAATGGCGCAACCTGATCTTTGTGCCGGTGTTAACCGCATTTGCCGCCGTCCATCTGCTGATGGTGCTCAGCCCGACCCTGGCCCGTGGTGCCAGTCTGGCCGGGGTGTGGCTGACGGTGCTGCTGATCGCCATTGTCGGTGGCCGGGTGATCCCCTTCTTTACCTGTCGCCGCTGGAACTTCGACAAGGTGCAGGAATCGACGCTGGAGCTGGCGCTGGTCAACCTGCCGCTGGTCGTGATCGCCCTGCTGGCGCTCTTTGATCTGCTCGGACACCCGGCCAGCCGCCTGCTGCTGGCGGCCACGGCGCTCGTCCAGCTGCGCCGCTGCTGGCGCTGGTGGGACAGGCGCAACTGGGGCGAGCCACTGCTGTGGTCGCTGCATCTGGCCTATCTGTGCCTGCCGCTGGCGCTGCTGGTGATGGCCGCAGGCGATAGCCGTCAGGCCATGCTGGCCTTTCACCTGCTGGCCATCGGCACCGTCGCCGGCATGATTCTGGCGATGATCGCCCGGGTCAGCCTCGGCCACACCGGCCGCAACCTGAAGGCCCCGGGGCTGATGCCCATCGCCTTTGCCCTGATCCTGGCCGCCGCTGCCGCCCGCGCCCTGCTACCGCTGCTATGGCCGCAGCTGACCAGCCTTGGCTGGTGGCTGGGCGGCGGGCTGATGATGGCGGCCCTGGCACTTTTTATCGCTTACTACGCTCCAATGTTGATGAGCGCACGTGCTGACGGTCGGCCCGGCTGACCCGCGGGCCACGCCACAACAACGGAGGCATAATGGCCAGCAGCGAGGCCCAACAGCAGACGAAGGCGCGGATCGCCGCCATCCGCCGCCTAGTCCACGACCAGCCAGCGCTGGCGGTGCGGGTGATCCGCCAGTGGCTGGCCGGCGATGGTGCTAACACGACTGCTAACACAACCGCCAGCCAGGCTGGCGGCGCCGGGCCTCGACCCGAGCGCCCGCCCTCGACTAAACTGCGACCATGAACGCCCGTCTGCGATCCATCATCGCCCTGCTGCTGGTGCTGAGCTTTGGCTTGGCACTGCCCGCCGTGCATGGCCAGCAACTGATGATCCATACAGGCAACGCAGTCGTGGCACCAGCCAGCGAGCAACCAACCCCGCCTTGTCATGCGGCCTCCGCTGCCAAGGCAAGCACCGATGAGGCCATCGCGGCCAGCAACGACGGCTGCGGCCAGTGTGGCGATGGTGACTGCCAGTGCCAGTTAATCACCCTCAGCCCGGTGACGACGCGGTCACAGTCACCAAGCCCGACGCTTACCCCCACCCTTTATATCGCCAAGCCAGCTGAGGCCCTCAGCCTTGGTCAGTTGCGCCACCCGTGGCGGCCACCCAGCAGTAACGCCTGACAGCCCCAAAACGTCCGCGGCCCATGGTGGCCCGGAGCCTGTCTGTTATTGCTGGAGATAGCGCCCATGCCCCCGTTACTGCTACTGAGCCTGTTTGTTGCTCTCGTCGCCCGCCCGCTGGTGGTGAATGGCGAAGCTGTCGATCCCCATGCCGGCCACGACCATCAGGCCATGACCGCCACCGCCGAGGCGATGCCGGCCAAGCTGGCCGAGGTTTCCACCCAGCCCGGTCAGAGCCTCTACGTCTGCCCGATGCACCCCAATATCGTGCGCAGCGAACCCGGTAACTGTCCGCTCTGTGGCATGGCCCTTGAACCACTCAAGCCGAGTGGGCCGGTCGGCAGCGTTGAGGTTAGCCCGGCGATGCGCCAGAGCCTTGGTCTCACAGTTGCCAATGCCGCGCCCAGCAAGCTGTGGCGCTATATCGAAACCCTCGGCGAGGTGCGCTGGGATGAGCGCAAGCTGGTGCATATTCACAGCCGCGCCAACGGCTGGCTGGAGCGGCTGGTGGCGCGTAACAGCGGCGACTTCGTGAAAAAAGGCGAGCTGCTCTACGAGATCTACGCCCCCGATCTGGTGGCCGCCCAGAATGACTTCTTGAATGCCCTCACCGTCATCAAGCGCGACAGCGGCGCCCGTTCACTCTATCAGCGCGCCCGCCTGCGCCTCGAGCTGCTGGGCATGAGCCAAGGCCAGATTGACCAGTTGGAAAAGAGCGGCGAAACCTTCTATCGCCTGCCGGTCTATGCCCCGGCATCAGGCTACATCACCGAACTGGCGGTGCGTCAGGGGATGTATGTGATGCCTGAGATGACGCTGATGCAGCTGGCCGACCGCAGCACTGTCTTTCTGGTCGCTCAGGTGTTTGGCGATCAGATCCCCTGGTTACGCCCCGGCATGCCGGTGGAGATCGACTTGGCCGAGGCCGGGGTGCACAAGCGCGAAGCGACCATCGACCTGCTCTACCCGGAGCTGGACCCGGTGACCCGCGCCCAGCAGGTGCGCATCCTGCTCGATAACAGCGATGGTCTGCTGCGTGCCGGCATGCTGGCCCAGGTGCGACTGTACGGCGGTGGCCGTGAGGTAGCGGTGGCCATCCCCCGCCAGGCGCTGATCAGCAGCGGTACCGACAACCGGGTGGTGGTGCAGACCAGCGCTGACCGCTTTGTGGTGATGCCGGTCGAGGTCGGCATGGTCAGTCGCGAGCAGGTGGAGATTGTGCAGGGGTTGGCAGCTGGCGATAAGGTGGTCACCTCCGGTCAGTTCCTGCTCGATGCCGAGGCCCAGCTGCAGGCCGCAGCCGCACGCATGGTCAATGCGCCGGCCGCCGCTGATCCCCATGCCAACCACTAAGGGGCAGCGCGCATGATCACCCATATCATTGAGGGCTCGCTCAAACACCGCGGGCTGGTGCTCTTTGCCGTGCTGCTGCTGGCGCTGCTTGGCTGGCGCAGCCTGGAGCGCATCCCCCTCGACGCCCTGCCCGATCTCTCCGACGTGCAGGTGATCGTGCGCACCAGCTACCCCGGCCAGGCGCCGCAGCTGGTCGAAGATCAGGTCACCTATCCGCTGACCACGGCGCTGATGGCAGTGCCCGGTGCCCGCACCGTGCGCGGCTTTTCCTTCTTCGGCGACAGCTTTGTCTATGTGCTGTTTGAAGATGGCACCGATCTCTACTGGGCTCGCAGCCGGGTGCTCGAATACCTGTCGCAGATCCAGCCGCGCTTGCCCGCCGAGGCCCGGCCGCAGCTGGGGCCCGATGCCTCAGGGGTGGGCTGGGTGTTTGAATATGCGCTCGTCGATCGCAGCGGCCGCCACCATCTGGGCGAGCTTAAGGCGCTGCAGGATTTCTACCTCAAGCTGCAGCTGCAGAGCCTGCCGGGGGTGGCCGAGGTGGCCAGCGTCGGCGGCATGGAAAATGGCTTTCAGATCGTCGTCGACCCACTCAAGCTCGCTCGCTATAACCTCGATCTGAGCGCTGTCATCGACCAGGTGCGCAGCGCCAACCGCGAGCTGGGCGGTGGCGTGCTGGAACTGGCCGAGGCCGAATACATGATCCGCACCGTCGGTTACCTGCGCTCGCTGGAGCAGTTCCGCACCCTGCCGCTGGGGGTGCGCTCTGAGGCTGGTGTACCGCTCACCCTCGGCGACGTGGCCGAAGTTCGCCGTGGGCCGCTGGAGCGGCGTGGCATCGCCGAACTGGATGGCGACGGTGAGGTGGTGGGCGGCATCGTGGTGATGCGCTTTGGCGAGAACGCCCTGACCACCATCGAAGCGGTGAAGGAACGGCTGGAGCAGCTCAAAGCCGGGTTGCCGGCTGGGGTCGAGCTGATCACCACTTATGACCGCTCACAGCTGATCGGCCGCGCCGTCGATACCCTGAAGACCAAGCTGGTGGAGGAGATCGGCTTTGTCGCCCTCATCTGCCTGCTGTTCCTGCTTCATGTCCGCTCGACGCTCGTGGCCGCTATCACCCTGCCGCTGGCAGTGCTAGGCGGTTTCATTCTGATGGATCTGCTGCGCATCAATGCCAACATCATGAGCCTAGGCGGCATTGCCATCGCCATTGGCGCGCTGGTCGACGCCGCCATTGTCATGGTCGAAAACGCCCACCGCCGGCTGGAGCAGTTTCACCACGACCAGCAGCGCAGCCCCACCAGTGCCGAACACTGGCAGCTGACCGCCCGCGCCTGCAGCGAAGTGGGGCCGGCGCTGTTTTTCAGCCTGCTGGTGATCATCGTCTCCTTCCTGCCGGTGTTTGCGCTCGAGGCGCAGGAGGGGCGGCTGTTCACCCCGCTGGCGGCCACCAAAACCTTTGTCATGGTGATGGCGGCGCTGCTAGCGATCACTCTGGTGCCGGTGCTGATCGGTTATCTGGTGCGCGGTCGCATCCCCGGTGAGGACAAGAACCCGCTGTCACGCCTGCTCATCGCCCTCTACCGGCCGCTGCTGCGGGTTGCCATGGACTGGCCCAAAACCGCCGTGGCCGCGCTGGTGCTGCTGGCGCTGACCGCCCTCTACCCGCTGTCGCAGCTGGGCAGCGAATTTATGCCGGAACTGGAGGAGGGCGACCTGCTTTACATGCCCACCACCCTGCCCGGCCTGTCGCCGCAAAAGGCCAGCGAGCTGCTGCAGCAGACCGACCGCCTAATAAAGACGGTGCCCGAAGTAGACCGGGTGTTCGGCAAGGCCGGACGGGCCGACAGCGCCACCGATCCGGCCCCCTTAACCATGTTCGAGACCACCATCACCTTAAAACCGCGTGAGCAGTGGCGACCGGGGGTAGAACTGGACGACATCATCCGGGAGTTGGATGAGCGGGTGCAGATCCCGGGGCTGACCAACGCCTGGGTACAGCCAATCAAGACCCGTATCGATATGCTCTCCACCGGCGTCAAGACCCCGGTGGGGGTGCGCATCAGCGGCCCGGATCTGGCGACCATCGAGCAGATCGGTGGCCAGATCGAAGGGTTGCTGGCCGGCCTGGCCACCACCCGCAGCGTGATTGCCGAGCGCGCCGCCAGCGGCCGCTACCTCGACATCCGCCCCGATTGGCAGCAGGTAGTGCGCTTCGGCCTGACCCCCAGCGCCTTTAACGAGGCGGTGATGTACGCCATCGGCGGCGGCACCATCGCCACCGTCATCGACGGCAACGCCCGTTACCCGGTGACCCTGCGCTATGAACGGGACTGGCGCGACAGCCCTGAGGCGCTGGCCCAGTTGCCAATCACCACCGGTGATGGCGGCTACATCAACCTCGGCCAACTGGCCGAGATCCGCATCAGCAGCGGTGCCGACATGATCAGAAGCGAGAACGCCCTGCCCATCGGCTGGGTGTTTGTTGATATCAAGCAAGGCGCCATCGGCGATTACATCCGCGAGGCCGATGCCCTGCTGAAGGCCGAACTGCAGCTACCTGCCGGTTACAGCTGGCAGTGGGCCGGCCAGTTTGAGTATATCGAGCGGCTGACCGATCGCCTGTTGACACTGGTGCCGCTCACCATTGCCCTGATTGCACTGCTGCTTTATTTCACCTTTGGCAGTGTCGGCCAGGCACTGTTGCTGCTGCTCTGTGTGCCTTTGGCCCTGTCCGGCAGCCTCTGGTACCTGTGGCATCTCGGTTTTCACCTGTCCGCCGCGGTGGCCGTCGGGCTGATCGCCCTGGCCGGGGTGGCTGCCGAGTTCGGGGTGGTGATGCAGCTCTACATCAACCACGCGCTGGATGACGCCCGCGCCAAGGGTGAACTGACCAGTCGCAGCGCGCTACGGGCAGCCATTGAGCAGGGGGCGGTATTGCGGGTACGGCCCAAGGCGATGACGGTGGCGACCATCCTGGGCGGGCTTGCACCCATCATGTGGGGCGCCGGCACCGGCAACGAGGTGATGCAGCGCATTGCCGCACCGATGCTGGGCGGCATGATCAGTGCGCCACTGCTCTCCATGCTGTTACTGCCGCTGCTTACCTATTTGTGGCAGCGGCGGCAATTGGGCTAGCTTCGGCTAAAGGATCGAGCAGGCAGACGGTATCGGACAGGGCGATTAGTACCACCGCACCGCTGCCTGCGCGCACCGCATTCATCGGGTAGATCACCATCCGCCCGCTGACCTGCTGCTGTGGCGCTCTGCGTGCTCTGAGCAGCACCTCGCTGCTAAAGGTACGGCCAACGGCCAAGGCCCGGCCAATGGCGTGGCTAAGCGAAGTGGTGCATCCCCCTTCCACCAGCAACAGCAAGTCAACCGGCGTACCGACCACCGCGTCCTCACGACTGAGGTCCAGTCCAAGAAAGTCACAGGCCGCCGGATTGAGATGACGTAACGCACCATCGCTGTCGGTGATCAGGATCAGATCGCGGATCGCCTCCACCACCTGAGCGGAGAAGCGCTGCTGCTCGGACATCGCCGACAACCGGTTGAAAGAACGACGCAGCAGTCGCTGCAGCAAGGGAGCCAGCCCAGTACCGATCTGCGGGGAATCGCGCAAACGCCGCAGCTGGCGGCTGAACTGCAACAACGGCCGCAGCAGATGCCGGCCACTGAGCCACAGCGCTGCCATCATCAACCCCAGCAGCAGCAAAGCGGCAAGCAGTAGCAGTCTTTGACCCAGTGCGATCATCCGCCCGGCATGATCGCGGGCCACCTCGGCCTGAACATGAAACATCGCCTCACCGCCAGCGCCCAGCCGCTGGCGCGCCTCGCCCAGCAACGGCGGCGTCACCCGGATGCGCAAACGCTCGGCCACCCGCTCCACGCCCAAGCTGCCGTATGGGGCCATCTCATCAGCGGCCAGAATAAAGCCGCTAGCGACCATGCTGGCTGGCGCCAGCATCGCCACCTCCATACCGATCTCATAACTGCTGTCAAGCAACTGGCTGCCCACCAGCGGGCGGGTGACTGCGGCAACCCAGCGCTGGCCGTCATCGCTGCTGATAGTCATCAGCACAAACAGCCACCAGCGTCCCCCACAGGCGATCACCCCGCGCCGGGTTGGCTGCGGCTGGTCGGCCGCAGCGCGCAACGATTGCAGCAACTGCTGGCGACGGACCACATCAACCCCCTCGCCAACTTTTGCCACCAACTGTTGCCCCTGCCATAACCACAACTGATCGGCCGCCATGGCCGCGAGCTGATCGCTGTCGATCTGCTGGCGATGGCGCCAGTCGTTACTCAGCTCCCACTCCAGCCAGCCTTCGCCCCCTCGCTGCAACTGATCAGCGGCGTGATCAATGGCCCCGAGCATAGGGCCAGCTGCCGCCGCAACAAAGGCGCTCTCTTCCTCCTCTACTGCCGCATCAAGCAGCTGCTGACCACCAATCGCCAACAGTGCCAAGGCCAATAGCAAAGCCAACAGCATGCGATATTGCCAGCGGCCATGCAGTGTGCGCTGACGCCGTGGCCAGCGGCGCATCAGCTTTAACAGCGGTTGACGGCGAGCCATGCCCGCACCTCTCGCTCAACGACCGCCAGCTGCTGCTGCAATGCCGGTAGCAGGTTAGCCGTCGATGCTGCATCAGCGGCGCGCGCCGCCTGTTCCAGTAACTCGCACTGACGCGCCACCGCTGCGGCACCAAAATAACGGGCAGAGCCCTTGAACTTGTGAGCCAGTTCGCGCAGCTGCGGCCAGTTACCGCTATTGGCGGCAACCACCAGCGCCGCCAAATCATCTGGGCTGTCGGCCAGATAGCTATCCAACACCTGGGTCAGCAAGCCAGGATCATCGCCGACCATGACCAAGGCTGAAACCAGATCAAGCAATGGCTGATCGGCCGGGGCCTTCGCCTCAGCGCCAGGCAATGCTGCCGGCGCCGGAGCTGGCGTACTGGCGGCTGGACGCTGGCGCAGCGCCGCGACTGCCGGCACCCGCTCGCTCGTCACCTCAGGCAGAGCCGAGTGTTGCGCCAGATCAGACTGCCAACCGGCGCGAAAGCGTTCGGGAAAGCGCGCCATCAGTTCTGCGATCTTGGCACTGAGATGCTCAAAGGCGACCGGCTTGGCCAGATAGGCATCAAAGCCGGCGGCGTAGCAGCGATCCAGCGCATCACCCACCGCATCGGCGGTCACCGCCACCAGAATCGGGCAGCTGGGGCCATTGGCCTTAAGCCGGGTAGCGAGTTCAAAGCCATCCATCTGCGGCATATGGCAGTCGCTCAGCACCAGCTGATATTGATGCTCGGCACACAGCAAATAGGCATCAAGACCATTGCCGGCCACATCCGGCTCGATCCCCAGCCGTTCCAGTTGGCCTTTGAGCACTTGCAGGTTAACGGCGTTGTCTTCGGCCACCAGCACTCGCAACTGCTGGCCGTCGATGGCCAGTGGTTCGGGTTCTATCAGCTCGCGGTTGACCGGAATTTCGTCGCTACGCTCGGCCCAGAAACGCAGGCTGAACACACTGCCCTGACCGAGGCTGGACTCAAGCCCCAGCTCCGCCCCCATGGCATTGGCAATTTCACGGCAGATCGACAAACCAAGCCCGGTCCCCCCGGCTTTGCGGGTGGTGTAGTTCTCAACCTGATAAAAGGGTGAAAAGAGTTTGGCCCGCTGATCCTCATCAATGCCGGGGCCGGTATCCGACACCTGCAGCTCCAGCAGGTCGCGCTGGCCCAGATTGCGCACCACCACCAGCGAGATCTCCACCCAGCCATCCTGAGTGAACTTGACCGCGTTGGCGGTGAGGTTGTTGGCGATCTGCTGCAAGCGCACCGGGTCGCCGCGATAGGCCTGATGCAGGCGCTCATCAAACTGAACCACCAGCAGCAGGTTCTTGCTGTCGGCCGCAAAGCGGAAGGTGGCTTCTACCCGCTCCAGCAGCACCCGCAGATCTATAGGTTGCGCCTCAAGTCGCATCTGCTGGGCATCGAGTTTGGCGAAGTCGAGGATGTCGTTAAGGATCGCCAATAGTGCCCGTGCCGACTGCTGCAACACCCCCAGCCGCTCACGCTGGCCGGCATCCAGTGCCGAATGTTGCAGCGCCTCGGCCATGCCCAGCACGCCGTTGAGCGGGGTGCGGATCTCGTGGCTCATGCGCGCCAAAAACGAGACCTTGGCATTGCCCGCTTCTTCAGCCTGACGGCGCGCCTCATCGGCATTGGCCACGGCACTGCGCAACAGCGCCTGCACCCGCCGCTGACGGTTGAGAGCCAGACGACTGGCCACCCCCCAGCCGGCCAGCACCAGCACCACCAAGGCACTGGTCAGCGCCTGCAACGGATTTCGAGCCAGCCACTGATACCAGGGCGGTGGCAGAGCAAAAGGAGCGATGGCGTTATCGAGCAAGGTACGCCGATACGCTTCGTCCAGCGTGCGCAAGCCATTGTTGAGCAGCGACCAAAGCGCCAATTGACCATCATGGATGGCGAAATGGCGATAGATTCCACTGCTGTCTGGCAGCTCTACCAACTCAACGCCAGCAGGCCACTGCCCCTGACTGGCCAGCATTCGATAAGCACCTGCCAGCCAGCGATGACTACCCTTGGCCACCAGCGCCAGAGCTTCTTCGTCACTCTGCACCGTGCGCACTTCAGCGCCGGCCATCGCAGTCAGCAGCAGCGATGCTTCGCGACCACTGCCATTGACCACCAACGTCAGCTTGTCCGCATCGCCAGAGGCCGGCTGCAAGCTGGCCAAGGGCACCACCAGGTAGGGTTCAGTCAGCAAGCTGTCAGTGGCGATGGTCCCCCCGCTCACGGCCAGCGGATCAATCCACGCCCGTTCGTCAGCAGGGTCCGCCTGTGGCTGCAAATAACGCAGCGTAAAGCCCGCACGCTGGGCCAGGCTCTCAAGCACCGCTACGCTGTAGCCCTGTGGACGCTGCTGAAACCAGTGGATCAGGGGCGAGGCGTCAGCTGTCAATACAGCCACCTCCGGGTGATGTAATAGCCAGTGCGCTTCAAACGGCAAGATATTCGGCTGCATGCCGGCCAATCGTGGCGTCAGCGCCGGCAGCCCCTGCAGATACTGCTCCGCCAGCCGTGATACCCGGAACGGCGACAGTCGCCGCAAACCATGGTTAAGATCCAGCGCCAAATCATACTTGGCTGGGGTCACTGCGGCGCGCAAGGCCACCCGCCATTGCGCGTCAAGATGTTCAGCAGCTGACAGCGGCTGGTAGTCCAGTTGCCAGCTAGCGCTATTGGCGCCAGGTGCTGGCCAGCGTTGAGAAACCACGACAGGCAGGCCCTGTCCAAGCTGCAGTGCGCGCGCCACTGATACCTGCGGCGCACTGTCATCCACCACGCCGTTACGAGCAGGGTTCAAATCAAGATAGGGGGTTGTCCACCACAGCGCAGGCGTACCTTCAGCGGCCTGATAGTAAGCCAAAGGCGCAATATCGGCCCGCCCGTCAGCCACCGCCTGCAGTGGCAGGTCAAAGCAACGAAAGCTCGGTTCCAGATCCGCCAATGAGGCCAGTTGCTGCCAGAATTCCACCAGGAACTGACGCAGCGCCCGAGGGCCTTCATCCGAGCCGCACCATTGCTGATCAATGGCGAGCACCACCGGCGTGGCGGCGACAGGGCCAGACAATCCCAGCAGCGCTGCAAGCAGCCACGACCACCATCGCCGGGTTGTCACCATGAGAGGGCCATCGCGTTATCAATCAGGGACCTGTGACCTACTATAGATGAGTGGACGAAGGGCTTAGGGATCATGGACGCAGACTGGAACGAATTTCTCAAAGTTGCTCATGTGCTGATCTTGGACGATTCGCAGATGTTCAGGACCGCCACGGCAGGCATGCTCTACAAGATCGGCTTTCGCCCCGAACAGGTGCATCAGGCCGCCGATGCGGTTAGTGCGTGGCGGCTATGCCGCAGTCGCACCATGGATCTGATCCTGTGTGACTACAATCTGGGCGGAGGTGCGGACGGGCTCAGTTTCTTCGATCAGCTACAAAGCCAAGGGCTATTGCGGGCCACGACCCTGTTTGTGATTGTTACGGGTGATGCTAATACCTCGGTTTTTCTCAGCTTTGCCGAGCACAGCCCCGACGATTACCTGATCAAGCCGATCAATTTCGCCGCTTTCCGTGAGCGGCTGGTACGGGTTCACAGCCGAAAACGGTTGCTGGGGCCCATCCAACAGGCGTTGGCCGATAACCGTCTGGATGATGCCGAGCACCATCTTGAACAGGCGATCGTCGGTGGCCCGGCGCTGGCATCCAGCCTCGATCTGCTGCGTGGCCGCTTGTTACTGGCCCGTGGCCAGGCAGATGCGGCCTACAATCTGCTCACCTCCAGCCAGCTGCGCTCACCTGATGACAATGTCAGACTGGAACTGGCACGGCTGATGTGGCAGCTGGGCCGTGGTTCACAAGCGCTCGGTTACCTCGATGCCATTACCAGCCGTGGCCCGGTGCAACTTCAGGGGCTGCTGCTGCGCGCCACCATTCAGATATCGCAGCGGGCGTTTGCCGCTGCTTTCGAAACGCTGGAGCAGACCCTGAAGCTTGCCGGCGACAATAGTGCCCGCCATTATCAATGCGGTTTCTTGGCCATGATTGGCAATCGATCTGGCGACGCCCTCAGCCATTTCGACGGTGCAGCTGCGTGCCAACAAGCGGCCATGCAGCCGGATCCCCGGCCACTGCTGCAAGCCATCCGCCTGCGCCTGGATAGCGCCCAGCACGCTGACGAAAAACTGGTGAATGGTCTGGTGATGGAGATCGGCCTGCAGCTCAAGGAACTGCGAACCCAGTTTGCCGAGACCAAGGAGGTGGAACTGCTGATCAAATGCCGGTTGCGCATTTTGGCAGGCAACATCAGCGAAGCTCAGCAGCATCTGGCCAGCTATCTGGCGTCCTGCCAGGGTGATGATGGACACAAGCCCGACCTGCTGGACCAGATCGATTGCGCCAAATGCCAGTTCAATCTGTGCCGTTTCGACGATGCCATGGCCACCTTGCAACAGGCTCGCAAACTGCTGCCAGCCAGCGACGACCACGGCAGTGAGGCACTGTTACTGACCACCCATCTGGGGCAAATGACAGCGCAGATGAGCGAGGCACGCAAGCGTGCCCTTGAGATCCGCAAACGGGGCATTGCCGCACTGCACAGCAATAATCCGATCACCGCAGTCGAAAACCTGTTACAGGCAATTCGCCTGATGCCATCAGATGCCGACAGCGCTTTTCAGCTGTTTATGGCTCTCGGCCAGGCATGGCCTCGCGGCTACAGCATCAACCAAACCGCCAGGCTGGCATTGCGCCTGCAGAAGGTTATCCAGATGTCAGCACTGGCCAAAGATGGCAACTACCGCCACCACAGCGCCACCCTCGCCGCCCAGTTGCAGATGCCAGAACTGGCTGAACGTTGAGCGCTGCCAAACCAATGGCCAGACTTAGTCACAGCGCTTCCACCGCTTCGGCCAGCGACTTTACAGCGGTCACGGTCATGCCGGCCGGGTCCTGCCGGGGGCGATTGCCCCAGGGCACGATAGCGCGCTTGAAACCATGTTTGGCCGCCTCAGCCAACCGTTCCTGACCGTTGGCCACGGGCCGCAGTTCGCCGGCCAGCCCCACTTCACCAAAGACCACCAATTCAGCCGGCAGCACCCGGTCACGGAAGCTGGAGACAATGGCCAGCAGGGTGGCCAGATCAGCACCGGTCTCCCCTACCCTGACCCCGCCCACCACGTTGACGAACACATCCTGATCGGCCATCTGCAAGCCACCGTGGCGGTGAAGTACGGCAAGCAGCATCGCCAGCCGGTTCTGCTCCAGCCCCACCGTCACCCGCCGTGGATTCGCCATGGGTGACTGATCGACCAGCGCCTGCAATTCCACCAGCAGTGGCCGCGTGCCTTCCCACATCACCATCACCACACTGCCGGCCGCCTGCTGCTCGCCGCGATTGAGAAAGATCGCCGACGGGTTGCTGACCTCGCGCAGCCCCTGGCCGGTCATGGCGAACACCCCCAGTTCATTGACCGCACCAAAGCGGTTTTTATGGCTGCGCAGAGTGCGAAAGCGGCTGTCATTGCCCCCCTCCAGCATCAGCGAGGCATCCACACAGTGTTCCAGCACCTTGGGGCCAGCCAGCATGCCGTCTTTGGTGACATGGCCCACCAGAAACATGGCGATGCCGCGCTTTTTGCCAAAGCGGGTCAAGGCTGCCGCGGACTCCCGCACTTGAGCCACGCTGCCTGGCGCCGAGCTGAGTTCAGCCAGCTGCATCACCTGGATCGAATCGATCACCATCACCTTCGGCTGATGGCGTTCAGCCAGGGCGATCAGGGTGTCGACATCGGTCTCCGCCAGCACCTGCAACTGGCTGCGGTCCAGCCCCAGCCGTGCTGCCCGCAAGGCCACCTGCTGCAACGACTCCTCGCCGGTGACATAGAGCACCGGCAGGCGGGCCGCCAGGGTGCAGGCCATCTGCAATAGCAGCGTGCTTTTGCCCGCGCCCGGATGACCGCCGATGAGGATAGCGGCACCGGCGACAATGCCACCGCCCAGCACCCGATCCAGTTCGGTCGAACCGCTGGCCAGCCGCGCGCATTCCTCCAGCACGATCTGGTCGAGGGTGGTCACCGTTCCCTCGCCTGCGCTACCGGCATAGCCACTGCGATCCGCCTGACGCTTGGGGGCGGCGCTCACCCTCATCTCACTGATACAGTTCCAGCCACCGCAAGCCGGGCACTGGCCCATCCAGCGTGGATGGTCGGCGCCACACTCGTTACAGACAAAAACTGCTTTGCCCTTGGCCATATGAGCGCGATCTCCGTGTCAAAAATCTGTTTATGGCATTGAAATTGCTGTACCAAGCGCCTAGCTTGAAACCTGATAGTCACAGTCGCGACCCATTTTCACCGGAAAACGGCTGCGCAGGCAAAACAGCCCACAACCATACAGCAGCACAGATGGAATTAACGGCATACCGCTCAGTCATCGATCAACTCAAGCCGCTAGTCAGCGATCCTGACTTCGATGAGATACTGCTGAACCTGACACCCAGTGAAAGCAAGTCAGTCCGTTTCCTGATCAAGATGGAACTCAAGCGTCTCACCAATCCCTGTGCCCGGGTCATTGATCTGCGCGGCCGGGTGGATGGCACCTGTCGCCCGGTCGAACATGAAGGGCGTCTCCATTTCATGGATGAAGTGGCCCGGCGAGTCTTCGCCAAGGCGGTACGCGAGTATCGCGGCCGCTACACCATGGGCGTCTACGAAGAGGTGATGAGCACCGAGAACAACTACCGGGTGATGCAGCAGCGCGAGCGCGATGACAAATTGCGCCTGCTGCAGAGTCAAGAGACCAAAAGCGCCGAAGATGAAGCCCTGCTGCTGGCCAATAACCAGATCCCTCAGTATCCGGGACGGCTGATCCGCTTCGGCCAGTATGTCGGCCGATCTGAAGAACGGATGCACTTTTCAGTACGCATCAGCGTCCGTCGCAGCGATGGCACAGTGGTGGAAGGGGTGACCACCAACTTGTCGGTTGGCGGTCTGCGGGTGCGCATGCCGATCGATGCTCGCCTACCACTGGGCGAAACTGTGGTGCTGCGTTTTCTGGGATTGGAGCAGCAATTTGCCTTCGACGGCGCTAATAGCGGTTTTCGCTACGACGTGGTGGCCCGCGACAAGAGTCAGGGTGGCGCCATCTGGTATCGTCTACGCAGGGCTTTCGAGTCACCACCATTTGACCAGTTTTTAACCAACTTCATTCAGGGCAACAAACGACGCTACAAGGTTGACCTTGAGCATGTGATCGCAGCAGTGGTCAGCAAAGGCTACGAGCAGTACTACGTACCACGCATGAATGGTCTGTCGCTGTTCCTCAATGACGACGAGGGGCAACTGGAGCCCGCAGTAGCACTGGTTGGCGAGGTCAATTGCCATCTCATCCACTACTGGCGTGACGAAGAATACCGGCTGCAACTAGAGGGAATGCTGACCCCGGCGAGGCTTGCTTGGCTGCGAGACAACCCCGATCAGGCGATGGTGCTTTACAGCTTTACCCACGCCTCACGAGGCCGCCTCTATTTCTACGCTGCGGCCAGCCACGAGTTCGCCACGGATAGCGAGCGGCAGCTATTCACGGCGTTTGGCGCTAAGAAAAGCAGCTGGCGCTGCTGGCAGCTACATCTGGAAAGCACCAGCCCGGAGCTGGCCAGCATCTCCACCCTCAAACAGGCCAGCGACGATTCGCTGAAGCTGGAACAGCAGCCGATCCCGCCGCGAGTACAGCCACTGCTGCAGAAGATCAGCCATCTGTTGCTGCTGATTGATGCAAGCACCTCTTCGGCACAGGCGCAATGGGCAGCACAAAACTATGAACGCAGCGAGCTCAACCGTCTCAACCGCTTTGTCATGCCACGTCAGCACACGACCAAATTGGTGCTTGAGGCCCTCTCGTTCAACGAGCTACGGCGTGAGCTGCGTTACCAGTACCGCACCCAGGTATTGGCGGTGGTCGATGGCCGTCCCTTTGAAGCAACCACCCGCGACATCTCCGCCGCCGGTCTGCAACTGGAACTGACCCAACCTCAGCCGGCTCAGCTCGGCCAGGTAGTCCTCCTCGATCTCCCTCAATTACAGGGGATGACCACTAAGTTCAGGCTTAAAAACCTGCCCTATGAGGTGGTGGGGGTGAACACCACGGACACGGTCTACCACCTCAAAACTAGCGGTTTGACCAGCCGCCACGAGGGATACCAGTTCCTCAACCTGCTGATTCAACATAACAAAGCGAAACTGCCACAAACGCCCGTACCACGTCAACTGGCAGGACTCGCCCAAGCGTTGCGTAATCTGGTGATCAACCAGCGGGTCACAGCCCCGTTTTTTATTCATAAGCGGGGCGCCCGCTATGCTCTGGACAGCATCGCCAGCCCCAGCGACAACAACCCAATGGTGGAGCTGCTGCAGCGTATCGGCGAAGACGGTCAAGTGCCCAACCTCTATCCATTGGTCAAAGCCGAAGCGCTGCATGAACGCTTGCTGGAACCGCTGAAAAAACTGGAGCGTAGCGACCCGCCGCTGCAGTTCGATATTTATATTCATCTGCGCAGTGATGGTCAGCGCGTGACTCAAGTGCAGTGCCGCTACACCGACGAGTTCCACAGCGACAATCAGCGCCGTTTCTTTATCGACATGGCCCTCAAGCGCGGTGAATTTTACGCTTGGCGCCTCTTGCTCGGGCGTGCCGCTTCACGGCCAGACACCGAGTTCATCAATGATGAGCTCACTTACATCAGCCAGTACGCCATACATCGCGCCAAGCCGTTGGAGGCAGAACTCTGGGCCGTGGTGGGTGTAGGGGAAGTGATGGACGTGACCACAGAAGTGCTTGCCCGCCATCAAGCGGTGTTGAATCCTGAAGTAACCAGCAACGCCGAAGCAGAAAGCCCCTGATCAGGGGCTGCTGACAACCTCATCATCGTGATTAATCCAGTTCAGAATCTGAGGAAAGTGATCACGCTCAGCATCCGGGTGGACCAGAAGGCCAATATGACTGTAGTCCTGCAAGCAGCCCTGCTCACGACCGTGAATGGTAAAACGCACCGGGCCCGGTAGCTCGGCCGCCAACCGCCGGACATCTTCCGGATGCCCCAACACCGGGTCATCCTTGGCAGCCCACAACCAACAGCGCGGCAGGCGCAACGCAGACAAGGCATGACTGTAGTCAAAGCCATCGCGCGGATCGCGCCAAAGACCGGCCTTCAGCCACGGATAGGTCTCGCTTAACGATAGCCGGGTTTCATTGTCGGCACCGATTCTCAGGGCGCGGGCTGGCAGGTAACCAACCACCGCGGCCACCGCCGGTGCCAAACCACGCCAAATCAGATCCTGATTACCCATGATCTTCAGCCAGCGCCGGATGGTGCGGGAAGACGGCCCGAAAGTAGGCATGGTGGGCCATCCTCCAGTCTTGGGCCATCAGGCGTGCGTCGCATCATTGGACTGAAGGCGCAGTTCTGATCA
>JAFOOX010000021.1 GCA_017425245.1 Gammaproteobacteria bacterium
CCAGGCCGAGGTGATCGAGGTTACGGATGGCGATGCGGGGAGCGGGCATGATGGGCGACCTGCAAAAAGCAGTAATAGATCAAAACAGCCGATCGCCGTCAAGCCCCGGAAATGGGAAAATCAGGTGCGGAATGACGGTTTTATACTTTAAACCACAGAAAGACAAACCCAATAATAATCAATACTATTGCAATAATTATTAAGCGATTCGACAAAGACAGCTTTGAGTTGATTATTTCCAGCTTCTCATGGGCCAGACTATCTAAAGGTTGCGCTTGAGAATTAATAATGGCATGAGACGCAATGTTTACACCAATACCCCCGGCTATTAGGGTGAAAGCCCATTTGAGCGCGGTGATTACTTGTACAAATTCATTAAGCTGAGCCATTTCTACTTCATTGAGCTTGCTAAGAAAGTCTTTATTTCTGTAAAGGGCCTCAAGGAGTTCGATACCGACGATCGCCAAAATCGCGATAAGTATCAAGTACAAACCGTAAGCCAAAAATGACCACCGGTCTCTCTTTTTATCGAAGAACGCAGCTATAATTACGCCGACAGCTATCAGCAATAAGACTCCCATATACGATGCTGACGCTAGTAAATACGGATTATCCACTTGCACTCCTTGAAAGTTAACAGTTTTATTAGCGTGCCCGCTCGCTTTCACGCAGTGGTGTTCGGCGGCCGCACGGTTCCATGCGTTTGATTTTTATACCGTATCAGTGCAGAAGTCCAGTGCGCCGTGCGTAAAAAGCGAGCGCGCTCGTTAACTCCGCTGGGCCGGCGCGTTAACTCCGCAGCACACTTGGCATTTCATTTAAAAATCATGCAGTTAAACTTTCGCGTACGCACCAGGCGTGCGCTCTGTGGCGTGAAAGCGTGCGCAGTTGGGGAGATTGACCCAGTTATGCTGTATGCCCATACAGAAATAGCCCTCCATAACCAGCGACTCCTGAGACATCCACCAGATAACCAGCAATAGTGCCGCCGCAGAACACGGCTCCAGTTCCGTTTGCCTCCCCCTCGATCACCACCAGCACGGAGGTCAGCCACCGCACAGCCAGCCGGCCGTAGGGGTTGAGTCGCCTGGACGGCGACGAAAGCCACTAAGGCACATGGATGTGACTTTGTGGCGACCCCGCAGGCCGGCAGAACGGACAACTGTTGTCGATGGCGGTGATCGTCGGGGGCCGGCTGGAGGTGCAGGAGGAGGGTCCGGCCACCCTCCTCCTGCTTGTCGGGCGGGGGCAAAACCCCGCGAATTGCGCGGCGCAGCCGCATCTGCCGCCGCGCAGCGGCAACATCATCTGCCAACGCAGTTGGCAGCACCACCCCCAAGCCGTGCTAGCGGCTCAATCCACCAGTTTCTCCAAGGGAATGGGGTACTGGCCCTGCTGATACTCATCTTTCAAATACTCGAAGAACTGGCTGAGCTGCAGCATATGCTCTTCATAATCTTCACGGTTACGCAGTGTTTCACTCTGCAATAGCTGATCGTTGTAGCGTACTGCATCACGCATTGCCGACATCAGCAGCGGCACCCACGCCTGAGGAATATTCATTAAACCGCCTCTTTGATGACCCGCTTGGCAAGCAGGGTTAATAGCATCTTAAATTTCGCCAAAGGCATATCATAGGCAGGTGCAATAGTGTAGTGATAAGCGTCGTAGCGGGGGTTGTACTCATCTTTCACGATTGCTAGCCCTTCTGGCAAAGCCGTACCTGCTGGAATTCGATAATGATCCCACCCTTTGCCAGCGGGAATGCCGGGCTTATCGAACGTACTAATGCCTCTTGGCCGCTCCCGCACCTTAACGTAAGGAACCGCTCGACTGCTATCAATACTGATATTCGCCGGGCGGGGTGTCCCGCTAGATAACATGAAGGCATCTTCTACGAGCTCAAACAGATTAGTTCCCCGTCTGGTGTTCAATCCCCGCCAAAGATGAACGGGCACATGGCCCTCGTAATAGCGGCCAATCTTTCCTTTCTCTAACAAAATATCCTTAAGTAGCTCAACTTCCATAGTAATCGTCCTTGAGTTAATTAAAGCCTGACGGCCGGCGACCAACATCGTAGCTGCCGCCACCATGCTACGCCAGTAATCCAAGAGCGCCACAAGCGATGCGCGATACCGCGCTGATGGGTGCGCCTTACCCCCTCGATCACCACAAGCACGGCCATGCCAAACGTACAGCCAGCCGGCCGGCCGTAGGGGTTGAGTCGCCTGGACGGCGACGAAAGCCACTAAGGCACAGGGAGGTGACTTTGTGGCGACCCTGCAGGCCGGCAGAACGGACAACTGTTGTCGATGGTGGTGATCGTTGGGGGCCGGCTGGAGGTGCAGGAGGAGGGTCCGGCCACCCTCCTCCTGCTTGTCGGGCGGGGGCAAAACCCCGCGAATTGCGCGGCGCAGCCGCATCTGCCGCCGCGCAGCGGCAACAGCATCTGCCAACGCAGTTGGCGACACCGCGGCAATCACAGCCCTTCGACAGGCTCAGGGCGAACGGGCCATGCAGCGGCGCAGTGGCATACGTCCTACGCCCGTTCAGGGCATATCTGGCGTCACCCAGTCCTCGACAGCCAGGCCGGCAACGCGCTCAAACTCGCGCGTGTTGTGGGTCACCAGGGTGGCGCCCTCTGCCAGCGCATGACAAGCAATCCACAGATCATTAGCGCCAATAGGCGTTCCGGCATCCTTCAGCCGGGTGAACTGCTCGGCATAGTGCTGGCAAATGGCCGGGCCTGACGGGTAGAGCACCCGAATCTGGCGGGTCATAGCCTCCAGCCGGCGCAGCACTTCCGCCTTGCGCGTGCTGCGTTCGGCGCCTTTTAGCAGCTCTGCCCAGGTAACGAACGACATGCACAACTGGGCGTCGTCAGGTAACCCATCCACCCGTTGGGCGATGGTCGGCGGTTGGTTCTTGATCAGGTAGATCAGAATGTTGGTGTCGAGCAGGTAGATCACAGCGGCTCGCGCTCCTGCATCGGTTGGCTGCTGCTCTGCTCACTCTCCAATGCCGCAACAAAGGCCTCATCAGCCTCCCCCACGGCGCGCAGCGCCTCCAGCAGCGCCGCCCCCCGCTCTGGTCGCAACGGATGGATGATCAGATCTCCCGACTCATTTCGCGAAATAGTCACGCGGTCAGTGTCCAGTCGGAACTCAGCAGGAATGCGTACCGCCTGGCTGTTGCCGTTATTGAAAACACGGGTTGTCAGGGTATCCATGGCGCCACTCACTGTGTGTACATCAGTGTGTGTATTTTGGGCCGGCAACCGGGGGGTTGCAAGCAAGGCGATAAATTAGCCAACGCCGGTGGTGTTGGTGAATGCGGCTGCGCGGCAAATGCCACTGCGTGGCGGCAGAATGCGAGGCTCCCCGCCTCGCGCTGGGGCAGAGGGGCGTATCGCCACGCCCCTCTGCACACCCGGGCGCCCCCGAGATCACCACCATCACGATCTAACTGGTGTTCTGCCGGGCTACGGGGTCGCAAATATGGGCTGTCCTGCCCAGATTTGCTTTCGCTGGCATCCCTGCCAGCTCAACCCCTACACCCGACTGGCCGTGGGTCAATTAGCGTGGATGCAGGTTGGCGGAGATCTGGGACAGCCATCTTCCATTGGCGCCCCCACCCCGATCATCAGCGGCAGCGCCGTACGCGATTTGTCTTAATGCTGACGACGGTACGTATCGACTTAGCAAGCCGGCTACGGTCGAGCCGGCCTTCCTGCCCGCCGTGTGAGGGTGGCATCCCTCATCCGGCGCCGCAGGCGCTCAGCTCATGAATCCAAAGATTATCCCTATACGGAAAATTCTTCCTGCAAGTGCGACAGAATTGGCGCATTATCCCTCTAGGGAAAAATCGTCAAGACTCCTGTTCCATGAGGCCAATTTTTACACAAAGGGAAAATCTTGGGCTGTCACCGTTGGCCGAGGTGGGGCTGCTGGTGCGCGCCCAGCGCAAGCGGCAGCAACTGACGCTGGTGGATGCTGCGGGGCTGTGCGGGGTCAGCGTGCGCTTTCTGAGCGAGCTGGAAAATGGCCGCCGCAACTGCTCGCTGCAGTTGCTGCTGCAGGTCTGCCAAACACTGGGGATCGACCTCTTTGCCTGCCCTCGCGGAGGCCAGCATGAATGAACGTCTGAGCGTATGGCGTGGCTACGAGCAGATCGGCGAGCTATGGCTGGGCGGTGACCAGCGGACCATGGGCTTTGCCTATCGCCAGCCGCAGCTGGCCATCTCCAACAGCCTGCCACTGTCGCAACAGTTTCTGCCGGAGCAGGCGATCGCCCATCACTGGTTTGGCAACTTGCTGCCAGAAGAACGGCCACGTCAGACGCTGGTTAACCGCCTTGGTGTTGCTGACGATGATTTCAGCCTTCTAGCTGCCATTGGTGGCGACTGCGCAGGAGCGCTGCAGATCCTTGGCGCCGCTGAACAGCCGGCGACCACAGATGGCGCAATGCGGGCCATTGCCGAGCGAGATCTGGCGAACTGGGCTGAAGGTCGAGAATCCTATGCCCTGTTTGCCAGCGGCGACAAAGCGCTGCGGCTATCGCTGGCCGGCGCCCAGGACAAGGTGCCGGTGGTGATGGTGGCTGGCCAACCACACTTGCCGCTGGGCAGCACGCCGTCTTCTCATCTACTCAAGTTTGCCGAGCGGCCAGGGATCGTGTTCAACGAGCTGTATATGAACCGGCTGGCCGCGTTGGCAGGTCTGCCAGTACCCGACTGCCATCTGGGCCGATCTGGCAAAGGGGTCTATCTGGTGGTCAGCCGCTACGACCGAACGGCCGGACCAGATGGCAGCATGATGCGCCGCCATCAGGAGGACTTCTGTCAGGCCCTTGGCCTGCCACGCCGCTTGAAGTATCAGGAAGATGGAGGGCCGACGCTGGCCGATTGCTGCGCTTTGCTGCGGCGCATCAGCCTTGAACCGGCCCGCGAGATCCGCCAGTTGCTGCGCTGGCAGCTGTTTAACGTGCTGACCGGTAACTGTGATGGCCATGCCAAGAACCTGTCGCTGCTGCAGAACGAGCAAGGCGGCTGGCACTTGGCCCCAGCCTATGATCTGGTATGCACGCCGGCCCTGCCGTTCAGCCGCAATCTCGGCTTTGCCATCGGTACCAATTACCACTGTCAGCAGCTGCGCCACAGCGACTGGATCGCCTTTGCCGCCGCAGCAAGCCTTGGCTTGCGGTTTGTATTGCGCGAACTTGAAACCATGGCTGAAGCGATCCTGACCCTGGCAGATAGCCCGGAACTACAGCTGCAACTAGCAGCAGCAGGCCTACACGAATGGCCTTGGCTGGAACAGGTACGCAAAACCGTCATCAGCCAATGTCGCCGCTATCGCCACTGGCTACGCTAGCGACCGGATCTGGCTCATCACCCGTCGGCCACTGTCACCACCCGCCCTGCAACCACGCAACCACCTGCTGATCAGGCTAGCGAGACATGGCCGCGCCGCAGCGGAGTTGCCACTGCGTGTGGCCGCAAACCCCGTTTGAGCAGCGTCGAGATTACCAAGGAGCCTAATTCGGCATCGGGGCGGTTGGCATCTACCCGTTTGAGCGCCAGCGAACAGATTTGGATAGCCGCACAGCCTGCGCGCTGGTTTGGGGGCGAGCGGCCCGGATGGCCGCGAGAGCCACTAAGGCACAGGGAAGTGACTTTGTGGCGACCGCAAACCAGTGCGGACTAACCACCAGCGTCAGCCACTGGCGCTCTACCGGGCCGCCGGAGAGTGCAGGGAGGCCGTGCGGAAACGGCCTCCTTGCCCGTCGTGGAGGGGGCGGAACCCCTCCATCTGCTGCCACGCAGTGGCATTCTTGCCGCGCAGCGGCATCCAAAGCCCCGGCCCGCACTGGCCGGCGTCAGTCGCCCTCCGCCAGCGCCACCTCAGCCGCAGCCGCGGACTGCGCGTCGCTCAGCGGTTCACAGATGATCCAGTCCTGCTCCTCCACCCGGTTGACCTTGAGGCTGGCGTGGGTGCGGATCGGCACGATGTAGTGACAGGCGGTCTGGGGTTTGACCGAGGCAAACACCGGCACCAGCCCGAACTGCATGGCGCAGCTGATGATCGCCTGCTGGTTGGCCGGGTCGATGTCGGCCGCTTCGTCGATGTAGATCGGGATGCGGTAACGGCCCGGTTCGGCCAGCAGATGGCGGATAAACAGCATGCCGGTGAGCAGCTTGATGGTGATACGGGTGCCGTTGGAGCCGGCGCCGTCGATGCGGTCGAACAGCGCTTCGCTGCCATCGCGGTCGATGACGCGGAAGCGGATATCGAACAGATCGGCCAACGCCAAGCCGCCCTCTTTGCTGCCGGCCTGGACCAGATAGTCCTTGGCGGCGCTCACCTCATCTTCGCTGAAGCTGCCGTGGCCGAGCAGCAGGTCGAGAGTCTCGCCGCTGTCGTACTTGAGCGAGGTATCGACCAGGGTGCGGATATGGCCGGTGATCAGCGGCCGCGGCACGATCTCGATGCGGAAGTCTTTGAGGTTGGAGATCGGCTGGCGGGTGATGCCGCGGTTAAAGTCGCGCATCAGCCGCTCCAGCTGGTCGAGGCTGGTGAGCAGGCGGGCCATCAGGTTGGCCACTTCGGTCAGGGCCACGCGGCTGGCACGGGCCACCGCTTCGCGCTCCTGATCCAGATGCTGCCAGGCGTTGACCAGCTTGGTCAGGCGCAGCTGCGGATCGCGCTCCACCTCAAAGCGGGTGACACCGGCGGCGACCACGGCGCGATAGGTGTTACTGAGGTTGAGCCCCAGATCGCGCAGCGCCCGGCAGTCGCGATTGTAGTCATCCAGCGCGCTGGCCAGGGTGGCCAGATCCGGGTTGACGCTGAAGGGGTACGGGGTGATGGGGCCATCGAGGGCCAGCCGTTCATCCAGCCGCTCGTTCTTGGCCCGCTCCAGCTGGGCTTTCTGCTGCTCGCGGGTGGCCAGCTGCTGGCGCAGCAGCAGGCGGCGGTCGGCATGGCGCGCCTGCTCGCTGCTGATCTGCTCCTGCTGCTGGTCCAGCTGCTCGCGCTCGGCGTCCAGCTGCTCCTGCTGGCTGCGCCAGCGCGGCAGATCCTGCTGGATCTGCTGATAACGATCGTACTGACGAATCGCCTCTTCCGCTTCCTGCAGCTGCTGGTAGAGCGCCTCCTTGAGCGCCTTCTGCCCCTCAAAGTCGCGGGCCACTTTCTCCTGCGCCTGCAGCCGCTCGATCTCGCGGCTCAGCTCGCTTTCGCGCTGCTGCAGGGTGGCGCGATCGTGGGCGTGAAACTCGTCGGCCGGCTGCAGCCCCTTGAGATCGATGGTGACCCCAGGCAGGCGCAGCTCGTCGCCATGGAAACAGTCGGCCAGCTGCTCGACGGTGGCGGCAAAGGCCGCTTCATCACTCAGCTGCACCTCGCCCTTCTTGCCCACCGCCAGCGCCAGCAGCGCCGGGTTGAGGGCGCGCGACAGGCGCATCACATCGTTGAGCGGCAGCTCTTCGCGCAGGCGGCTGAACAGGTTGTTCTGATAGTGGGCCAGCTGGCGCTGCAGCTGACTGCGCTGCTGCTCCAGCTCGCGGCGGCGGCGCAGCAGGCTGTCGAGGCTCTGCCCCTGAGCGGCGGCCAGCGCCGCGGCCAGGCTCTCATACTCCTGCTGGATGGCGTCGCGGTTGTGCACCAGGGTGCTGCGCTCGGCCAGGGCAAAGGCCTGCTCCAGCCGTCGCCAGTCGGCAAAAAAGCGCTCCAGATCGGCGTCGCGGCGGGCCAGCTGTTCGCGCGCCCGGCCGAGGTCAGTCAGCTGCTGACGCTGCTGCTGATGGGTGTCATCGAGCCCGGCCAGTTCGCCGGCCAGCCGCTCCTGCTCGGCCTCAAACCAGTCGGCCCAGGCGATAAGGGCGCTATCCAGCGGCCCCTGATGGGCGATGATCTTGCCGCGTAGCAGCGCCGCCTGTTCGCTCATGGTGGCCAGCGCGTTGATCGCCTCGCCTTGGGATTCCAGCGCCCGCAGGTGGGCGCGGTCACGGCTGACGCCGGCAAAGGCCTCCTGCCATTTGGCGGCAAAATCGACCGGCGTCGCCCCCAGCTGGCGGTCAAAGACCTTGAGCAGCAGCTGCTTGACGTCGCCCGCAGTCAGCTTGTCGAGGTTCAGCACGCGCCGCAGGATCTCGCGGAACACATTGCCTTCGCTGGGGTTTTTCAGCGGGATCATGCGCAGCCGGATATCGGCGTCAAAGCGGGTGATGGCGCCGGTGAGCAGCGCCATCAGCTCGTGCGGGCGTGGCTCCACCAGTTTGCTGCCACGCGCCTCCAGCACCCTGCTGAGCTGGGCGTAGGGGCGGATCTGGCCGTCGTCGTCGCTGAACAGGCTGAGATCGAGAGGGCCGTTGAAGCAAAAAAACTGATGTTCGTAACCGCTGGCCGGGCCCAACCCCGCCACCCCGATCACCACCTTGTTGCCCGCCTCCGGCTCGGCTTCGAGCAGGATGTAGGTGCGGTCGGTGCGGAAGTAGAACTTGCGGGTCTCGGCGATGGTGTGGCCGTCCCATTCGGTCAGCCGCAGATCGGTGATCAGCGGAAACTGCAGGGCGTTGATCAGCGAGCTTTTGCCGGTGTTGTTGGGGGCGCAGATCGACACCGGGCGGTCGAGGGGGATGACGCAGCGGTCATAGCCAGCGGTGTTGAGCAGCGCCAGCTTGGTAATGCCCAGCGAGTGGGGGCTATTACTGGAATGGGCATCAGCCATAGTTCACCTCGTCCTCATCCAGGGCTGCCAGCGGCATGCCGTCATCCCCCCGTGGCAGCTCGTCGCTGGCCTGACCCAGCTCCAGCACCGCATCGACAAAGCGCTGAATCGGCGCCTGCAGCCGCACCCCGCCGCTCACTTCGCGGCCAAAGCCGAAGCGCACCAGCCGGCGCAGCACCTGCTCCTCCAGCTCCTGCGGGGTGATGATCTCCAGCGCCTCAAACAGCGCCTTGTGGCGCTTGAGCAGCTCGGTGCAGTGGCCGCGATCGAGGGTCTCGTCGAGCAGCGCCGCCACCGGATCACGGCCGCCATCGGCGAAATATTCGATCAGGGCGTAGACGGTAAGGGCGAAGCGGCGCGCGGTTTTGCCCATGTAGGGGGTGTTGTCGCTGCCAGCGAAATAGAAGAAACCGCGCACATCGGCCACCAGCTGGTAACCGAGGGCGGTGAACAGCGCCTCGAAGGCGGCCTGCTGGGTGGTCAGGCTCTGCCACAGCGGCAGATCCTGCTCGCTGATGTGGTAGCCGCTGGCCAGCCGGCGGTGGATCTCCTGCAGCTGCTGCAGCTCATCCAGATTGATGGTGGTCATGGGGTTGGCTCCGCCGCCGGCGCTTGCAGGGCGGCATCAAACAGGGTCAGTCGGTGGCTGGCGGTGGCCAGCTGGCTGCTGGCCGGCTGGGGCGCCAGCTGCAGCTGCGGATGGTGGCGCAGCTGCTGGTGCAGATAGAGCAGCTCGTCGGTGTCGAGCGCCGGATAGTGGTCAAGCAGCGCCTGCAGCAGCGGCGCACCGGCCTTACTGCTGCTGGCACTGTGCAGCCGGCCCAGCACCTCGCCCAGCTCCGGCACATTGGCCGGCCGTGGCCGGCTGAAATCGCCATCGGCGAGGCTCGGCGCCTGCTGCTGCGGCAGTCGTACCACCGAGCCAAGGAAGGCCAGCAGCTGATGATGATGCGGCATACGCTGGCTGCTGATATCGGCCGACAGCACCGGCAGCTGGCTGTCGAGCGGCTGCCACTGGCCGCGCCGCAGCTGGGCCAGCACCCGCGCCGCCGCCTGCGACACCAGGGTCGAGCGGCGCAGCTGATCGCGCAGCGGCAACAGCGCGTCGGCACAGCGGCGCACGCTCTCACGGGCCAGCCGCTCCAGCTCCAGCAGCCGGGTGAGCAGATGGGCCAGCCGCTCGCGCTGACGATGGAGGCGACCGGTGAGGCCGATATTGACCATCAGCTGGCCGAGGCTCTGCTCCAGCGTATCGAAGCAGGTGCGGGCCGCCCCCTGCAGATCGAGCAGGCTGAGCATCGGCTCGATGTAACGGTCAAAGGCGTCGAGCACTTCGGCGTAGCGGCTGGCCAGACTCTGGCCATCACCGGCGGCGCGCACCCGCTCGGCCAGCACCTGAATGGCCAGCTCGTTCTCCACCAGATGCTTGATGATGCGCCGCAGCCGGTCATCGATCAGCGCCGCCTGACGGCCGAGATCGTCGCCGTCGCTGCGTGCCACCGCCTGCTCCAGCCGCTGCTGCAGCCGCCCCAGATCCTGCACCAGCACCAGCACCTCATCGGCCAGCCCCAGCGTCTGCTCACGCAGCAGCTGGCGGGCAAAGTCGAGCAGATGGCGGTTGAGTTCCAGCTGGTGCGATTTGGCCAGGCTCACCACCAGCTCGTTGCGCTGCAGCCGGCTGTAGGCGCGCAGCGCCTCCTCCTGGGTCCAGGCGGGAAAGCAGTGGCGAACGAGGGCCAGCAGCTCCTGCGGGGTCAGCGGCCGGTCGCCGTGGGCCTGCACCCAGCGGGCGACCACCGGCCACAGCTCAGCCAGGCTGTTGATGACGGTCTGTGCGGCGATCATTGCGCTCAGGCGATGCCGTACTGGGCGCGGTAGGCGCTCACCGCCGGCAGATGCTCGGCATAGGCCGGGTTCTGCTCGAGGTAGCTGATCAGGTGTTCCAGACGGATGATGGCGATCACCGGGCAGCCGAAATCGCGCTCCACCTCCTGAATCGCCGACAGCTCGCCCTTGCCGCGCTCCTGCCGATCCAGCGCCACCAACACCCCGGCCAGGGTGGCCTGATTGGCGGCGATGATCGCCTTGGATTCGCGAATGGCGGTGCCGGCGGTGATCACGTCATCCACCAGCAGCACCTTGCCAGTGAGGGGGGCGCCCACCAGATTGCCGCCTTCGCCGTGGTCCTTGGCTTCTTTGCGGTTGAAGCAGTAGGGCAGATTGCGCTGGTACTGATCGGCCAGAGCGATGGCCATGGCAGTGGCGATCGGGATGCCCTTGTAGGCCGGGCCAAACAGCAGATCCACATGCAGATCGGCGGTGACCATGGCAGCGGCATAGAAGCGGCCAAGGGCGGCCAAATCGGCCCCCATGTTGAACAGCCCGGCGTTGAAGAAGTAGGGGCTGATACGCCCCGACTTCAGGGTGAACTGGCCAAACTTGAGCACGCCGCGCTTCAGGGCGAACTCGATGAACTCACGTTGGTACTGGTGCATGGTCAACCTCAGGCCAGTGCTGCTTTCTGGGCGTCGATGATTTCGCGGATGCCGTGGCGGGCCAGGGTCACCATCTCGTTGAGCTGGTCCACCGAGAAGGGCTCACCCTCGGCGGTGCCCTGCACCTCGATCAGATGGCCGGTTTCGGTCATCACCACATTCATGTCGGTTTCGGCGGCGCTGTCCTCGCTGTATTCGAGGTCGCACACCACCTCACCCTTGACCACCCCCACCGACACGGCGGCGACCAGCGCCTTCATCGGATTGGTGGTGATCTTGTTCTGTTTGCGCAGCCAGCTGATGGCATCAGCCAGGGCCACGCAGCCACCGGAGATGGCGGCGGTACGGGTGCCGCCATCGGCCTGAATCACATCGCAGTCGATGGTGATGGTGACTTCACCCAAGGCCTTGAGATCCACTGCCGAACGCAGCGAACGGGCGATCAGCCGCTGAATCTCGAGGGTGCGCCCCCCCTGCTTGCCCTTGCTCGCCTCGCGGTCGTTACGGGTGTGGGTGGCACGCGGCAGCATGCCGTACTCGGCGGTGATCCAGCCCTGCCCTTGGCCTTTGAGAAAACGCGGCACACCGTCGACCACGCTGGCGGTACAGAGCACCTTGGTGTTGCCGAACTCCACCAGCACTGAACCCTCAGCGTGGCAGGTGTAGCGGCGGGTGAAGGTGACTGGACGGATCTGGGCGCTACTGCGGCCGGATGGGCGCATTGGGAATCTCCCGGTGGCGAATTTGGGCGCCTATTATAGTGACCCCAGTCGGCAGGGCCATGGTCAAAGATCACGGACCGTCTTAACCACAGGAGCAGCCATGCACGGCGTCTTTCTCGATCTCGACTCACTCCACCCAGCAGATCTGGATCTGAGCCCGCTGACCGCGCTGCTGCCGGCCAGCGCCCTCTATGGCGCCAGCAGCCGCGAGCAGGCGCTGGCACGGGTGGTCGAGGCCGAGGTGATCATCAGCAACAAGGTGCTGATCGATGCCACGCTGATGGACGTTGCCCCGCACCTGCGCCTCATCTGCGTCGCCGCCACCGGCGTCAACAATGTTGATTTGAGCGCCGCCCGCGACCGAGGCATCAGCGTCTGCAACTGCCGTGGTTATGGCAACGCGAGTGTCGCCCAGCACAGCCTGCTGCTGATGCTGGCGCTGGCCGGGCAGCTACCCGCTAACGCCGCCGCCGCCCGCGATGGCCGCTGGCGCGCAAGCCCGCAATTCTGCTTGCTGGATCAACCGCCACGCGAGCTGGCCGGGCAGATCCTCGGCATCATCGGCTATGGCGAACTGGGGCAGGCGGTGGCAGCGCTGGCGCGGGCCTTCGGCATGCAGGTGGTGGTGGCCGAACGGCGCGGCGCCACCCAGATCCGCCCCGGCCGCCGGCCCTTTGCCGAGGTGCTGGCCGAAAGCGATCTGCTCAGCATCCATTGCCCGCTGGCCGATGACAGCCGGGGCCTGATCGGCCGCGCCGAACTGGCGCAGATGAAACGCGGCGCCCTGCTCATTAACACCGCCCGTGGCAGCATCGTCGATGAACAGGCACTGGCCGACGCCCTCAGAAGCGGCCAGCTCGGCGGCGCCGGCGTCGATGTGCTATCGACCGAGCCGCCCAGCGCCGACCAGCCACTGCTGGCCCCTGACCTGCCCAACCTGATCCTCACCCCGCATATCGCCTGGGCCGGACGTCAGGCGCGGCAGGCCATTGTTTGTCAGCTGGCGGAGAATATCCGGGGTTTTGCTGGCGGGGCGCCGTTACGGGTGGTGGGGTAGCGGCTGCGGCAGTTGCAGGTGGATAGAAGATCCTCCCCCTGGGCGTAACCTGATCCGCACCCTGAGCGAAGTCGAAGAAGGGCGCGGAACCAGCGGCCCCAGGTTGGCTCAATGCCCCTTGCGTACGGCAGCGTACAGACCCAGAGGCCAGTTCCATCCACACTTCAGCAACACATTCCTCAAGCCCTGTATCGATGACCTCCCCACCCTGCTTCACTCGTTTGCGCTGCCATGCCTACAGGATGGGGGTGGCGGGTGCGGCATACGTACTGGCGGCTTGCGCCTCTATGGCGCCACTTTATGAAACACCTGCGCTGCCGGTGGCTGCGAGCTACGCCGAGTCAGGCTTGCAGGAGCCGAGCCAGACCGCCGCCATCGGCTGGCGTGATTACTTTACCGACCCCGATCTGCAAGCCCTGATTGCCACGGCGCTGGACCATAACCGAGATCTGCGCATCGCTGTTTTGCGCGTTGAAGCAGCACGAGCGACGTATGGCATTCAGCGTGCCGAGCAGTTCCCCACTATCAATGCCCAAGCCGATATGGATAGATCACGCACGCCGGCCGACCTGAGCATCACCGGCCAGCCGCAGCTGGCGAGCCAGTATCAGGTGGCATTGGGGCTGGCGAGCTGGGAGCTTGATTTCTGGGGGCGCATCCGCAGCCTCAAGGATGCCGCGCTGGAAAACTACCTGGCCAGCGATGAAGCGCGCCGTGCGGTGAGCATCGCGCTGATCGCGCAGGTGGCCAACGGCTATCTGGGTGTGCGCGAGCTGGATGAGCGCATCGCCCTTGCCAGTCTGAGCACGGCCAGCCGCGAGGAATCCTTGCGCATCTTCACCCGCCGGGTGGCGGTTGGCTCCAGCTCACAGCTGGAGCTGACCCAGGTTCAGACGCTGCTGACCCAGGCCCAGGGATTGCGCGCCCAGCTGCAGCTGGCACGGGCAACACAACTCAACGCATTGACCTTGCTGGTGGGCACAGCCATCGACATGCCTGCGGTGCGGGATCAGCCCGACGCAGCGCCATTCCTGCTCGAACTGAACCCGGGATTGCCGTCGCAGCTGCTGATCAATCGGCCCGATATTGTTGCCGCCGAACATCAGCTCAAAGCCAGCCACGCCAACATTGGCGCCGCACGTGCGGCTTTCTTTCCACGCATCGCGCTGACAGGCGCGCTCGGTACCGCCAGCGCCGAGCTCAACGGCTTGTTCGACTCGGGCAGCCTGGCCTGGCGTTTTTCGCCGAGCCTGTCGCTGCCGCTCTTCGATGGCGGGCGCAACCGCAACAATCTGGATCTGGCCGAAACCCGCCGCGACCTGGCCGTGGCGCATTACCAGCAGACCGTGCAGGGCGCATTCCGCGATGTTGCCGATGCGCTGGCGGCACGCTATTGGCTGAGCGAACAAGTCGTCATCGCCCAAGCGGCGCTGGCGGCCCAGACCGAGCGGGCGCGCCTGTCGCAATTGCGTTATGACCATGGTGCGACCACCTTTCTGGAAGTTCTGGATGCCCAGCGCGAACTGCTGGTAGCCGAGCAACAGCTCGTGCAGATCCGCCGGACGTTACGCTCCAGCCGCGTCAGTCTGTATGCGGCACTGGGCGGTGGCTTGATTGCTTCGTCTGCCCTTCCACCGGCGCCAGGGCAAAGCACGCCATGAGTGCGACGGCTTTCACCACACAGGCCCCTCGTCAACGAATGCCGTCACGTTAGCCGTTCGAGCAGAGCGTAGGGCGCGAAGCGAACGACGTCGAAGCCTGATCGGCGGGGTCCGGGCCCTTCAACTTCACTGCGCTCAGGGCGAACGGTGGTTCAGGGTCTGACTTAACGGCAATGCCCCCTTGCCAAGAACACACTGAGGTTTTCAGGATGAATCCGAGCAATTCCCCTCCGCCCCATTCAGCGGAAAGCCCTCCTCCGGCTCCAGCGGATGGGGCCCAGGCTGCCCCCGTGGCAACCACGCCGCCGGCAGCAAAACCCACTGAACCGGCAGCAGAACCGCCACCCGCACCCACTTTTTTTGAGAAGTGGAGGGGATGGTTGATCGCTGCCGCAGCCCTAGTCGTCCTCATTGTCGCCGCGCTGGTGATCTGGAACATGATCCGGCCTACCGGCCCGGGTGAGGGATTCATCAGCGGCAATGGCCGCCTGGAAGCGACCGAAATCGACGTGTCCGCCAAGCTGGGGGGGCGCGTGCAAGACATTCTGGTCAGCGAGGGCGATAACGTCACCGCCGGGCAGATCCTCGCCCACATGCAGGTGGACACGCTTGAAGCCCAGCGTGATGAAGCACAGGCGCGGCAGCAGCAATCCATCACCGCCATCGCCAGCGCTGAAGCGCAGGTGGCGGTGCGCGAAAGCGACAAACAGGCGGCACTCGCTTTGGTCGCGCAACGCAAAAGTGAACTCGATGCGGCCCAGCGCCGTCTGGCCCGCTCCGAAACCCTGGCGCGCGAAGGTGCTGCCTCGGCGCAGGAACTGGATGATGACCGCGCCAGCACCCTCAGCGTGCAGGCAGCACTCGTCGCGGCCAAGGCACGGGTTGGCGCCGCCCAGGCAGCAATTGTTGCGGCCCGCACCCAAGTGGTCGGTGCACGCTCGGCTGCCACGGCCGTGGCAGCCACCGTCGCCCGCGTCAATGCGGATATTGAGGACAGCGCGCTGACCGCACCGCGCGCAGGCCGCGTGCAATACCGCATCGTGCAGCCCGGCGAAGTGCTAGGCGCAGGCGGCAAGGTGCTGAATCTGGTCGACCTGTCGGACGTTTACATGAGCTTCTTCGTGCCGGAAGCCGTTGCCGGAAAACTGGCGCTGGGCGCTGATGTGCACATCATTCTCGATGCCGCGCCGCACTACGTGATCCCGGCCAAGGTGTCATTCGTGGCCAGCACCGCGCAGTTCACGCCCAAGACGGTGGAGACGGCCAGCGAGCGGCAGAAGCTGATGTTCCGCGTCAAGGCACAGATAGATCCGGCGCTGCTGCAACAGCATCTGCAGCTCGTCAAGAGCGGCCTGCCCGGCGTCGCCTGGCTCAAGCTTGATGGGCAGGCCCCCTGGCCGGCCGAGCTGGCCGTCAAGGTGCCCTGGTGAACACGGCCAACCCCGCTATCGCCAGCCTCAACGGGATAAGCCTGCGCTACGGCAAGACGCTGGCGCTGGATGAGATCAGCCTGGAGATTCCCTCTGGCTGCCTGATCGGACTGATCGGCCCGGATGGCGTTGGTAAGTCCAGTCTGCTGTCGCTTTTGGCCGGGGCGCGTGCCGTGCAGCAAGGCACGCTCAACGTGCTGGGCGGCGATATGGCCAGCACGCCGCACCGCGATGGCATCTGCCCGCGCATCGCTTACATGCCGCAGGGGCTGGGCAAAAATCTCTACCCCACCTTGTCGGTGGAAGAAAACCTGCAGTTTTTCGGCCGCCTGTTCGGCCATAACAAAGCCGAGCGGCGCCGGCGCATCGACGAACTGACCACCAGCACCCATCTGCAAACCTTTCTGTCGCGCCCGGCCGGCAAGCTGTCCGGCGGCATGAAACAGAAACTGGGTCTGTGCTGCGCGCTGATTCACGACCCCGATCTGCTGATTCTGGACGAGCCCACTACCGGCGTTGATCCGCTATCGCGGAAGCAGTTCTGGGATCTCATCGACCATATCCGCGCCGAGCGCCAAAGCATGAGCGTCATAGTCGCCACCGCCTACATGGAAGAAGCCGACGCCTTCGACTGGCTGCTGGCCATGGACGCCGGCAAAGTGCTGGCCAGCGGCACTCCGGCCGAGCTGCGCGCACGCACCCACACCGCGTCACTGGAAGAGGCCTTCATCGCGCTCTTGCCCGAGGCCAAACGCAGCGGCCACATCGCCGTGGTGCTGCCACCGCTGGAGGCTTCTGGCGAGCACACAGTGGCGATTGAAGCGCGCGGGCTGACCATGCGTTTTGATGATTTCTTGGCGGTGGACCATGTGGATTTCCGCATTCAGCGCGGCGAGATCTTCGGCTTTCTCGGCTCCAACGGCTGCGGCAAATCGACCACCATGAAGATGCTCACCGGCTTGCTGCCGGCCAGTGAGGGGCAAGCCTGGCTGTTCGGCAAACTGGTCGACTCCAAAGAGATCGCAATCCGCCGGCGCGTCGGCTACATGTCGCAGGGCTTCTCGCTGTATGGCGAACTTTCGGTACGCCAGAATCTGGTGCTGCATGCGCGCCTGTTTCAGGTGGCCGAAGACGCCATCCCTGCGCGGGTTGACGAGATGCTGGCGCGCTTTGGCCTGGGCGATGTGGTAGATGCCATGCCCGACAAGCTGCCGCTGGGCATCCGCCAGCGCCTGTCGCTGGCCGTGGCCATGGTGCACAAGCCCGAGATGCTGATCCTGGACGAGCCCACCTCTGGCGTTGACCCGATAGCGCGCGACATGTTCTGGCAACTGATGATCGATCTGTCGCGCAAAGACCATGTCACCATCTTCATCTCCACCCATTTCATGAACGAGGCCGAGCGCTGCGACCGTATCTCGCTGATGCATGCTGGCAAGGTATTGGTGACCGACACCCCCGCCGCACTGGTGAGCCAACGTGGCACCGAAACCCTGGAGCAGGCCTTCATCGCGTACCTAGCGGAGGCGTCAAGCGAGAGTGCCGAAGGCAAACCGCCGCCCACCACCAAGACGCCAAGCGCTAGCTCCAGCAACACGCCCACAGTGTCACCACCTCGCCTGCGCTTCAGCTTCGCCCGCGCCTTCAGCTATACCTTGCGCGAAACCCTGGAGCTGCAGCGCGATCCGGTGCGCGCCACGCTGGCACTGCTAGGCACCGCGATCCTGATGTTCATCATCGGCTACGGCATCAGCCTGGATGTTGAAGACCTCAGCTACGCCATACTTGACCGCGACCAGACCGTGCTGAGTGAAAACTACAGGCTGAACCTGGCCGGATCGCGGTATTTCATCGAGAAGGCGCCGATCACCGATTACGCCGATCTGGATCAGCGCATGCGCAGCGGCGAGCTGTCGCTGGCCATCGAGATCCCCGCCGGCTTTGGCCGCAACATTCAGCGCGGCACCCCGGTACAGATCGGCGCCTGGGTCGATGGTGCGATGCCAACGCGCGCCGAAACCGTGAGAGCTTATGTGCAGGCCATACACCAGATGTGGCTCGCCGACATGGCCATTCACCGGCTCGGCATGCAACTGAGCACCCCGAGCACCGTCGAAACCCGCTACCGCTACAACCCGGATGTGCGCAGCCTGCCCGCCATGGTGCCAGCCGTCATTCCACTATTGCTGATGATGATTCCGGCAATGCTCACCGCGCTATCGGTGGTACGCGAGAAGGAGCTGGGCTCGATCATCAATCTGTATGTCACACCGGTGACGCGCAGCGAATTCCTGCTCGGCAAACAGTTGCCCTACATCGTGCTCGGCATGATCAACTTCCTGTTGCTCAGTGCGCTGGCCGTCACCGTTTTCGGTGTGCCGATCAAGGGCAGCTTCCTCACCCTGGCACTGGCAAACCTGATTTTTATCGTCAGCGCGACAGGCTTCGGCCTGTTGGCCTCAACCTTCACCAAAAGCCAGATCGCGGCGCTGTTCGTCACCATGATCGGCACCATCATTCCTTGCGTGCAGTTCTCTGGCCTGCTCAATCCCGTCTCCTCGCTGGAAGGCATCGGTGCTTTCATCGGGCACATCTACCCCGCCACCCACATGCTCACCATCAGCCGGGGGGTGTTCAGCAAGGCGCTGGACATCACGACCTTGGCACCCTCGTTCTGGCCGCTGTTGGCGGCGGTGCCGGTGATCCTTGGCCTGTCGATCATGCTGCTGAAAAAGCAGGAAAGCTGAGGCAACCCCATGAACCACGCCGCCAACATCTACCGTCTGGGCATCAAGGAGCTGTGGAGCCTGATCCGCGATCCGATGATGCTGCTGCTGATCCTGTGGACGTTTTCGGCCGGCATCTACGTGGCCGCCACCGCCATGCCGGAGAGCTTTCACAAAGCCTCCATCGCGATTGTTGATGAGGACGGCTCGCCGCTTTCTGCGCGTGTGGTGGCCAGTTTTTACCCGCCGCATTTCAACCCGCCAGCCATGATCTCACTGGCTGAGGTGGATGCTGGCATGGATCGCGGCGACTACACCTTCGTGCTCGATATTCCACCGAATTTCCAGCGCGACCTGCTGGCGGGCCGCAGCCCAGCGATGCAGCTCAATATCGACGCCACGCGCATGAGCCAGGCCTTCACCGGCAATGTCTACATCCAGCAGATCGTGGCCGGTGAAGTGAATGACTACGTGCAGCGCTATCGCAGCACCGCAACCCCGCCGGTCGATCTGGTGACGCGCATGCGCTACAACCCCAACCTTGAAAGCAGCTGGTTCGGTTCAGTGATGGAGCTGATCAACAATGTGACCATGCTCTCCATCATCCTCACCGGCGCCGCGCTGATCCGCGAGCGCGAACACGGCACCATCGAACACCTGCTGGTGATGCCGGTCACCCCCACCGAGATCATGCTCGCCAAGGTCTGGTCGATGGGATTGGTAGTCTTACTGGCCGCCCTGGTGGCACTAGTGTTCATCGTGCAAGGCGCACTGCGGGTCCCGATCAACGGTTCGATCATGCTGTTCATGCTTGCCGCCGCGCTACATCTGTTTGCCACCACCTCAATGGGCATCTTCCTCGCTACCCTCGCACGATCCATGCCGCAATTCGGCATGCTGCTGGTGCTGGTGCTGCTGCCGCTGCAAATGCTCTCAGGCGGCATGAGCCCCCGTGAAAGCATGCCCGAGCTGATTCAAAACCTAATGCTGGCCGCGCCGACCACACACTTCGTCTCCGCCTCCCAGGCCACCCTCTACCGTGGCGCCGGGCTGGACGTGGTGTGGCCACAACTGCTCGCCATCATCCTCATCGGCAGCCTGCTCTTTGTCGCCTCACTTGCGCGCTTTCGCAAAACCATCAGCCAGATGGCTTGAGACTTGTAGCGCCACCAGATGGTGGCGGCAGGTTGGCTAGCGTCAACTGCTGTGGTAGTTGCGGCTGCGCCGCCCAAGCGGTTCCTGCTACGCAGGCAATAAGACAAATCGCGTCGCGATTTGATAAGAGCGCCGACTGGCCGGACTTGGAGCGCCGCTGCGCGGCCATTGCGGCTGCGCCGCCAAGCGGTTCCTGCTACGCAGGCGATAAGACAAATCGCGTCGCGATTTGGTAAGAGCGCCGACTGGCCGGACTTGGAGCGCCGCTGCGCGGCCATTGCGGCTGCGCCGCCAAGCGGTTCCTGCGTAAGCGTTCAGCCCTCCCACCTTCGGTACTCGCCGTGTGATTGACATCCTCTGTGTTTTTGATACAGAGGGACATGTGATGAGCATGAGTGACGAGCGGCGGCAATTCTGGCTGGGGCATGTTCAGGCGTGGCGGGGC
>JAFOOX010000022.1 GCA_017425245.1 Gammaproteobacteria bacterium
CCCTTCGACAGGCTCAGGGCGAGCGGATCAGCAGGCGGCACCAGATCCGGTGATGGCCAACCATTACCATCTGGTGGTACGACTAGACACCGAGCGAGCGGCCGCGCTGAGTGATGATGACGTCATCAAATCTGGACAGGAGAGCCCATATTTTCGACCCCGCAGCCCGGCAGGACATTAGTCGGATATTGATGGTGGTGATCTGCGGGGGCAGACAGGGATCGCCAAGGGAGGGTTCGGCGACCCTCCCTTGGCTCGTCGGGCGGGGGCGACACTCCGCCAATGGTTGCGGCGCAGCCGCATTGATCCGCGCAGCGGACATCAAGAGCCCGGCCCCTCCCTGCCCTTAGATCGCCCCTGGCTCACGGCTGTTCATCAAGCGCTCACTGGCCGTCTTACCCCAATGCCAGAACATAGCCGGGGTGAGGAAGGTATCAAGTAGTGTTGCACTTACCAGCCCGGCAAAGATCACCACCGCCACCGGGTGAAGGATCTCGGTGCCAGGTCGTTCCGCCTCAAACAACAGCGGGGCTAGCGCAAAGGCGGTGACCAGAGCGGTCATCAGCACCGGCGCCAGCCGCTCCTGCGAGCCGCGCAGGATCATCGCCAAGCCGAAAGGCTCACCCTCGGATCGCATCAGGTTGAGGTAGTGGCTGACCTTAAGAATGCCGTTGCGTACGGAGATCCCGGCCAGGGTGATAAAGCCAACTAGCGCTGCAATCGACAGTGGCTGGTCGGCCAACCACAACCCCACCACAGCTCCCACCAATGCCAGCGGGATATTGGCCATGATCAGCAGCGATAGTCGTAGCGATTGATAACGGCTGTAGAGCACTGCAAACATCAGGAGTAGTGACAGCAGCGATAGCATGCCAACCAGCCGGGACGCCTGCTCCTGTGCCTCAAACTGGCCACCGAGGGTGACGAAGTAGCCCTCCGGCAGCGGGGTGGCCGCAATCTGTTGACGGATATCGCTCACCACCGCTGACAGTGGCTGCCCTTGGGCGTTCGCCGACAGCACGATCCGTCTCTTGCCATCATCACGGCTGATCTGGTTGGGACCAACGCTGTCCTCAATGGTGGCCAGCCGCGCCAGCGGCACGCTGCCGCCGGGTGTGTCGATAAGCAGCTGGGCGAGGCCATCCGGGCCACGGGCCGTCTCGGGCAGGCGCAGCACCAGTGCAAAGCGCCGGCCATTTTCCACCACCTCGCTGAGCTGCTCGCCGCCCACCAGGCTTTGCAGCTGGCGCAGCAGCTGTGGCGTGGCCACCCCCAGTTCGGCGGCGCGCTGGTAATCGACGTGCACCGCCAGTTGCGGCGCCAGCACCTGTTTTTCAACCTCCAGATCGGCGATGCCGGGGATGGTCGCCAGCCGGCTGCGCAGTAGTTCGGCACTGCTGCGCAGTAGATCCAGATCCTCACCAAATAGTTTGATGGCGATGGGTGACCGCACCCCGGACAGCATGTGATCAATGCGGTGGGAAATCGGCTGGCCGATGCTGATAGCACCGGGCAGGTTGGCCAGTCGCGCCCGAATGTCCGCCTGGATCGCGGCCATGCTGCGCGTTAACTCCGCCGCCGGCCTTAGGCCGACATCCAGTTCGCTGACATGTACCCCTTCGGCGTGCTCGTCCAACTCGGCGCGGCCACTACGCCGGCCGACATGGGTGACCTCAGGCACACCCGCCACCAGCTGTTCAGCCTGACGCGCCAGCGCTGAGGATTCCGCCAGCGTAACCCCCGGATTGAGGCGCAGCCCTACCAGCAGTGTGCCCTCGTTAAACGGGGGTAAAAAGGTGGTGGCAAATAGCGGCACGGTGCCAGCAGCGGCCACCACCGTCAGCACGCCGGCCAGCAGCGCGCCGCGGCTGTGGTCCAGCGTCCAGCCCAATGCCCGCTGGTAGTGGCGTTTCAGCCAGGCCAGCAGCCGGGTGTCGCCATGGCTGTGCGCCGCCAGCGGGGGCAGCAAGTAGTAGGCCAGCACCGGCGTGATGGTGACCGACACCAGCAGCGAGGCGAGGGTGGAGACGATAAAGGCGATGCCGAGCGGCACAAATAGCCGCCCCTCCATGCCCGGCAGGGCAAACAGCGGTACGAACACCAACACGATGATGAGGGTGGCGTAGAGGATGGCCGAACGCACCTCCAGCGTGGCTTGGGCTACCAGCTCACGTGGGCTGAGGCGGTGAGCGGGATGGCGGCTATGGTCGAGCCGCAGTCGGCGCAGTACGTTCTCTACTCCGACCACTGCATCGTCCACCAGCCCACCAATGGCAATGGCCAAGCCACCGAGGGTCATGGTGTTGATCGACAGATCAAAATGGCGAAACACCAGCGCGGTGATCAACACCGACACAGGAATAGCGGTGAGTGCGATCAGCAACGGCCGCAGCGTACCGAGAAACAGATAGAGAACCGCCGCTACACAGAGCGCGGCGCCCACCAGCTTGCCCTGCAACGTGGCGATCGAGGCCTCGATAAAACTGGCCTGGCGAAAGGTCACCTGCGGCTGGCTCATGCCGGCTGGCAGGTTACGGCTCAGCTCCGCCAGCGCCTGCTCAAGCTGGCGGGTCACGACTACGGTATCGGCTGCAGGCTGTTTCTGCACGCCGAGGATCACCGCCGCCTGACCACCAAAGCCAGCATCGCCGCGCTTGATTGCGGGTGCAAAGCGGACCTCCGCCAGCTGCTGCAGCAGCACCGTTTGGCCAGTGCGGCTGCTGATCGCCAGGTGGCGCAGGTCCTCAAGGCGTGAGGTTCGGCCGAGATGACGGATCAGATACTCGCGGCCATTGACCTCGAGAAAGCCACCGGAGGTGTTGGCGGCAAACCCTTCGAGGGCTGACGCCAGTTGATCGTAGCTGACCCCCAGTGCCGCCAGCTTCTGGCTATCCGGTTGCACCTGAAACTGGCGCACCTCGCCACCAATGGGGATCACTTGGGCCACACCGGCAATCGACATCAGCCGCGGCCGCAGCACCCAATCGGCATATTCACGCACCGCCATCGCCGAGATCTGCCGTTCATCGACCGGGATGGCGATCTGCAGGATCTCACCCATGATCGAGCTGACCGGCCCCATGAGAGGTTTAGCGCCATCCGCCAACGTCGCTTCAAGGGTGCTGAGCCGTTCACCCACCAGCTGGCGTGCCCGGTAGATGTCAGTGGCCCAATTGAAGGTCACATAGATGAAAGAAAGGCCGGCACTGGAGACTGAGCGCACCGATTCAACGGCGGGCAGACCGTTCATGGCGCTCTCCAGCGGTACGGTGATCAGCTGCTCCACCTCTTCGGCGGCCATACCGCCGGCCTCGGTGATCACTGTCACCGTCGGTTGGTTGAGGTCAGGAAACAGGTCCACCGGCATGCGGGTAAGACTGAACAGGCCGTAGGCCATCACCCCCAGGCTGGCGATGATCACCAGCAAGCGGTTGCCCAGGCTGTTGTGTAATAGCCAGCTAAACATGATCTGGCCTCCGTTAACGCACTTGGTTGATCAAGTTGGCACCAGCCACCACTACCAGCTCACCGCCACTCAAGCCGGATGTCACCATCAGCCGTTGGCCATCGAGCGGCACTGTGGTCACCAACCGCGGGCTGAACTGCTCAGGCGCCGTCTTGATCCACAGGCTGTGCTGATTGGCCGGGTTGCGGGTAACGGCCGCCAGCGGCACGGCTACCCCGGTCACCTCGGTTTGGGTGCGGGCCAGCACGCGTACCGGCTGACCCAGCGTCAACCCCATCACCGCCTCGCCGTTGGCCAGAAACAGCAGTGGTAGCGCCTGCTCACGCAACTGGCGGGCATGGGGCAATGGGGTTAGCTCGACCAGCTGGCCACCCATGGACAGGGTGGCGCCGGCGATAGTGGTTGCCTGCTCGGGTTGATAGAGCAGTGCCTCGATCAGTTGCTGGCGTGGATCAACCAGGGTAAACAGCGACTGGCCGCGCGCCACCACTTGACCTGCGACCACGCCGACATCGGCCAGCACGCCACTAACCGGCGCCCGCAGCGGCTGGCGCTGGGCCAGCCCGTCGCGATTGGCCACCAGCTGGCGTTGCAGCCGCTGCTGATCGGTGCTGGCAGCCTCCAGCTCTTTGCGCGCCACTGTGTCTTTGAGCTGCTGCAGCCGTTGCAGGCGTGACCGGGCCAACGCCAGCTCGCTCTCCAGCGCTGCGATCTGGGCCTGCTGTTGGCTCTGTTCTAACGTGGTGGTGAGCGGCACCAGCCAGGCCAGCAGCTGGCCGGCGGCAACCGCGCTGCCAGCGCGGAGCAGGCCCTCGGTCGGCGCTTCAATACGGCCATCTTGGGTGGCTTGCACCGCTCCGGCGCTGGCCGGGTCGAGGATCACCCGGCCGGCAAGGGGCAGCGCCTGAGGTTCAGTGGTGAGCTGCACCGGCGCCGTGGCCAGCGCCAGCTGGCGTTGGGCCGGCTTGGGCAAAAAGACGGAGCCATCGGCCATGCGCCGGGGCCCATCTACCAAAGGACTGACATCTTCATCGTGATCATGATCATCACCAGCCATACCAAGAGGCGCGAACAACAGGGCCAGCAGCATCGCCAGCAGCGAGCAGCAACGGTTCATCGGCGACCTCCATGACCACGGCGGCGCCAGCCAAGCAGCGCCAAGCCCGCTATCAGCAGCGTTGCCGCTAGCCAGCGCCCATAGCCAGCACGCTTTGGCTCAGCGAGGCCATCAGCGGGCAGATCGAAATGGCCCTGCAACTGCTCGTGCGCCTGTTCAAGAGCGATGGTCACCACCAGCGGCAGTTCCTGCGGATAATCGTGATCTTGGCCGCTTGCCCGCTTATCACCATCGGCTTTGGCCCAGTTCGCCGGCAGGTGGGCGACGAAGGTTCCGGGGGACGTTTCTTCAATGCTTAGCCGCTGGTCGTTCAGCTGCACCTGCAGTTCGGCGCCAGCCGCTGGCGCAGTGGTGGTCAGCCAGTCGATGTAGATCCTCAGCTGGGTTGGGGCCAGTTCGCCAACCAGCTCGAACTGCTGGCCAGTGACGGCCAGTCGCGGCAATGCCGTTGCGGTGGCGGGTGCCAATGGGGCATCGTGATCATAACCATCGCCAGCCTGCGCTAACGGTGACAGTAGCAACAGCAACACGCAGCCCAACAGGGCGGACCAGAAAAGGTTCATCGTACTAATCCTGTCGTCAGAAGATGCCAAGGGATGGCAGGGGTGGTTGATGTCGGCGGATAGGCTCATTGCGGCAATACCCCCAGCGCCTGACGCAGCTGCGAGATCGCTTCGTTGTGGCTAATCACGGCCAATCGGGCACTGCGCACCGCGTCACCGGCCTCACGCAGCAGGCGCAGCTGGTTGGGTAGATCCGCTTCGCCCAGCTCAAAGGCGCGACGGTAGAACGCTGCACTCTCAACCGCCAACCGCGCTTGCTCGTCAGCCAGCCGCGCCTGAGCGGCGCTGGTGGTGACCCGCTGGCGGGCCAGTTCAAGCTCACCTAACAGTTGTTGCTGACGCAGTGCCGTGCGGCTTTCCAATTGCAGCCGCTCGGCACTGGCCGCGGCCAGCTCGGCCTGATGGCGGGCGCCCGCGCCCAACGGGATACGCACGGCCAACTGCAGTGATGGCTGATAGTCCTCGCCGTAGCTGTCGCGCTCGGTTACCACCCCCAGCGTCAGCTCCGGGTTAGCGCTGCGGCGGGTGGCAACCAATGCCTGGCTATGCTTGGCGACGTCGGCCTGGGCCAGCAGTGCGGCCAGCTGGGGATGGGCTGGATCTATGGCCGTGAGTTGTGGCGGCAGCTCGGGCAGCGCTTCACTGGCCGCTTCCGCGTCGAGCGGTAGCAACCGGGTGGGCGGCCAGCCGGTCAGCGCCAGCAGTTCGGTTTGCGCCTGCAGCAGCGCCAGTTCAGCACTGTTGCGGGCGCTCACTGCCGCCAGCAATTGACTCTTGGCCAAATGTTGATCGGCGTTACTCAACTCACCCGCCTGCAGCCGACGATGAACATCCTCCTGCAGCTGTTTGGCGATCGCCTCCTGCTGCTGGCTCAACGTCACCTCGACCTGTGCCCGTTGCCACTGCCACCACTGACTGCGCACCTGTGCCGCCAGATTGAGCATGGCGGCGGCGGTGATGGTGGTCAGGGCATCACGCTCACTGGTTGCCAGCTGCTGGCTCTGCGCGCGCTCGGCCCACAACCACAGCGGTAGGGCCAGCGCAGCCCCGTATTCGCGGCTGCCGAGATTGTCGCTGAATTGATCCGATTGAGCGCTTAGTTCGACTGCCGCCGGCGCCGCCAGCCAACTGGCCGCTGCCTCGGCACGGGCATTTACTGCGGCCTGCCAGGCGGGCAAAGCATGGGCCTCTGGCTGCCGTTGCCAGGCGGCAGCAAAGGCCTCCGTCAGTGTTAGCGGCGTGGCCGCCGCAGTGGTTGTGATCATGGTCAGTGCCGCGACCATCATTAACCCGCGCTGGCACCTTGGGTGGTGCCGCTGCCGAGGCACATCGGCCCCGGCTGTTGCTAAAAATACCATCCGCTACTCCTGAAAAATGGGTCAGGGTGAGTGGCGGATCCAGGTTGTCGCTCAGCAGTGACTACCACGGGCTAGCGTGGCAGTTAAGTTACAAGGCTGCTTCAGGGTGTTAGCGCTGGATCTCGCCGGTTCAGGCGAGATGGCGCCAGTTGGGGCGTTCAGGTCGCTGTTGCCAGCTACAGCCGGGCAGCAACGAATAGGCGGGATAACGGGTAGTGGCGGCCCGCGCATCAGCGCCGGTGGCCGCCATGCATGGCAAGGAGCAGAAACCCCCATGGCAGCTGCCACAATCAGGATCGGTACCCGCCAGTTTACTGGCCGCTGGCGCGCCATCCTCATCCTGATGCTGGTGGGGATGATGGCCAAAATGGGCGGCACTGCCATCGCTTTCATGCTGGCAATAGCTGCTCGCCACCGCCCAGCTGAACTGGAGTGGCAACAGCAGTAACAACAGCAAGAGTAGTGAACGACGCAGCATAGTGACGCCCATACTAGCAACCGGTTGTACCCAACAGCAACCTAATGGGGCCTTGTTCAGCTGTCCGGTACAGTGTGCTGCACCCTGCGATTCATCCCGTGGCCATTCGCGTGCGTCGACAGCCAACCGCGGGCACCGCTGAAAGGGGGCCCGGTTGTTGATCGTCGCCATACAAATAACTCACCCCCTCCACCCGCCTGACCGTGGTTTGCACAGCGCTGTGCCCTGGGTGATCAAGGGGTACAGCGCTGTTGCTGGTTGTACCCCTGCAAGCCTGGAATCAAAAAATCTCAAACCATCGAACATCGTGTGGTGGTGGAACCGGACCATAAACAGGATCGCTATGGCCGAATATTTTGGTCCCGGACCAAATGTCATTTTGTTCTGCTGCCAGCCGTACCCGAGCTGCAAATTGGGCGATGCCTTGGCCACAAGTGGAAATGAAAATCTTGGCTGGGGCCGCCCCTTGCATATTTCCTTGAATCAGCGCCAGAAAGGTTTCGGCGACAATATCAACCTTGCCAGCTTTGGCATTTCCAATTTCTGTGTTGTTGCCGTGGGCAATCACCACAATGGTTTTGGCGGCGGCTATGCCTAAGTTCATGGTTTTGATTTGCGCCCACGAATATCTGTTGGTGACTGGTTGCCATGCTGCATCCAGTGCGGTATCGACAATGTCGGGATCTGTGGACATTTGCATTACGATGGTCATCGTGTTTCTCCTTTTCAGAAACGTTGGAATACGGTAAGTCAGGGCCCTTAATACACCCGTCAGTCCTGCGACAATGGCGTGAACATCAGCGTGGAATCGTTGTTGGTGTCAGCCTCTGCTGTGCCACAGCTGACAATGGCCATGCCTTTTCGATGGGAACAGATGGTTTGTCGAAAAGTCATAGTCATAATGTCGATGGCGGTTACGCAGATGCGGTGGTTAAGCACCAAACACCTTTGCCCGCAGGCAGCTCATGGTGGCGTTCATGGTCTTAGTCCTCGAAGGGTTGAGTTTTGGGCAAGCACCGCGTGTCAATAGATCGCGTGCTCGGGTCTAATTTGCCCTCAGCGATTACATTTTGCTGTTCCCAAAGGAACCCTTTGGCTCGGCCATGTCATTTGTGCTCGTGGCGCTAAATAGAGGCTAGAACTGCTCCACGACATTGATGCTCATGGCGTGTGGTGGATACCACTGCGTGGCGGCGGATTGCGGCGCTCGGCTGTTTATCCCACTTTGGCAAAGGGGGCTGGGGGATTTTCGGATTCAATTCCCCCTGTGCGGCAGCGGCATAAACAATCAAGGCGCCTGATGGCGCCTTGAGCAGTTCAGCCCAGTTAAGGGGCTGGGGGCAAGCCACCACCGCCCAAAGCGGTGGCGCAGGCCATCACATAATGCGCATCCCAGGCGTGGCACCGCTATCCGGCGACAGCACAAAGATATCCTTACCACCGGGGCCGGCGGCGATCACCATCCCTTCGCTCATGCCGAACTTCATTTTGCGCGGGGCGAGGTTGGCGACCATCACCACCAGCCGCCCTTCCAGCTGCTCGGGGGTGTAGGCAGATTTGATACCGGCGAACACCTGACGGGTCTCAAGGCCGATATCCAGCTCCAGCCGCAGCAGCTTGTTGGCTTCCGGCACCATTTCGGCCTTGACCACGCGGGCTACGCGCAGGTCGAGTTTGGCGAAATCGTCAAAGCTGATGGTGGGGGCGATCGCCTCGATGCCTGTGTTATTAGCGGCCGGGGCATCGGTCGCCGGGGTGGCGACAGGGGCAGCGGCGGTCGGCTGCAGGTTTTCGGTAGAGGCTTCAACCATGGCGGCAATTTTCTCCGGTTCAATGCGGGCGAGCATCGGCTCGAACGGGTTAATGGCATGGTCCAGCAGCGGCTGCTGGGCGCTGGCCCAGTCGAGCTGGCAGTTGAGCAGCGCTTCGGTTTTGGCCTTGGTGGCCGGCAGCACCGGGCTTAGATAGACCATCAGCACCCGGAACAGATTCAGGGCCAGCGAGCAGACGCCATGGGCGCTGGCGCGGGTCTCGTCGTTCTTGACCATGGCCCAGGGGGCCTGCTCGGCGATATAGGCGTTGGCCTTGTCGGCCAAGGCCATGATGTCGCGGATGGCGCGGCCAAACTCGCGGTTCTCGTAGGCGTCGGCGATCGACTCAGCAGCCTGCTGGAACTCGGCCAGCAGCTCGGGCTGCGGCAGGGTGGCAGCCAGCTTGCCGTCAAAGAACTTGTGGATGAAACCGCTGGTGCGGCTGGCGATGTTGACCAGCTTGCCAACCAGATCGGCGTTCACCCGCTGGGCGAAGTCGGTGAGGTTGAGGTCGAGATCCTCGATGCCGCTATTGAGCTTGGCGGCGTAGTAGTAGCGCAGGTATTCCGGCTGCAGGTGATCGAGGTAGGTGCGGGCCTTGATAAAGGTGCCGCGGCTCTTGCTCATCTTGGCGCCGTTAACGGTGACATAACCGTGGGCGTTGACCTTGGTCGGCTTGCGGAAACCGGCCCCTTCCAGCATTGCCGGCCAGAACAGGCAGTGGAAGTAGGTGATGTCCTTGCCGATAAAGTGGTGCACTTCGGCGTTGCTGCCCGGCGCCCAGAAGGCGTCGAAATCTAGCCCTTTGTGTTCGCACAGGTTCTTGAAACTGGCCAGATAGCCGATGGGGGCATCGAGCCAGACGTAGAAGTATTTGTCGTCGGCACCGGGGATGCGGAAACCGAAGTAGGGGGCATCGCGGCTGATGTCCCACTGCTGCAGTTCGCCGCCCAGCCATTCATCCATCTTGTTGGCGGTCTCGGCCTGCACCGCGCCACTGCGGGTCCAGTCGCGCAGCAGATCGCGAAAGGCGGGCAGATCGAAGAAGAAATGCTCCGAGGCCTTCATCACCGGGGTGGCGCCAGAGAGCATCGAGCGTGGGTTCTTCAGATCGGTGGGGCTGTAGGTGGCGCCACAGACTTCGCAGTTGTCGCCGTTCTGGTCCGCCGCGCCGCAGCGTGGGCAGTCGCCCTTGACGAAGCGATCCGGCAGGAACATCTGCTTGTCCGGGTCAAACAGCTGCTCGATGGTGCGGCTGTGGATATGGCCGGCAGCTTTCAGGCGGCTGTAGATGAGGCAGGCCAGCTGCTCGTTTTCCGGGCTGTGGGTGCTGTGGTAGTTGTCGAACTCAATGAGGAATTCGGCAAAGTCAGCCTGATGGTCGCGGGCCACCTCGGCGATCATCTGCTCGGGGGTGATGCCCAGCTGCTGGGCCTTGAGCATGATCGGCGTGCCGTGGGCGTCGTCGGCGCAGACATAAATGCAGTTGTGGCCACGCATCTTCTGGAAGCGCACCCAGATGTCGGTCTGGATGTATTCCAGCAGGTGACCGAGGTGGATAGGCCCGTTGGCATAGGGCAGGGCGCTGGTGACCAGGATCTGACGGCTCATGCGATGGCTGCTTGTGATTTTTCAGGGGCGCGATTGTAACTCAGCCGCCGCCAAGGTGCAGCCTTGGGCAAGGTGTGGCGGCGAGCAGGGCGAAATTGCTCCTTGCAGCCTGTCGCGATGGCGGACTATAGTGCCCGCACAAAGGGGAGTAGCTCCCAACCTATCAATCGTCATGACGAGCGCCTTGGCAGGCTCTCCGGTTGATAGGGCGTCGCCACTATGGGTGACGCGAGCAAGACCTTTGCCGCATGCGGCAAAGGCGTCTTTAGAAAACGGCCTTCTGCGCACGCGGACAGGCCGTTTTTTTATGCTCGTTGCGGGAGTAACCCAAAGTGGAAACTATAGGTACCTGGTGGATGTGGACCGGCTTTTTCGGGCTGGTGTTCGCCTTCATCATCATGGATCTCTATCTGCTCGGTGGCCGCAAGGCCCATAAGGTCAGCATCAAGGAGGCGGCGGGCTGGTCGCTGTTTTGGGTGGCCACTGCGCTGACCTTTGCTGCCGGGCTGTGGTGGTGGCTGGATGCCAATGTCGGCCGGGAGCTGGCCAACCTGCGCGCCACTGAATTCATCACCGGCTATGTCATCGAGAAATCGCTGGCGGTGGATAACGTCTTTGTCTGGCTAATGATCTTCAGCTACTTCGCGGTGCCGCCTGAGTATCAGCGGCGGGTGCTGCTGTATGGGGTGATTGGCGCCATTGTCATGCGCACCATCATGATCTTTGCCGGTGCGGTGCTGATCGCCAAGTTCCACTGGATCCTCTACCTCTTTGGGGCCTTCCTGCTGCTGACCGGGGTAAAGATGTTGCTGGTCTCTGAGGGCGATGGCGATCTGTCGCGTAACCCGGTATTGCGCTGGATGCGGGGCCGTCTGCGCATCACCGACCGTATTGAGGATGAGTCCTTCACCGTCATCAACAGCGGGGTGCGTTGGTTCACCCCGCTGTTTGTGGTGCTGGTGCTGGTGGAGATCTCGGATTTGATCTTCGCTGTCGATTCGATCCCGGCGATCTTCGCCATCACCACTGATCCCTTCATCGTGCTGACCTCCAACATCTTCGCCATCCTCGGCCTGCGCGCCATGTACTTCCTGCTGGCCGACATGGCGGAGCGCTTTGTCTACCTCAAGCCGGCGCTGGCGACAGTGCTGCTGTTTATCGGTAGCAAGATGCTGATCGTCGAGTGGTACAAGATCCCGATTGGGGTGTCGCTGTCGGTGGTGGGCGTCATTATTGCCAGTGGCGTGATTGCCAGCCTGTGGGTTACCCGGCGGGAGGGGGCTGCGGCCTGATGATCACAAGGGGGCAGCGCCAGTCTGGGCTGGCCCTGCTCTGTGGTTACTCTGGAGGATTCTCTTTGGCTGGCTCGTCGTGGGCGACCTCATCGACCCATTCGCGCCCCACCGCCACCAGCACCGCCAGGCCGAGGAACAGCCCGACCAAGCCAAAGGCGGCCAGGCCACCGATCATGCCAAACATCACCAGCAGGAAGGGGATGCGGGTAGCGGAGCTGATCACCGGCGGTCGTACCAGATTATCCACCCAGCTGACCACCAGCGTGCCCCACAGCAACAGGCCGATACCAGACACGGTATGGCCGGAGAGCAGCAGCCACACCCCAACCGAGCCCCAGGTGAAGGGGGTGCCGAAAGGGATCATGGCTACCAGTTGCGCCGACAGACGGTTTTAGGCGGCGCCGATCGCCGCCTTTAGCAGGGCGGCCAGCCAGGTGGAGGGGCCAATCAGCGCGGCGGCGATCAGCACCACCATGATGGCTGCAGCGAGGCTTGGCCGCTGATCACACCAGCGGTTTAACCGCAGGTAAAAGGGCCAAGTGACGTAGGCCAGGATCAAGGACCAGATCACCGGCACCATAAAGTGCTGCAACACGCTGTAGCTGAGCAGCCGCAGACCGCCCAGAAGCACCGTGAGGATGCCCCAGCGGGCAACCTTGGCAAGCAACCTGATCGATCAGGGCTGCGGCTGTTCACGCTTGTCTGCGCCAACGTCAGCCGCCACCTGCTCTTCGTCGCTGGGTGTGGGTACGTCGCTGGCGGGTGGCACGTCGCTGGCGGGTGGCACGTCGCTGGCGGGTGGCACGTCGCTGGCGGGTGGCACGGCGCTGGCCAGGACCTTGTCGATCCGCTTGCCGTCCATATCGACCACCTCCAGTCGCCAGTTCTCCCACACGGCGGTGTCACCGGTGGTGGGCAGGCGGCCGAGCAGCCACATCATCATGCCGCTTAAGGTGTGATAACGGCCTTTGTCCTCTTCCGGCACTGCCTTCAGGGTCAGACGATCCTTGAGTTCGAGGATCGGGATCAAGCCATCGAGCAGCCAGGAGCCGTCTTCGCGCTGGATTGCCCAAGCTTCGTCCAGGCTCTGGGGCTGGAATTCGCCGGTGACCGCTTCAAGGATATCCTGCTGCGACACCATTCCCTGCACTTCGCCATATTCGTCGATAACAAAGACGATATGGGTGCTGGAGGTACGGAACTGGTTGAGCAGTTCCATGCCGGTCAACGATTCCGGGACAAAGGCTACTTCTTCGAGATTGATGGTCAGATCCGGTTGGCCACCTTTGAGGGTCTGGCTCAGGATCTGCTTGGCTGATATCACGCCGAGGATCTCATCCAAACCGCCACGACAGACCGGGTAGCGACTGTAATCGGAGGCGGCCATACGCTCCAGGTTCTCTTCTAACGGCAGATTGACATCCAGCCATACCATTTCCGAGCGAGGCACCATCAACGAGGCGATCTGGCGATCATCGAGGCGGAACACATTGCGCAGCATCTCGTGCTCGTGCTTTTCAATCACCCCGGCTTCGCTGCCTTCATCGAGCAGGGCATGGATCTCTTCTTCGGTGACGCTGGGCCCGGTTTGTTCGCGCTGGCCCATCAGGCGCAGCAGCACTACCGTCGACAGCGATAGCATGTGGACAAAGGGACGCGACAATATGGCCAGAAAATCCATCGGCCTGGCCACGGCGCGGGCGATCCCTTCCGGATTCATCTGGCCGATGCGCTTGGGCACCAGTTCACCGATGACGATGGAAACATAGGTGATCACCACCACCACAATGACGGTGGCGCCGATCTCGCTGGCGCGCTGGGCAAAGCCAAAGCTGTGCTGCAGCCAGTCGGCAAAGGGGCCGGCCAAGGCAGCTTCACCGACAATGCCGTTAAGGATGCCGATGCTGGTGATGCCGATCTGGATGGTGGAGAGAAAACGGGTGGGATCTTCGCCCAGCTTCATGGCCACTGCGGCGGAACCATCACCATCATCGGCAAGGCGGGCGAGGCGGGACTTTCTGGCGCTGATCAGGGCGATCTCGGACATGGCAAACAGGCCATTGAGCAGGATCAGTACGATCAACAGGACTATGTCCATAAAGTTAGCGGTCTCCGTTGTTGCTGGTAGTTCGGGGGCATAATCGGAAGTTGTTAAATTCGTTCATCTGTTCAGTCAACCAGAAAGGCCTTTATTCAGTCAACTAGAAAGGCTTTGGGATAATCGGCCCCACGCAGTTGATACAGCAGCTGCTCAGCGGTGCTGTTGCTGGTAAAGGGGCCGAACTGGACTTTGAATAGCTTGCCGTCGCGCACCACGCGGGTGGGCTGGCCCCAGCGCTGGCGCAACTTGGCGGCCAGTGACTGGGCGCGGCTCTCATCACTGACGGCCGCCACTTGAATGGCTGTACCGCCAAGTGCATCGTTGGGGCCTGGGGGCACATGGATCGCCTCAACCCGCACGCGGGCGGTGCCTTTGGCCAGCACCCCCAAGCGATGGGCGGCGGCGTAGGAGAGATCGATCACTCGCCCTTCGTGGAAGGGGCCACGATCATTCACCCGCACCACGGTCGATTTGCCGTTCTCCAGGTTGGTGACCCGGGCGTAGCTGGGCAGCGGCAGGTTTTTGTGAGCCGCCGACATGCTGTACATGTCATAAATCTCGCCATTGGAGGTGAGATGGCCATGGAACTTGGTGCCATAAAACGACGCCTTGCCAGTCTCACTGAACCCCCGGGTATCACCCAGCACCCTGTAGTTCTTGCCCAGCACCTCGTAATCGCGGTTGCCGTTGCGGCTGCGCGGCTCATAGCGCGGCACTGCATCGGGGATGCTGTCGAGATTGGGCGGGTTATCTGGATAACTGTCTTGAGCCTGACTGTAACGGCCGTCGTTGCGGTTGACCGGTTTGCCGCTGCTGGCGCCGCTGGCGCCACGCTCATCGACGCTGTCGGTGGTGGCGCAGGCGGTCAGCAGCAAACTGGCGATGGCCAGGGCAACAACTCGCATCTGTTACTCCCGGCTCATCTGCTCAGCAATGGCTTCAGACAGCTGATAAACCGCCATGGCATAAAGCGGGCTGCGGTTGTAGCGGGTGATCACGTAGAAGTTATTGAGCGCTACCCAGTATTCCTTGCTGCCATCAGCCAGATCGAAGGCCATCAATCGCACTTTGGCGTCATCTGCCACCATCGGCTGGATCTCGACCCCGGCAGCACGCAGCCGGCCGGCGGTTTGGGTCAGTTCCAAATTCCGTTCGATGAGTGCGCTGACGTCTCCTTTTACCCGCACCTGAGAGGTCACCGGCGCCCCTTCGCGCCATTTGTGCATGGCGAAGTAGTTGGCCACCGAGCCGATCGCGTCTTTGGTGTTACGGAACAGATCGCGGTGCTGGTCACCATCGAAATCGACGGCGTAGTGGCGATAGCTGGAGGGGATGAACTGGCCCATACCCATGGCCCCGGCATAGGAACCTTTAGGTTTGGTGACCTCCCAGCCCTCTTCTCGCGCCAGTTCGAAAAAGTGGCCCAGCTCGCTACGGAAGAAATCGGCGCGCTTGGGATAGTGAAAGCCGAGGGTGTAGAGGGCATCGAGTACGCTGAACTTGCCCATATTCTGGCCGTAGGAGGTCTCGACGCCGATGATGGCCACGATCACCTTGGCGGGAACTCCGTAGGCCTGTTCTGCCTGCTGCAATACCTCGCGATGCTCCCGCCAGAAGGCGAGGCCACCATCAATGCGCTTTTGCGTTAGAAAAATCGGATGGTACTGGTGCCAGGGTTTGCCTTCAGCCGGTTTGCTGATGGCGTTGAGAATAGTTTGGTTGGGCGCCCGCTCCAGCAGCAGCTGCTCCAGCTGGGCGCGGTCATGGCCCTTGGTGACCAGTTCGTTGATAAAGGCGTTGACGTCACCGGCCGGGGTGGCGGCCGAGACCGAAGCTGCGAGCAGCGATAAGGCACAACAGAGGGAGCGAATCACGTCATAGTCCTCATTCGATGAAACGGCGATGGGTGTGGATGCTCATCAGCATGCCGAAACCGGTTAGCAGGGTGACCCCTGAGGTGCCGCCAAAGCTGACCAGCGGCAAGGGTACCCCGACCACGGGTAGCAGACCACTGACCATGCCGATATTGACAAACACATACACAAAAAAGGTGAGGGTAATACTCGCTGCCAGCAGTTTGGCAAAGGGCTGGCTGGCGTTGATGGCGATATAGAGACCGCGAGCGATCACTAGCCCATAGAGGGTGAGTAACGCCAGAATGCCGATGTAGCCCAGCTCTTCGGCGATCACTGCGAAGATAAAGTCGGTGTGGCGTTCGGGCAGAAAATCGAGTTGCGACTGGGTGCCCTGCAGATAGCCCTTGCCCCACCAACCACCGGAACCGATGGCAATCTTGGACTGAATAATGTGGTAGCCGGCTCCCAGTGGATCGCTTTCCGGATCGAGCAGCATCAGCACTCGCCGTTGCTGGTATTCATGCATCAGGAAGTGCCAGAGGATCGGCAAAAAGGCGCCGAGTGCGCCAACAAAGATAATGATCAGCCACCAGTTCATGCCGGCCATAAAGAGCACAATGAGGCCGGATGCTGCGATCAGGATCGAGGTGCCGAGATCGGGCTGCTTGGCGATCAGCAGGGTGGGCACCACCAGCAGCGCCAGACCGGCAGCGGTGTTAAGCAACGTAGGGGGGAGCGGCTGACGGCTGATGTACCAAGCGACGGTAATGGGCAATACCAGTTTGAGCATTTCCGACGGCTGGAAGCGCATAAACCCCAGGTCCAGCCAGCGTTGGGCCCCCTTGCCGATATCGCCAACGGCCAGCACCAGCACCAGCATGATGATGCCACCGACATAGAAGAAGATGGCGTAGCGCTGCAGGGTAGTGGGGGCAATTTGGGCAACCACCAGCATCACCCCCAGGCCGAGGCTGAGGCGAACGGCTTGACCGGCAACCATCTCCCAATGCTCACCACTGGCGCTGTAGAGCACAACCAGCCCGAAGCCGATCAGGGTCAGCAGGGCGAGCAGCAGCACCGGATCCAGATGCAGCTGCTGCCAGATGGTGCGAGGCGGGGCGCCGGCCGGTGAGCGTCGCAGCAAGGGAAAACCTAGGGCCATGGTGTCCTCAGCGGTTGAGGTAATGGTCGAGCAGGCGACGGGCAACAGGAGCGGCGTTGGCGCTACCGCCGCCAGCGTTCTCCATGGTCACTGCGAGCACGATCTGCGGGTTTTCGCGCGGGGCGAAGACGATATACATAGCATTGTCGAGCTTGTGGGCGGCCAGCGTCTTGGCGTCATATTCCTCGTTTTCACGCAGTGAAAATACTTGGGCGGTACCTGTTTTGCCAGCGCTGGTATAGGTGGCGTCCTTGAAGGCCTTGTTGGCGGTACCATTAGGGCGGTGGTTGACACCAAACATCGCATCTTCAACCAGCGTCCAATGACGATCATCTCCCAAAGTAATCTTGGGACGGTGCTCTACCGGCCAGTCGAGAGTGCCGGTTTTCGACTGAATTGCTTTGATGACCCGGGGTTCCGGATGTTCGCCATGGTTGGCGATAATTGCGGTGGAAACAGCTAGCTGCAATGTGGTCGCGGTCCAGTAGCCCTGGCCGATCATCACCGAGACGCTGTCTCCCTGATACCATTTATCGCGGAAACGGGCTCTCTTCCACTCGCGGCTGGGCATGATGCCGCGGCTCTCTTCATGAATGTCAATGCCTGAAAATTGGCCGAAACCAAACTGCCCCATGAAGTTGGCGAGCTTGTCGATGTCTATCCGCGGTGCCATCTCGTAAAAGTAGGTGTCGCAGGATTCTTCGATTGCTCGCCGAAAATCAACGATGCCGTGGCCGGTTCTTTTCCAGTCGCGAAACCGGCGGCCACCACCGGGTAGCTGGTACCAGCCGGGATCGTAGATACGGGTGTGCTCGGTCACTAGCTTCTGTTCAAGGCCGAAGAGCACCATCAGCGGCTTGATGGTGGAGGCGGGGGGATATCCCCCCTGGCTGGTACGGTTGACCAGTGGCCGGTTGGGATCGTTAAGCAGCCTCCTGTAGTCGGTACCGCTGATCCCCTCGACAAACAGATTGGGGTCATAGCTGGGGGCACTGACCAGCGCGAGTACGGCGCCGGTCCGGGGCTCCAGCGCCACTACTGCGCCACGCTTGCCGGCCATCAACTGATGGGCCAGTAGTTGCAGATTAAGATCGATGTTAAGGACCAGATCCTGGCCTGCTGTGGGGGGCGTGTACTTCAATGTACGGATTGGCCGATTACGGTTGTTGACCTCGACCTCTTCGTAGCCGACGGTGCCATGCAGCAGGCGTTCGTAGTATTTTTCGACCCCTTGCTTGCCGATATCCACCGAGGCCCGGTAGTTGGCGCGCAGCCCTTCCGCTTCCAGCCGCTTGGCGTCGGCTTCGTTGATCTTGGCAACATAACCGAGCACATGGGTAAGCGCATCGGCATAGGGGTAGTGGCGGGTTAAGCGGGCCTGCAGGTAGGCGCCCGGGTAACGGTACTGCTCAACTGAGAAGCGCGAAGCTTCCAGCTCGCTGATGTGGTTTTTGATCACCACCGAATCGTAGCGGCGGGCAGCCTTGACCGCTTTGATGGCCCGCTGCTTGCCCTTGTCGTCGAGGCTGAGCAGCGGCGCCAGTGCATCCACCAGCGCGGCGATATCTTCGACCTGCTCCGGTACCACCTCGATGCTGTAGACCGGCCGGTTGTCCGCCAAGAGGATGCCATTGCGGTCATAGATCAAGCCGCGAGTGGGGGCTACCGGTTGCAGGCTGATGCGGTTTTCGTTGGATTTGGTTTGGTAGTTGTCGTATTCGGTGATCTGTAGCCGGTAGAGGTTGGTCAGCAGCAGCCCCACCAGCATCAGCATGCCGACCACGCATACCAGCGCCCGGCGCAGGTAAACGCGGTTCTCGCTGTGATGGTCACGGATAGTCTGACGCATACCCGGCCGTTACTCGCGGTGGTAGGGGTGGTTGATAAGCAGGCTGTGGGCGCGATAGAGGCTTTCGGCCAGCACTACCCGTACCAGTGGATGGGGCAGGGTCAGTGCCGACAGCGACCAGCGCTGGGCTGAGGCCGCCACACAGGCCGGTGACAACCCCTCTGGGCCGCCCACCAGCAACGCTACATCACGGCCATCCTGCTGCCAGCGGGCCAATTGACGCGACAGATCATGGGTGGTCCAGGGCTGGCCGGTCACCTCCAGGGTGACGATATGGGCGCGACCAGCGGCAGCCAGCATCTGCTCGCCCTCGACCTCGGTGAGGCGGGCCACGTCCTGGCTTTTGGTGCGCTTGCCGGCCGGGATCTCAATCAGTTCCAGCGGCAAATCGCGGGGAAAGCGGCGGGCATACTCCTCATAGCCGGTGGTGACCCAGCCTGGCATCTTGGTGCCGACCGCAATCAACTTGAGCTTCATGGCTTAGCCATTGCTCCACAGCTTTTCCAGCTGATAGAAGTCGCGGGCCTTCTCCTGCATCACATGCAGCACCAAGCTGCCGAGATCGACCAGCACCCACTCGCCAAACTCCATCCCTTCGACCCCCAGCGGCATCACATCGGCGGCGCGGGCGGCGCTGGCGACATGTTCGGCAATCGATTGCACATGACGTTTGGAGTTACCGGCGCAGATCACCATACAGTCGGTGACGTTGGATCGGCCGGCCAGGTCAATGGTCACGATGTCGCGACCCTTGATATTTTCGATCTCGTCAATGACCAAGGATTTGAGGGCAGACAGTTGCAATGGGCGTCCTCGGGCGGGGTTGGCGGGCCACAGAATAGCAGGAAAGGCGGGCTCAGATAAGCGGCCTCAGGGCCGCACCAAAGGTTGCTTCCTGCGCCTGCCAGCGTGGGTCAAAGGCTAAACAAAGGTGACTAAGCCACAGCCAGCTGTCGTCGTCACTGCTGCTCTTGAACTGGCCGTCGAGGGCATTGCAGCGGGCCAGCAGACAGGCCAGCGGCTTGCCCGCCAGCCGCCGCAGGGCCTGACGCACCAGATTCTGGCGGCTGCTCCACACCCCCTTGCGCATCAGCGCGCCGGAGGAGTCATCACCGCCCTCGGCTAACGCCTGCAGCAGCAGCACTTCACGACTGATGGCCCACAGCACCACCACCGGCTCGCTCTCTTCGGCCTGCAGTTGCTCCAGCATCACCAGTGCCCGCGGCAGCTCGCCGGCGAGCAGGGCATCGACCAGCTGGAACACCGAGTAACGGGAGAACTGGGCCAGCTGCTGGTCCAATTCGGCGGCGGTCCAGGGTTGTGGCCGCGCTAGCAGCGCCAGCTTGGCCAGCTCCTGATCAGCCGCCAGCAGGTTACCTTCACAGCGTTCGGCCAGTAGCGCCAAGGCATCAGCCGCCAGATTAACCCCATGGCCACGCGCCCGGTCGCGCACCCAGGCGGGCCATTGCTGGCGCTCTGGCGGGGTGGCCAGCACCTGCACCCCCAGCTCGCACCAGCGCTTGAGGCCGGCACCGCCCAGCTTGTCCTTGTTCAGCCGTGGCCCGTGGATCAGCAGCACGATGTCGGGGTTGGGCTGGTCTGCTAGCGCCGCCAGCAGCTTCTGCCCCTCGGCGTTCGGCTGGCTGCCGGTCAGCTCCAGTTCGATCAGCCGGCGGCTGGCGAACAGCGACATGGCCGCATATTCGTTGCGCAGGTCGACCCAGTCGAAACCACCATCGGTCGATAAGCGCAGATCGCGCAGATAGCCGGCCGCAGCGGCGGCGCGGCGGATCAGATCACCACCATCGCGCACCAGCAGCGGTTCATCGGCAAACAGCAGATAAGCCGGGGCCAGACCCTGAGCGAGCCGCTGTGGCAGCTGGGCCAGCGGACACTGCATGGTTGTTATCCCTTGTAGGTGGCCATTAACCGCAGAATGCGATCAGCGGCTGCCTCACGCATTTCAGTTAACAGCAGACCCTTTTCGCGCCCCTTGGCCAACGCCTTGTCAGGGTCGTCGAGGTACTGACGCTGCACCCGCACCTCCTGCTCCAGCGGGTCGCCCCCGGCACTGCGGATGCGCACCTTGAGGCGGTAGAGCAGTTCATACTCCGCCACCTGACCGGTTTCAAACAGCGACAGGGTGCGCTCTTCCAGCACTTCATCCAGCAGCTGGATCTCGGCTACATCAGTCGCCCCATCCTCGGCTACCACCACATCGCTGGCGCGCAACCGATTCTTGAGGATCTGGGCCATGTCGCCATAGGGGCTGGCACTGATGACGGCCACCTGCTGCAACGCCGGTGACACATCGTAGGTGCCGCGCAAGCGGAAGCCGCACCCGGCAAGGGTGACGGCCAGCGCCAGCGCCAGCAGCTTAACCGACCACGATGTTGAGCAGTTTGCCCGGAACATAGATCACCTTGCGGATGGCGCCTTCGGCGAGGAATTTGGCCACATGCTCGTCGCCTTTGGCCAGCTCAAGGATGGCGGCTTCGCTAATCTCGGCAGCCACGGTCAGGCGACCACGCACCTTGCCGTTGACCTGCACCACCACCAGCTTTTCATCTTCCACCAGCGCGCTGCTGTCGACCGCCGGCCACGGCTGGGTCAGCAGTTCGCCCTGACCGCCGAGCAGCGGCCACAGTTCGTGGCAGATGTGGGGGGTGATGGGGGCGAGCAGCAGGGTGACGGCGCTCAGCGCTTCCTGCAGCAGGGCGCGATCGCTCTCGCTCTCCTGCGGGGCGCGGGTCAGCCGGTTCATCAGCTCCATGATGGCGGCGATGGCGGTGTTAAAGGTCTGACGGCGGCCAATATCGTCACTGACCTTGGCGATGGTCTTATGCAGTTCACGACGCAGGGTTTTCTGCTCGTTGCCCAGGCTGGCCAGATCGAGCGTGGCCACCGGCCCCTTGCTGACATGGTCGAAGGCTAGTTTCCACAGGCGCTTGAGGAAGCGGTGAGCACCCTCCACGCCTGATTCCTGCCATTCCAGGGTCAGCTCGGGCGGTGCGGCGAACATCATGAACAGGCGCACGGTGTCGGCACCGTATTTTTCCACCATCACCTGCGGGTCGATGCCGTTGTTCTTGGACTTGGACATCTTGGCCATGCCGGCGTAGTGCAGCGTGCGGCCATCTTTGTCGCTGGCGTTGGTAATGCGCCCCTTGTCGTCACGCTCAACTGTTACCTCCAGCGGCGATACCCAGACGCGGGCGCCGTTGGCCTCGGTGTAGTAGAAGGCGTCGGCCAGCACCATGCCCTGACAGAGCAGGCGTTTGGCCGGCTCGTCGCTGTTGACCAGCCCTTCGTCGCGCAGCGCCTTGTGGAAGAAGCGGAAGTAGAGCAGGTGCATGCACGCATGCTCGATACCGCCGATGTACTGATCGACCGGCAGCCAGTAGTTGGCCTTGGCCGAATCGAGCATGGCGTCATGGGACTGCGGGCTGCAGTAACGGGCGTAATACCAGCTCGACTCCATAAAGGTGTCGAAGGTGTCGGTTTCACGCAGTGCCGGCTGGCCGTTCCACTGGGTCTTGGCCCACTCAGGATCGACCTTGATTGGGCTCTGCACGCCGTTCATGGTGACATCTTCCGGCAACAGCACCGGCAGTTCGCGATGAGCGACCGGGCGGGTCTGGCCGTCGGCGGTGGTGACCATCGGGATCGGTGCGCCCCAGTAACGCTGGCGGCTGACGCCCCAGTCACGCAGGCGGAAGTTGACGGTGCGCTTGCCTTTGCCAAGGCTCTCCAGCTTGCTGGCAATGGCATCGAAGGCGCCCTTGAAATCGAGGCCGTCAAACTCGCCGGAGTTAAACAGCACGCCCTTGTCGGTGTAAGCCGCAGTGCTGATATCGAGCGCGCTGCCATCGAGCGGCTGGATCACGCCGGTGATGGCGAGATCATACTTGGTGGCAAATTCGTAATCGCGCTGGTCGTGGGCGGGTACCGCCATCACCGCGCCAGTGCCGTAATCCATCAGCACGAAGTTGGCCACCCATACCGGCACGTCCTGGCCGGTCAGTGGGTGGATGGTGGTCAGGCCGGTGGCCATCCCTCTTTTCTCCATGGTCGCCATGTCGGCTTCGGCCACCTTGGCGTGGCGGCACTCATGGATAAAGGCGGCCAGCTCGGCGTTGCCCGCCGCAGCCTGGGTGGCCAGCGGATGGGCGGCGGCAATGGCCACGTAGGTGACGCCAAACAGGGTGTCGGGGCGGGTGGTGTAGACGGTGAGGTGCTGATCGCCGCCGGCGATGGCGAAATCCAGCTCCACCCCTTCGCTCTTGCCGATCCAGTTGCGCTGCAGGGTTTTGACCATCTCTGGCCAGCCGTCGAGGCCATCGATGGCACTGAGCAGCTCATCGGCGTAGGCGGTGGTTTTGATAAACCACTGCGGGATCTCTTTTTGCTCAATCGGGGTGTCGCAGCGCCAGCAGCAACCTTCGATCACCTGCTCGTTGGCCAGTACTGTCTCGTCGTTGGGGCACCAGTTGACCGATGAGGTCTTCTTGTAGACCAGCCCTTTGTCATAGAGGCGGGTGAAGAACCACTGCTCCCAGCGGTAATAATCCGGCTTGCAGGTGGCCAGTTCGCGCGACCAGTCGTAGCCGAAGCCCAGCTGCTGCAGCTGGTTCTTCATGTAGGCGATGTTCTCGTAGGTCCATTTGGCGGGCGCCGTGGCGTTCTTGATGGCGGCGTTTTCCGCCGGCAGGCCGAAGGCGTCCCAGCCGATCGGCTGCATCACGTTTTTGCCCTGCATGCGCTGGAAGCGGCTGATCACATCGCCGATGGTGTAGTTGCGCACATGGCCCATATGCAGGCGGCCGCTGGGGTAAGGGAACATCGACAGGCAGTAGAACTTCTCTTTGCCCGGCTGCTCGCTCGCCTCAAAACTCTTGCTGGTTTGCCAATGGGCCTGAACGCGCGGCTCTATGTCGCGCGGATTGTACTGTTCCTGCATGGTCGGGATATGTCGCTGGCGGTACGAAAAATGGGGCTTAGGATAGCAGCGCCCCCCCTGCAGCAACAACCGCGATGCTAGCAACAACGGCCGCAGCGCCGGTGGCTTGCTGACTATACTCAAGCCAGAGATGCAGTAGCGGAGGCGGACATGGCAGATCTCAAAGAGTCAGACAACAAAACTGACCAGGCGCAGGATGCCCGTTATCGGGCACTGTCGGCAGCGGTACAGCAGCAACTGGATGAAGGTAAACCCTTGGCCGGCGGTGTGCGCGGCGCCTTGGCGCGGGCGGTGGACAGCGTGGCCGCAGCGGGCGAGTGGACGCGCGAGGAGCTGACGGCGATGGCCGATTATCTGCGCCGGGATCTGGGCGAAGCGGCTGAGATGCTGGCGCGTGAAGGAGAGGAGTGGCGCCAGTCACCCACCTGGATCCACTGGGAGCAGGGGCTCTGGCGCTGGTTGCTGGATCTGACCGATCGCACCGCCTGCGAATGGCACGAGCTGGCCGAAGATCTCCGTCATGGCGGGCGCTATGTGGAGGGCGAGATGGTGGGTATTGGCAACTTGCACTGCCAGCGCTGTGGCCATACCACCAGCTACGACCATCCCCAGCCGGTGATCGCCTGCCCCCACTGCGGTGGTAGCCAGTTCAGCCGCGAGCCGCTCGACCCTTAAGGGGCAGAGCGGCGGCGCCAACCGCGCCAGCCAGTGAGGCTCAGCAGCAGCGCCAACGCCAGTGCTGGCCACTGGCCCACATGGCTGAACGCGGTCATGCCACTGGTCAGTGGCACCTCTACCTTGAGGATCCCCTTCTCAAACTGGGGTAGTCGCCCCAGTTCGCGGCCATGAGCGTCATAAGCACTGGTGATGCCGGTGTTGGTGGCGCGGATCACTGGCCTTCCCAGCTCAATCGCCCTGAGCCGGGCCAGATCGTTGTGCTGGGCCGGGCCATGGCTGGTGCCAAACCAGGCATCGTTGCTCACCGTCAGCAGCAGGTCGGTTTGCTCACTGAGGTTGGCACGAAGCTGCTCGGTAAAAGCGATCTCGTAACAGAGCGCCGGTAGCAGCAATAAACCGGCCGCGCGAAGGTTCGGCTGAAGATAAGCGCCGCGACTGAAATCGGACATGGGCAGATTGAACAGCGGAGCCAGTGGCCTTAGCAGATCACCCAGTGGTACAAATTCGCCGACTGGCAGCAGATGATGTTTGCTGTAGCGATTGTTGTGGCCGTAGAAATAGGGTGGCGTATCACCGCCGCCGACCACCACCAGATTGTTGAAAAACTGCTTTGTTTCAGGCTTGTAGTCGACGATGCCGGTCACCAGAGCGCTCTCCTGGTTGCGGGCGATCACATCGATCTCGGCCAGATAACTCAAGGCTGCTCCTTCAGCTACCGGAATGGCTGCTTCTGGCCAGATCACCAGCTGGCTACCGGCGGTATCTTTGAGCAGCTGACGATAGGTGTCGAGGATCAGATCGCGGGCATCTGGGTCCCAGCGCAGCAGCTGAGCCACGTTGCCCTGAACCAGGGCGACTGGCACGCTGGCCGCGCGATCACGAAGCAGGCTACGGTCGGCGAGGGGCATCACCACCAGCAGCGCTACGAGCGGCAGTAGCAAATACCAGCGTTGGCGTAGAGCCCCTTCCACCACAGTGGCGGCCAACAGGGCAATGAGCAGGCTGAGGCTGTTGACGCCGCCCCAAGCGAGAAAGCCGGCCCAGGGGGCATCCATCTGGCTGGCGCCAATTTCGAGCCAGGGGAAACCGGTTAGCAGCCAGCCGCGTAGCCATTCGGTGAGCAGCCACAGCCCGGCAAAAGCGAGGGGCTGACAGCGCGGACTGAGGGCGGTGAGCAGGGCGGTGAGTGCCGGATAAAGCGCCAGATAGAGCACCAGCAGGGCCATGATCGCCAGCGAGGCGATGAGCGGCAAGCCGCCAAAGGTGGCGATGCTGACATGTACCCAGCTGACACCGATACCGAACAAGCCGCAGCCAAAAGCGAGGCCACGCCAAGCGGCCGTGGGCCAGGGTTGACGGCGGATCAGCAGGTAAAGGGCGGCGAGGCCGCCCAGCGGCGCCAGCCATTGTGACCAGGGGGCATAGCCAGCCGCAGTGAGGGCGCCGGCAGCAGCGGCCAGCAACAGATAGAACAGCTTGGTCATGCGTCGTTGTCGTTTTCCGGTGGGGCGGGGACCCGCACATGCAACTGTTTCACCCGGCGGGCGTCGGCCGATACCACCTTGAACATAAAGCCGTCCAGTTCGACGGTCTCACCGCGGCTGGGCAGGTGGCCGAAGGCATTGGCGACCAGACCACCGATGGTATCGAACTCATCCTCGCTGAACTGACTGCCGAACTGCTCGTTGAAGGCGTCGATATCGGTCAGCGCCGGCACCGCATAGATGCGGTTGTGGAGCATGCGGATCTCGTCACGGGCGTCGTCGTCGGTATCAAATTCGTCTTCGATCTCGCCGACGATCAATTCGAGGATATCTTCGATGGTGACCAGACCAGAGACGCCACCATATTCATCGACAACGATGGCCATGTGGTAGCGCTTGGAGCGGAACTCCTTGAGCAGGGTCGATACCCGTTTGCTTTCCGGCACCACCACCGCCGGGCGCATGGCCAGCGCCAGATCGAAATTATCTTTGTTCGTGCCCAGCGCCAGCGACAGCAGATCCTTGGCGTGGATAATGCCCTCGACGTGGTCTTTGTCGTCATTGACCACTGGAATGCGCGAGTGGGCACTGTCGATGATCTTGGGCAATAGGGTTTCCAGCGGCTCGTCACGATCGACGGTGACCATCTGGGCGCGCGGGATCATGATGTCGCGCACCCGCACTTCGGCGACCTCCAACACCCCTTCCAGCATCTCTTCGGTGTCGTCATCGATCAGCCGCCGCTGACGGGCAAGGCTGATCACCTCCTTGAGGTCGGCGATATCTTCGAGATCTTCACGGAATAGCTGGCCCAATTTATCGAGCCAGCTGCGGCGGCCATTACTGGCGGAGTTTGACGTGTCGTCGCTCATGATGTCTTTGGTTGATTGGATCCCGGTTGAGGCCCTGTTATTCGGGTTCGGCGTAAGGATCGGGGTAGCCGAGCCCGGCGAGCAGGCGGCGCTCTAGCGCCTCCATGTCGACGGCTTCGTCGTCATCTATATGGTCAAAGCCAAGCAAATGCAAGCAACCGTGAATGACCAGATGAGCCCAGTGGGCCTCCGGCGTCTTGCCTTGCTCGGCCGCTTCGCGCACCACCACCGGCACGCAGATCACCAGATCACCCAGATGCAGGCTTGGCATGCCGGGCGGCGCATCAAAGGGGAAGGAGAGGACGTTGGTGGGGTAATCCTTGCTGCGATAGTCACGGTTGAGGCTCTGGCTCTCTGCTTCATCGACCAGGCGGATGGTCAGACTGCCACTGGCCTCTTGGTCATCGAGGGCGCAGCTGGCCCATTGCAGTAGCCGGGCTTTGGTCGGCAGCGGCTTGTGGCTGCTGGCGCGCTGGACCTCAAGGCGGATGCTCATCCCTGCTCCTCGTCGCGGCTGCTGGCCGGGGCTTCAGTGCCGCGTTCGTCGCGCTGGCGATGCTGCTTCTGCTCCCACTGTTCATACGCCTGAACGATGCGGGCCACCACTGGATGGCGCACCACGTCGCCTGACTGGAACAGGTTGAAGCTGATCTCTTCGACGTTGCCCAGCACCTCGATGGCGTGGCGCAGGCCGCTTTTGGCGTTGCGCGGCAGGTCGATCTGGGTGATGTCGCCAGTGATCACCGCCTTGGAGTTGAAGCCGATGCGGGTCAGGAACATCTTCATCTGCTCGACCGTGGTGTTCTGGGCTTCGTCGAGAATGATGAAGGCGTCATTGAGGGTGCGGCCGCGCATGTAGGCCAGCGGGGCCACCTCGATGACGTTGCGCTCCAGCAGCTTTTCCACCTTCTCAAAGCCGAGCATCTCAAACAGCGCGTCGTACAGCGGGCGCAGGTAAGGGTCGACCTTCTGGCTCAGGTCACCGGGCAGAAAACCCAGCTTTTCACCGGCTTCCACCGCCGGCCGGGTCAACAGGATGCGGCGGATCTCCTGCCGCTCCAGCGCATCGACGGCGCAGGCCACCGCCAGATAGGTCTTGCCGGTACCGGCCGGGCCAACACCGAAGCAGATGTCATGGCCGATGATGTTGGCGATGTACTGGGCCTGATTGGGGTTACGGGCCTTGACCACGCCGCGCTTGGTCTTGATGAAGAGCTCTTTGGCCTCGGGCGACATCAGGCTGCCGTCCTGCTCCATCACGCTCAGCTCCTGGATCGCCAAATGCACCTGCTCGGGCTCCAGATCCGGCTGCTGGCCGCGCACCGCAGCGGTCTCCACATAGAGCTTACGCAGCAGTTCGATGGTGGCGCGGGCGGTGTGGCCCTTGCCGATCACCTTGAACTGGTTATGGCGATAGCTGATCTCGACGCCGAGGCGGCGTTCGATCTGCTTCAGGTTGTCGTCGAAGGGGCCACACAGGGCGGCAAGGCGCTGGCTGTCGGCGGGTTCAAGATAGACATCAAGGGTATTGAGCTGGCGGGTCAATGGTGCCTCCGGGGCCGGCGTACCGGCCCACCTGGAAAAGACGGATGGTTGCTCAGGGCACCATCACCTGTACGGCGTCGTCGCGACTGGCGCGGCGGGCAAGGATGGCGGCCGGTGCGGTATCTACCCGCAGCTCCAGCTCGGCTTCGCGGCGCAGCAGCACGCCGCGCAGCGAGTTGGGCAGGGCCTCAGTGATCTCCACCTCAACAAAGGTACCGACCAGATCCGGGGTGCCTTCGAAGTTGACCACCCGGTTGTTCTCGGTACGGCCGCACAGCTCCATCAGATCCTTGCGTGATGGGCCTTCGACCAGAATGCGCTGACGGCTGCCGACCATCTTGCGGCTGATATCCATCGCCTGCTGGTTGATGCGCTGCTGCAGCAGCTGTAGCCGCTGCTTCTTGGTCTCTTCATCCACATCATCCGGCAGATCGGCGGCCGGGGTGCCGGGGCGGGCGCTGTAGATAAAGCTGAAGCTGAGGTCGAAGCCGACCTGCTGGATCAGGTTCATGGTCTGCTCGAAGTCGGCTTCATCCTCACCGGGAAAGCCGATGATGAAGTCGGAGCTGATGCTGATATTGGGGCGCACCGCGCGCAGAGCGCGGATTTTGGACTTGTATTCGAGCGCCGTGTGGCCGCGTTTCATCAGGGTCAGGATGCGGTCGGCGCCACTTTGTACCGGCAGATGGAGGTGATCGACCAGCTCGGGGATGGCGGCATAGGCTTCGATGATATCCGGGGTGAACTCCAGCGGGTGGCTGGTGGTGTAGCGGATGCGATCGATGCCGTCGATGGCGGCCACATAGTGGAGCAACTCGGCGAAGCGGCAGATGCCGCCATCGTGAGTGGCACCGCGATAGGCGTTGACGTTCTGACCGAGCAGGTTGACCTCGCGTACCCCTTGAGCCGCCAGCTGGGCGATCTCAAACAGCACGTCATCCACTGGCCGGCTTACCTCTTCACCACGGGTATAGGGCACCACGCAGAAGGTGCAGTACTTGGAGCAACCCTCCATGATCGAAACAAAGGCGGTCGGACCTTCGGCCTTGGGTTCCGGCAGGCGGTCAAACTTCTCAATCTCGGGGAAGCTGATATCCACCACACCGTTGGCATCGGGCTGCTGGGCACGGGCGATCAGCTCTGGCAGGCGGTGCAGGGTCTGGGGCCCGAACACGATGTCGACGTAAGGGGCGCGTTGGCGCAGGGCTTCGCCCTCTTGCGAGGCCACGCAGCCGCCAACGCCGATCAGCAGCTCGGGCTTCTGCTTCTTTAGGGTCTTCCAGCGGCCAAGCTGATGGAACACCTTTTCCTGCGCTTTTTCGCGAATGGAGCAGGTGTTGAGCAGCAGCAGATCGGCCTCTTCCGGGATCTCGGTCAGTTCATAACCATCACAGGCGGCAAGCAGATCAGCCATCTTGGCTGAGTCGTACTCGTTCATCTGGCAACCCCAGGTCTTGATGTGCAGCTTCTTGGCCATTGGCTCTGTCGGTATCCGGTGTGGGCGGGAAACGCGCTATTCTACTGCGCACCCCCGGCAGCGGCTACCATAGCAGCACTCCGGCCGGCGGGTGAGGCGCTGAACAAGAGGGGACTGCCCATGGCAATGCAGGTTGTGATCGCCGGTGGCGGCATGGTGGGGGCGGCGGCGGCACTGGCATTGGCCCGGCAGGGGGCGCAGGTGACCCTGGTGGAAGCCCTGGCTGAGCTGCCAGCGGTTGGCGGTGTGCCGCTGCGGGTGAGTGCCCTTAATCCCCAAACCCTCAACTTTCTCGAGCGACTAGGCATCCTGGCCGGCCTGCGCGAGTGCGGCTTTCACCCCTACAGCCAGTTGCAAGTGAGCGAAGGCGAGGGGCCAGTCGCCTGTTTCAGCGCCGCCGAGCAGGGCGCCGCCCAGTTGGGTGCCTTTGTCGCCAACGACAGTGTGCAGGACCTGCTATGGCAGGCATTGCAATCGTTGGCCAATGTGCGGCTGCTGCGCCCGGCGCGGGTGACGGCGGTGGCCAATGGCGCCAGCGGCGTCACTGTCAGCCTTGACGGCGGCGAGTCAATCGATGCGGATCTGCTGATTGGCGCTGAAGGCGGCCTGTCCGCAGTGCGTCAGCTGGCGGGTATTGGCGTCGATGGCTGGGATTATCACCAGAGCTGTCTGGCACTGACCGTGCGTCTTGAGCAGGAGGCGGGTGACACCACCTGGCAGTGTTTTACCCCGACCGGTCCACGCGCTTATCTGCCGCTGTGGGAGCAGTGGGCGTCACTGGTCTGGTATGACCGGCCATTGGCACTACAGAGCGCCATGCGTTTGGATGATGAGGCGCTGGCCACGGCGGTGCGCGCGGCCTGGCCCCGTCCGTTGCCGCCGTGTGCTATTGAGCGGCGCGCGCTGTTTCCGCTTAAACGTCAGCAGTCCCAGCGCTATGTCAAACAACGGGTGGTGGTGGTTGGCGATGCCGCCCACCTGATCAGCCCGCTGGCTGGCTTGGGGGCCAATCTGGGCTTTGCCGATGTGATGCTACTGGTAGAGGCGCTGGCGGGCGGCGATATCGATGCGGCGCTCAAGCGTTATGGTTGCTGGCGCTGGCCGCAAAATCTGGCGGTGATGACCGCCATGGATCTCTGCTACGGGCTGTTCGGCAGTGACCAGCCGTTGCTGCGCCAGCTGCGTGGCAGTTTGCTAGGGGTTCTGGGGCAGTGTGAACCCCTGCGTCAGCTCGGTATGGGTTTGGCGTCAAAGGCGCTGGAACAGCGCGGGCCTTTTGCCGGACGTTAATAAACAGGGCATAAACAAAAAATCAGGCTGAGGCCTGATTCGTTAATTTAATCATCAAGAGATATAAGAGAAAGAAAGTTGGCTGGGGTGCCAGGATTCGAACCTGGGAATGGCGGAATCAGAATCCGCTGCCTTACCGCTTGGCGACACCCCAACTTTTTAACTCTAGAAACCACTTATTCGTCAACTCATCAGCTCAACGCCTATTGCGTTCGAGCGGTGATGGCTGGGGCGCCAGGATTCGAACCTGGGGATGGCGGGATCAAAACCCGCTGCCTTACCGCTTGGCGACGCCCCAATCACAGAGCTAACGGGAAGTGGTGGTGCGGAAGGAGAGACTCGAACTCTCACGCCCTAAGGCACTGGAACCTAAATCCAGCGCGTCTACCAATTTCGCCACTTCCGCGAACTTGTCTTCTTTAAAATGGTGGCTACAGCGGGACTTGAACCTGCGACCCCAGCATTATGAGTGCTGTGCTCTAACCAGCTGAGCTATGTAGCCCTGAGTTATTTGGCCTTGCGGCCTACCCCCTCAGCGGGTGGCGCGCATTATGCTAAGGCGGGTAGGGGGTGTCAACCCCTCTACCCGAAGAGATGTGAATTAGCTGAGGCGACGGCGCAGAGCTAGGCCACCGCAAACAAGGGCAAACAGCAACACCGATGCCGGAGCCGGGACTTCGGCCGGGACGCTACGGAAGTCGATCAGATACATGATGTCATCGTAATCTTCGTCACCCAGCTTGCCGCCGGATAGCGGCATATCTTCCCAACCAATCAGCAGGGCATTCTCGAAGGTGTAGCTGTAGGCGCCGCTACCATCGTTGAGGAAGAAGCTCTGACCGTTCAGTTCATCAAGACGGAAGGTCATCATGTGGTCGAGGCCATTGGAGCCAGTGTTCAGCGCACTTTCCGAATAATAGGTAAGGGTGTTGCCGGTGGACCACTGACGTGAATCCAGATACCAACCGAAGTCACCACTGATGGTGAGCTGGGCGGATTTGAACGGATTGGCGGCAGAGCCTTCGCCGCTGAAGAAGAAGCCGCTTTCCGGGCCGATGACGCTGGTTTTGTTAGCGCCGACGCCAGCATCGGTGTAGATACCCAAGGTGTTGGCGTTGGACGCGGCGAGGCCTACCAGCACGATGCTGTGGTCGCCGGTACCTTTAAACAGCTCATCAGCAGCAACAAAGCGATCATCCAGCTGCCAGTTGTGGCTGTAGCTGGTACCAATCAGTTTGTTGACGGCCTGATAGAGGTCAGGGGCGCTGTCGTTGTTGTCATTCGCAGTCGGGATGCCGTTGACTGGGCCGCCTTTGGCCAGGCTGTAGCTGTCATTGGCAACAGCGCTGGTAAAGGGGGCGGCAGTAGCCATGGCCGGAGCTATGGCGGCGGCGAGCAGAGTGATACGCAACAGGTTGATCATTACGGTCGATCCTTGGGTGGTGGCAGGGCACGGCGAAAGAATGGCCACTGGTGCGTGGAAAGTCAATAAAATGACATCCGACCAGTCTGAAATATGACGTGGCGCCCAATTTTGTCGGTAAAACGGCAACACCCAGCACCAAGCCGGGTGTTGTATCGAATTCTAGGGGGATCAGACGTTGAAGCGGAAGTGCACCACGTCGCCATCTTTGACGATGTAGTCCTTGCCTTCCAGACGCCATTTACCAGCGTCTTTGGCCCCCTGCTCACCCTTGTAGGCGATAAAGTCATCAAAGCCGATCACCTCGGCGCGGATGAAGCCTTTCTCGAAGTCGGTGTGGATCTTGGCCGCAGCCTTGGGCGCCGTAGCCCCGACCGGGATGGTCCAGGCACGCACTTCCTTCACCCCGGCGGTGAAGTAGGTGTGCAGGTGGAGCAGTTCGTAGCCGCCGCGAATAACGCGGTTGAGGCCCGGTTCTTCAAGACCGAGACTATCGAGAAACTCTTTCTTCTCATCTTCATCCAGTTCGCCGATCTCCGCTTCGATGGCGGCGCACACTGGCACCACAATGGCGTTCTCGGCGGCGGCGATGGCCCGCACTTCATCGAGCAGCGGGTTGTTGTCAAAACCATCTTCGGCCACGTTGGCGATATACATGGTTGGCTTGCCGGTAAGGAAATTGATGTAGGCCACGGCGGCCTTTTCGTCATCATTGAGCTTGATGGCGCGGATCATCAGGCCATCCTGCAGCCCGGCGAGGATCTTCTCCAGCGCTTCGGCTTCCACCTTGGAGTCTTTGTCGCCGAGGCGGGCCTTTTTGTTAACGCGGTTGAAAGCGCGCTCGGCGCTGTCCAGATCCGCCAGCGCCAGCTCCATGTTGATCACTTCGATGTCATCTTTCGGGCTGATTTTGCCGGCGACATGGATGATGTTATCGTCATCGAAGCAGCGCACCACATGGCCGATGGCATCGGTTTCACGGATGTTGGCCAGGAACTGGTTACCCAGACCTTCGCCTTTGGAGGCACCCTTGACCAGACCTGCGATATCGACGAATTCCATGGTGGTCGGTACCACGCGCTGCGGCTTGACGATCAGTGACAGTTGGTCAAGGCGCACGTCCGGCACTGGTACCACGCCCGTATTGGGTTCGATGGTGCAGAACGGGAAGTTGGCGGCTTCGATACCGGCCTTGGTCAGGGCATTGAAAAGGGTCGATTTGCCGACGTTGGGCAGGCCGACGATGCCGCATTTAAAACCCATGGTGGTCCTCGTCTCAGGTGGAGGGGCGAACGCTGTGTAACTTGTGCTGGGCGGCGATCAGGCCGTCGCGGCTGAGCAGGGGCAGGCAGTCGATGGCCGCATCGATGGCGCTGTCGAGCAGCGATTGTTCGCTCTGCGGCGCACGACCCAGTACGAAACCTGTTACTTGCGATTTGTCGCCAGGATGGCCGATACCCAAGCGCAGGCGCAGGAACTCGGGGCCACCGCAGCGGGCAATGATATCTTTGAGTCCGTTATGACCACCATGGCCGCCGCCTGATTTGAGGCGGGCGATACCCGGCGCCAGGTCGAGCTCATCATGGGCAACCAGCAGTTCATCGATGGCGATGCGATAAAAGGCAGCCATCGCCTGCACGGACTGGCCACTGCGATTCATGAAGGTAGTGGGAACAAGTAAGCGTAGATCCTGTCCGGCCAGCGTAATGCGGGCGCTCAGGCCAAAGAATTTGCTCTCGGCAGAGAGGGAGGTGCCATGCTGGCGGGCAAGTCGCTCCACCAGCATGGCGCCGGCGTTATGGCGCGTCGCTGCGTACTCGGGGCCGGGATTACCCAGCCCCACCAGCAGCTTGACGCGTCCGCTCACGCCAGAAGTTCCGCGTCAGTTACTGCGCGGCGGCTTCTTCGCTGCTACCACGCGGCAGCAGAACGGAAACCACGGCCTGATCGTGATCAGCGCCCTTGGTCAGTTCAACCAGAGTCACGCCAGCTGGCAGCTTCAGGTCGGACAGGTGGAGGGTCTGGCCCAGCTCAACGGTGGCGACGTCAACCGCGATGAACTCCGGCAGGTCCTTCGGCAGGCAGGTGATTGCCACGTCGGTAGCTGAGTGCTGAACCTTGCCACCGGCTTTCACGGCCGGAGCCGTGTCTTCGTTGATGAAGTGAAGCGGGATGCGGGTATGCAGGGCATGCTCACCATCAACGCGCTGGAAATCCAGGTGCAGGATCTTCGGCTTGAACGGGTGACGCTGCATGTCTTTGAGCAGGGCCTGAACCGGCTTGCTATCGACGTTGAGGGTCAGGATGTGGGTGTAGAAGGCTTCCTGGTTGGCCAGCAGGATCACTTTGGCGTGATCCAGTTCCAGCGACAGGGCAGGTTCAGCGCCACCGTAGATGATGGCAGGCACTTTGTCAGCGTGACGCAGGCGGCGGCTCGCACCTTTCCCCTTGTCCGCGCGGACGGAGGCATTCAGAACGATAGAAATAGACATCGATTAACTCCTGATTGGAAGAGCGCCTTTTTATCCACTATTGCCCGTTGCGACCACGGGCGGATGAAAAGGCGCGGCATGATAGCATTGCAACCCCTGCTACTCAACGCATGCGTAGTCGACAAATGACAAAGGCGCCCGCAGGCGCCTTTTCCCGGGCCTTGGTCCCTTAGGAGAACATGGCCGAAATAGACTCTTCATTGGAGACGCGGCGAATCACTTCAGCTAGTAGTCCACTCATGGTCAGCTGACGCACGTTAGGCAGCGCCGCCATGGCCGGATGCAGCGGGATGGTGTCGGTGATCACCACTTCGTCAATGACCGAGTTTTTGATGTTGGTGGCGGCGTTGCCGGAGAATACCGCATGAGTGGCATAGGCAAATACCCGCTTGGCGCCGCGCTCTTTGAGTGCAGTTGCGGCCTTGCACAGGGTGCCACCGGTGTCGATCATGTCATCGACCAGAATGCAGTCACGACCGTCAACATCACCAATGATATTCATCACCTTGGATTCGTTGGCGCGCGGACGGCGCTTGTCGATGATCGCCAGATCGATGTCGTCCATCAGTTTGGCCATAGCGCGGGCGCGGACTACGCCGCCGATGTCGGGCGACACGACGATCGGTGAGTCGAGCTGCTTGAGACGCAGGTCTTCGAGCAGGATCGGGGTGCCGAACACATTGTCCACCGGCACGTCGAAGAAGCCCTGGATTTGCTCGGCGTGCAGGTCGACGGTGACGACGCGGTCAACACCGACACTGGAGAGGAAATCGGCGACGACCTTAGCGGTGATCGGCACGCGCTGGGAGCGCACGCGGCGGTCCTGACGGGCGTAACCGAAGTAGGGGATCACCGCCGTGATGCGCCCGGCCGAGGCACGACGCAGGGCGTCGATCATGACGATCAACTCCATCAGGTTGTCGTTGGTCGGGGCACAGGTGGACTGAATGATGAAGATATCGAGACCGCGGACGTTCTCGTTGACCTGAACGCTGATTTCGCCGTCGCTGAAGCGACCAACCGAGGCATCGCCGAGTTTGGTGTAGAGGCGCTCGGCAATCTTGTGCGCCAGATCAGGGGTGGCGTTGCCGGCAAAAATCTTCATCGCAGACACGGGGTGCTCCTTAAAGGGCGTAGGGCGAAATGGCTGGGGTGCCAGGATTCGAACCTGGGAATGGCGGAATCAGAATCCGCTGCCTTACCGCTTGGCGACACCCCAATAACATCGTCTGTCTGTGCGCTTAGCAACGAGCCAGTGCTGCATGCAGCGGCGAAAGGTTGCATCCCTGACAGACCCAGCCCTGCCAGTTGGCGGGCAGGCGCTGTGCGCACTCTTGTGCGGCAGCTGCTGTCGGGAAACGGGCAAACAGGCAACTTCCGGTGCCGGTCATGCGCGTCGGCGCGAAGTTTAGCAACCAGCTCCGCGCCTTTTCAACTTCGGGGAAGCGTGCGCAGGCAGTTTGCTCGCAATCGTTGGCCAGCAGCCAGGGATCGGCTGGCAGTTCCAGCAGCGGTGGTGTGGCTCGGGGCAGCTCAGGGGCCCCAAACAGGGCGCCGGTGTTGATCGCCACGCCGGGAAAAACCACCAGATAGTGATCCTCGGTCGGGTTCACCGGGGTCAGCTGCTCGCCGATGCCACGGGCCAGCGCGGCAAAACCGTGGACAAACACCGGCACATCGGCCCCCAGTTGCAGACCCAAGTCAGCCAGAGTGGTGAGCGGCAGATTCAGCTGCCACAGTCGGTTGAGCGCGAGCAGGGTGGTGGCCGCGTCCGACGATCCGCCGCCGAGGCCGGCCCCCATGGGAATGCGCTTGGTCAGGTGGATGGCGGCCCCAGCGCTGCAGCCACTGTGCTGCTGGAGCAGACGGGCGGCGCGCAGGATCAGGTTGTCGGCGCTGGCCACGTCGCCACAGTCGCCGCTGAGGCTGAGGGTATCTGCCGGTGAGAAACTGAGCTCGTCACCAAAATCCAGGAACTGGAACAGGGTTTCGAGCAGATGGTAGCCGTCAGCCCGGCGACCAACAATATGCAGGAACAGATTGAGTTTGGCCGGTGCCGGCAGGGTCAAGATCACAGCGGATGGCGCCAGCGGCCGATGGCCAGTTTCAGCTGCAGATCGGGGCCGCTGATCTCCAGCTTGCGCGGCAGAAATTCGCTGCCCACCTGGCGGTAGCTGAAGTAGGTGACCTGCCAGCGGCTGCCGTCGATATCACACACCAGCGTCGCCGGTTCGCCGGCCGGGCTGGCTTCGGCGGTCAGCAGACACTCATCGCCAGCGGCGCCGCGCAGCCAGCCGGGCAATACGGACAGGGGCAGGTTGAGATCGGCCACATCGCGCAGCAGGGCTTCAGGATCGTCGCTCTCATAGTGGTCGTCATCGACGCTCAGGGCGGCATGGACACCATCGCTGACCACCTTGAGTTTGGTGCGGCCGAAGGGATCGCGCAGGGCCACCGTCAGCGCTTGCTGTTGCTGCTGCCAGTGCAGCTGGCCGTTGAGACTGCCGTCGCTGTGGCTGATCGCCACCTGCCCCTGCAACGACCAGCCATCGACCTGCAGCAGCCGCTGCTGACGCTCGCGGTAGGCGGGCGAGTCGATGGCGTCAACGGGGGGCAGCGGCGGCGTGGTTTCACAACCCGCGAGCACGGTCAGCAGTAACAGCAGCAGGAGCAGCGAGCGTTGCATGGCGGCGTCCAGCGTTGATGGCAGTGGGTGCGGCAGTATAGCGGCGCGGCTGGCCAGCGCCGAGCGTTTTGATTGGGCCGGCAGGCAGGGTAAACTGCGCCGTTTTCGCCAGCAGTCCGAGCCAGCACCAGCCCCATGCAGCCTATTGTCATCGGTATCAACCACACCACCGCGCCGGTAGCCCTGCGCGAACGGTTGGCCTTTGCCGATGATGAAGCGCCGGCGGTACTCGCCGCCCTGCTGCGCGAGCCCGAGGTGAGCGAGGCGGTGGTGCTCTCGACCTGTAACCGTACCGAATTTTATCTGCTGGCCGATCCCGCCTTTGGCGACCAGGCCTGCAGTTGGCTAGCCCGCTGGCGCCAGCTGGATGTAGCTCAACTGCAACCAGCGGTCTATTGCCATCAGGGTTTGGCGGCGGCCACCCATCTAATGCGGGTCGCCTGTGGCCTGGATTCCATGGTGCTGGGCGAACCGCAGATCCTCGGTCAGGTCAAGCAGGCCTTTGCCGTTGCCCGTCGCCACAATGCGGTACGGGCCACCCTGCAGCGCCTGTTCCAGCAGAGTTTCACTGCCGCCAAACAGGTGCGTAGCGACACCCGCATCGGCGTGGCGGCGGTGTCGGTGGCCTATGCTGCGGTGCAGCTGGCGCGCCAGATCTTTCCCGCCCTGGCGCCGCTCAAGGTGCTGCTGATCGGCGCCGGTGAAACCTCGGAGCTGGTCGCCCGCCACCTGCATGAGCAGGGGGTGACCCGGCTGATGGTGGCCAACCGCACCTTCAGCCGTGGCGAGGAACTGGCCCGCCGTTTCGGTGGTGAGGCCCTGCTGCTGTCTGATCTGCCGCGCGCGCTGGAGCGCGCCGACATGGTGATCGCCTCCACTGCCAGCCCGCTGCCGGTGGTGGGGGTGGGAGCCGTTGAACGGGCGCTCAAACTGCGCAAGCGGCAGCCGATGTTGCTGGTTGATCTGGCGGTTCCCCGCGATATTGAGGCGCAAGTGACCGATCTCGACGATGCCTATCTCTACACCGTTGATGATCTGCAGTCGATCGTCGCCGACAATCTGGCCGGCCGTCAGCAGGCGGCAGAAGTGGCTGCGGCCATGGTCGATGAGCAGGCGGCCAATTTCTATCGCTGGCTGGGGGCGCGCTCTGCCGCCCAGCCGATCAGTGGCTATCGCGATGAGGCCCTGCGTCTGCGCGATGCCGCGGTCGAGCGGGCGCTACGCCAGCTGGAAGGCGGTGAGAACAGCGAAGCCGTCGTACGCGAACTGGCCCTGCGCCTGACCAATCAACTGATCCATGCGCCGACCCGCGCCCTGCATGATGCGGCGGCCGGTGGCGACTGGCAGACCTTTGAACTGTTGCGCCGAACCCTGGCGTTCGGCAACCCCGTCAACGACACGGACCAGCCATGAACCCGACCATCGTGCGCAAGCTCGAGGCGCTCGCCGAGCGCCATCAGGAGCTGCAGGCGCTGCTTGCCGATCCTCAGACCATCAACGACAACGACCGATTTCGCAGCCTGTCGCGGGAGTATCACCAGCTGCAGGCAGTGGTGACCGCCTTTGCCGACTACCAGCAGGCCGAGCAGGATCTGGTCACCGCCAGTGAGCTGGCCAGCAGCGACGATGCCGAACTGCGGGAACTGGCCGAAGAGGAGCTGCGCAGTGGCAAAGAGCGGCTGGCAGAGCTGACCCATGAGGTGCAGCTGCTGCTGATCCCTAAAGATCCGCGCGACGACAACAGCGTCTTTCTCGAAGTGCGTGCCGGCACCGGTGGTGATGAAGCGGCGATCTTCGCCGGCGATCTATTCCGCATGTACAGCCGCTATGCCGAAACCCGGCGCTGGCGGGTCGAGGTGATCTCGGCCAGCGATGGCGAACACGGCGGCTATAAAGAGGTGATCGCGCTGGTCAGCGGCAGCGGCGTTTACGGCCGGCTTAAGTTTGAATCGGGTGGCCATCGGGTGCAGCGGGTGCCGGCCACCGAATCTCAGGGGCGGATCCACACCTCGGCCTGCACTGTGGCGGTGATGCCGGAGATCCCGGAAGCTGAAGCCATTGCCATCAATCCGGCCGATCTGCGGGTGGATACCTATCGCGCCTCGGGCGCCGGTGGCCAGCATGTCAACCGTACTGAGTCGGCGATCCGCATCACCCACATTCCCACCGGCATTGTGGTTGAGTGTCAGGAGGAGCGCTCCCAGCACAAGAACCGCGCCAAGGCCATGAGTGTGCTGGCCGCCCGCATTCAGGCGGCCGAGGATGAGAAGCGCCAGCGTGAGCAGTCCGATACCCGCCGTTCGCTGGTGGGTAGTGGCGACCGTTCCGAGCGCATTCGCACCTACAACTTCCCCCAGGGGCGGGTCACCGATCACCGCGTCAACCTCACCCTCTATCGCCTCAGCGAGGTGATTGCCGGCGATTTGGATGCCCTCATCGATCCGCTGTTGCATGAGCATCAGGCCGAGCAGCTGGCGGCATTGGCCGAGCAGAATGGCTAAGTGATGACGCTGCCTACCATTGATGCGGCGCTGCACTGGGCTAACGGCCAACTGACCGCCAGCGATAGCCCGCGGCTGGATGGCCAGGTGTTGCTCTGTCATCAGTTGCAGCGGCCGCGCAGCTACCTGTTTGCCTATGGCGACCGGCTGCTGTCTGCCTCTGACTGGCAGGGCTTTCAGCAGCTGGTGGCGGCCCGCGCTGACGGCCAGCCAGTGGCTTATCTGGTGGGGGAGCGCGAGTTTTGGTCACTACCGCTCAAGGTCAGTGATGCCACCCTGATCCCGCGGCCGGATACCGAAGTGCTGGTGGCCCATGCTTTGAGCTTGTCGCTGGCTGCCCAGTCCCGGGTGGCCGATCTGGGCACTGGCAGTGGGGCGATTGCTCTTGCGCTGGCCAGCGAGCGCCCCCTGTGGCAGCTGTGGGCCAGTGATCGTTCGCCTGAGGCACTGGCGGTGGCCGAAGCCAATGCCGTTCGGCTGGCGTTGACCAACGTCCAGTTCTGCTGCGGCGACTGGTATCAGCCGCTGCCAGCAGCGGCCTTGCCGCTTCAGCTGATCATCAGCAACCCACCCTATCTGGCGGCGGTTGATCCTCATCTGGGGGAGGGCGATCTGCGCTTTGAACCGGCGACCGCGCTGGTGGCCGGCGACGATGGTCTGGCCGATCTGCGGTTGTTGATCGAGCAGGCCTATCGCTATCTTGAGCCCGCTGGCTATCTGCTGCTGGAACATGGCGCTACCCAAGGGCCGGCGGTCGCTGCGCTGATGGCGATGGCGGGTTTTAGCGCCGAACCGGTGCTGGATCTGGCCGGCCACTGGCGGGCCAGCTGCGGCCGCCTGACGCTGCGCTAAGGCGCCGCCGCGTCAATTTGGCACTCACCTCACACCCCGTTGTTCAGCCTTTGCTACTGTTAGCTGCGTAGTGTGCATTACCGTCACCCCATGGAGCTGGCATGGACGATACCCTGATGTTCGCCGCTGAAGACAGTACAAGCGATCAGCGCCTCGGCAGCTGGAAGCTAATGATCGTCGACGATGAGCCAGAGGTGCATGCCGTCACCCGGCTAGCGTTGGCCGATCTGCGCTTTCAGGGCAAGCCCCTGAGTTTCATCTCTGCCTACAGCGGCGCGGAGGCGCGTCAGCTGATCCTGGAGCACCCCGATACCGCTATCGTCCTGCTGGATGTGGTAATGGAAAGCGATGACGCTGGCTTGCAGGTGGCGCGTTTCATCCGTGAACAGGCCGCCAACAGCTTTAGCCGCATCATTCTGCGCACCGGCCAGCCAGGGCAGGCGCCTGAGCGCCAGGTGATCCTTGATTACGACATCAACGACTACAAAGCCAAAACCGAGCTGACCGCCACCAAGCTGTTTACTGCCATCATTGCCGCGCTGCGAGCCTATCGCGACATCATGCTGCTGGAACGCCATCGCCAGGGGCTAGAGAAGATTATCCGCGCTGCCGCAGAGCTCTTTACCACCCACAAGCTTGAGCCTTTCATCAAGGGGTTGTTGCAGCAGCTGGCATCTGTAGTTGGGGGCAGTGATGAGGCGCTTTATGTCACCTCATTGGTGGCATCCGACCCCGGCCATGCCGATCTGGACCATCTGGTGGTGCTGGCAGGCGGTGGCGAGTACCGCAATGCCGAAGGCAAGCCGGTGACCGAGGTACTGAGCGACGAGCAGCGGCGTGATGTGCTGCGGGCGATGCGTGAGCAGAGCGTGGTCTATGGTGAACGTTACGTGGTCGCTTGGTGTCCCGGTAACCATGTGGCGGGTTCGCTACTGTTGCTGTCGGGTATTGACCAGCCGCTAACAGCGCCGGAGCAGTCGCTGATTGAGTTATTCGCCAAAAATGTGCAGATGGCCTGGGAAAACCTGCAGCTCAATCAGGAGCTGGAAAACACCCAGAAGGAGCTGGTGATGCGGCTGGCCGAGGCGGTCGAGAGCCGCTCGCGCGAGGTGGGGCAGCACGTCAAACGGGTGGCTGAGTACAGCCGGCTGTTGGGGCTGGCAGCCGGGCTATCAGAAGACGAAGCGGAGCTGCTCAAGCTGGCGTCGCCGCTGCATGATCTGGGCAAGATCGCCATCCCCGATCAGGTACTGCTCAAACCCGGCCGGTTGTCGCCGGCCGAGCGGCGGGTGATGGAAGAGCATGTGCAGATCGGCCATGATCTGCTGGCCGACTCCAACCGGCCGATCCTGCGTGCGGGCAGTATTGTCGCCCGCGAACACCATGAACACTGGGACGGCCAGGGCTACCCGGACGCCAAGCAGGGGGAAGCAATCCATATCTTCGGCCGCATCACGGCGCTGGCTGATGTCTTCGATGCACTACTCAGTTCCCGCGTATACAAGGAAGCGTGGACGCTAGAGCAGACGGTTGCTTACATCAATGAGCAGGCCGGCCACCAGTTTGATCCGCAGCTGGTGCAGATATTCAACGCGAATCTTGATAAATTGCTGGCCGTTTTCAACCAGTATCCTGACCACAGCTGAGCGGCACTGCGCCGCCAGGCGGCAGGCTGCTGTTGCCGCCTGGGAGCTGTCGCGTGGCCTATTATCTGCCGCTCAAACATCTGCATATCACCGTTGCCTTCATTAGCCTGGGGTTACTGGCACTGCGCTTTTTGCTGCTTGAATGGCGTGGCCGCTATCCGCGCCTGCTCAAGGTGCTGCCCCATATCAACGACACCATCCTGGCCACTCTCGGCGTGATCCTGGCGGTGATGCTTCATTACGACCCGGCCAACCATCCCTGGCTGTGGCAAAAAATGCTGTTACTGTTGCTCTATATCGGCGCTGGCGCCTTCGCCATGAAGAGCCGTGGCCCGGTGGCCCGTCGCGCCGGTTTTGCCGTGGCCCTGGTGTTGTTTGGGCTGATGTATATGCTGGCGCGCACCAAGGCATCGCTGCTGTGACCGAACGACAGGTTGAGATGGCGATGGACGCGGAGAGCGAGTCGCCGCTGTGGCAGTCGGGCAGTGGCGGCCTGCTGTGGGCGCAGATGCTCGATATCTCCAGCCGGGTCAAAGGGCAGTTCACGGCACTGGATGCGTTGTCGGCTACCTTCAGCGACCTTTATTGGTTGAGCCAGCAAGCGGGCAGTGCCGTCGACCGGTTGCAGGCGCTGCTGGCCCGGCGTCATGCGCGCCCTGCCGCTCGCACCCTGCTCGACAATCTGCTGCCGGAAGCGTTGGCCACCGGTAGCGGTGGTTCATCACTGGGAGTCGCCATTTGGGCCGCCGCGCTGGCTGAACAGGCGGCCATTGATTGTTATCCGTTGCTACTGGCGGGCAATTTGCTGCTGGTGGTGGAAGAGCGTGGCGACAGCCATCTGCTTGAACCGGTCAGTGGCCAGCGCTGTGATCAGCGCCAGCTGGATGCCATGGTCAGGGTCAGTCGTGGCGACTGGCAGCGCTGGAAGCCATCGCTGCTGCACCGGCCCAACGAGGCAGAAGTGCTCAGCCGTTGGCTGCTGGAGTTGCGGGCGCTGCTGATTGCCCATGAGCAATGGGATGAAGCGCTGGTGGTGACGAGCGAGCAGTTGCGGCGTCAACCCGATGATCTCTACGCCCGCCGTGATCGCGGCTTTGTGCTCGATCAGCTGGATTGCGGCGAGCTGGCCCGGCTCGACTTTGAGCGCTTCGTCAAAGAATGCCCTGATGATCCCTCGATTCCGCTGCTGCGCCAGCGGTTGCAGGAGCTGGCGGGCGAACAACTGGTGCGTCACTAATGGCAACTAACGCTCTCATCACCAATGACGCTGTGGTACTCGGCCTGCTGGCCGTCACCCTCGGTGTCATCTTCGCCACCACTCACAGCCAAGCCCTGTTTTGGCGCCGGTTCTATGCTGTGGTGCCAGCGCTGCTGCTCTGTTACTTCATTCCCGGCCTCTATAACAGCGTCGGCCTGATTGACGGTGAGCACTCCCAGCTCTATCCGGTATTTAGCCGCTATCTGCTACCGGCCTGTCTGGTGCTGTTCACCCTGGCCATCGATCTACCGGCGATCCTCAAACTCGGCCCCAAGGTGCTGGTGATGTTTCTCACCGGCACCGCCTCGGTGATCATCGGCGCTCCGCTGGCCTTGTGGCTGGTACTGAGTTTTGCGCCGCAGATTCTGGGTAGCGATGCCGACCAGCTGTGGCGTGGCTTGACCGCCATTGCCGGTTCCTGGATCGGTGGCGGAGCCAATCAGGCGGCAATGAAAGAGGTGTTTGCGGTACCGGATAACCTGTTCGCCAAGATGGTCACTGTTGATGTGCTGGTGGCCAACATCTGGATGGCCGTGCTGTTGGTGCTGGCGGCCCGGGCGCCGCAGCTGGATGCCAAGCGGGGCGCCGACACCCGCTCGCTGGAGCTGCTCAAGCAGCAGATGACGGCTGAGGCCGAAGCCAGCGCTCGCCCGGTCACCCAATACGATCTGATCCTGCTGGCGGCGCTGGCATTGGGGGCTACCGGCCTCTCTCACCTGCTGGCCCAGCCGCTGGTGGCGCTCTTTGGCCAGTGGCCATGGGCGGTACGGCTGTCGCTCGATTCCAGCTTTTTCTGGATTGTGGTGCTCGCCACCAGCTTTGGCCTGCTGCTCAGCTTCAGCCGGGCCCGCCAGCTGGAAGGAGCAGGCGCGTCCAAACTGGGCTCGCTGCTGCTCTACCTGCTGGTGGCCAGCATCGGCATGAAGATCGATATACGGGCGCTGCTCGATGTCCCCGGTTACTTCGTGGTTGGTCTGCTGTGGATGAGTTTTCACGCGGCCGCCATGCTGCTGATGGCCAAGCTGCTCAAGGCGCCGCTGTTTTACATGGCGGTGGGTAGTCAGGCCAACATTGGTGGCGCTGCCTCGGCACCGGTGGTGGCGGCAGCCTTTCATCCGGCGCTGGCGCCGGTGGGGGTGGTACTGGCCGTGCTCGGCTATGCGCTCGGCACCTATGGCGGCTGGATCGCCGGCCAGATGATGCGGCTGGCCAGCGGCCAATAAGAGTTTTCTAACGTTTTTGCGTGTTGGCGAGGAGAGATCATGGTTCAGTCCTGCGTCCGTATCGGTGCCATTGAGGTGGCCAACGACAAGCCGTTTGTGCTCTTTGGTGGCATGAATGTGCTGGAATCCCGCGATCTGGCGATGCGTATCGCCGAACGTTATGTCGAGATCACCAGTCGTCTGGGTATCCCCTACGTGTTCAAGGCCTCCTTCGACAAAGCCAACCGCTCATCGATCCACAGCTACCGTGGGCCAGGTCTGGAGGAGGGGATGAAGATCTTCGCCGAACTCAAGGCTACCTTCGGAATGCCGCTGATCACTGACGTGCACGAACCCTGGCAGGCGGCTCCGGTGGCCGAGGTGGTGGATGTGATCCAGTTGCCGGCGTTTCTGGCCCGCCAGACCGATCTGGTGGAGGCGATGGCCCGCACCGGGGCGGTGATCAACGTTAAGAAGCCGCAGTTTCTGGCCCCATTGGAGATGAAAAATATCATCACCAAGTTTGCCGAAGCCGGTAACGAACAGGTGATCCTGTGTGAGCGCGGCACCAGCTTTGGTTACAACAATCTGGTGGTCGACATGCTGGGTCTGGATGAGATGAAGACCCTCGGTGCGCCGGTGATCTTCGACGCCACTCACGCCCTGCAGCGTCCCGGTGGCCGTGGCGACAGCGCCGGTGGTCGTCGCCATCAGGTGGCTCAGCTGTCGCGTGCCGGGCTGGCGCTGGGGCTGGCCGGGTTGTTCATTGAGGCCCACCCGGAGCCGGACAGCGCCAAGTGCGACGGCCCCTGCGCCTTGCCGCTGGACCGTCTGGAGCCGTTTCTGGCGCAGATGAAGACGCTGGATCAGCTGATCAAGTCGATGCCGCAGCTGGATACCTCGGCCTGAGCCATGAGCCGTCGCCTGCCGCCGCTTAACGCCCTGCGCACCTTTGAGGTGGCCGCGCGCCACCTCAGTTTTACTGACGCGGCGCGTGAGCTGTTTGTCACCCAGGCGGCGGTCAGCCACCAGATCAAGGCGTTAGAGCAGTTTCTCGGCATCCGCCTGTTCCGCCGTGCCCATCGCCGGTTGCTGCTGACTGAAGCGGGTCAGCAGTATTTTCGCGAACTGCGGCCGCTGTTTGAGCAGCTGCATGAAGTGACCGAAAAGCTGCTGAGCAAGCGCGCCTCGGGTACCCTGACGGTCTCTTTGACTCCCAGTTTCGCCATCTCCTGGCTGGTGCCTCGGTTGTCGGAATTTGCCGCCCGCCACCCCGAGATCGATGTGCGCATCAAGGCGGTGGATCGCGAAGAAGACCACCTCGATCAGGATGTGGATGTTGCTTTTTTTTATGGCCGCGGCCGCTGGCCGGGGCTGATTGCCCAGCAGCTGCATGCCGAATACCGCATTCCGGTCTGCTCGCCAGCGTTGGCGCTGCAGTTGCGTGAGCCAGACGACTTGCGTACCCAGACCCTGCTGCATGATGGCTCGCGTCAGGACTGGAAGCGCTGGCTGCGCCAGGCCGGATCACGTCAGGTCAACGCCGATGCCGGGCCGGTGTTCAGCCATTCAACCTTGGCCCAGCAGGCAGCGATTCTGGGGCAGGGGGTGGCCTTGGGTCACTCCACGCTGGCTAAGCCGGATCTGGAAGCGGGGCGGCTGGTCTGCCCGTTCAAGCAGGCGCTGCTGTCGCGTAACGCCTACCATCTGGTCTACAGCGAGGATGAGCGCGAGAACGGCAAGATCCAGGCATTTCGCGACTGGGTGGTCGAGAAAGTCAGCGCCGATGAACGGGCGCCTTACTCTATTGAGGATCATTGATGAAGGTTCGTTGGGCGGCCATTGCCGCCATCCTTGGGGCCTTGGCGGTGCTCACCGGGGCTTTTGGCAGCCACGGCCTGCGTCACTATGACGAGGCGGTGCGCCACACTTGGGAGATCGCCGCCCGCTATCACAGCTATCACGTCCTCGCCCTGTTTGGCTGGGGGCTGTCCGGCCGTGGTGGCTGGCCGGCATGGCTGTGGCTGGCCGGTATCCTGTTGTTCAGCGGCAGCCTCTATGGGTTGGCGCTGACCGGCTTCAAGCCACTGGCGTGGGTTACGCCGGTGGGTGGTTCATTATGGGTTGTCGCCTGGTTGGCGGCAGCGGGGGTGTTATGGCGCAGCCGTTGAGTTATCTGGTCTATTGCCGCACCGGCTTCGAGCGTGAGGCCGTCGCCGAGCTGGGCGAAGCCTGTGCCGAGCTGGGGCTGAATGGCTATGGTCAGGCCCAGCCCAACAGTGGCTATGCCCGTTTTGTACTGACCGATATCGATCAGCGTCCCTTCGGCCTGCTTCATCTGCTGCCGTGGCAAAAGCTGATCTTCGCTCGCCAGCTGATGCTGATCATCGCCGATCTGCAGTTGCCAGAGCAGGACCGGGTGAGCGAAGTGGTGGCCAATCTGCCGGGCGACCTGCGGCTGGCTGAGGTGCGGGTGGAACACTCTGACAGCGATCATGGACGCGAACTGGCTGCGCTCTGTCGCGGCCTGCAAAAGCCGCTGGAACAGTCACTGCGCGATCGTCGTCAGCTGCGAGAGGGCGAGGGTTTAACCCTGCACCTGCTGCTCACCAGTGGTCGCAGCGGCATGCTCGGGATCAGCCACCCGCTCAATGCATCGGCGCATGTTAATGGCATTATCCGGCTGCGTTTTCCCAAACAGGCGCCGAGCCGCTCAACCCTCAAGCTGGATGAAGCCTTCCTCACCCTGCTGACCGAGCAGGAGCGTCAGCGTTATCTTAAGCCGGGGATGAGCGCCGTGGATCTGGGGGCGGCGCCGGGCGGCTGGAGTTACCAGCTGGTGCGCCGCGGCATTACGGTGACGGCCATCGACAATGGCGCCATCGATCCCGCCCTCATGGCCAGCGGTATGGTCGAGCATCTGCGCGTCGATGGCTTTACTTACGAACCGCGCAAGCGGGTTGACTGGCTGGTGTGTGACATGATCGACCAACCCCATCGGGTCGCCCAGCGCATGGCCGTGTGGTTCAGCCGTCATTGGGCGGATCATCTGATCTTCAATCTCAAACTGCCGATGAAAAAGCGGCGGGATGAAGTACAGCGCTGTTTGGCGCTGGTAGAGAAGGCGGCGGTTAGCTCGTCGCTTAACTGTGAGCTGCGGGCCCGGCAGCTCTATCACGATCGTGACGAGGTGACGGTCTATCTGGGACGGCGTTAATTGGTGCTGGCGTGCTCGGTCGGCAGCGGTCGGGTTCCTGGGATAACGCAGTCGTAGGTATACCATTGGCGGCATTCAAGCAATTTACGGCTACTGCCGGTAGCTTTGGCTGTGCCGCACTCGGTGGTATCGACGCGCATGTTGGTCGCGGCCATAAACTGCACTTTATTGCCCAGTTTGCCGTAGGTGGGGCAGGCATCGTAAGGCCAGGGGTCCGGCACCCACATCGGCTGGGATGCGAGCTGCTGGCGCAATTCTGCGACATTTCCCGCATATTGCTCAAAGTAAAAGGTGCGGCACCAGCGGCGCAGATCAGTATTCATGGCGCAGGTGCCTTCAAGTTGTGGTAACGCTGTGCTGCTGGAGGGTTGCTCTCGATTGGAGCTGGCCAACTTGGGCGCATCGGTGGTGCGCTGTGGCCGCACAGCACTGGGGGAGGGGGGAGCAGGTGATGGCGTGCGAACCGCTGGCTCCATGCTGATATCGACCACCTCCGTATCCGTGATCAACGTGGAAGTGGTTTCTGGTTGCGGAGTGGGGCGTGTGAACAGTCCCCACAGGGTCAATGCAGCCAGCAGTGGCATGGCCAACCCTATGGTGCTGCTATCAAACAGGCCACGTTCTGCAGTTACGAGCGCCAAGGTTAGCGTGATAGCAGCGATGGCGATGGCGGTATCAATTTGCCAGCCCCATGCGCTGCTTGCGCCGCCGCCAATCAGCAGCACGCCCGCACCAAGCCAGATAGCAATGAATAGCAGAACTTTGATTAATACACCCACAACACGCTCCACTTCGTCCTGAAGTTCGTCCTGAAGTCTGGCTTCGCCCTCAGTGTGACCTGTGGGTTGAGGGATATCAATAGTTCAACGAACATCAGGCACTGTTGGCCAAAGTGAAGGTAGAGCCGGCAGGTCAGTCCGAGCGACAAAACCATCCAGTGTTTGAGAAGACACCCCCAGCCAGTGACTGAGCGCGGCCGGCCAAGGTTTAATCTGTGGCCACAGGACACGCTGCTGCACCACACTGGTCATTTGCAGCAGTGCGGCAAGACGTTGGCGTGGATCATTGCCGCTCGCGCGCCCAGCCAGTAGCAGGGTTGGGCGAAGCGCTGGGCTCAGGTGCCAGCGATGAGCTAGATAGCGGCTGCGTCGGCGCAAACCAGGCAAGTCATCAATACCCAGCAGCTGGGCGGGGTGACAGTAATCTTCGACCGCGTTGACTGGCCGTCCCCACGCTAATCGAGGGTGCAGCATCAAGCTGCCAGCGTAGCAGACAGCCAGTAGCAAGCCATCGTGACCGCGGTCCAGCTTGGTGCTGTCCGCCAGCAGGCTGAACAGTTGCAGGTAATGCCAGAGTAATTGTTCACCCAGGTCGCGGCATGGTCCGGGCCATTGGCTGAGACGTTCCAGATAGACGCCAGCCACTATCAACTGGTGTAACCTCAGCTGACCAAGCCGTGCTATCAGTTCGGTCAGGCTTGGTTCGCGGCTGACGTCCGAGCGCATTAACTGCTGGGCTGTATCACCGATTTTGGCGCACAGTGCCAGGCTTTGGGCGATCATCGGTGCCAGTTGGGCTGGGCTTTTGCCTTTACCAAGGGCGGAGAGCAAGCGCGGCCACCAGTCGGGCAACAGCAGATTCCGCATCTGGTCATGACCCGAGGGTTGAGGCTCAAAGCGCGCCAGCAGTGGTTCATGCAGGGGAAGGGGCAAGCGTTGTGGTTGGCGCAGCAGATGACTGGCCACCGACGCCCGCTTACCTTTGTGATCACCGCCAAGCAGCAGCAAGCGTGGTGGTTCACTCGCCGCCAAGATCATTGCTGGGTCCTTGCCGACCATCACCATCAGCCCCGCCCCGCTACCTGCAGCCACCTGTGCCGCCACCTGCCATAGCGCGAAGGGAATCCGCCGCCGCAGTTCCCGCCAGCAGCGGGCAAGCGCCGATTCGGGAAGGAGGTAATGTAGTTGCCGCGCCCAGTGGAGGGACAACCCGCACAGTGCGCCGTTGCTGTTGCTATGGCCGTCTCCCGCTCGTCGCCATTGGTGGCAGGACAAAGTGGCGAGCTGCCAGTCACGGCGGCGAATACCCAGAGCTTGCAGATGAGCAGCTGTGGGGAACTGTCGATGCCAGCCATGGCTGAGCGTGGTCAGTAGCAATGGCCGAATGACGGTGGGGCGCCAACCCAGTTGCTGACCGAGCAACAGGGCCAACAGGGTTGCCCGCCAAGCCAGCAAACTGCTGGTGGAAATTGGTGGCGTCAGCAGCAGTTGGGCCAGCAACCACTGCTGCAGGCTTTGGCCTTGACTGAGCAGTTGATTGGCGAGTTGTTCACAGGCTTCCACCGACTGGCCATCGATGGCGGCTTCAGCCGTTGCCCACCATTGCGCCGGCGCCCCGCTCATGCCTGTCTAGCTGGCCGAGCGGATGGTGTAGCAGGGCACATAGCGGGTGCCCGGTAGTTTCATGCGCTGTTGTTCAACAAACGAGCGGAGCAGGGTGTCAAGCAACCTCATCATGTCTTTGTCACCATCAATAACGAAGGGACCAAACTTTTCGATAGCGCGGATCCCTTCTTCTTTAACGTTACCTGCCACGATGGCGGAAAACGCGCGGCGCAGGTTGGCCGCAAGCGTCGCCTTGCCTTGGCTGCGATGCAGGTTGAGCTGGGCCACGGAGTCATGGTTTGGGATGAACGGCAGTTGAAACTCCGGTTCGATCTTGAGTGCCCAATTGAAATGGTAGGCGTCACCGATCGCCTTGCGAAATGCGCGGACATCGGCCATCGCCTGTTTCATGACGCGGGCGGCGCGTGCTGCGTCACCGATGACGATCTGGTAGCGGCGGGTGGCTTCCTCACCGAGGGTGGCCGCAACAAATTCGTTGATCCGTTCCCAGTAAGGCGCCGACTCGTTCGGGCCGGTCAACACCACCGGGAACGGCTGACGCTCGTTCTCCGGGTGGAGCAAAATGCCAAGCAGATAGAGCAGTTCCTCAGCCGTGCCGACACCGCCAGGAAAGATAATGATGCCGTGGCCAAGGCGTACAAAAGCCTCCAATCGCTTTTCGATGTCGGGCAGGATCACCAGCTCGTTGACGATCGGGTTGGGTGGTTCTGCGGCGATGATCGATGGTTCGGTCAAGCCGATGTAACGACCAGCGCGGATCCGTTGTTTGGCATGGCCAATAGTCGCCCCTTTCATCGGTGCCTCCATGGCCCCCGGTCCACACCCCGTACAGACATCCAGTTCGCGCAGCCCAAGTTCATGGCCCACTTCACGGCCAAAGGCATACTCAACTTCGGATATTGAGTGGCCGCCCCAACAGACCACGATATTGGGGTCTGATGCCGTACGCAGCATGCCGGCGTTGCGTAAGATGTCGAACACCACATGGGTGACATGCACCGAATTGGTCAGATTGATAAAGGCGTGACGCTCGTAGCGGCTGCTGACATAGAGGATGTCACGTAGGACCGAGAAGAGATGATCCTGAATACCGCGGATGATGTTGCCATCAACAAAGGCTGCTTCCGGCGGATTGACCAACTCCAGCTTGACGCCCCGTTCGCGGCGTACCATATGGATATCGAAGGTACGGTACTTCTCCAGGGTTTCACGGCTGGAATCGGTGTGGGCACCGGAGTTGAGTACAGCCAGAGAACAGTTGCGGAATAGTCGATAAAGATCGCTGGAGGCAGAAGCCTTGAGACGATCTGCTTCCAATTGCGACAAAAGTTCCATGGCCCCTGAGGGCGAAATCTGGATGATCATGAATAGCTTGAATCCGTCAGATGATGCAGACCTGGTTACGCCCTTGAGCTTTGGCCCGATAGAGCTCGGCGTCGGCGCGCTCGAAGGCACTGGCGACAGAGTCGCCCTCGGCAAACAGAGTGGCGCCTATGGAGATAGTGATGGTGACACGCTGCCCTTTGAAGTCGAAGGGCAGTCGGGCTACGGTTTGGCGTAGTTTTTCTAGCGGCGCCAATAGCCCGTCTCGGTCTTGTTCAGGCAACAGAATGACAAACTCCTCTCCGCCGAAGCGTGACACAAAGTCACTGCGACGGAACGATTTGGAAAGGACCTGGCCAAGCACCTGTAGCGTCTTGTCACCTGCAGCGTGGCCGTAGTTGTCGTTAATGCGCTTAAAATGATCGACGTCGAGCACTGCTATCGCCAGTGGATTGCCATAGCGACTGAAACGTTCCGCCTCAAACTCTGCCCGTTCTTCAAATGCACTGCGATTGGGCAGTTGGGTCAGGGGATCAATCATTAGCTGCTGACGCTGTTCGGCCAGCTGAGAGCGGTAATTCTCTGTCTCTTCTTCCAGCGAGACTACCCGGCCACGCAGCTGTTCAAGTAGAGCGTTAACGGCATCCTCCTGCACGCTTAGCTGCTCGCGCCGCTGAATGGCTTCCAAAATCAGTACTAGCTGGTCACGAATGGAGTCGCGCAGGGTGTTGAGATCGGGGGTGTTGTTAACATTGAGCGACAGCTCGCTAATCCGCTCCTTGAGCGTTTGGTTGATCTGTCGTGATTCATCGCTGAGATAACGACTTTGCTCAAGCGAGCGGTTAACCGCGCCGTAAACCTGCTGCAAGGTGTCATTGAGTGACGCCAGAAACTGGGCAGACATCGAGCGTTCACGCTTGATACCGGAGATCATCACCTGAATCAGTCGGGTGCAATGGTTGACTAGCTGCTCAGCACAACCGGCAAGGGCGACATCTCGGCGCAGGCTGCTGAGCTCGGTGGCGGTGTCGCGGTCAAACTCGATCTCGCTGAGTAGCGCCAGGATGATATCGGCCATTTCGCGTTGCAGGGTGGCGATACGAGTGCCGTTGTTGCTGTTTTCCTCGCCATTACGAGCCTCGCTCAGAGCCTGCTGATAGAGCCCGGAAAGCTGCTCAAGGTAGGGCAGATAATGGAGGACACTTTGCGGTGCAGATTCGGCCAAGGTCAGTAGATCGCGCAGATCGCGGCGTAACTGGGGGGCAAGGCCTTTTACCTGTTGCAGCCGCTTACCGGCTTTGGCAATGGCTTCACGGGTTGATAACAGCTGTTTGTCAGACTGTTGGGCTTGGTTGACTAACAGTTGTTCGACGGTATCGAGCAGCTTGCCTGACTTGCTCAGGTCACTGTTCTCGGCAAGCTGCGCCCGTAGCTGGGCTAACTTGTTGTCCAGTTCCAGATTCTGCCCGCGACAGGCCAAGGTCAAACGGCCCAGCAGGCGCTGGTAAAGCTGTACTTCACTTTCGGCGCGCTGTTCTTGCAGCTTAAGCGCTCGCTGCTGTTCGGCGAGCCGCTTTTTCAGGGTGTCAAGGTCGTCTGTAGCGGCGCTCATCCGTTTCACTTGTTAGTACTGCCCAAGGCTGGCTTCAGTATAACGGCTGCTATGCGACTCACCCATGACCGGTGCCAAGGTTTCACAAGTGGTGGGCCAGCGAATGCGATGGCGCTCATGGGACGCGCTGATTCGGATCATGCCATTCCGGATAGCGAGCAGGGTGCCGGTGCCGGTATCTGAAGCCAGCAGGGTAGAGGGAAGGGTGTCTTGAGGTTGCAGGGTAAGCCACGCTGACTGGCCCTTCATGCTCATTAGCTGACGGGAGCCAAGCAAGGCGGTTTGTAGCACCTGTTGCAGCCGATCACTGTCTACCGCCCGCGAAACCCGCGGTGTGAAGGGAAAATCACTCAGGGCTAGGGCGCACAGCTGACTGGCATCAACGCTGTTGATCACACTGATGAGCGCGCGGGCATCCTTGTCCAGTTGCTCTTGGCCCTCTCGCTGACGTGCTGCAGTAGCCAGTATCAGTCCATCGCGCAGGGAAAACAGCTGCCAACCAGCCGCTTCAGCCTGCCGCTGCAGCTGTTGACCAAAGGCCAATTGGCGCTCCGTGGTGGCTAGCAGGCCATCGCAGTGGTGCCAGTGTTCCAGATTAGGTAGTGCGATCAATGCGCAACGCAAGGTATCTCGGGGTATGGATCCGCGTTCCTCGCCATACCAGCGTTCGTAGCGTTGCTGCAGTTGCTGCAGCTGACCGTCCAGATGATCTTTGGCGCTCGCTAGATTGGGCAGACCAGTGGTCGGATGGTGTCTGGCCAAACGGCGGTAATGTACCAACGTGCGGCGTAGCCGCCAGTCGCGGCGCCAGCGGTGGTAAAGCAGCCACAGGACGCACAGCGTAAACAGAGCCAGTAGTTGCAGGGTCAATTCGTGATACTGCTGCTGTTGTTGGCGCCGGTTCAGCTCAGCACGCTGGTCGTCGAGCTGCTTGACCAGTTGCTCGCGTTCCACCATGCCCGTGGTGTCGACTCGCGCGGGCAAGGGTTTGAACTGACGTTCCCCGACCAGCTGCTGGGCTTTCAATTGCGACTGCCAGGCCTCTTCGAAGCGGCCAGCTCGAGCAAGGATGGCCGCAAGTTTGTCGTGGGCTTCCAGCCGCTGCTCCAGACTACTGTACTGCTCCGCCAGATCGCGGGCGCGCAGCCCAAGAGCCACCGCCTCATCGGCCTGCTCTGCCGCCTCGGCGATGGTCGCCAGTTGCAATATCACCGGTGGCAGATAGGCGCGTTGCTCTCCGCGTTCAAATGTGCTCAGGGCCTTGTCCAGGTAGGGCTTGCCGTTGCTGTACTGTCCTAGCTGGACGTAGGCTTCGCCAATGTTGTACAGCAAAATGGCGCCCATCGCGGGGTCGAGCCGGCTCTCGGGGCTGATGTCGAGCGCATTGAGATAATGGACCAGCGCATTTTCATAATCCCCTTGATCGGCATGGATAGCACCGATGCGATTGAAGGTGCGCATGATGTTAAAACTGTCGTTGAGGCTGGTGTAGAGCTCCAATGCCTTGTCAGCGTACTGCAGGGCCTTGTCGTACGAGCGCTGTTCTTTTAGCAGGGTGGCAAGGCGAGCATAGATCTGGGCATCGAGATTGGGGAACTGGTTGCGCTCAACTTTGGCCAGCGCCTTGAGGTAAAGATTTTCGGCTTGATCGTAGCGGGCGAGGACAGTATGGGCTTGGGCCTGATAGATCAGATTCCAGGCATGCAGCTCAGGGTTGTCCTGAGCGGTCAGCAGGCGCTGGGCATCCAGAAAAAAGCGCAAGGCGACCTCGGTCTCACCAATGTGAAGCTGCGCTTTGCCCATGGTCTCCATAATCTCGCGCTCAAGCTGGCGGTCGCCCGGCGGCTGGCTGCGAACCGCGACTAGCGCCTGCTCAAGTATTGGAATTGCTGCGCGTCGCTGATGCAGTTTGAGGCCGGTGATTTCCGCCTTCAGCAACAGGGCTCGGGCCCGTTCCAGCGTTTGAGGCTGGTCATCCAGCAATTGCTCAAGAGTGGTGATGGACGTTTCGAACTGCTTGAGGTCGCGCTCGGCACGCGCTTTCAACAGCAAGGCGCGATGTCGGTCCTGAGGTTGTTCCAGCAGCGGCAGCAGGCGGCCCAGTTCTTGGCTGATTTGCGCCGGCTCGCTGGCCAGTCGCTGTTCTAGCTGGCCCAGCTGGATGTTCGCTGCGGCTGTCGCCATGCTGAGCGCTAGCAACACAAGCAGTGCAGCGGAAGGCAGTCTGATCGACATGGCAAGCGTCCCTGCTGGTTAAGGTTACTGTCGGGCCAGACGACCTGCTGGCGGCTGCTGTTCGAAATTGGAGCGATAGGGGTTGATGTCGAGCCCGCCACGACGGGTATAGCGTGCATAGACGGTCAACTGCTGCGGTCGGCAATGACGCATCAGATCGACAAAAATACGTTCGACACACTGCTCATGAAACTCGTTATGGGCACGGAAGCTGATCAGGTAGCGGAGTAGCCCTTCGCGATCAATCGCCGGCCCCTGATAGCGGATCATCACGCTGCCCCAGTCCGGCTGGTTGGTGATCAGGCAATTGGATTTGAGCAGATCTGACATCAGGGTTTCGCTGACGATCCGTTGCCCGTCCACATGCAGCAGGGTTGGGTCGTAGTTGTAACTCACATCCTGAAGGGGCAGATTGTCCAGCGACTCACCAGGCAGGCTGACGAGCGTGGCACCACTGAAGTGGTTGGGTGGCAGCAGGTTTACCGTAACCGGGGCACCAGCGCAGCGGCTCAGGCTTTCCTTCAAGCAATGCTCAACCTGTTGCCAGTCGGCAAAGTGGCTCTGGTTGAGGCTGTTGAGGAACAGCTTGAATGACTTGGACTCGATAATCGCAGGCGAACTGCAAGGCAGGCTGAACTCAGCGATGGCGACTTGTGGCTTGCCGCCAAGGTCGAGCCATGACAGTTCATAGCCGGTCCACAGATCAACGCCGTCGAAGGGCAGGGCGGTGCCGTCCAGCGCCAGAGTGTCTCGGGCCAGCTTGCGCGGCACTGCATGCAACAGTCCCGGTTCGAACTGCTGCGGATAGGCAGTCGCCTGTCCCAGCTGCAACCCGAGTTCACGGGTTAACTGCTCATGGGGGTATGTGCTCATTCCGCCGCCAAGCCTGCGTGACAATTTAACGAAGGGTGAGTTTACCGGAAAAGGCCGTCAGTTGTGACCCTGAGGATTGGACCGCGCTGCATGGCTGACGGCGATGTAAGTTATCTCTCACAAAATTGTAGGACGGCTAGGAGCCTATGCTCCCGGCCATAACGAGGGTGCTTTCGGTAATCAGGGTGTTAGCCAATTTGATGGGCGATCGATCGCAAATTGAGGGCAACGGCGGCATACGTAGCCTGGTTGTTAACCGCGGGTGACGCGCTAACCTTAGCCCTGTTCACGGATGCACAACGGTCTGCTGGAGCGGGCCACCCAGGACGGGCAGGGAAGGCACAGGATGTGCGCAGGACCCTCTCATGGATGGGAGTACCACTGACGGATCGGTGGTGAGGCAGGACGATGAACGGATTGGGAACACCCGTTGCTAACGGGGCACTTACCCGGATTGGTGAGTGGCAAGGACGCGAGGGAGAGCGCCCGGATGGCGGAGGAGGAGTGGTGCAGGGAAGCCCGTCTTCAAGGAAGAGGCAGGGAGCACGAACGCTGCTGGATGCAGGAAGCGAGATCGGGCCACGGTGGGTAACTGCCGTGGCCTTTCTTGTTGTGATGGCAGGTGACTCATCAGGCCATGGCTGGCTGGTGCAGGGGTTGCAGCAAAAGTTCCAGGCTCTTTCCCAGCAGCTGCTGCTCAGTCAGCGTGGTGGTCAGCCCCAGTTTACTGCGCCGCCATAGCAGGTCATCGCTGCTACGTAGCCATTCATGCTCAACCAGATATTGCAGCTCAGCTTGGCTCACATCGGCAGCTATTCGTCCTCCCAATGCCTGCCAGTTATCGCCTGCGGTTAGCCATAGCGCCAATTGACTGCCGTAGCTGTGGACCAGCCGTTTTACGCTGGCTTCGGGCAGATAAGGCGCGCGCTGGCGAGTCATCCGCAATAACCACGACAGATCGCTGATCTCGCCGCCGGGTAGCGGCTGGTCAGCAGTCCACGGCTGGTTGATATGGCTAAATAGCGGCGCCAGGCGGTTCACTGCACGCTCAGCCAGTGCCCGGTAAGTGGTCAGTTTGCCACCGAATACTGACAGTAGTGCAGCTTGGTGGCCGGAATGATCAAACAGCAGCCGGTAATCGCGGCTGGCGGTACGCGGGTTACCGCTGCCATCGTCGGCCAGTGGCCGGATGCCGGCAAAGCGTTGCACCACCTGCGATGGTAATACTGGTTGGCGCCACCAGCGGCTGACGACTTGGCACAGGTAGTCCACCTCCTCATCGCTGGCCTGGGGACGGCCACCGCTGGCGGTCTCTTCCACTTCGGTGGTGCCCACCAGATGAAACAAACCATAAGGCAGCACAAAGACCACCCGCTTGTCTTGAGCCTGCAGGATAAAGGCGCGTTCATCATCGGTCAGTCGCGGCACCACAATATGGCTGCCACGTATCTGCCTGAGTGGTCGAGGCTGGTGATTGCCTGTAACTGTGGCTAGAAACTGGTTTGCGGCCGGGCCGGTGGCGTTAACCAGTGCAGTGCAGCTCAGACGATTTGGCCCCCCATAGACGGGGGCCAGGTCCAGCTGCCAGTGGCTAGCATGGCGCTGGGCTGCCACCACCGGGCAGCGACTGCGGATGATTGCGCCATGCTGCGCCGCCTGCTGGGCGACTGCGATCACCAGGCGAGCGTCGTCGATCCAGCCATCACTGTATTCAAAAGCCTCCGTGAACTGAGGCTGCAGTGGTCCACCTGCATCCAGCGTGACCGTGGCGGAAGGCGGCAGTGGACCGGCGCCGGCCAAGTGATCGTAGAGCCACAAGCCGATGCGAACTTGCCAGGCGGGTCTCAGTGCAGCATCCAGTGGCAAGCAGAAGCGCAAAGGCGTACATAGATGAGGGGCCCGGGTAAGTAGGCTGTCGCGCTCTTGTAGCGCCTCGCGTACCAGCCGCACGGCGCCCTGTTCCAGATAGCGCAGGCCGCCGTGAGCCAGCTTGGAGCTGGCGGATGAGGTGCCGCTAGCCAGATCGCCCGCTTCAAGCAGCACGACATTCAGGCCGCGGCCGGCGGCATCAGCAGCAATGCCGACGCCATTGATGCCACCGCCGACTACGGCAAGGTCAAAATCGATGTCGGCCATGCTCTCCCTCCGCCGATCTGATGGCCTGAGTATGGCAAAAGTGGCGCATATGCTGGTTGACGGTCCCTGTGGTGGTTAAGCTAGGCGCCACTTTGTGACCTGAAGCGCAAGCCACCTGACCAGGACGTGATCATGTTCGAACTACTGACCGAAGGCGCCAAAGACCCGATTCTCTCCCTTAGCGTTGCCTTTCGCGAAGACCCGCGATCGGAGCGCATTGACCTGGGTATCGGCGTCTATCGCAACAGCGCGGGTGATACACCAATCATGGCGGCGGTACGGGTAGCTCAGCTGGAGCTGGCCCACAGCCAGACGACCAAATCCTACGTCGGCCTGACCGGCAACGAAGCCTTCAACAGCGCCATGCTCGATCTGTTACTGGGAGACAGCGCGGCCCGCCAGCGGGCTGTCGCCATCCAGACGCCAGGGGCCAGCGGCGCTTTGCGCCTGTTGGCGGATCTGATCCGCATGGCCCGCCCGGGCGCCACGGTGTGGATGAGCGACCCGAGCTATGTCAACCATGCGCCGATCATGCGTGCCGCCGGGCTGAAGGTGGCGTTTTATCCCTATTTTGACACGGCCACCAAGGGCATTCGGGTGGATGAGATGATGGCGGCGTTGGCTGCTGCCGATCGCGATGACGTTTTGTTATTGCACGGTTCCTGCCATAACCCGACCGGCGCCGATCTGGCCCTTGAGCAATGGCAGACACTGGCACAAATGGCCGTTCGCCAGGGCTTCATGCCCTTTGTCGATGTGGCTTATCAGGGCTTTGGCGAATCGCTGGACGGCGATGTGGCGGGGTTACGGCTGCTCGCCGATGCGGTACCGGAGCTGGTGATCGCCACTTCCTGCTCCAAGAACTTCGGTCTTTATCGCGAGCGGGTCGGTGCTGCCGTGGTCATTGCCAACAGTCCGGCGCAAGGGCGCATCGCTCGTGGCCGCTTACAGGAGATCGCCCGCACCACTTACACCATGCCGCCTGATTTTGGCGCGGCATTGGTCGCCCAGGTACTGACAGATCCGGTACTGCGCCAGTCATGGCAATCGGAGCTGGTGGCGATGCAGCAGCGCATTGCCGGGTTGCGCCAGCAGCTGGCGGCAGAGCTGCGCCAACATAGCGGCGGTAACGGTTTTGATTATATTGCTCGTCATCGGGGCATGTTTTCGATGACGGCCTTGGGAGCAGAGGCGATCGCCCGGCTACGCGATGACTGGGCGATCTACGTGGTTCCGGGTGGACGAATCAATATTGCCGGCCTGCGTGAGGAGCAGATTCCGCGGTTGGCGCAGGCATTGTTGGCGGTGAGCGGCGGCTGATGAGCCACGTCATGGCAAGCGTGATGGGCTGAGCTGGCAGCGTTCTAGTAGCTGTTGCCACAGCCTGACATGCTGCTGCAGGGCGTTGCGTAATTGGCGAGAAGGCTTTGGCTGCTCTAAAAGAGGGCTAATTGAGGCTGCGGCCAGCGCCTGTTCGGTGCGATCCAGCTCAGTCAGCAGCCGATTAAGTTCGGGTTGTACCCGGCCACCAAAGTAGCGGTCGAGAAACTGCCTTAGTTGGCGGGCGTGGGCGGATGGTCGGCCACCAACACAAACAACGTGAGACATGGCCGGCGCAAGCCGCTGATTGAGATCGGTGATGGCGCTGAGCGCCAAGTTGGCGTCGCGCCACAGCTGACCCAGGTAGCGGTTGCTGCGGTTGGCCGCCATCTGCTGTTCCAGCTCTAGCAGTAGTGGCTCACTCTGTGCCGCTGTAACCTGTCGTAGTTCGGCGAGCACCTGTAGCAGGGCCAGCACTTCGCTATCGCCACGACGTGGCAAGCCATCGTCATGCCACAGGCTGCGCATCTCGTTGTCGGTTGCCAATGCCAGCAGCAGTTGCGGCCAATCATGCTGCTTATGGTGGTACCACGCCGTCAGCTGTTGGTTTTCGCTACTGGAGGCCGGATAGCGAGTCCGGCAGTGGCTCAAGGTGGCCAATAATCGCCGCTCGTAGGCGGCGCGTTGGCTCAATACCATCACCTTGCCAAGGCTGCTGTTGCGCTCGCCAACGATGGTCAGCAGGCCGCAGTGGCGATAATGCCAAGCCTGCGACAGACGGATGCTCAGCGCAGCTGGTGCTGGCTGTTGTTTGGGCTTGGCGAGTGCAGAGGCATCCAGCGGCGGTGACGCCACCTTGAGCAGTGACAGCAGGCGATGGCGATAGTCGCTATAAAGCTGCTGTTGTGGGTCAACGCTGCAGCCGCCCAGCAGGAGCAGCAGCAGCCAGAGCGATCTCATGCCCATGGCGAGTTAACAGCCTGCGGTGGTGAAGCAAGCGCATGGCATAGAGTACGGCGGCCACCCCCAGTCCGTTCAAAAAGCCGATCCAAAAGCCACTGGCGCCCATGGCTGGCATGAGTAAATCCGTGCGGCCCAGTATCCAGCCCATGGGCAGGCCAACGAGCCAGAAGGCGATCAGGGTAATGGCGAAAATCGCCTTGCCATCGTGCAGGCCGCGCAGCGCACCTGCGGCAACGGCCTGGATCATGTCGAAGATCTGGAACACTGCGGCGAACAGCATCAGCTCGCAGGCTCTCTTGATCACCGCTGGGTCATCACTGTAAAGCATGGCGATCGGCTCACGGCCGAGAGCCAGTAACAGGGCATTGAAGCTGCCCACGGCAAAGCCCATCACCAGTGCCGCGCGGATGGCGACGAAGGCACGTAGCGGCTGGTCGGCGCCCAGATTGGTGCCAACGCGAATGGTCAGGGCGATGGCCAGCGACAGCGGCAACATGAAGCAGACCGAGGAGATATTGAGCGCCACCTGATGGCTGGCCACTTCAATGGCGCCAAAGGGGGTGAGCAGCAGTGCAACCAGGGCAAAGAGGCTTACCTCAAAGAAGATGGCGCTACCGATCGGCAGCCCCAAGTGCAGCAGCTGGCGCTGGGCGGTGGCCTGCCAGCGTACCGGCTTGACCCACAGTGGCAGTTCGCGCGCCCGCCGGTTGCGATGCGAGTACCACAGCAGCAGTAACGCCATCAGCAGGTGAGCGACCGAGGTGGCCCAGCCGCAACCGGCGCCACCCAGCGCCGGTATTGGCCCAGCGCCATGAATGAACAGCCAGTTGAGAGGAATGTTGGCCAACATGCCGATAAAGCCGACCACCATGGCCGGTTTGGTGTCGTTCAACCCCTCAAAAGCAAAACGTAGCAGCAGAAACAGCACCACTCCGGGAGCGCCAGCGGTGACGCCGTGCAGGTAGCCCTTGGCGACAGTCAGCATCGCTTCGTCTTGCACCTGCCAGGCCAGAACCAGGTGCAGCAGTGGAATGGCCAAGAGTACCAAGGCCAGCAAGGTGACGGCCAAGTAGAACCCTTGCCACAGCCAAGGGCCAATTTCGTTGAATCTGCCAGCGCCGTAGCGATAGGCGATAGTGGGCGGCATGGCCATCAAAATGCCCTGCAGCAGTAACAGCAATGGAAACCAGACACTGACCGCCACTGCCACGCCAGCCAGATCCGTAGCCGACACTGCACCGGCCATCACCGTATCGGTAAAGGCCATCAGTGTTTGCGACAGTTGGGCAACCAGCACCGGCCCGGCAAGGGCCAGCAGCTGTCGGGTTTCAGCGCGCCACGGCGGCATCGTTTACTTCTCGGTAAAAACGGGGAGACAAAACGGGGCGCCATTGTAGCCTGCCAACCGCTGCGGCCAAGGTGGCGGTCAGTAGATCTGCTCGTCATCGGCGTCCAGCTCGATTGCCAGCGCCCCCTCCGGTTGTTGGCGCAGGTGGACGACAAATTCGGCACAGCAAGCTGGGCAGGATTCGTAGTAGTCCTGTTCGGCCACGCTCAGATCGATGGTCAGGGGGTAGTGATGGCCACAGTGTGGGCAGGTCACCCGGCGCCAACTCAACCCTTCCATGCCCCTTCCTCACAGGCCAGCAATCGCTTTAGCTGCTGCCGACAGTCCTCGACATAGTGGCCACCGAATACCCGGGCGTGGTGGATTAGGTAGTACAGCTGATAAAGCTCCCGGCGCTCACCATGGTCGGCTGGCAAGGGTGCTACCGTTTCATAGCCCTGATAGAAGGCATCGGGCAGGGGACCGAACAGCCGGCTCATGGCGATATCCACTTCACGATCACCGTAGTAGACCGCCGGATCGAAGATCACCGCCCGTTCGCCGCAAAAACCGAGATTGCCGCTCCACAGATCGCCATGTAGCAGTGAGGGTTTGGGTTGATGGTGGCGGAGCAGGGCGGCGGCGCAGTCGATCAGGGTGTCGATGTCGCCAAACAGCAATCCTTGTTCGGCCGCCAGTTCCAGCTGCCAACCAAGACGTTGCTCGGCAAAGAAGCGGTGCCAGTGTTTGTGCCAGCGGTTGGGCTGCAGGCTGGGGCCCAGATAGTTGTCATCGTCAAAGCCGTACATCGCCTGATCGCTGGCCAGGTGCAGGGTCGCCAGCTGGCGACCAAAGGTCTGCCAGCAGTTGACACCAGCATTACGCTGCAGATCCAGCCACTCCAGTGCGAGCAGTGGCTGGCCATCCACTTTGCCCTGGCCGACCACGGTCGGTGTGGCAATGCAGCCAGTTCTGGCCAGATGGGCCAAACCATCGGCCTCGGCGGTCAGATTCTCACCGTCACCGCTGCGGCTGATCTTGATAAACAGCGGTCGTTGGCCATTGTCGATGCGGTAGCAGTGGTGGTAGTCACCGCCGCCCAGGGCTTGATGGTTGCTGATCCGATAGGGGCTGCCGAGCCAGTCACTCAGCTGCAAAGCTATGGCGTTCCACATGAGTTCCTCCGCTTGCGGGGTCATGCCTGCACAGTATGGGCGATGCTGGTTAAAGCGGTGGGCTGCTGGGCGATATCTTCTGATCTCAGGCGGCGATCTCGACGGTTAGCTCTGCTATATTGCCGCCCTCGCCCGGTTGGTAGCGGGCGGCCCAAACCAGCTGTTCCGGGGTTATCCCCCGTGCGGTTTATCTTTTGTGCATGTGGCACTTGGTAGGTGTCACCACTGTAAGTAAGGACAATTCCATGCCTGTGATTACCTTGCCCGATGGCAGCCAGCGTGTTTTTGATGATGCCGTCAGCGTGCTGCAGGTGGCTCAAGCCATTGGCGCCGGTCTGGCCAAAGCCTGCATTGCCGGCCGCGTGAATGGCCAGCTGGTGGACGCCTGCGACCTGATCACCAGCGATGCCAACTTGTCGATCATCACCAGTCGCGATTCCGATGGCCTCGATATCATTCGCCACTCCTGCGCCCATTTGCTCGGCCATGCCATCAAGCAGCTTTATCCTGAGTGCAAGATGGCCATCGGTCCGGTAATCGAAAACGGCTTCTACTACGACATCGATCTGCCCCATGCCCTTAGTCAGGAGGAGCTGGATGCGCTGGAAAAGCGCATGCACGAGCTGGCTGAGCGCAACTATGAAGTGATCAAGAAAAAGGTCAGCTGGCAGGAGGCTCGCGATACTTTCGCGGCCCGCGGCGAGAGCTACAAAATGGCGATCCTTGATGAGGATATTGCCCGCGATGCCCAGCCGGGGCTCTATCACCACGAAGAATACATCGACATGTGCCGCGGTCCGCACGTGCCGAATATGCGCTTTTGTCACCATTTCAAGCTGATGCGTACCTCGGGTGCCTACTGGCGCGGTGATAGCAAGAACAAGATGCTGCAGCGCATCTACGGCACCGCCTGGGGTGACAAGAAAGAGCTGGCAGCATACCTGCACCGTCTTGAAGAAGCTGAGAAGCGCGACCATCGCAAGATTGGCAAGGCGCTGGATCTGTTCCATTGGCAGGAAGAAGCGCCCGGCATGGTGTTCTGGCACACCCCCGGCTGGACCATCTTCAAGGAGCTTGAAGGCTTCATGCGCGGCCAGTTGGCCCGTTTCGACTACGAAGAGGTGCGCGCACCGCTGATCCTCGATCTGACCATGTGGGAACGGTCAGGCCATTGGGGCAAGTACAAGGACAACATGTTCACCACGGCTTCGGAAAAGCGCGATTACGCGGTCAAGCCGATGAACTGTCCCGGTCACGTGCAGATCTTCAACCAAGGGCTGAAGTCCTATCGCGATCTGCCGCTGCGCATGGCCGAGTTCGGCATGGTTCATCGCAATGAACCTTCAGGCTCGCTCCACGGGCTGATGCGGGTGCGCTGTTTCACTCAAGACGACGCCCATGTGTTCTGTACCGAAGATCAGATCCTGGATGAAGTGACCAGCTGCATCAAGATGGTGTTCGACACCTACAAAACCTTCGGTTTCAATGATGTTGCAATCAAGCTCTCGACCCGTCCGGAACAGCGGGTGGGCAGTGACGAGGTGTGGGATAAATCTGAAGCCGCGCTGGCTGAAGCGCTCAAGGCCAATGGATTGGCCTTCGATCTGCAGCCGGGCGAAGGGGCGTTTTACGGTCCCAAGATTGAGTTCACCCTGCATGATTGCCTTGGCCGTGCCTGGCAGTGTGGCACCATCCAGCTCGATTTCTCGATGCCCGGTCGCCTCGGCGCCTACTACATCGGTGAAGATGGCGAGAAGCATGAACCGGTGATGATCCATCGGGCCATTCTCGGCTCGCTGGAGCGTTTCATCGGCATTCTCATTGAGCACTATGCCGGATTCCTGCCCAGCTGGATCGCGCCGGTACAGGTTAAGGTGCTCAATATCACCGATAACCAGGCCAGTTACGTCAAGCAGGTGGTCGCCCAACTGCGTGCCGCTGGCATCCGCGTTGAAGCGGACTTGAGAAATGAGAAGATTGGCTTTAAAATCCGCGAGCACACGCTCAGGCGCGTTCCTTACCTTCTCGTCGTTGGCGATAAAGAGATGGCCAATGGCGAGGTAGCCGTGCGTACTCGCCGTGGTAAGGACCTTGGTGTCATGCCGCTGGATGGCTTTGTCCAACAGCTGCTTACCGAGATCAACGCCAAGCAGATTGAAACCTTGGAGGAATAACTATTAAAGGTCGTGACGAAACCCCGCGTGGCAGCGCTCCTGCCAACAAGGGAAAAAACCGTATCAACGGAGAGATCCGCGCCCGTGAAGTCCGTCTGATCGGCGCGGAAGGCGAGCAGCTCGGGGTCGTGTCCCTGCGTCAGGCCCTGTTCAGCGCTGAAGAAGCGGGTCTGGATCTGGTCGAGATCAGCCCGACTGCTGAGCCGCCCGTCTGCAAAATCATGGATTTTGGCCGGTTCGTCTACGAGAAGAGCAAAGCTCAGAAAGAGCAGCGCAAGAAAACCAAACAGATCCAGGTGAAGGAAGTCAAATTCCGCCCTGGCACGGATGAAGGCGATTACCAGGTAAAACTACGCAACCTGCGTCGCTTTCTGGAAGAAGGGGACAAAACCAAAGTCACGCTGCGTTTTCGCGGTCGTGAAATGGCCCACCAGGAACTTGGCATTGAGCTCTTGACTCGCATCAAGAACGACCTTGCCGAGATGGCCGTGGTGGAATCGTTCCCGTACCAAGCGGAAGGGCGCCAGATGATTATGGTGCTCGCCCCCGCCAAGAAGTGAGTCAGGCACCCAAGTGACGCAAGTCCGCCTGGCCATGTGTAACCACAATGCGGAGTAAGCAGTAATGCCGAAGCAAAAAACCAACCGCGGTGCTGCCAAGCGCTTCAAGAAAACCGGCTCTGGCGGTTTCAAGCGCAAGCAGTCTCACCTGCGTCACATCCTCACCAAGAAGAGCTCGAAGCGTAAGCGTCAGCTCGGTCCCAAGACTATGGTTAGCGCGTCCGATCAGGCCCGCGTTGAACGTTGTCTGCCGCACGCTTAAGGGGAGGATGTAGATAATGGCTCGAGTAAAACGTGGTGTGATCGCGCGCGCGCGTCACAAAAAAGTTCTGGATCGTGCAAAGGGCTATTACGGTGCCCGCAGTCGTGTCTATCGCGTTGCCTTCCAGGCCGTGATCAAGGCCGGCCAGTATGCGTACCGCGACCGCCGTCAGAAAAAACGCCAGTTCCGTCAGCTGTGGATTGCCCGTATCAACGCCGCTGCGCGTCAGAACGGTCTCTCTTACAGCCGCTTTATGGATGGTCTGAAAAAGGCGTCCATTGAGATCGATCGTAAGGTGCTGGCGGATATCGCCGTGCACGACCAGACCGCCTTCACCGCGCTTGTCGGTCAGGCCAAGGTTGCTCTGACCAAATAAGGTTGGAGGCCCGATCGGGTTGATTGAAACGGGAAGTGCTTCGGCACTTCCCGTTTGTTTTTGTGTCAACTGTTAGCCGCTCTGTGAGGTTTGCCCATGCTCATTGACTCCCACTGCCATCTCGACATGCTGACGCCGGTCAAAGAGAGCGGATCTGTGGCGACCGTTGTGGCCCAGGCTGCAGCGGCAGGGGTCAACCATCTGCTCTGTATCGGCGTGACCCTTGAGGCCTTTCCGGCGATGAAAGCGCTGTGTGCGAACTACCCACAGATCTCGCTGTCGGTCGGCGTTCATCCGCTGCACGACGAGGGGGCCTGGGATCAGCCGACTGCCCTAGCGTTGGCGGGTGATCCCCAGGTGGTGGCGATCGGTGAAACCGGTCTCGACTATTTCTATGCCCCGGCCACCCGCGAGCGTCAGCAACAGTACTTTGCTGAACATGTGCGGCTGGCCCGGCAGGTTGGCAAGCCACTGATCATCCACACTCGCGATGCGCGTGCCGACACCTTGGCGATCCTGCGCGATGAGCAGGCGCAAGAGGTGGGCGGTGTGTTGCACTGCTTTACCGAAGATTGGCCGACCGCCAAGGCGGCGATGGATCTCGGCTTCTATATCTCGATTTCCGGCATCGTGACTTTTCGCAACGCCGATGCCCTGCGCGAGGTGGTGCGCCAGATCCCTCTCGACAGGTTGTTGGTCGAAACCGACAGTCCCTATCTGACGCCGGTCCCCCATCGTGGCCGGGAAAACACGCCTGCCTATGTACGTGACGTAGCAGCCTTTGTGGCGTCACTTAAAGGCGTGGCACCTGAGGCTCTGGCCGCTCAAACCAGCGCCAATTTCCGCGCTCTGTTCAACGTCGGCGGTTAACTGCTGGCAGTGGGTACTTTGGCTGTGGCTGGCTGATGATACTGGTCGATCAGTTTCTGTAGCTTGTCGCGGTTGGTAACGTCGCCAATCTGCAGCAGCAGCACCTCCAGATCAGTCATGATGCGCCCGCTCAGCCGCGCCGCCTGTTCTCGTTGACCAAGCGCTTCGGCCAGTTTGCGCTCGGTCTGTTCAAGTTGTCGCTGACGATCCTCCTGCTCTGCCTTGAGGTTGTGATAATCGCGCAACCGGCTGTTAAACTCCTTCAGCTGGTTTTGCATCTCTACCACTTTGGCCGCTGCTTGTTGCTGTTTCTGGGTCATCTCGCTACGTGTGGCAAGCAGTTGTGCTTCAAGTTCCCCCATCGCCTGCTGGGCAGTTTCCAGCGCTGAACTGAGATCGCCGATCTCGATGTCGCGCTCCACCAGCCGTCCCTGCACGTCGCTCACTTCAGCCTGAAGTCGCTGCAGTTCGGCGCTTGTTCCTTCATCGGCATCCGCTTTTGTGGCCTGCAGGGCAAGCTGCTCTTCCAGTGCAGCCACACGTGCGAGCGCATCTTGTTCGACCGTTACCAGCTGTTGTTGCAACTGGTTTACCCGCTGCGCGCTTGTTTCGGCGTGTTGGCGCTGGGCTGTCAGTTGCGCCTCAACAGTTGCCAGTGCTTGCTCGTGTTGCTGCTGACTGAGCGTCAACTCGCTGTTGCGGCTGGACAGCAGTTGCTCCAAGCGAGCGATTTCCCCGTCTTTTTGGGTCAGTAGGGCTTGATGCTGTTCCTCTTCAGAACCATCTCTATTTGTCAGTTCGTTCAGTGACTGCTTGAGCTGAGCGATCTCGCGCTGTTGCTCTCCCACTGTTTCCTGGTACTTCTTGCGTACTGCTTCCAGCGATTTGTTGAGTTGATAGATTTCGGCCTTGGCCGCTTCAAACTGCTTGTGATATTGCTCCGACTGGGCTTTTTCGTTGGCGGCGTTGTCCTGCAGCATACGGGTGTTGAGCTGGGCGGACTTGAGGGTTGCGATTTCGATACGTGTTTTGCCGAGCTGTTTCTGCAGGGTCTGCTCGGCCACAATGCGCGCCTTGAGCTGCTGATCGGTGGCCTGCAGCTGCTTCTTGAGGGCGATGATCTCGTGGCGGGCGTCGGCGGGCAGGGCCGCAGTTGGCGTGCCTTGATGCTCAGCAGCCAGCTGCACGGCCTGTTGCCACAGGGCTGCTGCCGCAGCAATCAGGCCAGGCGGTAGTTGTTCTTCGGTCGTGTCTGGCTCGGCCCGTAATACCGCTTCCAGCGCTGGCTGGCTGAGACCTGCTTGCTCGCCGAGCTTGGCCAAGGTGGCGCCATCAACATGGCTGAGTAGGCGACGGGCGTCGCCGAGCAGATCGGCGGTTGATGCCTGTGGCTGCTGTGCGGTGACCTCTGACATACGCAACTCCGTGACTGCAAACGCAATAGCGCTGCTTGATTGGGGCTAATGGTAGCGGTCAACGGGCCTTCTGTACCGCTGCTGCGGTTGCGAACTGCTAGCCCCCTCACAGTTGTGGTTATGCGAGACAAAAAAAGCCCGGAACCAGTCCGCACTGTCCCGGGCTATGGGCAAGGGCCCTTGGGCAGGGCCGGAAACGTCAAATGTCTACAACACAGTCGGTCAAACGTGAGTGTAGTTCAGCTGTCATGATCGGCAATGGTGGTTTGGCGCACCCGATCCCGGGGTAAGCGGTTGCGCAACCGTCCTTGGGCGGCCCGCGCCAGCCCTAACGGTAACCCCTGGTAGCAGAGCAGCCAGTCGCCTTTGCGGCCCGCATCATCCTCGATGTCCTGGCCGGCAAGAAAAGCCCGGGCCTGTTCGCCATTCACCGCGATGCGGCGCTGCAGCAGGGGCGCGAAAACGATGGCGGCATCGTGATCCAGCCGCAATTCGCGACCGTGAATTTCGCCGATCTTGAGGCCCGGCCGGTTGGTCAACAGCCGGCCCAGCAGGTCGCGTGCCGCTTCAGGAAACAACCAGATGGTGCCATCCCGTTGCCAGTAGTCGCCCTCAGGTAGTGACAGCTGCTGGCTGTCGGCTGCCAGCTGGCGACATTGGAGCTGCTCTTTGGCAGAGAGCGGTTGATAGGGAAAACGGGGCGATAAGCGAGCTTCCGTCCGTGGCTGTTGCGCTGCATCGGCAGCTTTGCTCAGGGCCGCGACAAAAAAGCCCTCGGCATCAAAACGGTGAGGCCAGATCTTGAGATGACCCTGAGGGTGATGAATGGCCGCCAGCTGCGGCCATAGCGGTCGCAGATCATGGCGCTCGGCGTCACCATGGTCAGCACAGAACCGGTCGATCAGCTGTTCGTTCTCCAGGGTGTTGAGGCTGCAGGTGGAATAGACCAGCAGCCCGCCGGGGCGCAGTGCCTTGAAGGCACTCTCCAGTAGCCGGCGTTGGGTGGCTACCAGTTCATGGATGGCAGGCAGCGACCAGTTGGCAAAGGCCTTGGCATCCTTGCGGATGGTGCCCTCGCCGGAGCAGGGAGCGTCCAGCAGAATGGCATCGAACCAGTCGGGAAGAGCGTTGCCGATGATGGCACCATCATGGTTGGTAAGGATCGTGTTGCCGACACCGCAGCGGCTGAGGTTGGTGTAAAGCGCCTTGAGCCGGCTTGCCGCAAACTCATTGGCCACCAGCGTGCCGTTGCCAGCCAACCAGCTGCCCAGCTGAGTGGTCTTGGAACCCGGGGCAGCGGCCATATCCAGCACCCGGGCTGGCGTTGACGGGCCATGCTGCTGGTGCCACAGCCGTTGCAGCACCGCGACTGGCAGCATGGAGCTGGCCTCCTGAATGTAAAATCCGCCAGCCACATGCTCAAGGGCGTTGCCCGGCGATTCTTCGCCCGTCAGCCAGTAACCGTCGTCGCACCAGGGAATCGGCTGTAATTGCCAGCCATGACCCGCAGCGATCTCACCATGGCGTTCGGCGGATGTCGTCAGCCTGTTGAACCTGATACTCTTTTTTGGTGGTTGAGCACAGGCATCAAGAAACGCCTGATGTTCGTTGGTGGCCAGCAGTTGCGGCAGATAGTCGATGAACCCGGCAGAGAGGGATAGCGGTGCAGACACATCAGGCTCCAGCAAACACGCCATCGGCGGCGGCCAAGTCTAGCATGGCGCTGGCACCATCCCGATGCTGAGCCGGGTATGGCTGGGGCTGCTACTGGCGGCGCTAACGACCACCTTGGTCAAGACGGCGCTGGGCGATGCCGGGGCGGCGGCGGGGTTAACCGCTGCACTCTTTGCCAGCGCCAAACTAGCCGTTGAGGTCGCCATTGGTCTGGTGGGCATGCTTTGTCTGTGGCTGGGCATCGCCCGCATTGCCGAAGGCTGCGGCGCCATACCCTGGCTGGCGCGTAAAGCCTCACCACTGTTTCGCTGCATCATGCCTGGGGTGCCGGCCGGTGATCCGGCTATCGCCAGTGTCACCATGAATCTGGCCGCCAATGTCCTTGGCCTGGACAACGCGGCAACGCCGCTGGGCATTAAGGCGATGCACGATTTGCAACGCTTGAACCCCGATCCGCAGCGCGCCACCGATGCCCAGATCATGTTCATTGTTCTAAACGCCTCCTCGGTCACCCTGTTTCCGGTGACGGTGTTTATGTACCGCGCCCAGCAGGGTGCCGCCCAGCCAACCGATGTTTTTGTGCCGATTTTGCTGGCGACTGTGGCCTCGACGCTGGCTGGCTTTCTGTCGGTGGCGATGATGCAGCGGCTGCCCCTGTGGCGCTGGCCGATTCTGTTGACTCTGGGGGTCGTGATGGCCCTGACCATGGGGGCGCTGGCCTGGGTCTCAATGGCTGGCGCCGATGTTGCCTCCCAGTCGGCGTTGCTCGCCAACTTGGCGCTACTGGGTTTGCTGGTCGCGATTTTTGGGGCGGCGCTGAAGCAGCGGGTGGCGGCTTTTGATCTCTTTATTGAAGGCGCCAAAGAGGGTTTCAATACCGCGTTGACCATCCTCCCTTATCTGGTCGCCATGCTGGTGGCCGTAGCCCTGTTTCGCGCCAGTGGTCTGCTCGACTGGTTACTCGATGGGGTGCGCTGGCTGTGTCAGCTGTTGGCCGTGGACAGCCGTTTTGTCGATGCCTTGCCAGTGTCGCTGACCAAGACCCTGTCGGGCTCTGGGGCGCGGGCGATGATGCTGGATGTGATGCAGACGCAAGGTGTCGACTCCTTTGCCGGGCGGCTGGCGGCGATCATGCAGGGGTCGAGTGAGACCACTTTTTACGTAATTGCCGTCTATTTCGGTGCGGTCGGGGTGACCCGTATTCGCCACGCGCTGGGCTGCAGTCTGTTGGCCGATCTGGCCGGCATGCTAGCGGCCATACTCGTCTGCTATCTGTTCTTTGGTTAACCGGGGGAACACCGCATGCAACGTGATGCGCTGGTGCGCTACGTCGATGAGCAGCTGCAGGTCAGCCGCTTCCGCGACTATTGCCCCAATGGCCTGCAGGTCGAAGGAAAGCCGCACATAAGTCGAGTTGTTACCGGGGTGACAGCTAGTCAGGCGTTGCTGGATGCGGCAGTGGCGGCTCGTGCCGATCTGGTGCTGGTGCACCATGGCTATTTCTGGAAAGGGGAGAACCCGACGCTGGTCGGCATGCGCCGGCGCCGGTTGGCCACCTTGCTCCACCACGATATCAACCTGCTGGCCTACCACCTGCCGCTGGATTGTCATCCGGTCTGGGGCAACAACGCGCAGCTGGGACTGCGCTTAGGGCTGGCGGTGACTCCGCCCACCACCTTTGATCAGTTGCTGTGGCAGGGGGAACTGCCCCAGTCGGTGACGCTGGCGGAACTGGGGGCGAGGCTCGCCGCCGCTCTTGAACGTCAACCGCTGCTGTGCGACGGCGGCCATGATCGGCCGCTACGGCGGCTGGCTTGGTGTACCGGTGCGGCTCAGGATGAGATTGAGCAGGCGGCCCTGGTCGGGGCCGACTGCTTTATCAGTGGCGAGGTGTCCGAGCGCACCGTGCATCAGGCTCGCGAACTGGGGATCCATTTTATCGCGGCGGGTCATCACGCCACCGAGCGTTATGGGGTACAGGCCCTTGGTCAGCACCTCGCCGAGCAGTTCGGCCTTGAGGTGCAGTTCATCGACATCGACAACCCGGTGTAAGGCGCGTCAGCTGCCGCCGAGCCGTTGCCACAGCAGACCGAGCGTTTCATACCAGGCGCGTTCAGCTTTGACTAGCTGCTCTGCTTTAGGGGCGTAGCCGTACCAGGAACGCTCGAAATCCGGCGCTGCCAGATGGTCTGCCGCCTTTGGCAGCGCTTTCACCCCCGCCATCTGGAAGTAGTTGAGCGCCCGTGGCATATGGCTAGCCGAGGTGACCAGCAATACAGGGCCATCGATTAGCTCGGCCACAGCGGCTGCTTCGGCTGAAGTGTCTGGGGCGTTGGTTACAGTTCTGACCCGGTTGGCAGGAACGCCCAGTTCCAGGGCTACGGCGGCCATTGCCTCGGCGACGCTGGGACACTCGCCGGTTCCGCCGGTAAACACCATCAGCGCCTGAGGTTGGCGCTGCCACTCGATAAAGCCCTGCATTACCCGTCGCGCCGCACAGCGTGACAGCCAGCTACTGGCTGGAGCGTTGGCAATCACCTCGAATCCGCAGCCCAGCACCACTATCGCTGCAACCGGCTGGTTGGTGGGCGCATTGATCGTGATGGCGGCTTCCCGTGGTGCCAGCCACCAGTCGGCCACCGGTGGTATTGAAAGCAGTAACAGGGTTAGCCAACCGCTGCCAATCAGCAACAATGCCCTACGTTGGCGCTGACGCAACAGGCAGTACAGACCCATGCCAATCAGCAGTAGCGACAGCGGTAACGGCGAACTCCAGCCTGCCACCAGCTTTTTGAAGATAAACAGCAGATCCATGGCTCAATCATTCACTAAGGGCAGGTTGGGGAATTGAAACAGATGCGTGGTATGCAGGCCAGCGTCAATCAGAAGCGCAGACTGACGCCAACCGCCACGTTGCTTTCACCGTAGTGAGGAAGGTTGCCGGTACTGAACAGCGCTTGCAGGGCAACATCGTTGCGCAAGTTATAACTGGCACCCATGCCAACAGCCAGATCGGCGTCTGCCAGTGTAGGGCTGTTACCGTAATGGTGGAACCAAGCATTGGCCATGCTGCCATTTTCGATATTGAGCAGGTAGCCCCGGTCGTTGTCGTAAAGCTGGCCTACCAATTCCACCCGGTAGGCGCTGCTACCGTGCGCTGACAGCACCGGGACAGTCATCGATTGATAAAAGTCAGAGGCGGGGAACCAAGTCTCGGCTATTGACGGGGCGACCACCAGATTGCTGCGCAACCGCAGCAACTCGTCACTCACCACCTGATAGACAGCAACGGTCTGCTGACGCCAGCCGCCGCCGGTTTCATCATTCGCACGTGCGGCAACGGCTGGAAATAGCAGCAGCACTGTCAGCAAAGACAGGCGGCGCAACGTATGGCCAGACCAGCACCCCGTGCCCATAGCGGCAACCTGTGTCTGTAACAGAAGGTGACAGCCATTGTATGTCCGACTGTCGCCCCAGTCCCGGTGATGTGCAATAAATTTGATCAGGTTAGTGCTTTTGCCGTTGATGAGTTTCTGAACAGGGCCGGCGAGGTACGACCAGCAAGGCTTGGGAAAAGGCTCACGTTCTGATCATCTATTCTCTGCTCAAATAGCTATCAAGTTCACAGCGCGGGTGCTCGGCATGACCCATTGTTGGTGTGGAGTGGCGATGCGGACCAATGCTGACCACAATTGGCTTTGGACCGGTTGAAGCAAATGGTGTGCGCGCGAGGTCGAAACTTGACCCTGGTGGATGCTGAACAGCAATCCCGGCATGGGGATGAACCACAACTATTGCGTCTACCGGTGGCGCTTGTAGTGCCTTCGCTCGTCTATCAGATTGAACAGTCTCTGCTCAGCGGGGCGCGGGCGGTGCTGGAGGCTGCCGGTTATCCGGTGGTGTCGGTGGTGGGCGGCTACCTGCCAGCAGCCGATGAGTGGCCGGATAACCGCAACTGGATTTATGACTATGTTGCCGGGCAGCAGCTTTCAGGCGTCATCTATTACGGTGGTGGCGTCGGCTATCGTGCTGGTCTGGTTCCTACTCGGCAACTGGCCCGCCAGTTTGGCAACGTGCCCGTTATTAACCTGGGTAGTGAGCTGGATGGTACTGCCTCGGTGGTGGCTGACAATTTCAGCGGGATGAAGGCCCTTGTCACTCATTTGATCGTCGAACGGGGCTTCAAGCGTTTCGCGTTTGTCCACGGTCCCTTGTGTAACAGCGAGGCGCTTGAACGCTTCAGCGGTTTTCGTGCCGCCTTGGCCGAACATCAACTGATGGTTGATGAACGGCTGTTGCTGGCTGGCGATTTTACCGCCGATGGCGGGCGACGGGCGGTGCATCAGATGCTTCAGCAGCGCGGCCCCCTGCCTCAAGTGGTGGTCTGTGCCAACGATTTGAGCGCCACCGGCGTGGTTGCTGCACTGCAGGCCAATGGGTTGCAGATTCCCGATGAGATTGCGGTGGTGGGGTTTGATGATTTTGAATATGCGGTTGCGCTGGAACCACCGCTAACCACTGTTCATTACCCGGCTACCGACATGGGCGCGCTGGCGGCCCGCTTGCTCCTCCAGCAACTTGCAGGCGAAGCCTGTGCTCCTTACTCCCAAGTAATGGCGCGGCCGGTTATTCGGCGGAGCGCTGGTGATGAGCGCGGGGTGGAGGATGAGGATGCCTCGGTGCTTTATCGCAATCGCTGGAAACAGATTCAGGCGCGTGACCGCCACGCCTGCCGTTTGCGTTTCGATCGTGCCGTATTTCAGGCCGCAGATCTCAGTGAACTGTTCCGTCAGCATGCGTCGGTACTGGCGGAAGCCGGTTTTGCCGACCTCTATTTGTGTGCTTGGCCAACCCTGGCCGAAGGGGGCGCGCTATGGGTACGCCATGCCGTCAGCGATGGTCAGCGACTGGCGTTGACCTCGGAGCAGGCACGCATCCTACCCGGCCAGCTGTTGCCGCCAGCGGTGGATATCGTTGCCACTAGTCGTCGCCGGCCGGAGCTGGTTTGGGTGGTGCACCCACTGGGCTTTGAGGATCAGCGTTTCGGTTATCTCGTGGTCGCGGTCGACGAAGTGGTTGTCAGTTTTGCTGAATCCTTGGGTGTTCAGCTGTCAGAGGCGATCAATCGGCAACGTCTACAGGAGGACGCGATAGCGCGGCGCCAGGAGCTGGAATGCTCACTGGATGCGCTCAAACAGGCTCACCTGCGTCTCGACAAAGCTGAGAAGATTGCGACGCTGGGTCGTTTGGTGGCGGGTATTGGCCACGAACTCAATACGCCGGTGGGGGCTGGCATTACCATGGCATCTTTCGTCATGGAAGAACTGGCCCAACTGCAGGAGGCGCTCGGTGCCGGACGTCTGTCACGGCCACGGCTGGAGCAGGCGCTGGAGCAGAACCGCCAGGCCGCCGACAGCATCTTCCGTTCGCTGGTGCGCTGCGCCAGCCTGATCGAACTGTTTAAGTCGAGTAGTAGCCAGGGTGCGGGGCGCCAGGTGATCGACGTCTCGCTATGGGAAGTGGTACACGCTGCCTTTTACCGCTGCCGTGACGAATTAGCCGTAGATTTGGCCTACGAGGTGGATTGCCCACAACAGCTTCGGCTGAAAACCGATGTTGACGCACTGACCTCGGTCCTCGTTCACCTGATTGAGAACGCTGCCGCCCACGCCTATGCCGGTCAACCGAACGGACGGGTCAGGGTGGAGGTTCGTGATGATCCCATGACTCACCGACTGATGATTCGCTTTCGTGATTATGGTTGTGGCATGGATGGCGAACGGCTTGCACGTTTGTTCGAACCCTTCAACACCACCGATCGAGGTCAGGGACGGACGGGCCTTGGCCTTTATCTCGTCTACAACCTAGTCAGCCTGCGTTTGCGTGGCATTGTCACAGTGCATAGCTCCATTGGTAAGGGCACGGTGTTTACCCTGGAGCTGCCTCTGCTAAATGATGAGGGTGAGGAACAGGATGACAATGTCATCAGCCCGATGTTCGCATCAAGGGTCGAACGGCGAGCCAACTGACCATCGCAGGCCGTTTGCTTGGTGCTAGCATCGTGACCCCCGACCGTTGCAGATCTGAGGAGTCATCATGCGGGCTGGCATTATCGGCAGCAACTGGGGTCTGGTGCATCTGGTACCCTTGCGGAATGCAGGGGTGGATGTGGTGGCCCTCTGCGGTCAGGACGCTGCCAATACCGCCCGAGTGGCTGCGCGCGAAGGGATTGGCCGATGTCACACCAACGCCGCTGAGTTGCAGGATCTCGACCTGATTGTGATCGCCACTCCTGCCATCACTCACCCTCAGCTGCTAGAGCTATTTCCCCATCAATTCGTCATCTGTGAGAAGCCGCTGCTGGGCATTGGTCATCCACTGGCCCGCGCTGCCTCCTTACCGCGGCAGCGGGTGTGGGTCAACTATGCCTTTGCTTTTCTCGACTGCGCCCAGGCGGCTGCGGCGGCGCTGGCCCAGATCGGCCCGCTGCAGCGGGTTCGGGTCGAGTCTACGGTCAATATTCCGCTGACCTTCAGCTGGCCTCAGTGGTTTATGGAGGTCGCCAGCCACCCCCTGAGCTGGGTACTGCATCAGTTGGGACCGGCTTGGCCGCGCACCGTCCGGCCGTTGCCTCAAGGTCATCTGGTTGAGGCCTGGTGGCCGTCAGGCACGACGGGTGAGTTTGTCGTCGGTCATCAGCCACAAGCGGGTATTCACCATCGCCTGCATCTGGTGGGAGAGGGCGGCAGCATTGAACTGCAGGGGCAGCTAATCTGGGGCGAGAACTGGCGCTATGGTCCGCTGCGCGTCAACGGCGAGGTGCTCGAACTGGCAAATGGCGGATCCGGTGATCCTTGGGTTTTAGCCAACCATGAGGCGGTCACCGCCCTAGTGGCGGTCGCCCGTGGCCGCACCAGCCGTGATCAGGCATTGGCCAGCGGCTTGTTTGATCTGGACAAGGCGCTGTGGGTAGAGCAGCTGGTTGGCCAGATGGCGGCAGTGCCACTGATGACTGAACACGGCCAGTGATCGTTGTCTCATTGCCGGCGGACAGCAGTACAGGTTGTTGGAGAATACGCTGGCAACTGCCATGGTTACAGGGCTAAGTTGCTGAAACCAAGAGGTTAGCTTTGGCCATGCTGTCATCCCGTTTCGGCCTGCGCGGTCAGTTGTTGACCGCTTTGGTACTGGCACTGACGGCTATCACCGCTCTGCTGCTGTTGATACTTGTTGGTCAGCAGGCGATCACCGTGGGGGGCCCGCTGGATGACCAACTCCAGCGTGATCGCGCCATGTTGGCGGCTCTCAGCCCGTCGCCGCTGTATGTGGTGGAGGCGGTCGGTCACGTTGAAGAACTGATGAACAGCGACAGTGCCGCCACCTTTGGTGAGGCCCTGATTGCCATCAAAGCAGTGCAATCGCGCTTTGAAGAAGCGCGTCAGCAATGGGCCGGCATGACCCTGTCGGCGGCGGCAACGCCCCTCTACAGCCGGGCCATGACCGAGGCCGATACCCTGTTCACCCTGATTGAACGGCAGCTGGTGCCCGCCCTGCGCGCTAACCAGCGAGAGCAGGCGCGGCAGCCCTATCTGCTGATTCGCGACGCCTTGGTCCGCCATCGGGCGGCGCTGAAGGAGTTGCAGCCGCTGTTGGCCGAAGAGCTTGGTGCCAGTCAGCAGCACGCCGCGCAACAGGTGGTTCATTTTACCTGGGTGGTCGTTGGGGTCGGGGTGTTGCTGGTGCTGATGATCAGCGCCTTCATGCTTTGGTCGTGGCGCGATCTGCTGCGTCGCTTTGGCGCTGAAGCCGAGGTGTTGGTCGAGCGTTTGAGGTTCGGCGACATGGCCGGACAACCAGCTGAGCTCAGGCCGGCACCAGCCGGTAGTGTGCTGGCTGAGATCGAGCTCCTGTTGCTGCGTGGCCGGGTGGCCGGGCAAGGTGCCGATCAGGACCGCCAATTGCGTCAGCTGCTGCAGCATCACGATGGCTGCATCATGCTGGTCGATGCCAGCTTGCAGATTCTGCTGATTTCATCACGCTTGCAGGCTGGCTGGGCGGCACTCACGGCTGCCGACGATCAGCCGCTGTCGCTGCCGGCAGTGGGCAGCAATTTTGAGCAATGGTATCCAGCGGCCGATGCGCCAGCGCGGCTGAGCCGGGCGGCCGAGTACGGCTCGCGGGTACGGTTGACGCTGGGGACCGTGGATTACCTGCTGGCGCCGCGTCGCCTGGTAGATGAAGACGGACAATTGCTCGGCCTTTGGCTGGAGTGGCTGGATGGCGGCGAGATTGCCCGCCAGGCTCGTGCCGCTCAGCGTCAACGCTTTAACAGCGTGCGCGCAATGGTGATCGAGAGCCGGCCAGCGACGCGGACCCAGCAGGTCAAGCTGCTGTCGGCCATTGGCATGGTCGAGGTTGATGAGGTCTCTCAGGGCGAAGAGGTAGAGCGGCTGCTGGCGCAACACCCCTATGACCTTATCATCTGCGATTGGGAGATGACCGGCATGACCGCTCTGACTCTGCTCACCCGGCTGCGTGCTAACCCAGCCACGGCTGGCGTGCCCTTCGTCATGTGCACCTCGGTGGCCAGTCGTGACAACATCAAGGCGGCGGTGGCTGCAGGCGCTACCGATTACATCGTCAAGCCGTTCGAAGCGCGAGTGTTTCAGGAGAAGCTGGCTCGCTTGCTGCTGCGTCAGCAGGCGGCAGATAAGCCTCAGTCGTCGCTGTAACGGGTGCAGCGGTTGCGGCCACTGCACGCTAAAGGGCGCTGTCAGCGCGTCTTAGAATCGCTGCAGGCTCTGATCATCGCGCGCCAGCAACGCTGTCGCCCCACAGCTGGTTAACCCCGCTGTTTAAGCCGCGTTACGCATAACCCCGCTATCACACCACCTCTGGCTTCCCTTTGTGTTGGATCCTGCGCTTTCGCTGATTTGTGACCGCTGCCGTTGTTTTACCGACACATCCATCAGCGCTGTCGTCGAACGGTTAGTTGCTGGAAATGCTCGAGATTTACGCGTGGGACCTGGGCCACGGATTGTGAAAATTGTGGACTTGGCAGGCACCGCCAATTGGCACTTTTACTGCTGTTACCTAAGGTTAGGGCAATAGCGGTGAATTATGCGCATTGCACTCAGGACATGATGGAGCAGGGGTGGACAAGGCATGAGCAGGGACCAGGTGATGGCATGGGCTAAATTGACATTGCCTTGGTTGGTAACGGCGGTGTTGGCGGTCGGTGGTTTGTCACCTTGGCTAGCGGCGCTGGTTGGTTTGCTGGCGTTGGGATTAGTGCTGTGGCTGATTGATCGCCAGCCACAGCAAGTGGCGCAACAGACCCCTATTGAGCCGATGGTGGCAGTACCGGACTGGCAACGATTGGGCAGTAATCTGGACCACGAAGTAGCGGAACTACAGCAGCATGTGGCTCGGGTGCAAACGTTGCTGGCCGAAGCGATTGAGCAGCTGACAGCCAGCTTCAATGGCCTGAGCGATCAGATCGAACGCCAACACAAACTGGCTGCGTCGCTGATCAAACGCTACAGCGAAGCGGGGCTGGAGGGTGATGACATCAACTTCGGCACCTTTGTCGAAACCACTCAGCAGACCATGGGGCTGTTTGTCGACGCGACCGTCGACACCAGCCATACCTCAATGCAGCTGGTGGATCGCATGGATACCATCAGCAAGAAAATTAGCGAGATCCTGATTTCCACCGAGGATATGGAAGATATCGCCAAGCAGACCAATCTGCTGGCCTTGAATGCCGCCATTGAAGCCGCTCGTGCCGGCGAGGCCGGCCGCGGTTTCGCCGTAGTTGCCGACGAAGTGCGCTCGCTGTCGATGCGTGCCAGTGAGTTTTCTAACCAGATCCGCGATCACGTTGGCGGTGTTCACCATGAACTGAAGCAGGCCGAACAGTCGGTGAGTCAGCTGGCGGCCAAGGATATGAGTTTTGCCCTGACCTCGAAAAAGCAGGTAACCAACATGCTCGATCAGCTGGATCGCATGAACGGTCGCACGGTGGGTGTGGTACAGGAGCTGGACGGGATCGCCCGTGAAGTGAACTGCCGGGTTGGTCAGGCTATTACCGCCTTGCAGTTTCAGGATATGACCAGTCAGTTGCTGGGCCAGCTCAGCCAGCATCACCAGCGATTACAGCATGTGTCTCAGTTGCTGCAACAACTGGGGGCCGCACCCGCTGCTGATTGGGTCGGGCTGGTTGGCCGGGCCAGTGACCATCTGGCCGAGGGGGTGGCGACACCCGTCGCTCAACGCACCTTCGCCGCTGGCGATGTGGAACTTTTTTAAGGGACTGAGCCATGAATACCAGTAGCAATAATGTGGTCACCGTACGTCCGGCCCCCCGCTTCGATTTCAATTCCTACCGCGAGTTTCGCGATCTGATTGACAAGGCATTGAGTGGTGCCGGGGTTAGCTGCTTGGTGATTGACATGGGCGAGGTCCAGTACATGGATTCGGCGGCGCTCGGCATCCTGCTCTATGTCCGTGACCGGGCCAAAGCGACCGGCCGCGAGGTCGAACTGGCCAATTGTCGTGGAGCGGCCTTGGAAGTTCTTGAAATTGCGAATTTTCCGCGCATCTTTACGATGAGATAACGCTATGGCTGCGCTGCGCATCATGGTCGTAGATGACTGTCCAATGCTGGCTGTGGCGATCGCCAAGCTGGTGCGCGACTTTGGTCATGAGGCAGAGGCGTTTACCGACGGTTCGGGCGCAGTAGCTGCGTATGGCGGCAGCAACTGGCATATGGTGATCGTCGATCAAAGGATGCCTGGTATGGATGGCTTGGCGGTGATGCGAGCACTGCGCCAGCACCAGCAACAGAGTGGCTGGCGGCCTATTCTGATGGTTTCGGCGTTTAGCAGTGCAGAAGAGCAGGTCGCCGCACTGCACGCCGGTTGCGATGATTTTCTGCCCAAGCCGGTCAGTGCTGCGGTTCTTGCCGCCAAGATCGCTGCTTTCGCCCGCATTTTTGACCTGCAGGAGCAACTCGCCAGCCAGAACCGAACATTGCTGCAGTTTCAGGCCGACCGCGAAGAAGAAGCGCGGGTTGCCGAGCAGTTGATGAAACGGTTGGTGCTGCGGGCCGAACTGGATCGCAAGGTATTGCAGCATTTCGTGCGGGCCACCGCGCAGATGTCGGGCGATCTGATTCTGGCGACCAGCAGCTCTACCGGCGATCGCTATGTGATGCTGGCCGATGCTACTGGTCACGGCTTGCCAGCGGCCCTGACCCAGATCCCGCTGTCGCAGACCTTCTACGAGATGGCGGCTCGTGGCTTCAGTCCGGTATCGATCGTGGCCGAAATGAATCGTCACCACCGCCAGTACGCCCCGGTTTACCGCTCGGTGGCCGCCTTTGTGGCCGTTCACCGGGTGCGAGAGCAGACACTGGAGGTTTGGAATGGCGGTATGCCGGATGCCTTGCTGGTAGAGAGCAACGGTCAGGTGGTGCGGCGTTTTAAATCGCAGAATCTGCCGCTGGGGATCGATAGCGACATGAGCTATTACCGCGACAGTGAAGTGGTGGCTGTGGTCAATGGCCACCATCTGGTGCTCTGCTCCGATGGCGTGTTTGAAGCCGAAAACAGCCTGGGCGATTGGTTTGGTGGCCACGGCGTTGAAGATGCCCTGCTTGCCGCCGGCACTGCAGGCGGCTTCGGCCGGGCGGTAGAGGAGGCCCTCGATCGCCATTTGGCCGGGCACCGGGCTCATGACGATCTCTCTTGCATGATCCTGGATTGTTCCCCTTGTGCCAGCGATATGGCCCTGCCTAGGGCCAATGGGGATGAGCAGGTGACGACCGGTAACCATCAATGGCAGCTGGAGATTGCGCTCGGTGGGGCGCGGTTGCGCCAGTTCGATCTGGTGCCCTCGATGATCGCTTGGCTGCGCGAGCTGGGGTTGGCGGATGGCGATGTGGCACGGTTGTCACTGGTGATGGGTGAACTGGTCACCAACGCCATCGATCACGGTCTGCTCGGCCTTGACTCCGGTCTCAAGAACGGGCCCGACGGTTGGGAGCGCTATGCCACCCTGCGCGAACAGCGGCTGGATCAGCTGGCCAACGGTTCCCTGACCATCAAGGTCCGCCAGAGCGGGCCGGGCGAACTCTTACAACTGCAGGTGCAGGATAGTGGCGATGGTTTTCACTGGCAGGGCCGCCAAGGCGCCCAAGCCCAGGACTATCACGGGCGTGGCCTGCAGCTGGTGTGCGCCTTGAGCAACCGGCTGGAGTATCGCGGCGCCGGTAATGACGTTTTTGTTGAAATCGCTTCGGCTTCCGCCGCTCACGGCGCAGCCGGGCCCCGAGGTGGGGAGCAGCAATGAGCAAATCGATCCTGATTGTTGATGATTCGGCCTCTATTCGGCAGATGCTGGGTTTTACCCTCAAGTCCGCCGGTTTTGATGTCGACGAGGCCCCTAGCGGCCAGGACGCGGTGACTAAGTCCCAACGCAAGAACTACAACCTGATCTTTACCGACCAGAATATGCCGGGCATGGATGGCCTGACCCTGATCAAGACGCTCAGGGGCACTGCCACTTATCGCAGCGTGCCGATCTTGATGCTGACCACTGAATCCAGCGATGCCATGAAACAGGCAGGGCGAATGGCCGGTGCCACCGGCTGGCTGGTCAAGCCGTTTGATCCGGTGAAACTGCTGGAAGTGGTGCGCAAAGTTCTGCCCTGAACGCCTGAGCCCAGGGGGCAGCATGAACTTCGATCTACAACAGTTTGCTTCAGTCTATTTTGAAGAGACTGACGAACATCTCGCCGACATGGAGGCATTGCTCCTCGGCCTCGAACCGCATGCGCCCGATCTAGAAGCGCTCAATGGCATCTTTCGCGCCGCTCACTCGATCAAGGGGGCCAGCGGCATGTTCAACTTCAGCGATGTAGTGGCCGTTACCCATGTGCTGGAGAACCTGCTGGATCGGTTGCGCAGTGGTCGCATGCAGCTGCAGCCGGATCAGATTGACCTGTTTCTGGAGGCCCGCGATCTTATTGCCGAACTGGTCGCCGCTCACAAGGCTGGGGCCGAGCAGGGGCCCGATACCCGGCTGATGGTCAGCCGCCTCAACGACTGTCTCAATAGTTCTGCAGCGCCGCTGGCCGATCCGGGTGGGGCCTGGGGGCTGTTTGCGCCGCTGGATGACGCGGTAACGGCAGCCTTAAATGAGATCGCTGACGACAGCTTTGGCTTTTTTGACGATGCGCCCGGAGCACCAGTTGCCGCCGAAACCGCATACGGCCTGTTCGAGGATGCCCCCGGTCTGGCACCGCCAGCCGATGATAGCTTCGGTTTGTTTGAGGATGCGCCGGGGCTACCGGCGGCAGCGGCTGAGGCCACCGTGGCGCAGGCCTTGCCAGCGTTAGCCAGCTCGGCCCCCGCCATCGAACCGTCCGCCAGGGTGCCGGCGACGGCCAGCAAAGGAAGCGCAGCGGCTGAAGGTGAGGCCAATACCATCCGCGTGCCGGTGCGCAAGATAGATTCGCTGATCAACATGGTCGGTGAGTTGGTGATCACCCAGGCGATGCTGGCCCAGGAGATCGGCGGCCACAACGACGAGGTGCAGGAGCGGCTGCAGCAGATTCTCGCCCAGCTCGATCACAACACCCGCGATCTGCAGGAAACGGTGATGTCGATCCGCATGCTGCCGATCAGCTTTGTTTTCTCACGCTTTCCGCGGCTGGTGCGCGATGTTGGCACCAAGCTTGGCAAACAGCTCGATTTGGTGCTGTCAGGCGAAACCACTGAACTCGACAAGAGCATGATCGAGCGGCTGATTGACCCCCTCACCCATATTGTCCGCAACAGCATCGACCATGGCATCGAGACCCCTGACGAGCGTCGCGCCAGCGGCAAGAGCGAGCGTGGTCGCATCAGTCTGTCAGCCTTCCATCAAGGGGGGCGGGTGGTGGTGGAGATCAGCGATGACGGCCGTGGTCTCAACCGAGAACGCATTCTGGCCAAGGCGCGCGAGCAGGGGATGGCGGTGCATGACGCCATGGCCGACAGCGAGGTGTGGCAGCTGATCTTCATGCCCGGATTCTCCACTGCCGAGCAGGTGACCGACCTGTCGGGGCGTGGGGTGGGCATGGATGTGGTGCGTCGCAACGTCCAGTCGGTGGGCGGGCGTATCGATATTCAGTCGGTAGCAGGTGCAGGCACCCGCATCAGTCTGCGCCTGCCGCTGACCCTGGCCATAGTCGACGGCATGATCGTGCAGGTGGAGCAGACTAACTACGTGATACCGCTGGCCCACATTGTCGAATCACTGCAGCCGTCAGCGGCGGATGTGCGCGGCATCGGCGGCGATGGCCGTGTCGTCAGGGTGCGCGGCGACTACCTGCCGCTGTTCACCATGCATGGGCTGATGGGCCACCCGCCTGCCAAGGATGGCAACCATGAAGCCTTGATCATCATTCTTGAGGCCGACGGCACCCGCTTTGGTCTGTTGGTTGACCGTCTGCTTGGTCAGCAGCAGGTGGTGATCAAGAGCCTTGAGCACAACTTTCGCCGGCTGGATGGTATTGCCGGCGCCACCATCATGGGCGACGGCAGCGTCGCCCTAATTGTCGATGTTGAACAGCTGCCCGCAATGGCGGCGACCATGGGAAACACAACATGAGCAGCAACAGCGCCGTTGTCGACGCCGTCCAGGGGCAGCACGAAGTGTTGACCTTCACCCTGGGGGCCGAGGAGTACGCCATCGATATCCTCAGTGTGCAGGAGATCCGCGGTTATGACCGGGTCACCGCCATCGCCAATGCTCCACCCTTTATCAAAGGGGTGATCAATCTGCGTGGCGACATCGTGCCGATCATCGATCTGCGCATCAAATTCAACCTCGGTCATGTCAGCTATGACCAGTTCACCGTGGTCATCATCCTCAATGTCGGCCAGCGGGTGGTGGGGGTAGTGGTCGATGCGGTGTCTGATGTGGTGTCACTGGCGGTGGCCGATATCAAGCCGCCGCCGCAACTGAGCAGTGCTTTGGATCTCGCCTACCTCAAGGGGGTGGCGACCTGTGGCGAGCGCATGCTGATTCTGGTCGATATTGAACGTTTGATTACCAGTGATGAGATGGGTCTGGTCGATAACCTGGCGGCAAACCGGTAAGGGGTATGAACATGGCAATCAGCAAGGGGCTGACCTTCCGTCAGCAATTATTGGCCATCGGTAGCGTCGCTGTAGTCGCGCTATTGGTGGTGTTCGGCATCGCCGTGGTTCAGCACCGTCAGACCGGCATCGGTGGCACGGTTTATCGGCAGCTGGCCATGGACAGTGAACTGACCGCAGACATCTTGCCGCCGCCACTGTTTGTGGTCGAGACCATGCTTCATGTCGAGGAGCTGGCCAACCCGGACGGTCAGGCGATGTTCGACAACGCGCTCAACGAAGTACGTGAGCATCAGCTTGAGTATCAGCAGCGGGTGGCGCGCTGGGCCGATGTTGCCTTGCCGCCAGATGTACGCCGCACCCTTGATCAGGGCCACGCGACCGTGGAACAACTCTATCGGTTGGTCAGTGAGCAGTTGATTCCGGCAATCAAGGCTGGTGATGCCACGGCGGCCGATGAGGCTCACCATCAGGCACGCATGCTGTTTGAGCGCCATCGTGGCGAAATTGCGACGCTGGTCGAGCAGGTGAATATCTCGGTCAAGGAGCATGAAGCTACCGCCCAAGCGACAGCGTCGTTTTACCTCATGCTGCTGATCGTCGTAGGATTGATCGCCGTCGCCCTGACGGCGTTGCTGGCCTGGCGTATCAGTCAGCGGGTGACGGGGGCGCTGGGTGCTGAGCCGGCCGAGCTGGCCTCTATTGCCCAAGCAGTAGCCAAGGGTGATCTGTCCAGGCAGCTGCCAGCAACTATCGCCGAGGGTAGTGTATTGGCCTCTATGGCGGCCATGCTGAGCAAGCTGCGCGAAGGTCAGGCCCAGGCGATCACCAATCTGCGCATTCTGGGGGCGCTGGATAACACCAGCACCAATCTGATGATTGCCGATGCCGACCGCACCATCATCTACATGAATAAATCGGTGGAGAAGATGCTGCGCGGGGTCGAGGCCGACATGCGCAAGGCCCTGCCGCAGTTCTCGGTCGACAAAATTGTCGGCACCAATATGGACAGCTTCCATCGCAATCCTGCCCATCAGGCCAATCTACTGGCCAATCTTCAGCAGCAGTATGTGTCGCAGATTACGGTGGCCGGCAATACCTTCCGCCTAACTGCCAGCCCGGTGTTCGCGCCTGATGGCAAGCGTTTAGGCACTGTTGTCGAGTGGCTGGATCGCACCGCCGAGGTCAAGGTGGAAGCGGAAGTAGCCGACGTGGTCAACCGCGCTGGTGCGGGTGATTTTACCCAGCGGCTGACGCTCGCCGGTAAAGAGGGGTTCTTCAAGACCCTGGCCGAGGGTTTGAATAGCTTGATGGAAACTACCGCTAGCGGCTTGAGCGACATTGCCACGGTGCTGGGGGCGCTGGCCAAGGGGGACCTGACGGCGCGTATTACCAAGGACTACCAAGGCACCTTTGGTGAGCTCAAGCAGTACGCCAACGATACCACTGAAGCCTTGACCGGCATGATGGCCCAAATCCGTGAAGCGGCAGATACCATCCACACCGCTGCCAGCGAGATCGCCGCCGGCAACGCCGATCTGTCGTCGCGTACCGAGCAGCAGGCCTCCAGCCTGGAGGAGACCGCCTCGAGCATGGAGGAGCTGACCAGCACCGTGCGTCAGAATGCCGATAACGCCCGTCAGGCCTCAGGTTTGGCCAATAACGCCTCGCAGGTGGCCAGCTCCGGTGGTGCCGTGGTCAGCGACGTGGTGGTGACCATGGCCTCGATCAATGCCTCGGCGCGCAAGATCTCCGACATCATCAGCGTCATTGATGGCATCGCCTTCCAGACCAATATCCTGGCCTTGAACGCCGCCGTCGAAGCCGCCCGAGCCGGTGAGCAGGGGCGTGGCTTTGCGGTGGTGGCCGGCGAAGTAAGGACGCTCGCCCAGCGCTCGGCGGCCGCAGCCAAAGAGATCAAGGCGCTGATCTCCGATTCGGTGGAGAAGGTGGACGCCGGTAACGCGCTGGTGTCCAAAGCTGGCAGCACCATGAACGAGATTGTGGTGGCGATCAAACGGGTCACCGACATCATGGCCGAGATTGCGGCGGCCTCGGCCGAGCAGAGCACCGGCATTGAGGAGGTCAACGCCGCCGTCACCCAGATGGATGAGATGACCCAGCAAAACGCCGCACTGGTGGAAGAAGCTGCCGCCTCGGCCGAGTCGCTGCAGAGTCAGGCCAACCTGTTGGCCCAGTCGGTAGCCGCCTTCCGTTTCGACCACAGCGGTGGTGGTTCACCCCTACTGGCCGCTCCTGTGGTGCACCCCGGGGGGCACGGCGGCCGGCCGCTGGCCGCCCCCAAACCTGTGACCAAAGGGCCAGCCAAAGGCAATCTGCCGGCCAAGCCGGTGCGCAAGCCGGCGGCTCGCCCAGCGGAAGATGAGTGGGAGGAGTTCTGAGCAGGGGCGGCGCAGTCAGCGCCGAGGACCGCGAGTTTGCTTACAGCGCGGCTGATTTCGAGCAGGTGCGCAGCCTGCTCTATCAGCGCGCCGGGATCAGCCTGGCAGCGAGCAAGGCGTCGATGGTCTACAGCCGACTGGCGCGTCGGCTGCGCGCCCTGCGCCTGACCAGCTTTAGGCAGTATTTCGCCTATCTGCATGAGCATGAGGATGAGTTGGAGCAGTTCACCAATGCGCTGACCACCAACCTCACCTCGTTCTTTCGCGAGGAACATCATTTCCCGATGCTGGCCGCCCACCTGCAGCGCCTTTACCGCGAACAGCGGCGGCCGTTGCGCATCTGGTGTACCGCCTCAAGCACTGGCGAGGAGCCCTATTCGCTGGCGATGACTGCGGTTGAAGCCTTTGATTGCAGCACACCGCCGGTGACCATTCTGGCATCGGATATCGATACCAAAGTGCTGGCGCACGCCGCTGCCGGTATTTACGAGCTGGAGCGGCTGAGCGGGCTGGATGAGCAGCGCAAGCGCCGCTTTTTCCTGCGTGGCCGGGGCAGCCATGAGGGTCAGGCACGGGTCAAGGATGAGTTGCGCCAGCTGCTGCAGTTCCGCCAGATCAACCTGCTGGCGCCTGACTGGCCGGTGAAGGGCGGGCTGGATGCGATCTTCTGCCGCAACGTCATGATCTACTTTGACCGGCCAACCCAGCTGCAGTTGCTGGGGCGGCTGATGCCGCTGTTGCAGCCGGAAGGGCTGTTTTTCGCCGGCCACTCCGAGAGCTTTGGCCACGCCGGCCATCTGGTGAAACTGATCGGTCGCACCGTCTATCGCCATGCCGGGGTGGCGCCATGAGTCATCAGGAGCCGGTCGCCGCCAACACCTACTTTGATCGCCATCTGAACATTGAGGCGGTCAAGATCCTGCCCGGCGAATACTTCGCCACCACTCGCGATCTGGTGGTGGTGACGGTACTTGGCTCCTGCGTGTCGGTCTGCCTGCGTGATCGTCGCAGCGGCATCGGCGGCATGAACCACTTTATGCTGCCCGGTAATGACGAGCATTCGCCGGTGTCGATGTCGGCCCGCTATGGCGTGTACGCCATGGAGATGCTGACCAACCAGCTGCTCAAGCTGGGGGCTGATCGTCGTCAGTTTGAGGCCAAGATCTTTGGCGGTGCCAATGTCTTGTCCGGCTTGACCATGGCCAATGTCGGACCGCGCAACGCCCAGTTTGTCACCGACTATCTGGTCACCGAGCGCATTCCCATCGTGGCCAGCAGCCTGCTCGATATCTATCCACGCAAGGTTTACTTCTTTCCGGCCAGTGGCAGGGTGCTGCTGAAAACCCTCAAGCAGCTGCACAACAGTACCCTGCTCGAACGCGAAGCCGAATACAGCCTGCGCATCCGCCAGCAGCAGGGCGGTGGCGGCGACGTCGATCTGTTTTAAGGATTGTGATGGCTATCAAGGTGTTGATTGTTGATGACTCGGCGCTGATCCGGGAGCTGCTCAAGCAGATCTTTGCCAGTGATCGTGAGTTTGTAGTGGTCGGCGTAGCGCCGGATGCCTACGTCGCCCGCGAGCTGATCATTGCCGAAGCGCCCGATGTCATCACTCTGGATGTTGAGATGCCACGCATGGATGGCCTCACCTTTCTGGAAAAGCTGATGAAGGCCCGGCCGACGCCGGTAGTGATGGTGTCGTCGCTGACGGCTGAAGGCGCCGATGCCACCTTGCGGGCATTGGAGCTGGGGGCCGTGGACTTTGTCACCAAGCCCGCCATCGGTATTCGTGACGGTATGCTCGCCTACGCCGAGGAGCTGAAAGAGAAGGTGCGGGCGGCGGCCAGCTCCCATGTTCGGCGGCTCAAGCCCCACGGTTCTCCCGTGACCGCCAGCAAACCTTATCCGCTGCTGGGGACAGAAAAGCTGATTGCCATTGGCGCCTCTACCGGCGGCACTGAGGCGATTAAAGAAGTACTGCTGGGGTTGCCCGCCAATAGCCCGGCCGTGGTGATCACCCAGCATATGCCGGCCGGCTTTACCCGCTCCTATGCGGAGCGCCTTAACCGCCTGACCCTGCTGACGGTCGCCGAAGCGCAGGATGGTCAGCGACTGTTGCCCGGCCACGCCTATATTGCGCCGGGTGACTATCACTTCGAGATCACCCGCTCAGGTGCAGATTACGTGGCCCGGCTGCATCAGCAGGAGCCGGTCAACCGTCATCGGCCGGCGGTCGATCTGCTGTTTGAGTCGGTCGCCCAATGGGCCGGTGCTAATGCGGTGGCGGCGCTATTGACCGGTATGGGTAAGGATGGGGCCGTCGGCCTGAAACAGATCCGTGATGCCGGCGGCTACACCATCGCCCAGGATGAAGCCAGCTGTGTGGTGTTCGGCATGCCGCGGGAGGCGATCGCGATTGGTGGGGCGATAGCGACAGTGCCGCTGGAAGAGATCGCCGCAAACTTGCTGCACGAGCTGAAAAGCCGAGGGGCCGGTAACCGCGTGTAGTTGTTACAGAACTTGCTTGATCGCGACCACAGCGCTGAGCAAATGCCCAGTGGTGAGCTGTGGCTTTGCTACTGTTTGATTGGAACTGAGGGCTAGTTATACGGGTGATGAGCGCTCCAGCCATCAGCCGGGCAGGGACAGGGCATGAGAAACAACCAACCGGTAACGCAGCGCGAAGCGGTTTTCCATGACCATCAGCGCATTGTTTCGACGACCGATCTCCATGGGGTAATTACTTACGCCAATCGGGATTTTCAGCAGATATCCGGCTTTGACGCCGATGACCTGATTGGTCAGGGGCAAAACATCGTCCGCCATCCGGACATGCCGGCCGTCGCCTTTAAAGAGCTATGGCAGTGCATCAAGGCGGGTAAGCCTTGGATGGGGGTGGTCAAAAACCGTTGCAAGAACGGTGACCATTACTGGGTCGATGCCTTTATTACGCCGGTGATCACCGAGGGCCAAATTAGCGGCTACCAGTCGGTGCGCCTGAAGCCGGCCGCCAAAGTGGTAGAGCGTGCAACCCATCTTTATCCGCAGTTATGTAAAAGCCCAGCGCGGGCAGAGCGGCCCGTGTGGCGACCGCGCTTGTTCGCCCAGCTTTATCTGGCCATGGCCGTGGTCATGGCTGTTGTGGGTACGACCCAGTGGTTCGTTGGCCTGTGGCCAGCATTGCTGGTGGGCGCCGCCGTGGCTGGCCTGCTGGCTCACTGGCTCAGTCTTCCATGGCGGCGGGCAGCGCAGCGGGCACGCGATCTCTATGACAGCCCAGTGGCTCGCGCTGTTTACTGTGGCCGCCACGATGAGCTGGCGGATCTGCAATTGGCCATTCGCATGCTGCAGGCCCAGCAAGAGACGCTGGTGTGGCGCCTTGGCGATGCTGCGGCGCAGCTGGATCAGGGTGCCGAGCAGGCGGCAGTGGCCACTCATCAAGTGTGTGGCGAGATGAATAACGAGAAGCAGGAGCTGGAACGGATCGCCACCGCCATGCACCAGATGACGGCCACCATCCATGAGGTTGCCCGTCACGCCAGTCAAACGGTGACGACCGCCCGTCACGTCGATGAGGTGGTGGGCTCTGGGCAGGGCGAGGTTAAATCGACCGTCGACGGCATTCACCAGTTGGCGACCACCATGGACAGCGCCGTGGCCACCATGGAGCAGCTCGATGATGCCAGCCAGCGGATTGGCACAGTGGTTGAAGTGATCCGCAGCATTGCCGATCAGACCAACCTGCTTGCGCTAAATGCCGCCATTGAAGCGGCCCGCGCTGGCGAGGCTGGCCGGGGCTTTGCGGTGGTCGCCGATGAGGTCAGGACCCTGGCATCGCGCACCCAAAGCGCCACTCAGGAGATTCAGGAGATGGTGCAGCGCTTGCAACAGCAGGCGAGCCTGGCAGTAAATGCCATCCAGAGCGGGCATGAGGGTATCAAGTCAGGGGTGACGCAGGCGGGCGCAGCGGGGCGGGCGCTGGCTGAGATCACTGAAGCCGTCGGTCAGATCACCGACATGATCGCCCAAATTGCCACCGCCGCCGAGCAGCAGGGGGCCGTCGCCGAAGATATCAACCGCAGCATTGTCAGCATCGACCATATGGCTATGGCCACCCTGTCCGGCGCCCAGCGCAGCGACGACGCCAATCGGCAGTTGCAGGCGCAGATCAGCCGGCTACAGGTGATGGTCGATCAGTTCGGGCGCAATGGCGCGATGAAAGAAAACTAAAAACTAGTCGTCGCTGGCGGCAGTGCAGTTCCGGCCGCTGTGTTTGGCCTGATAGAGGGCCGTATCGGCCGCTTGTTGCAATGCCGTGCAGCCGTCATTGTCGCTGACAATGGTCGCGGCAATGCCGCGGCTGATGGTGACTCGGAGATGGCTGGCGGCCGTAGCCGCCTTGAGTGCCAAGGCTTCAACCGCATCGCCCAGCGCATCTGCGACCTTGCGCGCCCCTTCAATCTCAGTAGTGGGTAGTAGGCAAACAAACTCTTCGCCACCGTAGCGCGCCAGCAGATCACCCGGCCGCCGCAAACATTTGCGCATGGCCACGGCGATCTGGCGCAGGCAGTCGTCGCCAGCCTGATGGCCGTAGGCATCATTGTAGAGTTTGAAATGATCGACATCGATCATCACCAGTGCCAGCGGCTCGCCACTGCGGCGCGCCCGGCGCCATTCGACATCTAGCGCTTCATCGAAGCGGCGGCGGTTGAATACCCCGGTCAGGCCGTCGATGAACACCATTTGACGCAGCAGATCTGCCTGGGACTTGAGCAGCAGGTGGTTGCGCACCCGTGCCAGCACCGCTGGGGCGCGGAAGGGTTTGGTGATGAAATCGACCGCGCCGGCATCCAGCCCCTCGGCTTCATCCTCACCGGTATCGCGGCCGGTGACGAAGATCACCGGGATGTCGCGGGTCGCCGGATCAGCCTTGAGCCGTCTGCACACCTCGATGCCATCGATGCCCGGCATGATGATATCGAGCAGCACCAGATCAGGCCGTACCTGGGCACACAAGGCGATCGCCTGCAGCCCGTCGCGGGCCATGGAGACATCCACCATGGGTTGCAGAATGTGGTTCAGCAGCTGAATGTTGGTGACCTGATCATCGACCACCAGCACCCGTTTGCGCTCGCTGGACAAGACGCTGGCAGCCGGGCTGTCGCTGTAAGGGGCGGCGGCTTGGGTCATGCGTCCGGGTACTCCTGCGGTGGGCGATCAGAAGCCAGCAGCAGTTCGATGCGGGCAATGGCTGCAGCATAGTCGCAGCCGTCTATCTCGTCCTTGAGCTGGGCGACAAAAGCAATGAGTGTCGGCTCGTCGTTGTCGATTTCGGCGAGCAGCCGACCGGCGCCCAGATCGCCCAGTTGCAGCGCCTTCAGCAGGCGGGTCATCACCTGCTGTTGGCTTGGGGTCAGGCGCAGTGGCGCGGCTGGTGCGTTGTTCGCTGGCGCTGTGGCGGGAGCTTCGCTGCCGCTGTTGATCGCGGCGATGGTGGCGACCAAGGTGTCGTCCATGGTCACCAGTTCGGCAACGGTGGGCGGATCGTCGCTGCGCGCCCGATGTTCAAGGCTGGCGGCAGCGGCGGCCAACTGCTCGGCGCCGATGGTGGCAGCCACCCCCTTGATGCTGTGAAACAGACGCAACCGCTCATCAGCGGGTTGTTGCCAGAGGCTGGCCGCCGGCGGTAGGCGGCCGTACTGCTGCACAAACTGCTGCAGCAGGCGCTGATAGAGCGCGTCGTTACTACCCATTCGATCGAGCGCAGCGCCGCGATCAAGCAAAGCGAAATGTGCCGGTTGGGCTGACGGACGAAGGAGCCGACCTGTCGGCCCGGTCCCTGCGGTCAATCGGCAGATCACCCCTACCAGCTCTTCGACGTTGACCGGCTTGCCGATATGATCGTTCATGCCGGCTGCCAGGCAATGGTCGCGGTCGCTGGTCATGGCATTGGCGGTCATGGCCACGATCGGCAGCGTGGTGAGGCCCAACTGGTGGCGGATCTGGCGGGTCGCTTCAATGCCATCCAGCTCCGGCATCTGCAGATCCATCAGTACCAGATCAAAGCGCTCTGGCTGGTGGCGCAGCGCATCAATGGCTAGCAGGCCGTTGGTGGCGATCTCGACGCTGGCTCCCTCCAGCCGTAGCATTTCGGCTGCTACTTGCTGGTTGAGCGGGTTGTCCTCGACCAGCAGCAAATGGCGACTGCCAAGTCGCTGCGGCCTTTGTTCGATAGGTGCCGTCGGCGTCTTTGGTTGCAGGCTGGCACGCAGCTGGTTGAGGGTGACCGGCTTGGTCAGAATGCTGTCCACCTGCTGGGCCAGATGGCTGCCTAACAGTTCGCGGCCGTGGGCGGTGACCATCACCACCCGCGTCGGTTGGTGCTGCAGTTGCGGCTGCAGGGCGGCGATCAGGCTCAGGCCATCCATCTGTGGCATCTGCCAGTCGACCAGTAACGCGTTGAACGGGCGTTGTTGTTGGTCGGCGGTGATGGCCAGCGCCAGCGCGTCTACGGCGTTGTCACTAGCGCACACCTCGGCGCCGAGCAGCGCAGCCAGCTCGGCCATAGCCTGCAGGCTGATCGGGTTGTCATCCACCACCAGCAGCCGTTTGCCGGCCCAGTCGCCAGCAGCCGGCTGGCATTCGTCGCTGCTGATGGCCAAGGGCAGGCTGAAACTGAACTCACTGCCCACCCCCAGGCTGCTGTGCACCTCAATGTCGCCGCCCATAAGCCGCACCAGCTGGCGACTGATGGCTAACCCCAGCCCAGAGCCACCGAAGCGGCGGGTGGTGGAGGCCTCCGCCTGACTGAAACTGTCAAAGATCTGGGCCAGCTGCTCGGGGGCGATGCCGATGCCGGTATCGCGTACGGTGAAGGTCAGCTCGACCTGAACGGCGTTGCGCTGATTGACCTGCAGTAGCAGTTCAACACTGCCGCTGGGGGAGAACTTGATGGCGTTACCAAGCAGATTGATCAGCACCTGCTGCAGGCGCATGGCATCGCCCACCAGCATCTGCGGCAGTTGTGGGTCGATGCGGAAACAGAGTTCCAACTCGTGGCTGCGAGCGCTGCCGGCGGCAATCACCGCAAGGTTGTCGAGCAATTGGTGGAGGTCAAATGGGGCGTGCTCCAGCGTCAAGCGTCCAGCATCGATTTTGGCGAGATCGAGTACGTCATTGAGCAGTGCCAGCAGGGTGCGGCCAGCGCTGTCGATCTTGTCGACGTAGTCACGTTGCTGGCCATTCAGCGCCCCTTGCTGCAGCAGGTAGGTCAGCCCCAGCACTGCGTTCATTGGGGTACGTATTTCATGGCTGATGTTGGCCAGAAACTGGCTCTTGGCGCGGTTGGCATCTTCGGCCAGCACCTTGGCCCGGCGCAGTTCAGCTTCAGTGCTTTTGCGGATACTGATCTCTTGAAAGAAGCCATACCAGACCACCGTCATCACCCCCTGACGCTGGGGCACTGCCTGCACCGCCACCCAACGCGGCTCGCCATCGCCGTTTAGGCGGATCTCTTGCTCGATGGTGGTCAGGTTGTCGGCTGAAGCCTCCAGCGCCTGCATCAGGCGTTGGGCATCATCCCGTTCTACTTTGCCAAAGAGCAGGCTGACATCATCTTCGGCAGCACTCAGAGGCAGGCCAAACAGGCTATCTACGCCACTATTGATAAAGTTGAACTGATAGCTGCCGCTGGCGTCGCGCTCCAGCTCAAACACCACCAGCGGCACCTTGTCGGTAAGGGCGCGCAGACGCGCCTGACTGCGCATTAGCGCTGTGGTTGCTTCACGTTCGGCGGTCACATCCCAGAACAGGATAAGAACGCCGTTGATGTGGTCATCGTCGTCGCGTACCGGCACCTTGATGGTGTGCACGATCTGGTTATCACCAGCATGATTGAACGCTTCATCAAAAGACTCTGTCACGCCAAGGGCCATTACCCGCAGATCATCGGCGCGATACTTGGCCGTTAGTTCAGCGGTGAAAAAGTCGCGGTCGCAGCGGCCAACCAGTTGCTCTGCGGTCAGCCCCAGTAGTTGGGCGTAGGCCGGATTGGCCGCCAGATAGTAACCGTCACTGTCTTTGTAGAGTACGTTGAGCGGCAGGTGGTCGAGTAGCTCCTTGAGCCGCTTGCGGCTTTGGTTCAAGGCCAGTTCGGCCTGTTTGCGCTCGCTGATGTCAGTAATGTAACCATGCCATAGGATGCTACCGTCTGCTTGTTGCTGCGGCGTTGAGTAGCCTTCAACCCAGATTTGGCCACGACTAGGGTGGTTGACCCGGTATTCGCAGCGCCAGGAGCTCAGCTGTTGTGCTGACCGCTGTACGCTGGCAATAACCTGGGATATATCGCCGGGATCGATCACGCCGTAGACGGTACTGGCGTCATCGGCCACTTGGGCAGGAGTGACGCCATAGATACCCCACAGACCGTCACTGGCCCACGGAAAACAGCTGCTGCCGTCTGGCCGCAGTTGATATTGAAAGATCACACCGGGCACCTGCTGCGACAGTTTGCGCAGCAGTTCGTCCCGCTCGCGCAAACCGGCTTCGGCCGCTTTGCGTGCCGAAATGTCGGTATGAGTGCCGATGATGCGGTTCGGTTGACCGGGTGCTGAGCCGCTCACTATCTTGCCGCGATCGAGGATCCACAACCATTGGCCATTTTTGTGGCGCATGCGGATCTCAAGGGCGAAGTTGGGGATCTCGCCATGGGTGTGGCGCTCAACCAGTGCCAGTGCCCGAGGCAGATCATCCGGATGAACACGGCTGGTCCACTCATCCAGCGTGTCGCCGATCTCATCATCTCGGTAGCCAAGCATTGCCTTCCAGCGGCGGGAATAGAACACCTCACCGCTGGTCATGTTCCAGTCCCAGACACCATCGCCGGAGCCTTCAAGAGCGAAGTTCCAGCGCTCTTCGTGCAGTCGGATGCGCTCTTCGATGGCACGCCGCTCGGTGACATCGGAATGGGTACCGATCACCCGGGCCGGCTGGCCATCGGCCTGCCACGCGACCACCATGCCCCGATCCAGAATCCACAGCCAGCGACCATCCTTGTGGCGCACCCGGTGTTCATTGACATAGAGCGGCGCCTGACCGCTGAAGTGGCGCTGCAAATCGGCCATGCAGGCGGCCAGATCATCCGGATGAACACGGCTCGACCACTCCTCCAGGCTGGTACCGACTTCATCATCGGCGTAGCCGAGCATTGCTTTCCAACGGCGGGAAAAGAAGACGCTGTTGGTCACTGCGTCCCAGTCCCAGATGCCATCGCCTGAACCTTCCAACGCAAACTGCCAGCGCTGTTCGGCCAGTGCCAGCTGATCGCTGGCCCGTTGCTGGTCTGCGGACATACGCAGGTTAACGATGATCTGGGCGGCGGCGGTGAGTAGCGGTTGCAGCTTGTCAGCCAGCAGCTGGTCATAGCCGCCGGGGCGGTTGGCGACTCCGACCATACCCACCATCACCCCTGCATGCAGCAGCGGCAGCCCGAGGTAGCAGTTCATGGCCGGGTGGCCGGGGGGGAGCCCGCCAGCGCGCGGATCTTGGGTTGGATCGTTGCTGATTACCGTGCTGCCGGTGCGCATGGTGTGGCCAAACAGACTATGCAGGTTACGAAACTCAAGGCCTTTGGGGGCTTGGCCTGCGTAGAATTGGCGAGTCTCATCGTTCCAGGCGACGTTGGTGATGGCGTAGGTATTGAGATAGGGGTTGCCATCATCGTTATGCAGAACTTCGCCGACAAAGCCGTAGCCACTGACGGTCAGGGACAGCAGATCCTGCAGCATGCGGTCGAAGGTTTGTTGGCGGTCCTGGCTCTCGATAAAGATCTGCTGCAGCCGTGATACGGCGGCCAGTAGGTCGGTGGAGAATTTAAGCTCCGCTTCCGCCCGCTTGCGGTCGCTGATATCCACCACCTGAGAGACGAAGTAAAGCGGTGCGCCGCTGCCATCGCGCACCAGCGACACCCCCAGCAGCGCCCAGACGATCCGTCCATCGCTGGCGATGTAGCGCTTTTCGATCTGGTAGTTGTCACGCTCACCGGCGAGCAAACTGGCGACCTCGGCCAGATCGGCGCGTAGATCGTCGGGGTGGGTTACGGCCTGAAAATCGGTGGCCAGCAGTGCCTTTTCGCTAAAGCCGAGCATGGTGCACAGTGCCCGGTTAACCTGCAGCCATTTACCGTCCAGGGCGACAATGGCCACGCCATTGGTGGAGGTGGCAAATGCGCCGCGAAACCGCCGTTCGCTCTCGGCCAGCTTGTGCTCATGTTGCTTGCGTTCGCTGATATCCACGGCATTACCGAGAAAACCGCTGATCTCGCCGCGCTCGTTATGGATGGCACTGACCGACAGCAGCACCGGCACCGGCCGTCCATCCTTGCGGATGTAGGTCCATTCATGTTCGTTGGCCAGCCCCAGCCGGGATTTGGCGACAAACACCTCGAACCCCGGCTCCAGCGGCAGTCCCAGCTCGCGTGAGAACTCGGCGGCGCGCCGCACCACCTCCTGCGGATCATGGAAACGGGCCGGGGTAAGGCGGCCGATCAGCTCACCGGCGCCATAGCCCAGCAGCCGTTCGGCGGCCGGATTGAACATGCTGATGATGCCGTCGACATCAGTGGCAATCACGGCGTGGGCGGCGTGCTCCAGCACCTGCTGGTTAAGCAGGGTCGCATGCTGTAACGCCTGTTGCTGAGCAATGCTCTCAGTCAGATCGCGCAACATGCCGATGAAGTGGGGAACGCCTTTGATGGATATCTTGTCAACTTTAAGGAGTAGGTCGACCAGCGAGCCGTCTTTGCGCGTGCCCTTAACCTGGCGTTTATGGCCAATTATCTTTGGAAGACCACCAGCGAGATAATTCTGAATATAGTGATCATGCTGAGTCGCATGGGGCTCTGGCATTAGCATTCGCAGGTTTTGGCCAATCAGCTCGTCCGGGCGGTAACCGAAGATGCGCTCGGTGGTGCTGTTGACCTGAACGATGCAGCCGCGCTGATCAGCGGTGATCACTGCATCATCCAAGTGATCCAGCAGCACTTCGAGCATGTTTGACGAGAGTGTGGTGGTCATCGCGCCGACTGTTGGGCTGGAATCTGGTTTTGAGTCTAACCGCCTGTTACCAATGGGCCAATTGAGGTCATGAAAGTGTGCACCGGGTAGGCTCTAGGCTTGTAGGGCAGTAATTGCCGTGAGGGGAGTCAGCCATGTCGTTGTTTGACAGTCACTGTCACCTCGATTTTGCCGAGTTCGATGACGATCGCGACGCGCTGTGGGCGCAGTGCCGGGCCGCCGGCATCGAGAGGCTGCTGATCCCGGGCGTCTGTCTGGCTGACTTCCAGCGCCAGGCGGCGGTGGTCGCCAGTTGTAGCGGCACTGTGGCCGCGTATGGCTTACATCCGTGGTGGCAGCAGCACCATCGCGCTGACCACTTGCAGCTGCTGGCGAATTGGCTGAGCCGCTCGGAGTGCGTGGCGGTGGGCGAGTGTGGGCTGGATCTGGCCATCGACGGCGCTGATCTGGCGCTGCAGCGTCAGCTGCTCAACGCCCAGCTGGCGCTGGCGGTCGACTTCAACAAGCCGGTGGTTTTGCATGTGCGTAGCGCTCATGAGCCGCTGCTAAATCTGCTCAAAGCCTTCCGCCTGCCCAAAGGTGGGGTGGTCCACGCCTTCTCCGGCCCGCCAGAGCTGGCGGCGCAATATGCCCGCCACGGCCTCAAACTGGGCATTGGCGGTACCATCAGCTACCTGCGGGCGGCCAAAACCCGGCGCACCGTGGCCGAGGTCCCGCTTGACTGGCTGGTGCTGGAAACCGATGCCCCGGCCATGCCGCTGGCGGGCTATCAGGGCCAGCGCAACAGCCCGCTGCAACTGCCGCTGGTGCTTACCACCCTGGCTGCACTGCGCGATGAGCAGCCGTTAGCCCTGGCGGATCAGCTGTGGCGTACCAGCTGCGAGCTGTTTGGCTGACAGCGCCCGCTGTCACCGGACTGTCATCATGCTGACCAACACTGCCCGCAGTGGTTGACGAGGGCAGTGGTATGCGTTTGATGATCGTGGTGTTGACCGCGCTGGTGCTGTCTGGCTGCGGCAGTATGGCCCGTGGCGTGACTGAGGCGATGATGGCCGAGGCGCGACGGCCGGTAATCGGCCGCTGTGAGGTTGAAGGCAGCAGCTTTGTCGGCGTGGGCGGCTATCAGCGCCCCGGGGTCCCGCTCAAGGTGCTGATGGTCCATGGCGTGGGTGATTACCGCCAAGGTTACAGCGATGCGCTGGCGGCGGGGATCGCTCGGGAGCTGGGCTTTGGCACCCGTTCGCGGGTCAGCAAGCAGCTGCAGCTGATGGGGCCCCTGACGGCCGCCGGTAGAACCTTGCCGGGGCCGGTACAACAGCCCTTGGGCGAACTTAAGGTCAACCAGTATCAGCGTCATGACGGCGCCACGCTTGAGGTGCATGAACTGCTGTGGAACCCGCTGACCAGTCATGAAAAGGCATTGTTGACCTTCGATAGCAGCGCCGATCTGGGACGGCAGCGCGCGTCGCTGAACCGCGACTTCAAGCAGCTGCTCAATGCCCATATCGCCGATCCGTTGATCTATCTGGGGCCTACCGGTGGCGCCATTCGCCAGTCGGTGGCGCAGGCGCTTTGTCTGCTGCGCCGGCAGCGCTGGTCACAACTGGCCGAGGAGGGCAGTTGGCAATGCCCGGTCGATGCCACGCCGTCAGCGGCCGCTGATGATCCACTGGTGATTGTCAGCCACAGCATGGGCAGCCGTATCGTGATCGATGCACTGGCCGAGATCAGCGGTCGCGCTGCTGCCGATGGCAGCCGGCTATGGCGCGATCAGGTGGTGCCGGTGTATATGCTCTCCAACCAGCTGCAGTTGCTGCAGCTGGGGCGCACGGCGCCTGCGGTGGCTGAGCGCCGTGGCCAGTTTTGTGGTCCCAAGGCCACTTCGCCAGCCCAACGCCAGCTGGCGCGACTGGAGATTGTGGCCATCAGCGATCCCAATGATCTGCTCAGCTACAGCGTGCCTCAACCCTTTATCGACCGCTTCATCGACAGCCGGCTTTGCCCGCAGCTGACCAACGTCAGCTTTACCCTGACCACGCCGGTCGAGCTATTTGGTATCGGTCAGCTGGCGATGCCGATGGAGGCCCACAAAGGCTACCTCGACAACCCGGAACTGATCACGCTGCTCGCTCACGGCCTGGTAGCCTCGGCGGGGCTGAACGGCATGCGCCCCTGTCGTCAGCTGTTGCTTGAGGAAGGCTAGGGCGGCGCCGCTGTGATCCTGGCCCGGGCCTGGCACCGCGCCCCTTGGGGGATGGCTGCGCCACTGGCACACTGGCCGTAACAACCTTGATAACGGAACGAGCAATGAGCGGCGAACTGCTGTTGGCAACCCTGATCAACCTTGGCACCAACCTGATCTACACCCTGGTAGCGCTGGCCCTTGGCGTCAGCGCGCTGCTGTTTATCGACCGCAAGTTGCTGCACAAGGTGGATATCGAAGAGGAGCTGAAGAAGGGTAATATCGCGGTGGCCATCTTCGCCTCCACCATCCTGATGTTTGTCGCCCTGATCGTCAGCTTCGGCCTGCGCGGCTAAGCCATGCGCTGGTGGTGGTTGCTGGCTTTGGTGCTGGGGTTGCTGCAGCTGTGGCCGCAGCCTGATGACCGTGCCGCCGGGCACGATGAACTGCGGCAGCAGTTGGCGACAGTGGCTCCGGCTGCTGTTTATGACCAGCGCGGTGACATGGTGAGCGCCGATGGCGACATGCTGCTCGATGCCGCTGAACTGGCCCGGCTGACTGCCGGTGCAGACTGGCCCGGCTCGCCGGTATGGCGCGATGGTCAGGGGCGAGATCTGGTGATGGCCGCCCGCCATGCCAGTCAGCAGTACTACTTTGCCAATAGCTATCTGGTCGGCTTTGCTCCCTGGCTCGACGCACCGCTTTGGCAACCGTTGCAGGTGGCAGCGCTGCGTAAAGGCTATCGCCTTGACGAGCAGCTCTATGGCCGGCCTGAAGTGTGGCAAAACAGTGCCGAAGCCTTTGTTAGTCCTTGGGGCGACTGCGAAGATCATGCGCTCTTTGTCGCCGATTGGCTGATCGCCCTTGGCCATGACGCGCGGGTGGCGCTAGGTAACCATGATGGTGAAGGGCATGCTTGGGTGGTGGTGGCCATCGACGGTATCGATTACTTGATCGAGGCAACCGACAAATCGCGGCTGCGTGGTGCAAACCCCTATCCACCGGCGATTAGCCAGCGCAGCTATCAGGCCGACTATCAGTTCAACCGCCAGCAGTTCTGGGTGCGCCAGCATCCCGGTCGTAGCTACGACCGAGAGGGTCGTGAGTGGCGGCTGGCATCACGATTTTTGCCGCAAAGTTCAGACTGAGCTTGCCCGAACGCCCACCATTGACCACGATCGAACTCCCCATCCGCTCAGCCCATGGCGCCAGCAAGCGCCGGAGTAAGCCATGTTAAGTGTGCGAGAGCAGTTCCCCATCTTCGGCCAACTGGTGGAGGGGCAGCGTCTGGTCTATCTCGACAGCGCCGCCACCACCCAGAAACCGCAGCCGGTGCTCAAGGCCCTTGGCGACCACTACCGGCTGCGCAACGCCAATATCCACCGCGCCACCCATGCCCTTGGCCGCCAAGCTACCCGAGCCTTCGAGGCCGCCCGCGATGAGCTGGCTCAGTTCGTTAACGCCCCAGAGCGCGAGAGCCTGATCATCACCCGTGGTGCCACCGATGGCCTCAACCTGATTGCCAATGGCTATCTGGCCCCACGGCTGATGGCCGGCGATGAGCTGGTGATCACCGCCCTTGAGCACCACGCTAACCTGCTGCCGTGGCAGCGGCTGGCCCACAGGCATGGCGCTCAGCTCAAAGTGGCGCCGCTCGATGGTGACGGTAATCTGGATCTGGCGGCCTATGCCCGGCTGCTTGGGCCGCAAACCCGGCTGGTAGCTATGGCTCATGTCTCCAACGTGCTGGGCACGGTATTACCCGTGGCCGAGATGGTGCAGTTGGCCCACGAGGTGGGGGCGGTGACCGTGGTCGATGGCACCCAGGCGGCCGCCCATCTGGCCATCGACGTGCAGGCGTTGGGCTGTGATTTTTATGTGCTCTCGGGCCACAAGATGTATGGCCCCACCGGCGTTGGCGCCCTCTATGGCCGGCTCGAGCTGCTCGAAGCGCTAGAGCCGGTAACGCTCGGCGGCGAGATGGTGGCTGAAGTCGACTATCACAGCGTGCGCTTTGCCGAACTGCCTTACCGGCTGGAAGCAGGCACCCCGCCCATTGCCGAGGCGATCGCCATGGGCGCTGCCGCCATGTTTATCACCGGCCTTGATCGCCAGCGACTGCGCGAGCATGAGGCTGATCTGCTGGAACAGCTGCGCACCACGCTGGCGGCCATCGATGGCGTTACCCTGATTGGCTCGCCCGAGTCGCAGGTGGCGCTGCAGAGCTTCACTGTCGCCGGCTGGCATCCCCATGATTTGGCCCGTGCCCTGGATCTGCGCGGCATCGCCGTGCGCGCCGGCCACCACTGTGCCCAGCCGCTGGTCAAGGCGTTGGGGCTGGTGGGCACGGTGCGCGCCTCCCTTGGTGTGTACAGCGGCAGCGACTGCATTACTGCCCTTGGTCTGGCGCTGCGCGATCTGCTGGCCGACAGCGACCAGCCCTCGCAGCAGCTGGGGCGGGTGCAGCTTCCCGCTGGCCCCTGGGCCCAGCGTTATCAGGCGCTGCTTAAGCTGGGTCGGGAACAGCCACGCTGGCTGGCCGCTGAACAGGTCGCCGCCACTGCGGTGATCGGCTGCGAGAGCAAAACCTGGCTGCGCCTGTGGCAAGAAGGGGAGGCGGTTTATGCCGCAGGCGACTCCGATTCAGCGCTGATCCGGGGTGTCATCGCCCTGCTGGTGGCCCAGGTCAACGGCCTGCCGCCGGGGCAGATGCGCGATTTTGATTACGACGACTATCTCGATCGTGAGGGGCTCTGGCGTGAGCTGTCGCCGTCACGCGGCAACGGCCTGCGCGCCATCATCAACGCCCTGCGTCATCTGGCCGGGGAGCGGGATAGGGTGATCTGACGGCGGTTGCAAGATGCAAGATGCGAGATGCGAGATGCGAGATGCGAGATGCGAGATACGAGATACGAGATACGAGATACGAGATGCGAGATACGAGATACGAGATACGAGATGCGAGATACGAGATGCGAGATGCGAGATGCGAGATGCGAGACAAGCATGCCCGCTGCGCCGCGTTAGATCCGCTCGTATCTCGTTACTCGACTCTCGTATCTGAGCGTGCCACTGCGTGGCAGGCGTTGGATGCCCGCTGCGCCGCGTTAGATCCGCTCGTATCTCGTTACTCGACTCTCGTATCTGAGCGTGCCACTGCGTGGCAGGCGTTGGATGCCCGCTGCGCCGCGGCAGATTGCGAGGTTACCCACCTCGCGCTGGGGCAGAGGGGCGTATCGCCACGCCCCTCTGCACACCCGGGCGTCCCCGCGATCACCACCACCAAGATCAGGCTGATGTTCTGCCGGCCTCCGGGGTCGCCACAAAGTCACCTCCCTGTGCCTTAGTGGCTCTCGGCAACGTCCTGTTGCCTCGACCCCTACACCCGGCTGGCCGTGGGTTGTTTAGCGCCGTGCGGGTGGTGATTGAGGGGTAAGGCAAAGAGACTTGCCACTTCCCACTTCCCACTTCCCACTTCCCACTTCCCACTTCCCACTCGCATCTCGCATCTCGCTACTGCAACGGTGGCAGGCAGCGCAGCGGTTGCAGGTGGCCGTCTGCCAGTTTGACTTCGCAGTACCAGTTCAGGGTGCTGCCATCCAGCGGCATCAGCTCGGCGGCGAAGCGGACCCGGCCGTTGATAATGGCCAGATCGGCAAAGTCGACACGGGCCACGTCGTAGCGCAGATCCAGCGGCTGGCCGTTGGCGCCGGGCAGGGTGCAGATCTCCTGGCGCTCCAGCAGTTCCAGCGCCGGAGTGGCCAGCAGTTCGACCCGCAGGCAGGGGTATTCCGATTCGCTGCTGTAGCGCACCCAGCGCAGTAGCTGGTCACCTACCCGCTCTTGGCCGATGGCTATGGCTAGCGGGCTGACCACGTAAGGGTCGGTGTCGGCGGCTGGTGCGGCGAGCGGCGCCATGACCAGAGCCACAACCAGCAGGTTTGCAATTGGCATTCTCATGCAGGGCTCCTGAGCGGGCGGTGATGGCGCAGCCATGAGGCTGACTCAGTGCGCCAGCTTGAGGGTGGCCACCCCGGCCACGATCAGCGCTACCCCCAGATAGCGGGCGATGGAGGTGGGGTCGCCGTAATAGAGTACCCCCACGATAAAGGTGCCAGCCGCGCCGATGCCGGTCCACACCGCATAGGCGGTGCCGATCGGGATCTGGCGCTGGGCGAGCCATAGCAGCCAGCCGCTGACCGCCATAAAGGCCACTGCCAGAGCAATGCCAGACCAGCGGCTGTCGGCGTTTTGCGCCATTTTCAGACCCACGGGCCAGCCAATCTCAAACAGGCCAGCCAGTACCAGATAGATCCAGGCCATGGTTACCTCCGGGTAGAGTGCCGACATCCTCATCGCTGATGATGGCGAGGTGATGACCGGCCAAGGCTATTAACGCTTTTCGCCTGTTGGCGGCGGGCTGTCAAGCGCTGACCGGGTTTGTTGCGCCTGCTGGCAGCGGGTTAGCTGAAGCCGTGCCGGTGGTGATCAAGAGGGCGGGGTTATAGCGCTGTCGCTGGTCGTTGAAGGGGGGCTGTTCACCATCCCGCTGTGGCCGCGAAGAATAACGGTCAGAAGGGTTGTGTTGCTGCTGTCATTGGTGTCCATGGTGATGGTGCCACCCTGTGCCTCCACCAGCCGTTTTGCCGTGTAAGCACCAATGCCGCGATTGGGTTTCGGCGTTTGCTGCATTCGATTTTCGAAGAAAGAGGAGCGAAAACGGGGGGGGACAACCCCTTTGTTGGTAATGGTGACCACCAACTCACTGGCACCATTGAGCTGGATCAGCACCGTACCGCCTTGCGGTGAGGCTTCACAGGCGTTGCGCACCAGTGCCTGAAACAAGGCGTAGCAAAGCATGGTGTTGCCTTGAGCGAGCCAGCTGGTTCGGTCTTCGCGGGCCACCGCAAACGTCACGGAGAGCGTCTTGGCACTGAAGCTTCGCGAGGCGATGGCTGCTAGCCGTGTCAGTACCTGTTTGAGATCGACCGGCTGGACGTCCAGTTCAAAGGTGCCGGTTTCGATTTTGTAGAGTTCCTGGTCGATGCTGGCCATACCCAGCACCGTAATGGCCGTCTCTTCTACCAGCTGTAGCTGGGCCTTTTGTGGGCCGCTCAAGTTGGTGGATTCGGCCAGCTCCTGAATGATGCCAATCATGCCGGCGATGGGGATCTTCAAGTCATGGCTGGTCAGCAGCTCCAGTTCATAGCGGAGTTTTCTGTTGGCCAGCATCTCGTCGTAATCCGCCTGCAGGCAGCGGTGCAACTCGACATAGCCCATGAAGTTGCGGATGCGGGCCAACAGATCATGGGGTTCCAGCGGTTTGTTGATGAAGTCGACCGCCCCCAGCGCCAGAGCTTGGCGGCGGGCTTCAACATCAGTAACGCCGGTGATGAAGAGGATCGGCATGGTTTCCGTGGACGGATGTTGGCGCAGCTGAACCGCAACATCGAAACCGCTAAGGCCGGGCAGCATGATATCGAGCAACACCATGTCTGGTGGGGTGTCGCTGTGGCAGATGCGTAACGCGCTCTCGCCGCTGGTGGCCACCTGCACGCGGTAACTTTCTTTGAGCAGATTGATCAGCAAACCGATCTGCCCAGGCTCATCGTCCACCACCAGAATGGTGGAGCGGCGATGACTGGATGCTGGCTCCGTCAGTGGCGCGCTTGCTGTTGCAGCAGTCTGTTGTTTGGGCTGGAACTGCCAGCGCGTGGCGCGGAAGATTCGCTCGATCAGCATGCCTGTGGTGTAGGGTTTGACCAGCAATTCCGACACGCCGCTGTTGATCGCCTCGACGATCAGCTCGCGCTCGACCTCTGAAGTAATTAACAAAAAAGGGATGTTTCGGAGCTGCTCGTCGCTGCGCATGGCCCGCAGTAGTTCAAGGCCATTCATACCCGGCATTGACCAATCGGACAGCACCATAACAACCGTCTGGCTGTTCAAGATCTGCAGGGCTTCATGGCCGTTGGTCGCCGTCGCCACCCTGGTGACCCCCAGCCGGCGTAGCACAGCCGAGTTAATGCTGCGCATCGGCTCAGCGTCATCGACAACCAGCCACAGGCCTGATTGCTGCTCCGCCGTCAAGGTGAAAGGAAATGGGCGAGGGGGAGTACTCATGCGTCAGCGTGACCATCCGTTGTTGATCTGACAATCAAAGCTTATATGCGCGCGAGCAACGGCTGTCAAAGGCTGTAGATTGCGCCTGCGGCGCCCGGCTGTTTACCCCACTTTGGCAAAGGGGGGCTGGGGGGATTTTCTGGCAATGCCACTGCGTGGCGGCCGTCATTGGGATGCCACTGCGTGGCAGCAGATTGCGCCTGCGGCGCCCGGATGCGGGGTGCCGCCCCCGCGCGACGGGCAGGAGGAGGGTAGCCGGACCCTCCTCCTGCACCACCAGCCGGCCCGGTAGAGCAGCGCAGTTAATGCCTGTGACCTGTTCTGGTGCTGCTGTCAGGCCGCTCGACGGCACATCCCTGTGCCGGGCTCGCTCTCGGCAACGTCCTGTTGCCTCGACCTGCCAGCTGCACCAAGGCTGGTGTGGGCTGATGGGCGATCTGGGCGCTGCTCAAACGGGGTTTGAGTTACAGCGCTGCCGCTGTGATCCAAGTGAATGTACTCGGCACTGCGCCCCCTACGTCCGGCTGTGGGTTAGTCGCACCATGCGTGTGGTGATCAACGGGGTTGCAGAAATCGGCGGCACGGTTTGCTGTCCGCTCGCCCTGAGCTTGTCGAAGGGCGTAATTGCCGGGATCGTGACCCAATCGCGTGGTTGTCACGGGCCTGTTATGAAAGCGTCAAAATGAGATCCGGGTAACAGATCAGGTGGTCGGCAATCTGAAACGGTGCTGTTACCATTTTTCTGCCCAATGTGCATGGTAAGGACACCACAATGACATGGAAGTACGAGGGTAAAACCTCCGCGTTTGCGCACCTCAAATTTGACCATCGTTCCAACTGCGCCCTCGACTATGGGCTGGACCCGAAGCTGTTTCTGCGTGGCCCGGTGTGCCTGAACCATCAGGCGGTGGTGATGCTGGGCAGCCTGAACAGCTACGACCAAGAGCAGGTGATGAAGGAGATCTATTACCTCATCGCCAACCCAACCCACCCCTCAAGCCTTAGGCACTCACGCATCCCGTTCACCTATCTGTGGCGCACCCGCTACCCCTTTCGCAACTACCACTACCTGATCCGCTACAAGCGCCAGGGCAATGGTGAACTGGTGTTTGAGGAGATCCTCTACGACCACAGGCTGCCCGGTAACTGCCAGCCCCACCGTGAGGGCTTGTGTGCCCCGGCCACCCAGCGACCGATGCTCTATCACGTCAAATCGGATGAATACTTGCCCTATGATGGCCCGAAGACTGACGAGCAGCTCAGGGCGCTGGCAGGAACATGGGTGGTTCCTAAAACGCAGCACCATCAGGTCACCACCGCCCATGCGGCGGTCAATGGTATGCAGAACAACTTTGAAAAGGCCGTTTGGCTGATGGGGGTGCACAGCCAGGCGGCCTACCCAAATGACCGGGTGCGCGAATACACCCTGGTGCATAACCCCACTGACGGCTTCGTGCTGGATGTGGTCGAATCCTGCTTCGACAAGCAAAAGAGCCGCAAATCGCACAATGCTCAGCAGCTGGCAGCGGTAATGCAGCAATGCCAGCAGCAGGGGCGGCGGGTGAAGTGGACAGTCCATAGTCAGGGGGCGGTTATCTGTTGCGCCGCGCTGGAAGAGCTGCACAAGCGCAACGCAAGCATTCCCGGCCAGATGCTGGCCATTCATGGCTCTGGCGCCAACATTGATCGGCTACAGAATAAAGCCAAAGCGGTGGGCATGGAGATTGTGCGCATGGCCAACAACCCCTTTGATCTGGTGCCCAATCTGGCGGGCAACGTTGACCGTTCCCTCAGTGGCCTGCGCCGCAGTATGGCGTTTTGGGGGTTGGTGTTCGGCGACAGCATCGGGGCTAGCCCTCATACCTTGCCCTATCTGGGTGCCGAGACCTATCGCACCCAGTTGCAGCTTCTCGGCAACCATGACGACGCCAGGAAGGTCGGCCGCTATATCGATCAGCAGATCAAAAAGGGCATCATCACATGAAGGGGCAGTACAGATGGGGCTGATCCGCAACCTGTGGCGTGGCTATCGCGGTGGGCCGAACTTTGCGTGTGCCCAGTGGCAGTCGTTTGTCATCGGTGAACAGCTGTTGCAGCTACATCTGCCTAACACCCCTTTTTATACACGCCAAGAGTTGCGACCAGAGCGATATCCCATTGATGAACAGGGCTGGTTTGAGGCACATAAAAAGCAGCTGCTTCATCACCATTATGTTCACCTGATCACCAAGATCTGGCCCTTTGGTTACGCGATCCCGATCCCCTTTCCGGGGGCTGATCAAGAGGTGGGGCAACTGAGTTTTCAGGCCCAGCTCAAACAGGTGCCCGAACAGGCCAAAATGGACGCCTTTGATCTGGAGCGGTTGGGGCAGCTGGAGTGTTTGAGCCGCGAGGCTCACTACTGGGGTGAGCCACCACCGGAGGATGCCGAGAGCCAAAGGGGATGGCAGGGGGCGAACACTAGGTTAAAGCGCGAGTGCCTAGATGATTTCCACCATTATCAGTCTTTCTATCCCTCGCTGGAGGCCTATATTGACGAGTGCATTGCCGTCTATGGTTACCCACCCATTCACCCCGAAGTGCGCGAGGTCGCCGGTCGCCAGTTTGTGTTCTACATCGAAGGGCGCGGGCGGCAACAGTATGACCGCACCTACTGCCTGCCGTTGACCAGTCGATATTACCTGCTATTGAGTTTCCGCCATGATGTGATGGGCTGCAGCCAACGCATTCAGCAGGCGGCACTGGCCGCCGAGCAGCGGATTTTGAGCGAAATGAGCCTGGGCCAGATGGTGGCTGAACGCCCCCCAAGCCACGGCGAGCTGGGCGAGCAGCGCTCCAGAATAGTTGATGCACAAGAGGTCACATTGGTGGATGGCCGTTAACCGTCCTTGAATGCCGCTGCGGCGGTCGATGTTGATTAGCCGATACGCGGCGGCCTGGGTTTGTGTTCCCCCTTTGGCAAAGGGGGATACCAGGGGGATTTTCTGAGAATGCCGCTGCGCGGGAGATGCCAACTGCGTTGGCCATTGCGCCTGCGGCGCGGCGGATTGCGGGGTGCCGCCCCCGCGTGACGGGCAGGAGGAGGGTAGCCGGACCCTCCTCCTGCACCACCAGCCGGCCCGGTAGATCAGCGCAGTTAATGCCTGTGGCCTGTTCCGGTGCTGCTGTTGGGCCGCTCGACGGCACATCCCTGTGCCGGGCTCGCTCTCGCCGACATCCTGTCGCCTCGACCTGCCAGCTGCACCAAGGCTGGTGTGGGCTGATGGGCGATCTGGGCGCTGCTCAAACGGGTGGAGATGTGCAGTTGCCGTTCACGCTTGCGACATTTTGTGGCGTGGCGCCACAATGGGTTGCTGCGGGTGGTGGGGCGGCCTATAGTTCTGGAGCGGTAACGGGGCGGCTGGCCGCCGGTAATGAGGAATTGACCATGGCGACTTCGGTTCGTCTTGATGACAGCTTTGTGCAGGACGTTAAGGTTCACGCCGATGCGTTGAGCCGCAGCCTGCCCAAGCAGATTGAGCACTGGGCCAAGATTGGCCAGATCGTGGAGGAAAACCCCGATCTGTCATACGCCTTCATCAAGGAGGTGTTGTTGGCCAAGAGTGAGGTTCAGCAAGGATTGGTAACCCGCTATGAGCGACGGACAAAACGCGATTGAGGTGTTTGAGAGCCGCCGCTTTGGCAAGGCCCTGAAAAAGCTACCGGATGCCGCGCTCAAGGTGGTGGAAGACGAGATCGACAAGCTGATCGCCGATCCGCTGTTGGGCGAACAGAAGAAGGGCGACCTGGCCTTCTTGCGGGTGCACAAGTTCCCGCTCAATCGCCAGCAGATGCTGCTGGCCTACAGCTGGCAGCAAGAGCGCCTGCACCTCTACCTGCTGTCGTTCGGGGCTCACGAGAACTTCTACGACGAGCTGATGCTCGGCTGATGCCTGCGGCGCGCTAGATCTGCCACTGCGTGGCACGCAAACGAGGTGGTCAATTGATGCGCTTATTATTGACTGGCGGCCGTTATTGCCTCGGCTTTGGCATGGCTGCGCTGCTTCTTGCCTGTGGTAACGCCGAACTTCAACAATCGCTGACCATTGCGGTCCGTTGCGATCCGGGTGTTAGTGGTTCACTGCTCGTGGAGCTGGAGGACGGCACTCAAGGCCAACAAATGGATCTGCAGATGCTGTGCCGCCAAGGAACCATGCAGTTGGCGGAATACCAACGAGGACAGCAGATTCGGTTTCGCTGGTCTGAGGGCGCGGTTGAGAAAGCGACGTTGACTTCTGAATTTCCTGAACATATCCAGTCGCAGGTGAACGATGGTTACTATCTGGTCATTGCAGTGCGTGCACAGCCGCCATTGTTGAGTAATGAGCGGCTATGACGTTCAGGTAGTAATGTCAGGCCTAAAGGCGCTTCGCGGCTGAGATGCCTGCTGCGCAGGCAGATTGCGCCTGCGGCGTAGCGGCCCAACTGCGTTGGCCATTGCGCCTGCGGCGCGGCGGATTGCGAGGTTACCCACCTCGCGCTGGGGCAGAGGGGCGTAGCGCCACGCCCCTCTGCACACCCGGGCGCCCCCGAGATCACCACCATCAACATCTGTTGGTTGTTCTGCCGGGCTACGGGGTCGCCACAATGTGCCTTCCCTGGCCCATAGTGGCTTTCGTCGCCATCCAGGCGACTCAACCCCTCCGCCCAGCAGGCCGCTGGTTTGCCGGCGCCGTGCCAGTGGTGATCCAGGGGTAGGGGGCTACAGCGCTGCCGCTGGTTGTTGAATGGGTGCTCTCGGAGTCACTGTCAGGGCCAGCTCTATCGCGAATGCTGTGATCAACTGCGGAAAATGTCGATTTCCTACTGACTGTTCACTGCTGCGTTGGCGTGGGTCGGGATATGGTGTTAAGGATTCGGTGGGTGTTCCACTAGGCCCCGATATGGCAGGATGCAAAAATGAGAAAAGAGAAGTTGTCTATTTACCTCGCGAGAGAGGGCAATAAACAAGATTCGGATGTTATAAAGCTAGAAAATGTCAAAGGACCTATCAAGCTATCTTTGCCAGAAGCGGAATCTGCCGCTCTCTACATAAAAAGGCAACCACCCAAGAGTGCGCCGCCATGGACTAGGTTATTCACGCTAAATAATCAGGTTGATGCTTCTGAATTTGGATTCTCCTCTAACGTTGGGGCTGTTTTTATAGTTAGAGTGTCCGGCGCGACTTTTATACTTTCGTTTGGTACAGGTTTTCATCTATTAAAACCAGAGTCTATTGAACGCGATTTCGGTTTAAAAGTGACATTGAATTCAGTTGATCCTGATAAGTTAAGGAGCCTTGACAAGGCAAGTTATGACCATAATCCATTAAACTCTAGAACTCAAAGTACAAAAGATGTTGATATATTTAATCTCCATTTAGATTCCGAGATGGAAATGCTCTATGCAGTGACGGGGGCATCTTTAGTTAAAGAATTCGGTAGCCATGTGACTGGGCGAGACGCTCTTACAATAGCAGTTGAAGCTAACCTGTCTGATATCCCGGGTATCTTGTTCGAATCGCTAAAACGGTATCGCTCTAACTTGCCGGCTAAGTTTAGTTGGGTTGAGAACATTAATAGGGTGCGAGACTTAGATGAGATTGAAATATTGGATTTGGAATTGAATGCTTGTTTGGCCAATAAGAAATTTGATAGCCTCTGGCTGGGCGAGCCAGAAATAGTAGATTGGGAAGGCCAAATTGGATACTCATTTGAAAAGAGCGCAAGAGCCTTTCGTTACACCGTATTGTCCTTTGATGACTACATAAAGCATCTAAATGGTGCAACTCCCACAATTGATTTAATGAAGGAAAATGTCATTCATGTAAATAACAGTGAGTATCAGCCCATTAAGAGCTGGTCAGTCTATCGTTGTTTGTATGCGGAAATCACATTTGGTCAGAGTTGTTATGTATTGAGGAATGGCATTTGGTACAAGATTAACTCTACTTTCGTTTCGGCAGTTAATGACTATCTTGCTGATGTTTGCATTCACTCATTTAAGTTCCCTGTATATTCTCATGATGATGAGGGTGAATATAATGAGCATGTGTCTATAACTCAAAGTGGATTCTGCTTGATGGACAAGAAAAACATTCATATCGGCGGGCCATACGACAAATTGGAACATTGCGATTTGATTAAAGATGGAAAAGAGTTTGTTCATGTCAAACTATACCGAAGCTCTGGCACTTTAAGTCATCTTTTCGCTCAAGGGTTTGTCGCTGCGGAGGCGTTTATAAAAGACAAGGATTATAGAGAGAAACTAAATCCAAAGCTGCCGGCACCAATAAGGCTTAGAGATCCTAAACCTAGGCCAGATCCAAGCAAATACACGATCGTGTATGCAATAGCGACCACAAAAGATATACCAAGGGAGCTGCCATTTTTCTCAAAGATAACTCTAAAGAACGCCTTAAAAACCCTGCGAGCTCTAAACTATAATGTAGCTCTTTCGAGAATAGAGATAGATGCGAAATGGCTAATGACCAAAAAATGTAAACCAACGAAATGTAGTTAGCGTGTACTTTAGAGCGCGGCACCAGCGGGCGTCTATTATCAGGGCTGCTGGGCCTGCTGAAGTTTAAGACAAATGAATGTTAATGTCTTACGGAGCTGAGACCCTTGGTGGAGCAATTAAATTGCGAGGTTAAAAGGTGTGGGCCGTGTACGGATTTACGGGCGAGCTGTGGAGAGCACATACGCGTTGCAAGATTCGAGTAGCGAATAAGACCAGAGCCTGCACGGGGCGACATTTCTTCCAACCCCTTGCCCACCACCCGCACCCACGCCAGCCAACCCACGGCCAGCTGGTCGAAGGGATTGAGCTGGCAGGGATGCCAGCGAAAGCAAATCTGGGCAGGAGAGCCCATATTTGCGACCCCGTAGCCCGGCAGAACTTACGCCAGTACGCGATGGTGGTGAGCTTGGGGGCCGCCGGGATTGGTAAGGGCCGGGCGGGACCGGCCCTTGCCCGGCCTGCGCCGGCCGGTCGGCGCTCTTATCAAATCGCCACGCGATTTGTCTCAACGCCTGCGGCGCAAGCGCCGCTACGGACTTTCGTCTCAATTGGCGCGACCTTTCGTCAACGCACGCCGAGAAGTTAGAGTTACAGCGGCCAGCAGCAGGGCAAGGGCGATCAAAATTGTGGTGGCATGCCCTACCAGAAACTGATAGAGCGTGAAGCCGATAAAGCCGTTCTCATCGCTAAGTAGCCGTATCCAGTACTGGGACGGTTCCGCATCCTGCAGGAGGTTGGACCAGGACGGCATGGCTTTGACCACCAGCAAGGTTGTTGGGTCGTCGCTGAACAACACAACCGCCGTCATGGTTTTCAGTGCCAGTAATACAATCCCGAAGCCAACAAGAACGAGCGAGATTATTCTAGGGAGCGGATAGCGCATGTCTTTTCCTCAAAGTGCTTATCACGGGCAACAGCTCGCTTCCTGGGCAAGAGTAATCTTGCCCTTTGAGAACTTCCTTATGTCCACCGAGCTTGGATATTGGAAAATACGTCTTAAGCAATTTTATGAGCCGCTCCAGCGCTTGAAGCTGCTGAGCTGACAGGTCATCGTCGATATCCCACCACTGATGGTCAAAGTCACCCATCATCAAGATCCCGATCTTTCCCGTATTGCTCAGCTTGACGTGGCTGCCTTTGTATACAATTTCTCTGCCTTCATAAAGCTTGCCCGTTTTACCTACAAGGTAATGGTAGCCAACGTCATCATACTTATTTATGGCCATGTGGTGACGTTCTACGTCAATGGGGTCGTCTTTGCCACTATTTCCTGAATGATGGACGACAATGCTGTTGTAGGCCCAGTCTTCAACAAGTTTTTAATAATTGGGTGTCAACCGACCCCAGTTAAGGCGTCGCTCAATACTCAGTTGGGTAAGGATGATGTTCTGAATGGCGCGTCGACCGACAATATTTGACATGTAACCTCCTTGTTTTCATGGCCCGCGTATCCGTGCGGACTTTGTCTTCGATACTCGCTCAACTTACATGGCTAGAGCTGTAAGCGGACCAGCGATCAGCCGTTATGTGATGCGTTTCAAGAAATTTTCACCTCCAGCCGTCAGCTGCACCACCACTCCCACCCTTGCTCACCACCCGCACCCACGCCAGCCAACCCACGGCCAGCTGGGTGACGGGCGAGCGGACCGAATGGCCGCGAGAGTCACTAAGGTGATCAACTAAGGACGTCAAATCGATGCGTGGCGAAAGCCCTGTATTCCCCACACCCTTGCCCACCACGCACACCCAAGCCAGCCAACCCACGGCCAGCCGGGTGTAGGGGTTGAGGCAACAGGACGTTGCCGAAAGCCACTATGGGCCATGGAGGGCACATTGTGGCGACCCCGTAGCCCGGCAGAACTTACGCCAGTAACAGATGGTGGTGAGCTTGGGGGCCGCCGGGATTGGTAAGGGCCGGGCGGGTCCGGCCCTTACCCGGCCAGCGCCGGCCGGTCGGCGCTCTTATCAAATCGCCACGCGATTTGTCTCAACACCTGCGGCGCAAGCGCCGCTACGGACTTTCGTCTCAATTGGCCGGACCTTTTGCCAGCGCACGCCGAGAAGTTAGAGTGACAGCGGTCAGCAGTAGGGCCATGGCGATCAAAATTGTGGTGGCATGCCCTACCAGAAACTGATAAAGCGTGAAGCCGATAAAGCCGTTCTCATCGCTAAGTGAAATCTGGGACACCCATCTTCAGTTGTCCTGGACGGCGACGCGGCAGAAAGTGGGTGACCCCCAATTGGGTCAAGCAATTTGGGAGCTTCACCTCAATATTGACGGCTATTCGTACTATTGAGTCGTCGGCGTGGGGTATATTGGATCCAACGGTTAGAGAAGGACGCCCTCAGGGCTTGGTCCTTCAGCGCCTTGTTACTTATTTTTAAGGTCGGGACCGCATTCAATAAACGATTGGATGTATACGATGTCCCGAACAAACAACCACTGGTGAGATGCCTCCTCGCAAACAGCATAACCTTGTTTCTTAAAATATTTGTCAGCAGCGAAATGTGCAACATGAGGAAATGCGAACGCTAGAACCACACCAGATATAGCCAAGCGGGAGAAAAAAGTAGTCTGCTCGTTTGTTAACGGGCGACTTAACCAAAACTCCCTAATAATCATATAAGCGAGTGCTAGTAGGCCAACACCAACACCAAGCATGTAGTAAGAACCTTTGTCGAAAGTAACTATTGGTGATGCCCTATGGCTAAATAGCGAAAAAAGCCGATATAAAAACCATACAATGGCGCTAACGCCGAAGGCCAAGAGGAACACCGGCGTACCAATGCGGTCAATTAATGAAGGTGAATCTACTTTTTCCATACTAGCTGACTTTCGGGAATTGGGATAAGTATTCGCGTAACGTCTTTCTCACCCAAGTAACTGCAATTGCTCGTGCCGATGTCACTGCGCAATCAATCACTTTATCTATAGCTTTACCGGCAGCGCCTAGCATTTTAATCTTTTTCTGATTGATACCATTTTCTGCGTTGTCTGCCATCTCATCTATACCGGCGATCACGCGGTTGGTAATTCCTAAACGGTTATCCGCATATTCAAGAAGCATGGAGGCGCCCACACCCACTAGAACAACAGCGACAATTGGACCTACTGCGAATGTTGCGACAACAGTAGATGAAGCGATTAAAATTGCCGCACCAGTTGCGATCCCTACCTTTACGACATCGGTAGCCAAAGTCCCAATTAACTGGGTTAACGTGGCTTGGTCCGTGAGAAAATAGTCGGCCACCCTATAAGCAGAAAGTAATGCTACTGTAATAATGCACCCAACTTTGGCTGAATTGACTGCACCAGCTCTACCCAATCCCATGCTAATCACTTTAGGACTTTTAATCCCATACTTAGTGCCAGTGAGCACAGTTCTTAATCCGGCGTGGCCTTTTATAATGATATGAGGCTTGCCGCCATAGTTCTTAATGTACGTCCTTGCTCCAACCCCCCCCAAATCACCAATCAACTTGGCCATGGTTACTGCATCATCCGCAGAAGCGTAATAGCTTGCGCCCACGCCCACTTTGCCTTTTATTTTCTGCCAAGCGGTTTGAACGGCCTCTTGTCTCCCTTTGGGTGAAGATTTAATGATGGCATCCATCTCTGCAAATGAAACGACATAAATTTCGTGCGTGTTCGACAGGATTTTTTCTTGTAGTTCTTTCTTTTCGCTCTCTGTAAGCATTTTTTCCACTCCCTTGGTTGAAACTGAGACAAGAAATAACAGTATTATTAACCGGCATGCACATTTTCACACACCGGTGATCGGCGACGACCAGATTCCTGTAGATCTGCTGATCAGTGACGTATGTCATGTCGACGCTGGTACGACGCGAGTTGTGATCGCTGGCGCCATTCGCAGCAGATAACCCTGCTGGCGCTTGGTGGCGATCTTGACGGGCCAAATAAGTTGTTGGGGTTCGGAAAAATTCATCGGGGGTCCATCCCTTGCGGCAGCTCGTCTTGAGCACTGGCTTACTCTATAAGCGGCGGTGCGCAGAGCTAAGTAAAAATTCCCGATTTGTGGATCTTGATCACAGCGAGAACGGCCCGGAGGAGAACGTCGCGGCGCCGTCTCGGCGGACATCCATCTCATAACCAGCGGCAGCGCTGTATTTCCCACCCCTCGATCACCACCCGCACCACGTCAGCCAACCCACGGCCAGTCGGGTGTAGGGGTTGAGGCAACAGGACGTTGCCGAGAGCCGCTATGGGCCATGGATGGCGCATTGTGGCGACCCCGTAGCCCGGCAGAACAACCGACGGATATTGATGGTGGTGATCGCGGGGACCGCCGGGATTGGTAAGGGCCGGGCGGGTCCGGCCCTTGCCCGGCCTGCGCCGGCCGGTCGGCGCTCTTATACAAATCGCCACGCGATTTGTCTCAACGCCTGCGGCGCAGCCGCATTCTCAGGTATGAAGTACGAGATACGAGCAGCGAGCGCTGCATAGCCCCGCAGCTGCCGGGCTATGGCGCTGGTACTAGCGGTTATGGCGCAGCAGGCGCCGCCGCTGGTGCGGCCTCAACGCCATCGCGAACCTGCACAATCACCCCATACAGCGGGTGATCGAGGTAGTAGGTTTCGCCTTTTTTCAGCGGGCGCAGCTGGGCCAGCGGGTAGGCGAACAGGAAGGGTTCGCTGCTGCTGGTGGGGGCGGTGTTGCTGGTTTCGTCGCCGACGGCCAGCACCTGAACATCACCTTCCACTTTCACTGCGCCGCTGCTCAGGCTGTCGTTACCGGAGGCAGTGGTGGTTGCCGTTTCGCCGTTGTCGCGCACCGGCACTGTGCCCGGCTGGCGCCACTGCAGGCTGGTTTCCACCACCAGCGCGCCGCTTCGATACAGGCTGAGGGTGCCATCCAGCTCCCAGCGCGGGGCCGGGCCGGTGATCAGGGGCTGGCCCAGTTCAGCGGCGGCTTCGGCCTGCAGATCGCCGACCAGATCGGTGGTCGGTTTGGCGGGCGGGGTAGGCGGCAGCTGGTAGCCATCGTCACCAAACTGCGGGCCATAGTTGCGGCCGCCGATCAGGCGCACCGGCAGGGCGGTGGTGCGGCTGGCGGCCAGCGCCTGCTGCCAGCCGGTATGCAGCAGCACCCGGTAGTTGCCCTGACTGGCCAGTTTGCTGCGGGCGTCAGCCAGTTTCAGCTGGTCGGCGGCAAGCAGGCGGATGCCGTTGTCGGGCTGGGGCTCGACATTGGCACTGGTGATCACCGGCTCGATCTGATCCGGCAGCGGGCTCAGCTTGCAGGTGATGCCAGGGGTGTTGCACGGCACCCAGGGGTAACGGCCGAGGGGCAGGCCGGCGCTGTCAAAGCGCTGGATCTGCTGACGGTCGGGCCAGGCTTCATCGACGCTGTCGGCGTTGATGGTGCGGGCAAAGACGATCACCTCCACCTCCAGCGGGGCGGCGCGACTGGTAGAGGCCCATAGCAGGGCGGCGGCCAGCAGCGGCAGGGCGATCAGATGACGCATCATGCAGAGACTCCTCGGGCTGAATGGGCGGTCGCCGCAGCCGGACCACCAAGGGCGGTGAGCAGACCGTCCACCGCTGCCAGCCGCTCGCTGGCGTTGTGGTTGGCACGGAACAGCCGCAACTTGCTGGCCCCTTCCAGTTTGTAGTCACTGGGGCGGGACTGAATGAGGCGGATAATAGCGGTCGGGTCAACGGCTGTCGATGAACGGAACTCGAGGCTGACCCCCTGGGGCCCGGCGTCGATGCGGCGCACCCCGATGGCCTCGGCCAGCTGACGCAAGCGGGCGATGGCAAACAGGTTTTTGGCCTGCTCCGGCAACAGCCCGAAGCGGTCTATCATCTCCACCTTGAGCTCGTCGAGCCCCGCTTCGTCGTCGCAGCCGGCGATGCGCTTGTACAGCGACAGCCGCAGGTTGACGTCGGGGATGTAGTCATCGGGCAGCAACGCCGGGATGCGCAGCTCCAGTTCGGTGGCATCACCGAGCAGGGTGTCGTTGTCGATCTGGCGCCCTTCGCGCAGCGCCTTGACCGCCTCTTCCAGCATCTCCATGTAGAGCGAGAAGCCGATGGCATTGATCTGACCGGACTGATCATCCCCCAGCAGTTCGCCGGCACCACGGATCTCCAGATCGTGGGTGGCCAGGGCAAAGCCGGCCCCCAGATCCTGCAGCTGGGCCACCGCCTCCAGACGCTTGGCAGCATCGCCGGTGAGCAGCTTGGGCGGCGGCGTCATCAGGTAGGCATAGGCCTGATGGTGGCTGCGACCGACGCGACCACGCAGCTGATGGAGCTGGGCAAGGCCGAGATGATCGGCGCGGTTGATGATGATGGTGTTGGCCGAGGGGATGTCGATGCCGGTTTCGATGATGGTGGAGCAGAGCAGCACATTGAAGCGCTGGTGATAGAAGTCGCTCATCACCCCTTCCAGATCGCGCTCGCCCATCTGGCCGTGGGCCACCCGCATGCGCGCTTCGGGCACGATCTTCTGCAGCTTTTCCAGCTCGTTGGCGATGGTCTCCACCTCGTTATGGAGGTAGAACACCTGGCCGCCACGCAGCAGTTCGCGCATCACCGCTTCGCGGATGGTGGGGCCATCCCATTGGCGGACAAAGGTACGCACCGCCAGCCGGCGGGCCGGCGGGGTGGCGATGATCGACAGATCACGCATGCCGCCAATGGCCAGATTGAGGGTGCGCGGAATGGGGGTGGCGGTGAGGGTGAGGATGTCGACATCGGCACGCAGCGCCTTGATCTGCTCCTTCTGGCGCACCCCGAAGCGGTGCTCCTCATCGACGATCAGCAACCCCAGATCGGCGAATTTCACCTCTTTCTGCAGCAGCTTGTGGGTACCAATGACGATATCCACTTTGCCGGCAGCCAGATCCTCCAGCACCTTTTTCTGCTCGGCGGCCGAGCGGAAGCGCGACATCACCTCGATGCGCACCGGCTGGTTGGCAAAGCGGTCGCGGAAGTTCTCAAAGTGCTGCTGGGCGAGCAGGGTGGTGGGCACCAGCACCGCCACCTGCTTCTGGTTATGCACGGCAATAAAGGCGGCGCGCATCGCCACTTCGGTTTTGCCGAAGCCGACATCGCCACAGACCAGCCGGTCCATGGCCACCGGCAGGCTCATGTCGCGCAGCACGGCGCCGATGGCGGCGGCCTGATCGGCGGTTTCGACATAGCGGAAATCGGCGGCGAAGGCGGTGTAGGCCGACTCGTCGATGGCAAAGGCAAAGCCCGGTTTGGCGGCGCGGCGGGCGTAGATCTCAAGCAGCTCGGCGGCCACATCGCGCACCTGTTCGGCGGCTTTGGCGCGGGCCTTGGCCCAGGTTTCGCTGCCCAGCTTGTGCAGCGGCGGCTGGTCTGAATCACCGCTGTAACGGCTGATCAGATGAAGCGAGGCCACCGGCACATAGAGCTTGCTGCTGCCGGCGTACTCCAGCGCCATAAACTCGGCCTCGATGCCGCCAGCGGCCAGTTTCTCCAGCCCCAGATAGCGGCCGACGCCATGGTTGACGTGCACCACCGGCTGGCCAACGCGCAGCTCGGCCAGATTGCGAATCAGCAGCTCGGGGTTGACCCCGCGCTCCCGCTCGCGGCTCTTGCTGCGCTGTTCGATGCGGGCACCGAACAGCTCCTGCTCGGTAATAAGGGCAAAGCCGCCGTCGTCATGGACAAAGCCCTGATGCCAGGGGCCGACCACCATGGCCGCCCGCTCGTCGCCAGCCAGAAAGGCCTCCAGCGACGGGGCGATATTCAGCGGCAGCTGATGGCGGGCCAGCAGCTCATGCACCTGTTCGCGGCGGCCGGCGGTTTCAGCCACCAGCAGCCAGCGGCCGCCAAACTGTTCGCTGAACTGGCGCAGCCGCGCCAGTGGATCGGCGCTGCCATGGTGGATCGCCAGATCAGGCAGAGTCCGGCAGCCGAAATCGACATGCACCTTGTCGCTGCTACCGCCGATCTGCACCCGGGGCAGCAGGTTCAACTGCTGGCCCAGCTCATCGCTTTTGAGGAACAGCGCTTCGGGCGGCAGCAGCGGACGCAGCGGATCGACGCGGCGGTCTTCATAGCGCTGGCGCAGATCCAGCCAGAACTGCTCGGCGCTGGCGTTGAGATCGCCAAGACCTATCGCCAAGGCGTTAGTGCCGAGGTAGTCGAACAGGGTGGCAGTGGCGTCGAAAAACAGCGGCAGGTAGTACTCGATACCGGCCGGTAGTGTTGACCGTGTTACCTGCTGGTAGAGCGAATCGCGGTGGTTGCTCACCTCAAACTGCTGGCGATAGCGGATGCGGAAACCTTCGATGCCGCTGCTGTCGGTGGGAAACTCATGGGCCGGCAGCAGCCGGATCTGGTCGATAGCGGCCAGCGAACGCTGGCTCTCGACATCGAAGGGGCGGATCGAGTCCACCTCGTCATCGAGAAAATCGACGCGCAGCGGCTGGCTGGCGCCCATCGGGTAGAGATCGAGCAGCGAGCCGCGCACCGCATATTCGCCGTGCTCCAGCACCTGCTGTACCAACGCATAACCGGCCTGATTGAGCCGCTCGCGCATCTGCTCCAGCCCCAGCCGGTCGCCGGCCTTGAGCACCAGACTATAGCGGTCGAGGAAGGCCGGTGGCGAGGTGCGCAGTAGCAGGGTGGTGACCGGCGCCAGCACGATGGCGCGTTGGCCGCTGCGCAGCTGATGGAGGGTGGCCAGACGCTGGGAGATGATGTCCTGGTGAGGCGAAAACTGGTCGTAGGGCAGGGTTTCCCAGTCGGGAAAGAGCAGCACCGGCAGACTGCCCTGCAGTGCCTGTAGCTCGCTCTCCAGCATCAGCGCGGTGGGGGTGTCGGCGGTGATCACCAGACAGGGGCCGCTGTGGGCGCTGGCTGCGGCGTGGATCGCCAGCGCCTGGCTGGCACCGGTCAGCCCGGCCCAGCGCAGGGGGGCCCCGGCCGCCTTGGGCAGGCCGGGGGCGAACAGGGATTTGGCGTTGGTCATCGGCGATCAGTCGCGATAACGGCGCAGCAGATCGCCATAGGCATCAATGCGGCGGTCACGCAGATAGGGCCAGATGCGGCGTACCGCTTCCGAGCGGGCCAGATCGACTTCGGCGGTGAGGATGGTTTCATCCTGGGTGTTGGCTTCGGCCAGCAGTTCGCCCTGCGGCCCGGCGACAAAGCTGGTGCCCCAGAACAGGGTGCCGGGGCCGCCGCTCGGGTCCGGCTCGTGGCCGATGCGGTTGCAGGAGAGCACCGGCAGGCCGTTGGCCACGGCATGGGCGCGCTGGCTGATCACCCAGGCCTGACGCTGGCGCTCTTGCTCGTCGCTGCTGTCGCGTGGGTCCCAGCCAATGGCGGTGGGGTAGATCAGCAGCTGGGCGCCGGCCATCGCCATCAGCCGCGCCGCTTCCGGGAACCACTGATCCCAGCACACCAGCACGCCGAGGCGGCCGACGGCGGTATCGATCGGCTCAAAACCGAGATCACCGGGGGTGAAGTAGAACTTCTCGTAGAAGCCCGGATCATCCGGGATATGCATCTTGCGGTATTTGCCGGCGATAGAGCCGTCGGCATCGAGCACCACGGCGGTGTTGTGGTAGAGGCCGGCGGCGCGCTTTTCAAACAGCGAGCTGACGATCACCACCTTCAGCTCTTTGGCCAAGGCGCCGAGCAGCTCGGTGGAGGGGCCGGGGATGGTTTCGGCCAGATCGAAGATGGCGGTGTCCTCGGTTTGGCAGAAGTAACGGCTGCGGTGCAGCTCCTGCAGCACGATCAGCTTGGCGCCACCAGCGGCGGCCTTACGGATCAGGGCGGCGCTGTGGGCCAGGTTAGCGGCCAGATCATCGCCACAGGCGTGCTGCAGCAGGGCTACGGGCAGAGTCATGTCAGGGCTCCTCTCAAACTCGGTTCGGTCTGGCGTCAGGCCAGGGTGCCACGGGGAAACTGCATGGTGACGCAGTGCAGGCTGCCATGCTGTTTGATCAGCGGCAGGCAGTTGATGGCGATGATGGCGCGCTCGGGGTGAGCCTCGGCCACCACCGCCAGCGCCTGTTCATCGGCCGGGTCGTCATACACCGGCACCAGTACGGCATCGTTGATGATCAGGTAGTTGGCATAGGTAGCCGGCAGTCGGTGACCATCCTCGGCATAGACCGCCTTGGGCCAGGGCAGCTCGAGCAGGCGATAGCCGTGGCCATCGCTGGTCTTGAGTGCCTCAAGTTCGGCTTTCATCGCCTGCAGCTCGGCATAGTGCTCATCGGCCGGATCATCGCAGCTGACATAGACAATGGTTTCGCCGGGGGCGAGACGGGCCAGGGTGTCGATATGGCTGTCGGTGTCGTCGCCAGCCAGATAACCATGGCCCAGCCACAAGACGCGGTGGGCGCCCAGATGGTGCTTGAGGTGGGCTTCCGCCTCGGCCTTGGTCAGGCCGCCGTTGCGGTTGGGGTTGGTCAGGCAGGTGGCGGTGGTGAGGATGGTGCCAAAGCCATCGCTTTCGATGGCGCCCCCCTCCAGCTCCAGTGCGATCTCTGGCACCCGGGCCGCGCGGAATACGCCGGCCTGGGTCAGGTTGGCGGTGATGGCGTTATCCAGTTCTGCTGCAAACTTGCCGCCCCAACCGTTGAAACGGAAGGAGAGCGGCTGCACCCGGCCGTGGTACTCGACGGTGATGGCGCCATGATCGCGGGCCCAGGTGTCGTTGGTGGGGGCCACCACCAGCCGGCACTGTTCCAGATTGACGCCAGCATCGGTCAGCAGCTGGCGCACATGGCTGCGCAGCTCCGGATCATGGCAGACCACCAGCAGCCGTTCGAAACGGGTCACCGCCTTGGCGATGGCCACGAATACCGGCTCCACCTCATCAAGAATATCAGCCCAGTCGGTGGCGGCGTGGGGCCAGGTCAGCTGCACCCCATCCTGCGGTTCCCATTCGGCCGGTAGGCGGAAATCGGGGTGGAGGTGATGGCTGTGATCGTGGTGGTCATGGCCGTGGTCACCGTGGCTCATGGCTGCTCCTTTCGTGCGGCCCGCTCACGCAGCAAGCGGGTTTGTTGATGCAGGGTGGCGCGGATCAGCAGTTCCTGATCCTGCTCGCGCAGCCTGACAAAACGGATACGGGTGCTGTCATCGTCATGGCTAACCACCTCGCCCAAGGCGTAGATGGCCACATGCTCGTCGCTGACAAACAGCTTGAGTTCGACCAAGGTGCCAGCGCTGTATGGCAGCCGGGTCTCGAGCACCAACTGATCGGCGCCTAGTTCGCGGCTGTAATGGCGGTACTCGGCCTGATCCTGCTGCATCAATACGTGGCCCATCACCGCATTGATCTTGCGGCTGAGCAGATTGAGGTAATCGGCCAGTTCGCGGGCAGTGTCGCCTACCAGTCGCAGGCCACGCAGGGCGCTGCTATCGATGTTGGCCACATCGCTGGCGAGGCGGAAAATGTCAGGAATGCGGGCTTCAAACTCGGCCTGTTCGGGCAGTGCACTGCCCTCTGGCAGCGGCGTGACATTGAGCGCCACGCGGTAGGGAATCGAGAAAAAGGCCGGAGATTCCATGGGGCTGCCTGTTACTCTTGTTGCACTGCAAGGGGGCGCTTATTATCCACCCTTCTGCCAGCCGGCGCCATGTTGCGGCGTTACGAGACCCTGATGTTTCATCCGCTTAGCCTCTTTATCGGGCTGCGCTACAGCCGCGCCCGCAAGTCCCACGGTTTCGTGGCCTTTATCAACCTGTTTTCCACCCTGGGGATCTTTCTCGGGGTGACGGCGCTGGTCATTGTCAGCTCGGTGATGAACGGCTTTGAGCGCGAACTCAAGCAGCGCATTTTGGGGGTGGTACCCCATCTGACGGTGCAGCTGGAGCAACGGGTACGGATGAACGACTGGCAGGCGATTAGCAACCAGCTGGCCACATTGCCGGGGGTGGTGAGCGCGGTGCCGACCACCAGCACCCAGGCGATGATGCAGGGCCCCAGTGTGCTGCAGGGGGCGATGCTGCTGGGCGGCTGGCCAGAGCATGAACAGAACCGCTCACCCGTGGCGCGGGCCATGGTCTCGGGCGATTACGCCGATCTCGAGCCGGGCCGCTACGGCATCATTCTCGGGCGCGGGCTGGCGGCCAAACTGGATGTGACCCGTGGCGACCAGGTGCGGGTGCTGGTGGCCGAAGGCAGTACCCTGACGCCGCTCGGACGAATGCCCAGCCAGCGGCTGTTTACCGTGGTTGGGCTGTTTGAACTGGGGGCCGAGATCGATACCTACGCCGCCTATGCCCATGGCCAGGATCTGGGCCGCTTGCTGCGCTTGGGGGGTGATGGGGTGCAGGGGGTGCGGCTCTATCTCGCCGATCCCTTCGATGCCGCTGAACTGGCGCCCCAAGTGGCTGCCGCGGTGGGCGAGGGTTATCGCCTCGACAGCTGGATCACCACCCACGGCCGGCTGTTTGGCGCAGTACGCATGGAGAAACGGATGATGTGGCTGCTGCTGTCGCTGATCGTGGCGGTGGCCGCTTTCAACATCGTTTCGGCGCTGGTGATGATGGTCAACGAGAAGCGCCGCGACGTGGCGGTGCTGCGTACCCTGGGGCTCGGTGCCGCCAGTGTCCGGCGGATTTTTCTGGTGCAGGGGATGGCCAGTGGCGTGCTGGGCGCGCTGCTGGGGGTTACCCTCGGCAGCTTGTTTGTGCTCAACCTCGACTGGTTGACCCAGGTGCTCCATCTGCCCCTGAGTTACGGTAGCGGTTTCAACCGTCAGCCGTTGCCGGTCGATTTCCGGCCCTTTGATGTGGCCCTGATTGCCCTTTTCTCGCTGTTGCTCTGCGCCCTGGCTGCCTGGTATCCGGCGTCGCGGGCGGCAACAGTTCATCCTGCCGAGGCGTTGCGTTATGAGTGAAGCGGTGTTGCTGTGCCGGGGCCTGACCAAGGTCTACAACGAAAGTGGCGAACGGTTGGAGGTGTTGCGCGGGGTCGAGCTGAGCCTGAGTGCCGGCGAGATGATGGCAGTGGTGGGCAGCTCCGGCAGCGGCAAGAGCACCCTGCTGCACCTGCTCGGCGGGCTGGATCAACCCAGCAGTGGCGAGGTGTGGCTGAAAGGGCGGGCGCTGCATCAGCTCAAGGAGCAGCAGCTGGCCGAGGTGCGCAACCGCGATCTCGGCTTCATCTACCAGTTCCACCATCTGCTGCCGGAGTTTGATGCGGTGGAGAACGTGGCCATGCCGCTGCTGATCCGTGGCCTTAAGGCGGCCGACGCCAAGGCTCAGGCCACCGCTTGGCTGGAGCGGGTGGGGCTGGGCCATCGCCTTGACCACCGCCCGGCGGAACTCTCCGGTGGCGAACGGCAGCGGGTGGCCATCGCCCGCGCCATGGTCGGCCAGCCGCCGCTGGTGCTGGCCGATGAGCCCACCGGCAACCTCGATGCCCACCGCGCCGAGGAGATCTACAACCTGATGGTCGAACTGGCCCACGCCACCGGCACCGCCTTTGTTGTGGTGACCCATGATCTGCAGCTGGCCCGCCGCCTCGATCGTCAGGCCCGGCTGCTCGACGGCATGCTAGTGGAGCAGGGCGCATGAACTGGGCGCTGGCCTGGCAGATCGCCCGCCGCTTCCGCCGTAGCAAGCAGCGCAACCGCTTCATCTCCTTTATCTCCGCCTCGTCGGTGGTGGGTATTGCCGTGGGGGTGGCCGCTACCATCCTGCTGCTGGGGGTGATGAACGGCTTTGAAGGGGCGCTGAAAGATCGGCTGCTGACCCTGCTGCCCCATATCCAGTACCGCGCCATCCACCCGCCCATCGATGACTGGCAGCAGGTGGCTGCGCGGCTGACCGCTCACCCGCAGGTGGAAGGGGTGGCCCCCTTTATCCGCTTCTCGGCCATGGTCGAGCGCCGGGGCCAGCTGCGGGCGCTGGAGCTGCGCGGCATAGATCCGGTGTTCGAGCAGCGGGTGTCGGGGCTGTTCAACTTTTTGCAGCCCGCCGATGCGCCGCCGCTGGCGGGTGAGCAGCTGTGGCTGGGCAGCGGCATTGCCGAGGCGCTAGGGGTGACAACCGGCGACCGGGTGATCGTCCATCTGCCGCGCTTTAGCGACGATGGTGAACTGGGTACGCCGCAACGCCAGCTGTTTACCGTCACCGCCACCATCCATATGGGTGGCCAGTTTGATGACACCCTGGCCCTCATCCACCTTGGCGATGCCCGCCGGTTGGCCGGCTGGAAAGAGGGGGTGCAGGGGGTACAGGTCAAGATTGAGGATGTGCTCAACGCCTCGGCGTTGTCGCGGGAGATCGGCCGCAACCTCAAAGAGCCAATGTACGTTGAGGACTGGACCCGTAGCCAGGGCCACCTCTACGAAGATATCCAGATGGTGCGCACCATCATTCAGCTGGTGGCGGTGCTGGTGATTGTGGTCGCCAGCTTCAACATCGTCGCCACCCTGGTGATGACGGTGGAGGAGAAGCAATCGGCCATCGCCGTGTTGCGCACCTGCGGTGCCCGGCGCCGGTTGATCATGGCGATCTTTGTGTTGCAGGGGCTGCTGGGCGGCATCATTGGCACCATCGCCGGGGTGATCGCCGGCCTGCTGCTGGCCGCCGGTTTGCCGCCGGCGGTGGAGGCCTGGGTGGCGCTGACCGGTAAAGAGCTGCTCGACCCGCAGATCTACTTCGTCGACACCCTGCCGGTGGCGGTGCAACTGGAGGATGTACTCGTGGCCATCGCTGCGGCGCTCGGCGCCAGCGTGCTGGCCACCCTCTACCCGGCGTGGCAAGCCACCCGCGTTGCCCCGGCATTGGTGCTGGGTGGCAAGGCCTGAGTGGCGAGAGGCGTGATACGGGATATGAAAGGACATGCCCGACAGGTAATTCTTCGGGCATTCAATCGACAGACAGGGTTCTTGGGGTACAGGGGGCTTGTGGTATTGAACCCTTTCTAAAGTCTGCGCTCAGGCCCGTTCAAATGGGACGAACGCCAAGCCCGTCAGTCCATTTGATTCGACGAGTGACTTCAAAGTGCCGGGGCCATCGGTGGTAAGAATGGGCACTGATAGCCCCTCACACTTGAAGAGTCGACCGTCCGTCACTTTGGACTCATCCAGCACTGGCTCTGTCACACGCAAGGAGCCGTTAGAGCGTATGGCAAGCTTGCTTTTTTCGCGGTCGAGCACGTCGAGTCGATTCAATACATTCAGCACCGACCACAGCTCACCTGCGACGTTTATGGGCAGAAACTCCGCCAAGTTGCTGAGGGGGCCTTTTAAAGCGTCTTTGGCCTTTGGACTCAGGACAAGCGAACCTGACAGCATGTGTGCAATGTCGGGTTTCTGCTCTGCGTCATCTTCAATCCATTCAGCTTCAAGGATTGGCCAATCGGTGCCTATGGGTGAGCCGTTGAAGCGCAGTGCGGCAAGATTCCCGCTCAGTACGTTTTCATCCAAGGAGAGTTGCCAGAAGCGGTCTACAGCGGGTGTCGCTACGTAAACTGTCATGCCTGGCTCCTTGATACGCTGGTGGGATGAAGCGGAAATGTACCATTGGTCAGCCGCTTGGCAATATCTCTGAGCACGTCCTTGAGGTCCTCTTGGGAGCCTTCCGCATTGAATTCCTCTCGGAGCATGGTCGTGACGTTGAGGAAGTAGACGTTTGTATGTACCGGCAGGTGTGCGTATGCGTTGGGCATCGTGGGATGAGGTGTGTGCCTCCTCCAGCGAGGGAGGAATACTCCGTTGGCCTCATCGTCAATGTCGATGCCTACCTGTTTCAGTATTGCTCTAGCTTCGTTTGCTCGTTTGTCATCCCATGCGACAACATGGTGAGCTGCGGCGTTTGGAGGGCCCTTCCTACCGGCTGCAATCATGTTCTCTCGAAGACGTACTGAGTGGCTGCGCCCGATGATACGCGCCCTGCGTTCGTTATCGACCTGCTCGCGGGTTTTGATGCCTTTGCGCACCAGAATTTCTTCCGCTGCTTCGGTTTCGTAAGCGTGGACAACATCTCGGAGAAGTGCGGAGGCTCTTGTTGCATCGCCGGTGAGTGCGGTGAGGTTGTGACGGAGTTCGTTGGGGTCGACCTCAATGTACTTCGTTTCAGTAAGTTGGGGTGAGTGGCGACGCATGTGGCCTCCTTGCTGCCAGTATTCCGAGTCCTTCGGGTGGCCCTTTATACGACGCAAGGAAAGCCTCATCAAGAGTGGTCAATGGGGTGAGTCCCAGCACACTCGGTTGTGATCTTTCGAGTTCGGATTCCCTCCAATGGAGGATGCCTCAGAGGCATGTTGTGGTTAAATCTGACGGGCGAGACCACCCTTGGTGGTCTCACAGAACTCACGTAGGACTGGCGAGGCGGCCTTTACTGAAGATTTTTGGGACTGGCTGCCTTGCTGGCGGATATAAATGAAATCATTAGGTTGGAGCGGGTGAAGGGAATCGAACCCTCGTATGCAGCTTGGGAAGCTGCCGTTCTACCATTGAACTACACCCGCATCTCGAGGATGCCTGAAAGGCGCGGCCAAGATACGGATTTGGCTGATGTTCGTCAACCACCGTCATCCGCAGGCGACGGTGATCCAAGCCGTCACCGCCGCCTGTGGGTGAGGTGTCGGGTTACCAGTGGCTCCATTCCCCAGTTTGTGGGTCATGGCTGGTCAGCAGCAGCCAACCGTTGGTGACCTTGCGTCTGAAATCGGCGTGGCTCGCCAGTAACTGGTCGATACGAGCGCGGGGAGCTTGGATCACCACCAGCAGACGCTGGGGCAGATGACGGCAGTCGCTATCGCTGGCCATCACCGACTGCCAAGGCAAACCGGCCAGCAGGTCACTGCCATTGCCCTGCATCACCCCCAGCCCATCGGTGATGGTCTGGGTGGTTTTGCTGCCACTGCCATGCAGTTGGGGCGCTACGGTGGAGGCGTAGTACTGCAGGTTGATCCACTGGGCGACGGTGACCGGGCCGCTGACAATGCCGGCCAGCAGGCTACCGTCGACATCCGTTTGCCAGGGATAGTTGTGCAGGAACACCCGCGCGCCGAGGTTGTGACCAGCGGTAAAGCTACGCTCAGCGATGATGATCGCCGCATTGCCAACCAGTCCCCACTCTGGCCGTACCTCGCTCCAGTCGTCTGTGCGGCGCCAGCTTTCGGCACTGTCGAGCGGAGGCCTGCGCTGAATGTCGGGCAGCTGGGCAAGGCGCTCGTGGCGCACCGTGGCCAAAGCGGCGGGCAGACTCTGTTCCAGCTGGCGCCAGCTTTTCTCTGCCGCACCATGCAGCGGCGGTGGCTCCAGCAACTGCAATTGATCCAGGGCGGTTTGATGTTCTGCGGCCACAAATACCGTTTCGGTGGCGATGGCGATCCCTTCGGCTGCAAGGCCCGCGCGTACCGCCGGTTCGTTGGCCAGCGCCGCCAACACCCGGGCGTTAAAGCCGCCGGCAGCACCGCCGCAGGCGCCACACTCCAGCTTGGCCGCGTAGGGGTTGTTCCGACTACGGCTGCCGTGGCCGACGATCACCACCAGTGGCGCAAAGTCACGGGTCAGGCCGATGCCACGCAACGCTTGTGCGGTCAAAGTCACCCGCTGTTCGAGGCTGAGCCCAAGCGGCAAACCATCGCGAAATCCCTGCTGGTGGAGCGCCAAGCCGACGGGGAGCGGTATGCGGCGGGGCATGGCGGCGGTGAGTTTGGTGCGCCAGCGGCTGGGCACCAGCCCCTGCCACAGCAGCTGAGCACCGTGCCACAGACCTGAGAGCTCGGGCAGCGTGAGGCTGGCCAGCGGTGAATCTTTGATCTGCTGTTCGGCGTGGTCGCAGTTGCGGTCGTCTTCCCACTGCTGGCGGTAATGGCGCAACAATAGCGGCGGTGCGGTTTCGCCCACTTCTGCCAGTGGTTTGAGGATCACCGGGCAGGCGGCATGTACCTGGTCGCCATTGAGGCTGCGGCTGCGCAAAGGCAGACCGAAAAAGCCGGCGTAACCGTGGGTGGTGAAGGGCCCTGCATGTTCCAGAGCACGGCGCAGGGGCTCAGAACGTACATCGATACACATCACTAGCTGTGCTAAAGGCCTTTCGCGCCTTGGTAAAGGTGCACCGTTCTCGCCGCTCCGATCCAGCAACCGCTGCAGCCGCTGACGGTAATCCAGCTCCATGCATTCGAGCCAGATCATCGCCTGGGTCTCGTCATCCAGCGCGGCGGCCAATGCCAGCCGCTCCTGCTTGTCGCTGGCCCCCATGCGCTGCCATTGCCACGGACTCATCAGCCCATACTGGGCCCAGGCCTTAAGCAGCGGGTGGCTGTCGGCCGGCTGGACACTTGTCGCTGGCGGTCGATCGCCGGTCAGGGCTCTGCTCAGTGCCAGACGAACGGCCAGATAGTCCACCAAGCTGCTTAGCTCATCGCCCTGTTGCCGGCCGTGGTAGCGCAGCGTGCCGGCCCAACCCGGCAGAGCAAGCAGTTCGGCTTTGAGGTAGTCGCGCTGCTGCACCTGATCCGCAGCCCACTGTAACCCCCAGTGCAGGGCAGGGGCTGCGCTGGTCGGGCATTCGGCCAGTCGCCGCCGGGCTTCACGTGGCAGTAATGGGTCCAGCTCGGCGTAATGGCGCCAACTGGCAAACAGATGGCTACCGGCGCAGGGCCAGGCAGCGCGGTTCTGGCCAAGCGCCAGCTTGCACCAGCGGATGGTTGCCTGATCAATAAGCTGCTGCACCTGCGGTTGGCCCAATGCCGCCAGCCGCTGGCCTACCGTGGTGACCACTATTTTGCGGGGCCGGACAGGTGCCGGCAGGGTGGTTGCCAGCTGCTGCCAGTAGCGGCTCATGGCGCTACCAAGGAGCAGGCCGTCGTCGGTTAGTAGTCGCCGTACAAACTGCTGATTGTGTGTTTTGACCCAACGCTCGCCGCGTTGGCGTAACCAGCGGTCTATGACGGTGGTCAGCACCTCGGCCTGGAGGTCGCCATGGTGCCAGCGTTGCCGCGCCAGCGCTGGGGCTGGCAGCATGCTAATGCCAGTCAGCGCCTGATGTTCGCGTGCAGCCTGGGAGAATGGCTGTCTCTCCCAACCGTGCCACGGGCTGCGGGCGGCAAAGGTGGCCAATGGCCACTGGGGGGCCACCACATCAAGCACGCTGGCTACCAGCTCAACAACGTTCGGTGGCGTATTGGGGCGCTGCGTAAAACTGGCGCTGCGGCGCAGATTATGAGCGTGCACAGGACTGTTCATGACTCACTCCGTTGCTGGTTGAGGCTGCGCAGATGGCGCCGATGAAGGTGTTCGGGGTGGGCGTCGATGCATGCCGGGTTTGCCTCGGCAGCTGCCACCAGCTGCATGTAGAGCCAGCGCGACCAGCGGTAGCGAGGCATCTGACGGGCGGCCTCCAGCAGCGTTGCGCCGCCGACAAGCAACACCAGTGCGCCCACCAGCCACGGCCAGGGTGGTGCCGCCGACTGAGGCAGGGGGCCCTCCAGCAGCTGGCGCAGCAGGTACTGCCCGGCCACAAAAGAGAGGGCCAAGCCGGTCAGCCAAAGCCAGCCGGTCATGCGCTTGAGCGTTGCCCCCAGAGCCGCCAGGGCGTGGCCAGCTGCCATCCCCAGCAGCAAGGCGCTGAACCAGTCTGCGGCACGTGCATTGCCAGGCAGCAGGGCAACAATAGCCAGGCTCAGGGTGATACCGATGGTCAGCGTTGACAGCAGCTGGTAACGCCGCCGGAGCGGGGCCGGTTGCGCCAGTTGGCCACCGGCCTGCAGGAATAGATTGGCCTTGAACAGTGCGTGCAGGATCAGATGGATCAGCGCGGCAATGTAGGCCCCAAGCGCGCACTGCACCAGCATGCAGCCCATCTGGGCGACGGTTGATGCGGCGAGGTGGCGCTTTACCTCCACCTGGACCAATGCCATTCCGGCGCCAACCAGCAGTGATATGGCGGCCATAATCAGTAGCAGCGGCTGCGCCCAGCCTACCTGTTCAATCACCCCAGCGTGACTGATGAGCAGCAGGGCGCCACCATTGACCAACCCGGCGTGCATGATGGCTGACACCGGCGTGGGCGCGACCAGACTGCTCATGAGCCAACGCTGCGCCGGCCACTGGGCGGCAGGCAAAAAGGCGGCTATCAGCACCAGCGCGGCGATGCCATAGTCGATGGCTACGGTGGGCAGGGTGCCAGCCAAGGCGGGTAAGCCCGATGCTGCGGCCAGCGCCAGCCAAGAGCAAAACAACACCCGGCCAGCGAGATGCGCGGAGGCTTGCGCGGCGGGCCAGTCACTGGCAACACCGATCAGCCTGACCAGTGCCAGCAGCGCCAGCCCCCAGCTGATCACCAGCACCAGCGGCGACAGGGTCAGCCAGCTCATGGCTGCACTCAGGGTGGCTATGGCGATCCCGCCCTGCACGCGGGGCTGGTCGCGGTCACCGAGCAGAAAGCGCAGGCTGAAGCGTTGAATCACGGCGCCGAGTGTCAGGATCAGCGCGGCCAGCAGCCAGCCACTGACGCCGCGGGTCGGCATTGGGCCGAGTGGTGCCTCAGGGCTGAGCAGCAGGGTCAACAGCGCTGCGGCTGCAGGCAGCAGGGCGAGGGTGGCCATCAGATGGCCGGGTGCCCGGCGCGGGCGCGGTTGGCAGAGCAATGCCAGTCCTTTGGCAAGGTAGAGAATGGCTGCGGCCAGCCAGATCAGGCCAAGAGCAGTCGAGAAGGTGATGGTCATCCGGTAACTCCAGCCAATTGCATCCTGAAGCGATGGTATTTAGGCTTATGCATAAGCTCAAATGGGATTTTGTTTTGGCTTTGGAAGCTGTTACTTATGAATGTCACGCTACGCCAGCTTCAGATATTCTCCCGGGTGGCTGCCTGCGGCAGCTTTACCCGTGCCGCTGAGCAGTTGTTCATGACCCAGCCGGCGGTGTCGCAACAGATGCGCCAGCTGAGCGAGCAGGTCGGTGAACCCTTGTACGATCTGGTCGGCCGTCGGGTGCGGATCACCGCAGCGGGCCAGCAACTGCTGGCGACCTGGCAGGGGATGCAGCAGGAGTGGCAGCGGTTTGAGGAGGAGATGGACGAACGACGGGGGCTGCGGCGCGGCAGTTTACGGCTGGCGGTCGTCAGCACCGCAAAGTACTTCGTGCCGCGCGCGCTCGGGCCATTCTGCCAGCGCTATCCGGGAATTGACGTGCGTCTGGAAGTTGCCAACCGCGATCGGGTAGTAGAGCGGATTCAACGCAATCTCGATGATCTTTACGTCATGACTACGCCTCCCTCCCAGCTTGATCTGGTGGCTGAGCCGATTTTGGATAACCCGCTGGTGGTGATCGCTCCGCCGGGCCACCCCTGCTGCCAGCAGCGACAGGTATCGCTAGCGACCCTGGCGAACGAGCGCTTCATCATGCGTGAAGCGGGCTCTGGCACCCGTATCAGCATTGAGCAGTATCTGGCCGAACAGCAGCTAAGCCTGAATGTGCGCATGGAGCTGGGCAGCAATGAGGCGATCAAGCAGGCGGTGGCTGGCGGGCTGGGCTTGTCGATCCTGTCACGCCACGCGCTGCACCGGCTACCGGTGGAAGAGGACGAGGTCGCCATTCTCGACGTGGCGGGTTTTCCGTTAGCCAGCCAGTGGTATCTGGTCCACCTGAACAGCAAGCGGTTGAGTCTGGCCGCCACCACCTTCCTTGAGCAGCTGAAAGGGTGGTTACCGTCCTATCGCCACCACAAGGGGTTGACTGATGACGACTAGTCGTGTGCTGGCTTATCAGGGCCGCCCGGTGCTGGTGGCCACCCGCCACGGCAAAGCAGATCCTCTGCAACGGCCCTTTGGTCGCTGCCTTGGGGTGAACCTGTGGAGCCCCGCTGATCTCGATACGGATCGCTTTGGCACCTTCAGTGGTGAGGTAGCACGCCCCGGCTCGCCGGAGGCGATGCTGCACGCCAAGATCCAGCTGGCACGAGCCGAGTATGATGCACCGCTGGCCCTCGCCAGTGAGGGTAGTTACGGCCCTCATCCCTGGCTGCCGGGGGCTGCACTCGGCCAGGAATGGCTGCTGTGGCAGGACGCGGAACAGAATCTGACGGTGATGGAACAGTTGTGGACTCTGCGCGTTCACTATGGCGCTTACGACGTTAGCAGTGTCGCTGAGCTGCGGCCAGCGATGCAGCGCTGCGGCTGGCCGCAGCTGGCGCTCACCTTGGCAACCAGCCAACCGGGCTTGCCGGTGTACAAGGCGTTGCGTGATTTGAGCGAGATTGAACAATGCTGGCAGCAACTGCAGGCCGCCAGCGGTAGCGCTGTGGTGGTCGCGACCGATATGCGCGCCCACCTTCATCCAGGGCGTCAGCGTGCCATCGGCCGCCTGGGAGCCCGCCTGGCGCATCGTCTGGCCTGCTCCTGTCCTGCCTGTGGGCGACCCGGCTTTGGCCGTTGGCAATGGCAGCATGGATTACCCTGCGCCGACTGCGACAGCCCAACCAGTCAGCGCTGGCGCCGCTGGTTGCGGTGCGACCACTGTGGTCATGGTCAACCCCAGTCAGCCGTGGCTACGTCGGCAGATCCGCGCTGGTGTCCGCGTTGCAATCCCTGAAAGGGAACCGCCACAGCATGGGGTTGTCCGTGGTCTGCTGAATTTAGGTCTTAGCCGATCAATTCGGCTACCACCCGCCGTTTAACACGTTCGCGGTGGGCTTTGGCGATCGCTGGCCGGGCTTGTTCGAAGCTGAGCAGGCGGGCCGGGCGGATCTTCTCACAGCGCACCAGATGCAGGCCGATCACGGTCTCAATCGGCAGGCTAAGGCTGCCTTCGGCCAGCTCGAACAGGGCATCGTCGATGGCGGGGTAGAGCAGCCCGCGTTTGACCCAGCCGAGCATCCCCTCTTTCAGCGCCGTTGGGCATTCGGAGTAACGGGCCGCCAGCCGCTCGAACTTGTGGGGATGGGCCAGCAGTTCTTGCCGCAGGCGCAGGATGCGCTGGCGACTCTCGTTGGCGCGGTTGCCAGGAATGTCCGGGTTGATGGTGACGAGCAGGTGGCGGGCGAGGCGCTGCTCGGGCAGCACGAACTCGTCACGGTGCAGGTGGTAGTAGAGTGCGGTATCGGTATCGGACAGTGCGGGGGTCGCGTCGACCAAGGCGTTTAGTACCGCCTCGCTCCACAGCTCGCGGCGCAGCGCTTGGCTCAGGCTGGTTTCATCCAAGCTGTTGCGGGCCATGGTCTGGTGAAACTCATCCTCACTGGCAAATCGCCCGCGCAGGGTCACCAGCGCCTCGGCCACTGCTGCCAAATCTGGTTTGTGGCTGCTGGCCAGCGGGTGGTTCACCAGCGCCTGTTCGATCGCTGCCATCTTGTCCAGCGTTTTGCAGTAGCGCAGCTGGTCGGCTGGTGCGATTGCGTCTGGCAGGCACTCGAACTGCTCCAGTGCCACCCGCAGCTGCAGGTAGGGCGAGGGCGCTGTAGGGGCTACGGGCGTCAGGGCGCGGGCGTTGGCCATAGTCAGTCTCCTCTGGTGCGAGCCGGGAATGGGGTGGTTGAGCGTTCGTTCATGCCGCATCAGCCGGCGACTGTGGATCGCTGTTGTGGGCATATGGAAGCCACTCAAACGCCTGCAGCGGCAGCTCGCACTGCCAGTCATCGATCTGCACCTGGTAGTGGCTTGGTCGATCGGCCGGGGCGATGACGACCAAGGTGGTGCCGCTGGCCGCCAGCAGCGCCTCGCCGTGCATCAGGGTGATGGTCAACCGGCCGTACTGAGGTTGCAGCTCAACATCGCGGCAGCCGATTACCAACCCCGCATCACCAAAGTTGACCCGATAGATCAGGGTGCGGTTCAGGTGCAGGCCAACGTCTACCACCACGCCGCGGGCACCGGGCTCCAGCAGCGGGGTGCCGCGTTTGCTGTCGGTGGCGCTACCGTCGTTGCGCACTTGGGTGGTGAGCTGGACCAGCTCACCAGGCAGATAAAGGGCTTCGGCCGGGATCATGGTGCTACCTCCCGCTTAATAACTGGCTTGAGGCGTACCGCCAGCCATGTCACAACTGCTGGCATCGTTGCAACTGGCACAGCCGCCAGAGACGGTGGCCGGCTCTTTGCGTTCGCCGCCGCAGAAGCGCTGCCAAGCGTTGTCGATGGCGGTATCGATATCATGTCCGCCACAACTGCTTTCTTGCTCCAATAGCTGCCACAGGCGCAGCCGTTCACCGAAGCGCGCCGGCAATTCCATACCTTTGGCGGCGAACGTAGCTTTGAGAGCGGTCCAGGCACTATCGTTCATACGACCTCCTGCAGGGTCTGAGGTGAAAGCTGCGACTGATGACGGCGCACGCCGGCCAGCAGTTGCTGTAGTTCGAAGGGGCTTGGTGTGCGTTTGCGCCGTTCGCTGAAGTTGGCCAACGCCTGGCGCAGTGGTGGAATGTCCTGGCCGCTCAGGGTTTCACCCAAGTCGGCATAGATGGCCATGATCGCGCTGCTGCCGCTATGCTTGCCCAGTACCAACTGATGTTCGCGGCCCAGCAGGCGTGGATCGATGGCGGTGTAGCTGGCTGGATCCTTGAGCATGGCTGCCACATGGGTGCCGCTCTCATGGGTGAACACATGGCTGCCACACAGGCTCTTGCGCCGGGTCAGGCGCTCGCCGCTGGCGCGGGCAACAGCCCCGGCCAGGGTTGGCAAACGCTCGATGCGGACATTGGTGGCGACTCCGAGCAGCCGTTCGGCACCCACCACCACTTCATCTAGTGCCGCATTGCCAGCCCGTTCGCCCAAACCGTTGACCGTGGTGTTGACCGAGGCAACCCCCGCGCGGATGGCGGCAAGGGTGTTGGCGGTGGCCAGACCAAAATCGTTGTGGGCATGCATCTCCACCGGCAACAGACAGCCCTGCACCAGCTGGCGCAGCTGCTGTTCGGCCCGAAACGGGTCGAGCACGCCGAGGGTGTCGGCATAGCGCAACCGGCTGGCACCCGCCGCATGGGCCCAGTCAGCGAGCTGCAACAGCCGTGGCAGTGGCGTGCGCGAGGCGTCTTCAAGGCCGATGCAGACCTTGATGCCGGCGTCGATCAGCTGACGACAGAGCAGCTGCAGGCGCTCCTGTAACTGCTCGTCATCAAGGCGCAGCTTGTGGCCGGCCAGCCCCGGCGAGGCGGGTAACGACAGATCCACCCAGTCCACACCGAGGCCGAGGCTGGCCGTCACATCTTCAGGGCGCAGCCGGCACCAGACCATGGTGGCGGCCTTAAGGCCGCTGCTGGTGAGCATGCGGATGCGCTGACACTCTTCGTGGCCCATCGCCGGTACGCCGATCTCCAGCTCGTCGACCCCGGCGGCATCCAGCAGGCGGGCGATGCGCAGCTTTTCGCGGGCGGTGAAGGCCACGCCTGGCGCCTGTTCACCATCACGCAATGTGGTGTCGTTGATGACGAGGCGTGGGGCCGGCCGACCGGGGCTCATGTCCCCGTCGCTTGGGCTGGTGATCACGCCCTCGGCTGGGCTGTTCATGCTGCCCCCGCAAATTCCGGGTTAAAGCTGCCAGCCACCGGACCATTGTCCTGCCAGTAGGGGGAAAGGGCCCGCAACCGACTGATGATGCCGGGCATGGCGCGGATCACCTGCTCGACATCATCGGGGGTGGTGAGGGTGGAGAGCGAGAAACGGATAGCGCCGTGCGCGGCGGTGTAAGGCACGCCCATGGCCCGCATCACATGGGAGGGTTCCAGCGAACCCGAGGTGCATGCCGAGCCAGAGCTGGCGGCGATGCCGAGCTGATTGAGCAGCAGCAGGATCGCTTCCCCTTCCACATACTCAAAGGCAATGGTGGTGGTGTTGGGCACCCGGTTGCCAACATCACCGGTGACAAAGCTGTTGGGGATGCTGGCCAGCAGCGCCTGCTCCAGCTCATCACGCAGGGCCGAGACTACGGCCATGGCCGGTAGACGCAGGGCGGCCAGCTCGGCAGCCACCCCAAAGCCAACGATACCGGCGACATTCTCGGTGCCAGCGCGGCGGCCGCGCTCCTGATGGCCACCGCGGATCAGCGGCTTGAAGCGGGTGCCACGGCGTACATAGAGGGCGCCTATCCCTTTGGGACCGTTGAATTTGTGGGCCGACAGGCTGAGGAAATCGATGGCGCTGCGGCCCACCGCTATCGGCACCTTGCCGACCACCTGGACGCCGTCAACATGCACCAGCGCGCCCACTGCCTTGGCCTCTTCGGCCAGCTCCAATACCGGAAACAGGGTGCCAGTTTCGTTGTTGGCCCACATCAGGCTGACCACCGCCACCCGCTCCGACAGCGCCGCACTGAAGGCGGCGCGATCGAGCCGGCCTTGACTGTCGACGCCGATGCGGTGGATGACATAGCCCTTGGTGGCTAGGTGGTCACACAGGGCTAACACTGCCGGATGTTCAACCGCACTGGTAATGATCTCGTTGCGCTGCGGTTGAGCTTCCAGCGCCGACAGAATGGCGGTGTTGTTGGCCTCAGTGGCGCCGGACATAAAGATGATTTCACTGGCCAGATCGGCGCGCAGCAGGTTAGCCACCTGCAGCCGGGCAACCTCAATGGCGCTTGCTACCGGCTTGCCGAAATCGTGTATGGATGAAGGGTTACCATAATAGTCACGTAGATAGGGCACCATTGCCTCGAAGGCCTGAGGGGCGAGCGGGGTGGTGGCGTTGTTGTCGAGATAGATCGGCATGGCTGCACTCCGGCGTCTGAGGGTGGACCCTGAGTGTCGAGCAAACCCGGTGCCAGTCGTTGTTATGGAATTTAATTTAATTAAATCAATCAAGTGGCAACGTCATGTGATGTTGGCCGCGTTACTGCTGCTGACAATGATGGTTGCTTTGTCGCGGAGCTGACAAAGCCCAACTCGGGATTTTTGGTACAGCGGTAAAACAGCAACGGGGGCCTTTGCCCCCGTTGCTACTGGTCAGATGGCATCAATTGACGTGGACGCGCAGGGTCTGGCCAGGCTGCAGGCCGTCGCCGGACAGATCATTCCAACGTCGCAGATCCTGTACCGATACACTGAAGCGTTTGGCGATCAGGTACAGGGAATCACCCGAATTGACCTTGTAAGTGGTGGCCTTGCTGCTTGCGACAGCGGTGCGGGCGGGCGCTTTGCTGCTACCGGGGTAGATCACCAAGTTTTGCCCCACAGAAAGCCGGCTGCGCTTGCTCAGATTATTCCAGGCCATCAGGTCATTCACGGACACCCGGTGGTTTTTGGCGATGTGCGAGAGGGTGTCCCCTTTGCGAACCTTGTAACTGGCGCGGCGGCCCTGGCGTTCGGCTTGGGTGGCGCGGCCAACACTGTCGCTGGCGAGCAGTTGACGGGCGTTAATGCCCGGCAGTGCCTCGGTAGAGACTGGCACTATGATGCTCTTGCCGGCGGTCAACCGGCCATTGCGGATCTGGTTAAGATCAGCAACCAGTTTGGCATCGGTCTGATATTTCTGAGCGATTTGGGCCAGGGTTTCACCGCGTTTGACCTTGTGGCGGGTCCAGCTCAGCCGCTCATCCGGTTTGAGCTGTAGCAAGGTACGTTCGAACTGTTCGATAGCCGACAGCGGCAGCAGCAGGTTATGGGGCCCCTCGGGTGCGGTGGCCCAACGGCTGAAGCCCGGGTTGTAGCGCAGCAGTTCTTCAACCGGCAGTCCGGCGATGCGGGCTGCCAGTGACAGGTCGATCTGGCCGCGGGTATCGACCATGGCCAGTCGTGGCTCGTCGGCAATCGGTGGCAGGTTAACGCCGTAGCCATCGTTGTTGCGCACGATCTCGGACAGGGCCAGCAACTTCGGTACGTAGTTACGGGTCTCTTCCGGTAGGTCCAGTGACCAGTAGTCGGTCGGACGATTGCGGGCAATGTTGCTCTTGATGGCGCGTGACACCCGGCCTTCACCGGCGTTGTAGGCAGCGAGGGCACAGAGCCAGTCGCCGTCAAACATCTCGTTGAGCTTCTGTAGGTAATCGAGCGCGGCGTTGGTCGAGGCGACGACGTCGCGGCGACCGTCATACCAGAAATCCTGGCGCAAGCCGTAGTGCTTGCCGGTTTCCGGAATGAACTGCCACAGGCCGGAAGCGTGAGCGCGGCTGTAGGCGTGGGGATCATAGGCGCTTTCAATCACCGGCAGCAGTGCCAACTCGGTGGGCATGCCGCGCCGTTCAATCTCGTTGAGCACCATATACATGAAGGGTTCGGCGCGTTCGCCGACACGCATCAGATAATTGGGATCCTTGAGCATGTTGCGACGATGGATCTCGACCCGGCTGTTGTGCACGGCATCGAACCGCATGCCACCTCGCAATCGTTGCCACAAATCGGGGGCTGGCAGTGAGGGCAAGCGTTCAGGTAATGACTGGTGATAGAGCGAACGTTTAGCGCGGCTTGAGTGAAGGCGACTGGTGGCCAGCGCATCACTGATTGGACCTGGGCTGCGTGCATACTCCGACTCTTGCTGAGCCTCAACCTGCTGATGCTCAACAGGGTTGAGGCTTTGGCAGCCTGCTAGCAGCAGAGAGAAGACGATCCCTGTTAATAGAGCTATTGCCCGCATGACCTTACCGCTTGATGATTAACGGGCGAATGGTAGGTGCGAACCCCGCCCCGGATCAACCCAAAAGGGGGCGACACAGCTCAAGCTGTACGAAAAATGTCCTTTAGTTGCCTCATTAATGTGAAGGCGGTCACGCTGTTGCCATCCCTTGCCCCAACAGCCAGCTGTAACTCCGGTAGATGGCAGCGCAAAAAGGGGTTGGTCTTTTTCTCATCTCGGAGCGTGGATGGCAACGTGGGCTCGTTACGCTGACGGGCACTGCGATCGCGGGTGAGGCGCTCGTGGATATGGTGGTTGCCCGGTTCCAGCTCTGCTGCGAATGCCAAGTTGCCGAGCGTGTACTCATGGGCGCAGCAGATCAGGGTGTCATCGGGAAGGCTTACAAGGCGCAATAACGAGTCATGCATTTGTTGTGGCGAGCCTTCCAACAGCCGGCCGCAACCGGCGCCGAACAGGGTGTCACCACAGAACAGCCATTTACCGATACGGTATGCGAGGTGGTGCAGGGTATGGCCGGGTACTGCCAGTACCTCAATGGCCAGCTCCATGCTGGGGAGGGATAGCTGATCACCGTCGCTACAAGGGTGGGTGAGCAGTGGACCGACGTCAGCCGCACAACCGATCACTTGGCAGTTGGGACTCATCGCCTTGAGGGCGGCCACGCCACCGATGTGGTCGGCATGATGATGAGTGATCAGCAAGGCCGCCAGATGCAGTCGCCGGCTGCTGAGCATACGGGTCACCGGCCTCGCTTCACCGGGATCTACCACCACGGCGTGGTGGCCGTCATCAACCACCCATACATAATTGTCATGCAGCACTGCGACCGGGGTCAGGGTGAGGGGCATGGTTGCGCTCCTTGGCGCCGGGTTATCTCTGTCATCACCATCAATCTTGTGTACTCTTGCCTTAAGTGCAACCCGGTGCAAGGAGTCCTTGGGTGATTGCCTTTGGCACAGATTCAGATCCACTCCATAACTGGCTATGGGCCAGCATCAATGGTCGACTGCAGCCGTGGTGGCCAAGACTATTTGGCTACCACCTGATTGCCATTGGCGATCAGGCGCTGCATCTGGATTTTGCCGGTAGTCCGATTCGTCACCAGTGCCTCATTGGGCAGGGGGGCCACGTCAATGCCCGGCCTGACGCCTTGCCTTTGCCGGAGCATTCAGTGGATGTGGTGGTACTGCCGTTTACCTTGCACCATGCCGAAGATCCCCATCAGGTAATGCGCGAAGCCTATCGGGTACTGATCCCGGGCGGTCATCTGGTGATCATCCAACCCAATCCATTTAGCCCCGTCGTGTTTGGTGCCCGTCTCGGCAGTCGTCGCCGCGAGCCTTTGTGGCAGGGGCGCTGGCTCAGCCCCTGGCGCTGGCGTGATTGGTTGTCGCTGTTGGCCTGCGACCTTCGATACCGTGATCAGCTGTGCTTTGGCAGTCTGTTTGGCAGCCAACCGCCACCTGCCCGCTGGGAGGAGTTTGCCAGCCACCATTTACCATGGCTGGGGGGGGTTGAGTTGGTGATCGCCTGCAAGACTGAGATTCCTCTAACCTTGGTACGTCAACCGGCTCGGCGCAAGATGGCCTCCCCGCGGCCGGCCTTGGCCCCCCAAGTGCGAATGCCCACGCTCCGCAGCTGAACCGCAGTTGTCGGCTTGCCGACAAAGCGTTGGCCGGTGTCAGACAGGGCTGTGATCCTGGCTCGTTTCTGAACGCCAACCTTTTGTTTTTAAATGACTCAGATTTCGGCCTTAGCTTTGCAGCAGGGTTAACGGCGGCGTCGCCGCTCTACCCAGCATCAGCAAGGCCGGAGGCGTTATGTGGGATTATTCCGAAAAGGTTAAAGAGCATTTCTTCAACCCGCGCAATGCCAAGGTGGTGACCGATGCCAACGGCATCGGCGATGTTGGCTCCATCAGTTGTGGTGATGCACTGCGCTTGATGTTGAAGGTGGATCCGGAGAGCGATCGTATCCTTGACGCCGGTTTCCAGACATTTGGTTGTGGCAGTGCCATTGCTTCCAGCTCCGCGCTGACTGAACTGGTGATTGGTCGCACCTTGGATGAAGCTCTGACCATCACCAATCAGCAGATCGCTGAATATCTCGATGGCTTGCCGCCTGAGAAGATGCACTGTTCGGTGATGGGGATGGAGGCACTGCATGCGGCCGTCGCCAACTACCGTGGCGAGGTGTGTGACCACGACCATGAAGAGGGTGAGCTGATCTGCCGCTGCTTCGGTATCGACAGTGCCCTGATCGACAAGGTGGTAGCCCAGAATGGGCTGACAACCCTTGAGCAGGTGATTCAGTACACCAAGGCTGGCGGTGCCTGCGCCACCTGTCATGACAAGATTGAGGCGCGTATCCATGCCGTTATGGCCGATGGTGCGGCTGTTGCCGTTGCTACCCCGTCACCGGAGATCGAGGCTGAGCCTGTGGCTGCCGGCCCGCGCTCTGCCTATCAACGTATTAAGGTGATCGAAGGGGTGATTGAGCGGATGCGGCCGATCTTCGTGCGCGATGGCGGTGACATCAGCTTGGTCGATGTTGATGGCGATCTGGTCTACGTCCGTCTGACTGGGGCCTGTGCCGGTTGCGGTATGTCATTCGCCACCCTCAGTGCCCTTCAGCAGCAGCTGTGCGACGCCCTCGGTGAAGCGGTGGATGTGTTTCCAGTGGGTACGCCGAAGAATTGATGCCCTCGCGGCCATTAGGGTGGTGATGCGGCTGCGTCGCTGGATGCCAGTCGCATCTCGCATCTCGCATCTGAGATTGCGGCTGCGCCGCAGGCCTTCAGACAAATCGCGTGGCGATTTGATAAGAGCGCCTGCCGGTGCGGGCCGGGCGTTGGAATGCCAGTGCATGGCTGCAGATTGCGCCTGCGGCGCCCGGATGCGGGGTGCCGCCCCCGCACGACGGGCAGGAAAGCCGTTTCCGCACGGCCTCCTGCACCCACCGGCGGCCCCCGAGATCACCACCATCGATAACCGTTGTGCGGTCTTCCGGTGCCACAATGTGCCATCCTTGGCTCATAGTGGCTTTCGGCAACGTCCTGTTGCCTCAACCCCTACGCCCGGCTGGCTGTGGGTTGTCTTGCCGCCGTGCAGGTGGTGATCGAGGGGTAGGGCGAAAGCCAAGCGCTGTTAGGGTTAACCCGAGTGCCTGCGTTTCACGCACGGCCAGCTTGACTTCCTTGGTGATTCAGGCGAGAAATCAGCCATATGGAACACATTCACCGTTGATCGCTGCTGCGGGAAAACGAGCAGGGCGGTTGATAACACCGCCAAGCCGCAAAGGAGGCTGCTTCGTGGGCATAGACGTTCGGCAAGATGACCTCTCCTCCATGGAAGTTCAGTCGCTCATTGCGTTACACCTCTCGGGCATGCATAGCAATTCTCCTCCTGGCCACGTTCATGCCCTCGCAATCGAGAGCCTTCGGGCGCAGAGTGTTACCTTCTGGACTGCGTGGGAAGATGGTCTCTTGTGTGGGTGCGGAGCACTGAAAGAACTGGATCCTCGCACCGGCGAGATCAAATCCATGCGTACGCAGCCCGCCTTTCTGCGGCGCGGCGTCGGGCAAGCGATCCTTGATGAAATCGTTCGTGTGGCCCGTCAGCGTGGATACTCACGCCTGCTTCTTGAGACTGGCACAGGCGAGGCCTTTGAGCCTGCGCATGCGTTGTACCGCAGGAATGGCTTCGAGCCGAGCGGCGCCTTTGGCGAGTATCCCGCTACAGACTTCAACGTGTTCATGGCCAAGGCTCTTGCTCAGCCCGTCACGGCCTAACAATGCGTTCGGGCCGATACTGCACAAGGGCTGATCAGCTGGTCAAATTTGGACGCTGATTGACAGCGCTGATTACGTTCGCTGCGGTAGTAAACGCCGGACAGCCATCGATGGTGGCACTTCGCGCGTCTGGGAACACACCACAGGCAACTCGCCCCCGCAGCTGCTTGGCCAAGGAATCTGGGATTGCAATTGTTATGCGGCTTGGCGCTGGGGTAGGGGGTGGCAGCAGGCTTTTAAGAAATGCGACGCTTACGCCACCCCTGATCACGCGCGTTTGTGCGATGGCGATTTCGGCACCAGCGTTTCCTTTGACGCAAAGGGCGATGATTGGCGAATCGACGCACGCCGATGCCATCCTCGACCGCTTGGTCCATGGTTCACTACGCATCGAACTGCAGGGGAAATCGCTGCGCAAAACCGGCGTCAGCTTGACGGATGTCGATCACTAAAACACCATGGTGCCTCGCCCCTGCACGGCGGTGTGCGAGTGATCGCCATCGATGTTATTGACCGATGATCGGCATCGTGGTAATACGCAGTTGGCGCTGTTGCAGCGGTTATCCTGGTCAGAAGGCCTGTATTTGGCTTGGATTACCGCCTTGACCATCGGCTATGGCGATCTCACTCCTAAAACAGGTGCTGCGCGTTTGCGGTGCATTGCTATTGCTTTAGTTGGGCTGGTGTTTAGCGCCCTGTTTACTGGTATTGCCCTTGACGCCTGTGGCCTGACGATTGAGCGTTACCCGGGGATCTTGGGTTAAGCGTCCGCCAAGTGGCGGACGCTTAACGCACACCAACAGTTGCGATCAGGGTCAGCTGCGGGCGGGTGATTTGATCCCCAGCAAGCTGACGTAGAGCAGCGCTGTCACCACCAGAGTCAGGGTGGTCGTTGTATGGGGCGCAGCCATTGCCCCTAAGCCAACATTAACTCGCGAGCATCGGAATGGTTGCTCAAATTTGCCGGGGCAATCAGCGTTCTGGTCGGTGCCGTTTCGTAACCGTGCATTGCTACCGTAACACTTTGGCGTGCTTTACTTGGCAAACAGCCAAACTGCTTGGCGAATGCGGCGCTGAAATGGCTGACGTTAGAGTACCCCAGTATCATCGCTGTCTCGGTTACGTTATAGCTCTGCAGAAGACGTTGGGCGCTGGCCATACGCTCTTCTTGAAACAGGCCGTAGATGGTGTTGCCGAAATGATCCTTGAAGCTTTTCTTGAGTTTGCACTGGTTAATGCCAACCGCTTTCGCAAGTTGAGCAATGGTGGGCGGAGTGCTCAGATCCTGAAGCAACAATTCCCGGGCATGTTCCAGCTGACGGCATTCACGCGTAGATAGACATCTGCAGTCTTTGCAACTTTGGAAGGCAGTGAGATGCCAATGCAGGAAATCGAGGGTTGCTGCATGCAGCAACAGACGTTGGCACGGGAACTCGGTTAACAGACTGGCGACGTTTCTGGCTGAGCGCATCGATCTTTGACATATCCCCGCGCGCTGGACGAAGAATCTCGGATCTTGGCGAAGACCAAGCATGGCGGGCATTTCTTCGCCTGCCAGTTCGCACAGCACATCCGGTTTTACCATCACCGCCAGGTTCTGAAAGTGTTCACAGTGCCGGACCTGAAATCGTTCGCCGGCGGCAAAACCCAGCGAAACGTCCCCTTCGATGAAATCCAAAGGATCCTGCCCTACCCGCCCTGTGAGCATCCCGGCCAGTTGGCAGTTGAGGTGGATGAATTCGCTGTCGCCATCGAACGTTTTGCTGGTCGCGATGGCGCCAAGATCACTTGCCAAAGTATGGCAGACGACCAAGCCGGGCTGAAGCGTCACCATGCCGAAGTCGGCCCTGGGGGGGCGGGAATAAGCTGTCGATACGCGTGCTGCACCTTCCATGATGAGGGGACCGCCCTGACTGTCTCGCATTCGTGAGAATGTGAATTAATATCATATGAGGTGGGGCCTTTTTATCAGACATCGGGACGGTTAACAACTAACTTTTGTCGGGTCTCATCTTTGTGTGCTGCGAGCGCAGAGGACGCGGGCGGGCACGCCCACTGCCGTAGCATAGGCAGGAACCGACCCAAGCACGACGCTTCCCGCACCGACAGTGGCGCCTGCGCCTATTTCTATGTTGCCCAGTATGGTAGCGCCAGCGGCTATGAAGGCGTGGTCCCTAATCTTCGGATGGCGGTCACCTTGCTCCTTGCCTGTCCCCCCAAGTGTGACCTTCTGCAGAATCGAGACATCGTTGCCGATGCTCGCACTCTCACCAATGACGATTCCTGTCCCGTGATCTATGAACACCCGCTGCCCAACCGGCACAGCCGGATGGATATCCACGTCGAAGACTTCAGATACACGGCTCTGCAACAGCCGCGCCAGGGTGTTTCTATGGATATTCCACAGATGGTGAGCAACCCTGTGGCACTGGAGTGCATGAAAGCCCTTGTAGCAGAGAAAAGGGATCAGCAGATCCTGCGCAGCTGGATCGCGAAGGGCCGTCGCGGCCAAATCGTCCTTCGCGGCCTCCTCCAGGCCCGCGCCGTGGCCACAGGCAAATGATTCTTGCCAAATGTCGATGGCAATGGTCCGCGAGGATAGTTTCTCGCTCAGCAGAAAGGACAGCGCCTGCCAAAACGAGGCATGACACAGGATGACGCGGTCAATGAATGGCAGCAGTGCGGGCTCCTTCAACGAGGTTAGCCTTGCCTCTGCCTGCAGCCGCCGCCACACGCACGAGCCTTGAGCGTCCAGGGCGGACGCTGTGGTATCCACCTGTTCAGGACAGTCCATCACATACTCACAGCTTGTCGTCGTTCGGCAGGTTCCATCTCAGCTGAATGCGGCAGGCGGAGCAGGATCCGGGCGGTTCCAGATGGCCCTGCCTGCCAGTCGATCTCCAACCCGCTGCCGCTGGCCATATATGCGAGTGCCTCATGTTCCATCTGGCGGACCAGTCCAGCAAGTTCCGGGCACTGGAGTTGGGCAAACATGTCGGCGTAGGCGCAGTAGCTGATCGCGCATATGTGGTGCTCGCCTTCGGTTTGCGTCTGATAGCGAAGCACGCCCAGTTCCTGGCAGCTTTCCATGAACGCCAGCCAATAGTCACGTACGCCTTCGGCCGGCTGGTCCAACGCAGCGAAAACTGTCGGATCTGGCCAAAGCCAGCGCATTTCCATCCGTCCGGTTTCCAGGAACATCTGACCGTACAACTGCAGCGCCTGGGTTTGCCCCAGAAGATCCCTCACTCGTGAGTAGCCGGAGGTGAACATGCTGATGTCACGAGTGATGACTGGCCACCAGTTGGCGTCGGGCCCTGTGGCCGCTGATCTGAACGCCGCCAGAGCCTTATAGTGCTGCCGCCATCGGCGCATGGTGAGCAGAATGAAACCAAGGAATGGCAACCCGTTGCGCCGCCGCCGCAAGGCTTTCCAGACCTCTGACTGCAGCAGGAAGCGCTTTTGCAATGGAACCATCTTGGGATGTTTGGGGCTAGCCGTGTACCAGTTGCAGTGATAATGGCGAAGTGCTCGAACGTCGCTGCTGCCCACACTGGCAACCCATCCAAAGTCCAGACCTTGGTCAGCCAGACGGCGCATGTCGGACGGCTTGCTGGTAATGCCTCGGCGTGCCAAGTGACTGCACAGGCTCGCTCGTTGCTCTACCTTCAACTGGTCGATGGCAAAAACACCATGGCATTCATCAAGATCGCCAGCCAGCCAGGCGTCGGCGACAGCGCTGGCCATCGCGGCGGTCAGGTCGTAAGACGACACGACGCCATGGACCAGCAACCCGCTCTGTGGCGCGTCGTCCGGATACACCCAGAGTACGGTATCCGGATCTGCGTCTTTCTTGCGCTTCATGTTCTGGCCGCTTGTGTAGAATTTCATGGCGAACCACTCAACTACCCGTGGTGACAGTTCGAAGCGCGATAGCAACCGCGCAAACCCTTGTTTCAGATACTGGATGTGATAGCGCGCGTCCAGATTTGAAACAGCGCCACGCATGGCACTGCGGGCCGACGCCAGGCTGGCGGCCTCCAGCGGGGAAAACGGAATGGTTTCGACGGCAACGTGCTGTCCCGCAAACGGGAAACGCTCGCGCCCATCTTTCCATGGAGTCGAGATATGCTGGCGACTGCCATCCACCAGGGTTTCAATACGCGAGCGAAAACTGGAGAGAATGGCGTAAGGACTCGTTTCCCCGCCGCCATAGGCAGCGCCCATGCACGCACGAATGCGGTAGGTTCCACTCGGGGAGGCATGCCTGCTTGCCAGCTCGGCGAGCAGCATGCTTGACAGCCCCGGGGTAAAACCCATGCCGGTGAAAACAGCGTGCTTCGTCTGCACGGCCACATCGTGTAAAGCCAATACCTGGTCTGCTACGGCTAGGTTGTCGTTGATATCAATGCAGTCAACACCTGCTTCGATGCAGAGCTGGTGCGGCTTGCTTCCATGCACATGCATCGGACCCAACGCGATGATCGCCAAATCGTACTGCGAAAGCACATTCCGAGCATGCGGGTGGTTATGGATATCGATCTGGACGATGGGGCTGTTGGTGCCATGCCCCCCGGCGGCTGCCGCGCGTCGCGATCCTATGGCGACATGCAGATACGGATAACGCAGTGACAGAGCCTCGACGATACGTCGTCCCGTCTCGCCACGACCGCCGAGCACAATGATCTTCTTTACTGAATTCATGCCATCACCCCCGCCAGATCTACTTTTGAAACGTCCGCCCCGTTTACGACCTCTACCAGTCCCTGAGCTTGCAGACACTGCATGAAGCGCTCTGGTTCGATGGCTTCATGCAGCATGAAAACGCCAGGGCCGGGGCCTCCCTCGTCGAGAAGCTGATGCGCGGTTATACCAATCACTGTTCCAGTTGCCCGGTAGGTATCGGCCAGAGTCAATATGGCGCTAGCCGTGCGCCCGCCGCAGTAGCGAAGATCGACACGAATGCCGTAGGCCGGGCTGTGCTTTCGCATATCACGGGCAGAGGCGCCAACCAGCCAGCGGGCGCCGCGTGTTACAGCCTTCGGTGTTCGATGAAAACCAAGGATCTTCGCCAGCATGCACACAAGGGCTGCGCGTGGACCGATGTTCGCTCCGTAGACGCGCGTTGTTCCTATTTGCCACTCACGGGCCAGGCGGGCGATCTCCTCGGAATAGATGAGCATGGTCGAGGCATTGCCTATCGGCTTGGGGAAGCTGACCTTACGCATGGACTCGCGCATGGGCACACGGATCACATCCTGCCTCGACAGATAGCAGAAGCCTCGATCCTGGCCAAAGCCGCCGAGGCTGTTGATAATGTCCCAGGCCGAGTTGAAGCTCCATGCATCGCGTCCGACGTAGCACACATCAAGTGTTTCAACGGGCTGTTTTACATCCAGTGTTTTCAGAAGCCACTGCGGGAACAGACCGGACAATCCGGGCAATAGCCCGACGTTAATGACCAGAGGGACTGGTGAAGGCTCCTTCACCTGAGCCTGTTGCAGGCTGTGAAGCAGGGGGTCGTAACCACCGGCGTCCACCAGCGGGACGCCCACCCGCTTGCAGGCCAGGGCCACACGGTTGCCGATCAGCCCCGACGGCCCTGCACACGAGATAACAAGATCAACTTGAGCACAAGCTAGCTTCAGGGCATCGTCGTCGAACAGATCTAGGATCAGGGCTTCCATGCGCGCCTGCGGATCAGGGGTAGCCCAGCCAGGCAATGGCTTGGCTTCCCGGCTCGACAGGATGAGCGTCAGATCAGTTGCATTAAAAAGATAGCGGGCTACCTCCTGCCCGACACGCCCATAGCCACCCAGTACCAAGATGCGGGTTTTGCTGCTCTGAGTTTCCATCATTGCGTTCCTGTGGTTTGTTACTTGGGGAGCCGCAACTTACCGAAAAGGCGCGGATCTGTTGGTACCGCCGGACCTCGACAGACGCCCTGCATACCGCGATCAGGCAGGTTGCAACTGGCGTCGTGGGGATGTTTCATATGATTGGCCTGGTTCAACGGCGAAACTACCCGAATGGGGAACTGCATGCCCGATTCGGGAATAAACCCCGCTTGGATCAGCGCCTCACGGAAGCTCTTGCCAAGAAGGCCGATGCCTTTGGTCGTACCCGGCCAAGCGCAGACATAACTGTTCGGTCAACGCCGGAAACTGGTGACTAAGGTAGAAGTGTCCGCCGTGGAAACTGCAAAGTTCGAAACCTTGGCCCGCGACCCGCCGCCAGGCCATCGCCTCATCCAACGTTAGTTCGCTGTCCTCCTGCCCCACCATCACGACCAGGGGAACCTGCACGCGGCCGTAAGAGGGCGTCCGGCTACCGTAGGCCTCTATCAGCCGGTAATCGCTACGCAGCGCTGGGAGCACCAGCTCCGTCAGTTCTGGCGAGTGCAGCAGATAATTCAGCCTGCTGTTGAGCCTCACGATTTCAGCAATCAGATCGCGGTCGGAAGAGCAGTGCAGCGCGCTGGGCTTTCCTGTGCCAGGGCCTTCGCTTGCGGAAAGTGCCAACAGGCACGGTAGCGCCATTTTCCGCTGCTGCAGGGCGAGGACCAGTTCGTAGGCTACGGCCGCCCCCATGCTGTGGCCAAAGAGTACATAGGGGCGCTGCAGCAGCTCAGGGGCTGCGCTAAATGCCTGGATCAGGTTGTGCACCATGCAGCCCATGTCGTCGATACATGGCTCGGCTATACGCTCTTCGCGCCCCGGGTACTGAATGGCCACCAGCTCACCTTGCGGTGGAAGCACCCGACTCCAGGGATAGAAGAAGCCAGCCGAACCCCCGGCGTGGGGAAGGCAGATCAAGCGCCACGCTGGATCCGGCTTGATGACCGGGATCCGAAACCAGGAACGGGACGTTGGCGCATCCCATTGGGCAGTTACTGCGATTGGGGCGTGCATGCCGTTCCTCCGCTTCTATCGTGATGCAGCCCTGCCAACTGCGACAGCAGAGGTACAAAGTAGGCGCTGGTAACCTGATTGGGTTGGATACCATGCTCATTCAGAACGGTGGTGAGGTTGTCGATGCGGTATTGGTGATGGCCCCCTTGGCCGATGCCGTGCTTGAAGTAGCGGTTGATAAAGCCACGGCCAAAGCTGTCCGCAAGGCGCTCGTTCCATGTTTCGAAATCCAGAGTTGCAAAGCGGCAACCCAGTTCGTTGAACCAGCTATAGATCCTGCCGCCGGGGAGGCTATGCTGCGACACAAGATGGAAGTTCTGACCCTGGTCGCGAATTTCACGTTGGGCAATCATGCCGATGTACTGCGCAACAATGTTGACCGGAGTGATGCTGATCAGGATTGACGCATCTGGATAGCCTCCGGCACTCAGGCAGGTCCTGAAAAACTTGACGAATGCATCGTCATTGATAAATGGCTGTGGCTGTTCGCTATCCCAGGTGATTGCGCCGGAGCGGAAGATGTTCACCTTGACGCCCAGATCCCGCGCCCGGTGGAACAGTTGCTCCGCCATGTACTTGGTATGTTCATAGGTGAGCTCGGGCTTGTGCCAAGAAGCATCCGGCTTTGTCGACTCAGGGATCGGGGGCTCGTCCTCTCCATAGGGAAAGCGATAGTGGACGCCGATGGTCGACATGTAGTGGATAGGCTTGCGCTTGCCGCTGGTGGCCAGTTCGATGACGTTGGCCGATCCCTGGACGTTGATTGGATACAGCCCTGACAGCGGCGCTATCAGGCTTATCATTGCAGCGATATGCACAACCTTGTCCATATCCTGCGCCAGCGCAGCATAGCTGACCTCGTCGAGTCCGAAGCGTTCAGCAGACAGGTCGCCGGGAATGATGCGAACCCGATCCGGATCCAAAGCAAAGCAGAGTCCCTTCTCTGCGCTCATCTGGCGCAGGCGCTGGTAGCCGCTGGCTTCGTCGCGGCATCGCAGCAGGCAGTGAATGCGGTAGTCAGTGGTCTGAACAAGGGCTCGCAACACATAAATGCCCAGATATCCGGTTGCGCCGGTCAGGAAGATGTTGCAGCCAATGTGCGGTGCTGTTTCGGGCCCGGCCACCGGAAGGTTTCGGGTTGCTCTGGCCAGCAAGGCATCTAGGTCGATACTCTGCCGGAAACGCTCCTCTTCGTCTTCAGCGCTTTGCAACGCGTCGACCATGTCATGAAACACGGGGTGGTTGAAGATCAGGTCGATGTTGACGCGAAACCCTTCGCTTGAGAGCCGGTTGAGTAGCTCTACCGCAGTCAGGCTGGTGCCGCCGATCATGAAGAAGTCATCAGCGCGCGTGATCTCCTCTGTCAGCGTCAGCTCTCGCCAGATGGCGGCCAGCTTCTGCTCAAGCGGCTCCTCGCGCAGCGGTTGCCGATTGGGGCCGCCGGGCATTGCGCCCTGGAAGTGTTCAGCGAGCGCCCGCCGATCGATCTTGCCGTTACGGCTCAAGGGGATCTGGGGCAACACCTCAATGGCCGAGGGCAGCATGTAGCGAGGCAGGCGCGTGGTCAGATCACTGAGCCACTGGGCGACAAGCGCGGCTGGATCATCGCACGGCTCCTGTGCCTCTACCGCAGCCACAAGATCCAGCGGCTCGCGGCGCACTAGGGCCACAGCGCGGCCCACCCCGGGTAACGAAGTAAGGGCAGCTTCCACATCGCCCAGTTCGATGCGATGACCGCGGATCTTTACCTGATTGTCATCGCGCCCCAGGATCTCGATGATGCCGTCGTCACGGAAACGGCAGATGTCACCGGTCCGGTACAGGCGCTCGCCAGTTTCCCGGTGGATGATGAAGCGCTCCCGCGTGCGCTCTGGATCGTTGACGAATCCGAGAGCGACACCGGGGCCACCCACGTGCATTTCTCCTGGGACCCAGTCGGGACAGTGCTCAAGCTGCTGATTCAGGATATACAGCCGATGGTTGCTCAAGGGCGAGCCGTAGGGGATCGACACTGCGCCCTCAGGGACCGTGTCAATGTCGTGATAGATGCAGGCCACCGATATCTCGGTCGGACCACCGAGACTTTTGAGCACCATAGCGGGCAGGCGCAGCCTTACCTGAGCCGGCAGTGTTACCGGGATCCAGTCGCCGGACAGAAAACCAAGCCGCAGGCTGGAGAGTGTCTGCCCTTGCCCCAAATGGGCCAATAGCATCTGCATGTGTGCGGGAACAGAGTTCCAGATCGTAGCCCGATGCAGTTCGATCGCTGTCGCCCATTGCTGAGGATCGTTGCGCCATTGTCCCTGCGGCAGGACCAGCGCGGCACCGGCGGTGAAGGCGCAAAACAGATCCAGCACCGACAGGTCGAAGGTGTAATTGACCAAGCCGAACAACCGATCGTTGTCACTGATGCTGAACTGCCGATTGAAACCTTGAATGGTGTTCAGAACTCCCTGATGGGTGAGCATCACCCCCTTCGGCCGTCCCGTAGTGCCTGAGGTATAAAGCACATAGGCCAGCTGTGTTGCAGTGTCTCGCTGCTGCGCCGCCGCAATAGCATCCTGCAGAGCCGAAGCCAGCTCCTTGTGCGGTAAGGCGTTCATGGCGCCGATCAGCATTGGCCGAACCTGTTCGGGCCACTGCGCGTCGACGTGTTCGGCGTCCGTCAACAGCAGCCTGGCGTTGACATCCGCCAGCATGCTGTTTCTGCGTTCGCAAGGTTGACCAATATCGATCGGCACATAGGCACCCTGCGCCAGTAAAACTCCCAGGATGGCCGCTATCTGGATGGGCCCCTTGTCGAGAAACAGGGCGACAGGTTCGCCCGGCTCGCAGCCAGCGGCACGCAGATCACGGGCAATGAGCACCGCCCAGGATGCCAGCTGACCATAGCTCCACGTGTTTGCTCCACAGAACAACGCAGGGCGTTCTGGGGCGATCAGCGCGTGCTGGCAGAAGCCACCATGCAGGTAGCCTTGGGGCAAGGTGGCATCGCGTTCAGTGTTGATCCGCTCGCGCTGCTGCCGTGTGGGATCAGGCAGGGCCACCAGGCTGCTGGCGTTCCAAGCGTTAACGCCTTGCGCAAGTGAGGCGATGGCCTGCGTAAATACCGCAAAGGCCTGCTCAATGAGGCCAGCAGGAAAGATGCCCGTGCGGACGTCCCAGTCGATATGAAGCGCGCCGTTTCGTTCGGTAACCTGGCAATCGAGCCAGACCTGAGGCGTCTGAGTAATGCCGAAACGCAGCCGGGCATCATGCATGAAGTCGTTTCTCGGCAACCCATGGCCAGCAATACCCAGAGTGCTGGTAAATACCACTGGAATGAGCTGGTTGCTGCCATGCGCGCGCGATAGCTGGCGGAGCACCTCAATACCGCTGAAACCGGCATGCTCCAGATCCTGCCACAAACGTGATTGCAGCTGCCGGGCTCGCTGCGAGAACGTCATATCCTCATGAAAACGAGCTTCAAGGACGTTGATGGCGATGAAATCACCGACAATATTCTGGATCTGGTCATGCACCGCCGGGCGATTGAACAGCGTCAGGTTGATACAGAAATCTGGTTGACGCGACCACAGACGAAGGACCTCTGTGAAAACAGCCAGGACCGCGGCGGTCGGCGTCAGCTGCTGCGCCGTCGCCAATTCACTCAACGCTTGCCAGAGATCTGCACCAAGATCAAAGGCGTGCCTTTCAAAGCTTGGGTTGTGCTGGAGTTTGCGCGCTGCATGCGACAGCACTGGTAACTCGGGAGCGCCGGGAAGATCTTGGATCCGCGCCATCCAGTAGGCCCGGTGCCTTTGCTGGCGAGCTTCAGTAGTAGGGTGGTTGCTCCGCTGGCGTTCGGACATCACCACATCACGGAAAGTCAGGGTCAATGGCTCCAGTGCGATCTCTGGGTGATAGTAGATATGGCCCAGCTCTGCCAGCAGCAACTGAATGCTGGCGAAATCGGCAATCAGCAGATCCGTCGAGTAATGCAAGACCGCATCGTTGTCGTGCAATGTGAGGCGGATTTCATAGAGCGGCCAACGCTCGGAGTCGTAGCGGCGAAATGCCATCTCGTTGCGGCTTGCAAGCGCTGCGTGCTCGTATTCAGCGGCGCTGGCGCCGCGCAGATCATCGCAACGCAGCGGTGGAAGTTCGACATTCCGAAGAACACGTTGATGACCGTCGGTGCCAATTTCTGCACGCAGCATGTCGTGTCGCATGATCAGCGTATGCCAGGCGTGCTCCAGCCGCTGCGGCTCCAGCACTGGCATCTGCAGTTCGAGGTAGTTGTGACAACCCACACCGCCGAGTTCGTAGTTGTCTCGGCGACCAACAATGTAGGCCAGTTGCAGATCGGTAAGAGGAAATGGTTCAAAACGATTGGCGGGATCCGCATCGATGCCGGGAACCGTCGTCGCCAGATGGGCCAGTATCTCTTGTTTTCTCTCCCCGAGTATCTGTCGCAACTCTCCGTCGAGCGCGCCAGCCGGAGCCCTGAAACGCAACTGACCAGCTTCGGCCCAGAGAAGAACACCCGAGGCAGATAGCGTAGCTACCAACTCCGGGACCGGTTGTGTACATACATTCATAGGATACCTTCCTCAATGGGCATTTCGGCCTTGGTCATGCTCAACGCCTGCCACTGCTCCTGTATGTAGCGGCTCAGAGCTGCAACGGTAGGGTTGGAAAACAGGACAAACAGCGGTACGGGGAATGGCGAGATTCGTTGCGACTGAAGCAGCTGCACGATCTGGGTAGCCCGCAGACTGTCGCCACCGATCAGGAAGAAGTCGTCGGTTCTTGAGAGCGCGTCACACAGCAGTACCTTCTTCCAGATATCGGCTACCTCGCGTTCCAGCCCGGGCCGTGGCGGTTCTTCGGCCACACGCGCTGAAGCTTGGTTGATCAAATGGGCCGCGATGGCCTTGCGGTCGACCTTGCCGTTGGCACTCAAGGGCAAGCTATCAACCGCCAGCAGTTGCGTCGGCACCATGTACTCGGGCAGCAGTTGGCGCAGCGCGCTCATTAACGCATCGGCCGTCGGCGCTGCCGCCGGCTCCCGCGCCACG